>JBLIRK010000038.1:0-33113 GCA_048569615.1 Thermoplasmatota archaeon | reverse complement strand
AGACCTACTCTCGTTAATTATGGATATAGTCATATCATAATTCAAATTATATGATCTATCATACGCGTCTGAAGTTACAGGAAAATTCGATGAACTTGTATATCCAACAACGATGTAATTACCTTCATTATCAAATGCAATTTTTGGAGTTTCTTCATAATCGGAACCACCAAGAAACGTGGAAAAAAGTAGTGTAGAGTTCTTTTGACTTGAAATAATTATATTTGGATTTATATGATTATTTTTCACCCCTATTATAATGTTGCAAAATAATGCATTAGAAGATGTTGAGATTGATGATAAAATTAGTATTACAACAATGATGAGAACTCTATATCTCCTCATATGAACTACTTGTGAAAAAACTCTAATAGATATAAAATTTTTATTTGCTCTTGAGAATCCTTAAAAGATTTTTTTATCCGATTAATATTTAATGTACCTTCCTCCCAAAGGAATAAAGAAATCATTCTAAGTCCCTTCCTATACCCCCCGTAATAGGCAGGATAAATCGATACTTTTTTAAGATGCTCAAGGGTTTTTATGCGAAGTATAGGGGTCGTTTCCGACTTGTGCACATTTTTAGAAAAAAATGGTGTAAACAAGACGTATAGTAACCTAAAAAATCGGTCTCGATTTTAAGCCGTTCTCTTCTTCAATCTCGGATTGTCCCCCAGGACCATTCCCCCGAACTCAAGGTATTTATCCGCCTCCTCATAGATCGCATCGCTCTCCCTTTCCATGAAAAGGTTTATGTCACCGGTCATTTGCTTTGCATCTCCCATCACCATTATAGTAAGAGACTCTCCTCCCAGTATGCTTACCTCCACGATGCTCTTCTCATCGTCGGGAAGATGATACCTCCTCGTTATCCACAGATTCACTTTTTCAAGCTCCGTTCTCTTTCCCGGGAACAGCACCAAAGTGAATCGCCTCTCGAAATCCTCGAAGAACCTCTTCATCACTTCCATGTTGTAGCACGGGAAGAGCTCGAAGATCCTCCAAGACCTGTCGATGGAATACAGAAGCTCCCTGATGTCGAAGACCCAGAGGTAAAACCATATTGTTCCAACGAACAGCACCGAGCCGGAAGATAGCTGGATGATGAAGCTCACCGTGTCCGAACCCAGCGAATAGAAGCTGACGATGATCAGGAACAGACCTGTCCCCGCAAACAGCAGCAGGAGGACCCAGAAGAAGGTCCATCCGAAGAATCCGAATCCGGTCCATTTCTCATCCCCGTTCATTTACTCATTCTCCTTCGGATAGCCTTTTGTAAACCATCGTTCTCATCATCTCCCAGCATGAGCGATTTGCAGGAGATTTCAACTCCCCTATCCGTTTTAATGATTTCAGTATTCCTTTAGATGTGATTTCACATTGACTGCTCTCCCGCGCTCCCCATTAAATGCTTAATGGCAATGAAATGAAATTAACTTTATCATCTGTTTAATTACAGAGAAAAAACTGAATTACAGGTGGATGCCGCAGCCGGAGTATCCGTTCTTCTCGAAGTACTTCTGGTGGTATTCCTCCGCGTCATAGAAAGGTGCCGCAGGTGAGATCTCCGTCACGATAGGTCGAGAATAGCTCTTCCCCCATCTCTCCTTCGCTTCCCTGGCTTCCTTCTCCTGCTCCCGAGAGAAATAAAAAACAGCGGAGCGGTACTGGGTGCCGACGTCGGGCCCCTGGCGGTTCGGTGTTGTCGGATCGTGTATCTGGAAGAAATGGTCAAGAAGCCCCCTGTAGGAGACCTTCACCGGGTCGAACTCCACCTTCACGACCTCTGCGTGGCCGGTCCTGTGGGAGCACACTTCCTGATATGTCGGGTTCTCCTTGGTCCCGCCGGAGTAGCCCACCGTTGTGCTCACAACTCCCTCCACCTGGTCGAAGGAAGCCTGGACTCCCCAGAAGCAGCCTGCCCCGAAAACCGCTGTCTCCGTCATTGTCATTTAAACGTGAAGGCAGGCAAGATATTTATCCTTTGGACCGAAATGCTCTGCCATGGAGGAGAGCGAAAACTCCGGAATATCGGAACCCTTAAGGATAAAGCTCGATGCCATCGCCAGCGACAACAGGAGCGGGTCGAGATCGATAACGGAAAGGGCAGCCCGGCTCCTGATGGACGCCGAAGGCCTCGGAGCCTCCGGGGATAAGATAATGTGGATCTCAAGACAGCTGCTTGGAGCTCACGGCTCCATGGCGAGTCTGGTGAACCTCATCGACCGGGCCTTCAAAGCCCTTGAGAAGGGAGGATCTCTGACTCAGGATCTGATGGAATACCTGGGTGATCTGAAAAGATCGGATGAGAAAGCGATATCATACGGTGGATCACTGTTAGGGAACAGCAGGCTTGTGATCGCATATTCCAACAGTTCAATGGTAATTGAAACAATACTGAACTCCGACAACCGATCATTGAAGGTCCTGATCTCCGAGGGGAGGCCCGCCTGCGAGGGTATAACGGCCGCCGAGCATCTCGGAAGCGGCGGGATCCCTGTCACCCTTACCACCGATGCTGCCCTTTTCCAGAAGGTGCCGGAGGCGGACCTCATCCTCGTCGGGGCGGATTCAGTATCCGGGAGGGGCATTGTCAACAAGATCGGGACAAGGGGACTGGCGGCGGAGGCAAAGCTTTGCGGAACGCCGATATACCCAATCTGCACCTTGGACAAGGTGCTGCCATGGTCGCTCCATCCCTTCTCGCAGATGGAGCATTCCCCCCTTGAGTTGTACAATGGTAGGTCTGACCTGGAGGTCCACAATCCCTACTTCGATCTCACTCCTCTGGATCGGTTCTCGGGTTTTATTGCAGAAAAGGGCATTCTTACCGAGGAAGAGCTTCTTGGTCAAATAAGGGAAATGGAGCTTCATCACGGACCGATCAAGCTTCTTAACAAGAAAAAATAAAAAGACCATTACCAAGGAAAATGATACATAAATGCAGCCGCATCTACGGTTAAGGAGAAAGGAGGAAGATGTTTGGGTGTAATGGCGGCCCTCAATGAGACGCTCTATTTCGGCAAGGAGAAGCTCAACGATCTGGTCAATCCGGCGGCCGAGGGCTTCCTCATACAGATGGTCGTAACGCTCATCATGATCCCCCTGATCATAATCGTAATAATACCCATTGTGCTGATAGGCTCCCTGATGGGGAGCCCCGGAGGCCCCATGATAGGATTGTTCATCGCATTGGCCTATGTTATTGTGATGCTCGTGCTGACAGGGGCTTCCACGATGGCGGTCGCCATAATCATCGGGGGCCAGGTCGAGGCCATAGACAGGACAAGGAAAAACATCACACCGCAGTTCGGCGACGTCTTCAGGTACGGATGGAGGAACAAGTGGCAGCTCATGGGCACCTTCTACTTCAATTTCCTCCTCTATTTCGGACTGACACTTCTGCCCATATTCTACCTTGTATTCATCATTTCCCTGATCGACACCTTTCCGGTATGGTTCATTTTATTCTCGATCCTCGGGGTCTTTCTGTTCTTCATGGGGCTTGCCCCTTTCAATCTGGGGATCGTGGTCCTTCCCTTCGTCATCAGGAAGAGGACCGGAACCCGGCCCGTAAGATCCGTTCTGAACGCATGGAAGTTCTACATCGCCAATTTCAAGGACTTCTACCTCATGGGACTTTTCTACACAATCTTCATCTTCATAGCCAGTATGCTGCCAGGTGTGTCCATTCTGGTACAGCTCGCCCTGTATCCGACGATCATAACAACGGAGCTCATACTCTACGATGACATCACGGGAAACCAGTTCTACAGGCCGAGGTATGTCAGATACCCGACCGGCTACCAGCAGACAAATCCCTACGACCGCTGAGCATCACTCCTCATCCCCGGCCCTCCCCGGTTCGAAGACGATCGCAAATACCACAATGGCGGCGATCATCAGGACAAGGAGGATGAGGACCAGCGGGATGTATTTCCCGTACTTCTTGATCATCTCCCCTTCCGGTTCCTCACCCCAACCCCGGTCGTCATCGTCATCCGTTGCCGGAGGCTCTTTGTCGTCGTCATCCGGCTCTTCGTCATCATCATCATCCGTTGCCGGAGGCTCCTCTTCATCATCATCGTCAGGCTCCTCATCGTCGTCTGCCGGCGGCGGCCTATACTGAGGCTGGACATGGAGCGGAACGGAAGTGGTTGTGGATTCCCCTTCCCTGTCGGTAACGTTCAACATCAGCAGATAATGTCCTGATTCAAGACCTAGGTCGATGTCCCTTCCGGTACCTATTAAACCGGTGGAATTGGTGCTCCATGTGAAGGTAAGCTCATCCCCGTAGGGTATGTCGACGTCTTTCGCGCTCCCTCTTGCTTTCTGGGAATCGTTCTCGGTGTATTCATCCTCCAGGAGCATGATGGACACGTCAAAGGGGGGATCGTTCAAGGGAAGGACGGTTATGTTCAATCCGATCCCCACCTGTTCATACCTGTCCCTTGCAAGCAGAGTGTAGCTCTCGAAACCGCTCCAATCTGAACTGGGAGCCAGCAGAACTGTGTCGTTCCCGAGGAATTCATGGGATACGTTCCCGAAGCCATCCAAGGTGAAGATGAGCGGGTCCCCGTCCACATCCCGAAAGTAAAGCTCCGGGTGGACAAAGGCCTCCCCATCCTCGAAGATAACTATGTCCAGCACATCGATGAGCGGCTCAGGTATGTCGTTCATGTTCCTCACGACCAGTGAGAAATTATGCCAGTCGAGGCCGCCGTTTCCGTCATGAACGCTGATATTGACCCATATAGATCCGACATCCTTGTTCTCCGGCATTCCGTAGATCGTCCCGTTCAACTGGTCAAGTTCAAGCCATGTTCCGTTGCTCTCCAGTTCCCAGAATACCCCGCCCTCCCCGTCATCGGTGGAATCGTAGTCGTTCTCGTAGAGCCTGTCCTCAGTGGCAAACTCCATGTCAAGACCTATGATCTCTGCGGGAGTGTTGTTCACATGCAGGGTGAAGTTCCTCCCGCTCCACGCTCCTTTGTCGTCCGAGAGGTTCACATACAACCAGAATGCTCCCACATCGGGATTGTGGGGGGTGCCCCAGATACTCCGGTTGGAGGGCTCGAAGGAGAGCCAATTAGCATTGGTCTCCATTTTCCAGCTGACCGGGTCCATGTCCGGGTCCGCCCCGGAGAATGTGAAGGAATAGGGCCGGTCCTCGGCTGCGTTTGGCAGGATGCTGGTCAATATCTCCGGGGGTCGGTTCACCGGCTCCCCCCCGAGCCAGGGTATGAATGTCACATTATCCGAAACATTATCGCCTTCTCCGGCGGGATTGGACAGGGGATGGTAAGGTCCTGTGCCGCTCCCCCACCAGTTGCTCCTCGCATCCATTGAGAAATCGTTGTCGGAGCAGTTGACGCCATAGTCTCGGTTCCCGAAGATGGAGTTCATGCGGGCGCTGTTGGAGGACGATGAGCCCGAGACCGCAATACCATCCCTGTTGTTCAGGATCGTGTTACCGCTGAGCATATTATTGCTGGAACCCATTGACAGGTGGATGCCCTTGTCGTGATTTTCGGAGCAGTTGTTCCCGGTTATGTTGTTCCAGCCTGCCTCGTAAAGGTGCATGCCCGACATGGTTGCGGAATTGGAGAATATGTTGCCGCTGATGTTATTGTAGCTGCTCATGAAAAGGCAGATGCCGCTTCTGATGTTGTTGATGCAGGTATTATTTACAACGGTATTGTTGCGGGACCTGTCCAGCCATATCCCGTACCTGGTCTGGGAGCTGGAGCAGTTGTTGTTCTCGAATGTGTTATGGGAAGCGCCTCCGTAAAGCCCGTCGTGGATGTTGTCCTTCACGTTCCCGGAGCAGTTGTTGTCGAATATGCGGTTGTACTGCCCCCAGACGACGATGCCGTACTGGTTCCCCCAGCAGGTGTTGTTGTAGATCCTGATGCTGTTTCCCCATACGGCTATTCCGCCGAACTGGTGGAAGTTGCCGTTGTTGGTCACGTTGAATCCGGTGAAATTGATACTGTCGGCTCCGAGGACGATGGTGTCGAGATCGAACTCCCGGTTCCCGTCGATCACGGTGGTCGAGGAGCCGTTCCCTACCAGGTCAACCCTTATATTGACATTGACGTTCTCGACGTATTTCCCGTCCCAAACTCGTATGGTATCACCGTCGCTCGCTGAATCGACGGCGTCCTGTATCGTTGTGAAGTCACCGTCCCCCTTCTTGTCCACGATCCATGTTCTCGGTGCATAAATGTCGGGTTTATCAGTACCTTCAACATCGTATTGAAGGAGCGGCAGGATCAATAAAGATACAAGTAAAAGGCTTATGCTCGGCGCCCCTCTCCAAGGGAAATGCATGTGCGTATGTTGGCTTTCAAATACAAAAAAACTTCTGTTGGAACTTTCACCGTTTCATTCGAGCGAGGTCGAATCCTCCAACCACTTGAGGTATGAAGCCGATCCGTCCGCTATTGTGACAGCTATGACCTCCGGCACTTCGTAGGGGTGCATTTTTAAAATGAGCTCCTTCACCCGCTCGAACAGCTCCTTCCTCGTCTTGATCATGACGAGGTATTCCTCGGCCTCCTCGACGGCTCCCTTCCATCTGTAAATAGATTTTACGGGGCCCGCTATCTGGGAGCATGCTGAAAGACTCTTTCCGACGAGCTCCCCGGATACCCTCTCAGCTACTTCTCTATTCGGGAACGTGACCTGAACCTGATAGAAATCACTCATATCCATTCCTCCGACAACAATTGAGTGACGGACGGAGATCTTACTCGCGCACGAGCCGTTCCGTCCGTCGAAACGGAATGGGTAAGGAAGAGAGGATTGAATGCGTGATTTTAAAAACAATCGTTTTAGCCCATCCCGTTGTTTGTCAATGGTATTTAACATATATAATTCTAACCAATTTATTTTCAATCGAATATAATCGCCTTATCGGTGTAGGAATGACGGGAGGACCACCCGCGCACGGGGGTCCTCGTCCCGTCGGTACGGAGTGGGGGTTTTTGGGGGAAGAGAGGATTGGATGTGTGGTGATAAAAACATCGTTTTCCACTCCGCAGAATCATATTGTATTCCCAAGTATATAAGTTTTATAATAAATGGTTTGAAACATGGAACTTTGTAATCGATTTGGATAACTTTTTATGATAAATATTAACCTATCATATGTACAAAGGTAAAATTGATAGTACATGTTTCCGAGGTATATATTGGTATTTTGCACATGAGAAATGAAAAGCGGTCCGGAGGGGATCGAGCAAAGAAACGAGCCTGGTTCCAGGGAAGCACACTCCGGACCGCCCGGACAAAGGAGTTGGGTGCAGCATATGGTATTGTTCTGCCGTGCTTCCCTTGGTTGATAACATAATACTCTAATGGGAGATAATCCGTGCTCCTAACATGCTAGGATGCCCTAATCCTTCCTCCTTCTCATTTTCAGCGTGAGCACCGCTCCGATCAGGAAGACCACGGCGAAGACCACGAGCATGAGCAGGTCAAGCCATATATCCGCGATCCCCCATCCTCTCAACAGCACCGATCTCAGCCCCTCGACCGCATAGGTAACGGGGACCATGTAAGAGAACGGCCTCAACCACCCCGGGATTGCCTGGATCGGCCAGAATACACCCGAAAGGAGAAATGCCGGAAGAACGAGGAAAGGAAAGAACTGGACCGCCTGCGACTCTCTCTGGGCCAGGCTTGAGAGCAGAATGCCGAGGGAAACGCTGACGACCGCCAGAAGAGATGCGATCAGGAAGGCTATCAGAGGATTTCCAACCACGATGATATTGAAAACCAGTATGGCAAGGGTCATGAGGACCGCGACCTGGACCATTCCTATTATGCTGAAGGCCATTGCGTAACCCGCCACTATCTCCCCTTCCGTAACGGAGCTTGCAAGGAGTCGGTCCAGGGTCCCTTTGGTACGCTCGCCCACGAATGATATCAGGGTGAGCAAAGTGGTCAGGATGAACACGACGAAACCCATTATGCCGGGAACGAACATATCGATGAACTCGGCACCCTTTCCGTACACGGGATCGCTCGCATCCACCGCAACCGGTGAGCTGTAGCCCTTCTCCTCTATTGTGGTCGACAGTGCATCCATCAGGGCCTTCTGGACCTCCGTTGCCACGTTCACCTGTCCCTGGTCCGACCTTATGATCAATTTGCCCCCTTCAACCTTCGAACGATCCGAGAGCAGGGGGAGGAGGAGAGATCTGGTGAAGTTCTTAGGAAAATGCACGAAGGAGTTATGGGAGCCGTCCTTCACAAGGTCAACTCCTTCCCTCTCGTTATCAACAATTGTGAGGTCCAGCTTGTGCCTGTCGATGTTCCCGATAACATCCCTGGAAAGGACGACAGTTATGTTCAGCTCCGGTATGAAAAGACCCTCATCCTCGTCCAGGACCGCTACCTTGACATCCTTGATCTCCCCGCTGAAGGCCACTCCGAACACGAACATGGCCATTATGGGGGCGAAGAGGATCAGCCCCAGACTCCTCTTATCGTGCCTCAGGGACCAGAAGAGCTTCTTGGTCACCATCAGCGCCCTCCGGACCTTCATGCGAAGTCCCCCCCGGCGAGCCGGAGGAAAGCTTCCTCCAGCGAATTCGTTCCTGTCCTGTCCATTATCTCCCCGGGGGAGCCCCTTGCTATCAACCTGCCCATTCTCATCATGCCGATGAAGTCGCAGTTCATGGCCTCGTCCAAGTAATGGGTGGACATGATGATGGTGGTCCCTTTTTTCTTCAGGTCCGAGAAGGTTGACCAGAACCTTGCCCGAAGCGGTGGGTCCACTCCCACCGTGGGCTCGTCGAGGAAGAGAAGCTCTGGGGAGTGCACCATGGATGCGGCAAGGGAGACCCTGTGGCGCTGGCCCCCGCTGAGGTCCGAAAGCACGAAATCCTTCCTGTGGTAGAGGTCCACCATGTCCAGCACAACCCTCTCTCTTTCCAGAAACACTTTTCTTTGAAGCCCGAAGATGCCCGCGAAGAGCTTGAGGTTCTCATGGATCGTGAGGTCCTCGTAGAGGGCTGTCTCCTGGGGCATGTAACCTATCCTTGCGAGGTAGGACCTCTTTCCCACCAGCTCTCCCAGGACCTTTGATTCTCCCTCATCCGCCCTCAGGAGTCCGCACAGGATCCTTATGGCCGTTGTCTTCCCGGAGCCGTTCGGCCCGAGAAGTCCGAACACCTGCCCTCCATCAATATCAAGGTCGAGGCCGTCCACCGCCTTGACCTTCCCGAAGGACTTCTTCATGCCCTTCACCTCCACCGCCTTCATGCCCTCACCCCTTCCTTGATGAATCCGTTGAGGAATATCTCCAGGACATCCTTCGTCCGATTTTCATCTATCTCATGGAACGGATCCGTGCCGATCATGATCCTCATCATCTCGGACCTGATGAAGTAGCTTGCAAGGAACACGCCCGCTGTTTCAATGTCGATATCCTCCCTGGACTTTCCCTTCATTATCTCGGATAATCGGGCTATGATGAATCCCTTCATGAGAACAGGGAACGAGGAGAGCTTCCCGGCGACGATCTCGTTCACGGAAGCTTCCCTCAGGACCAGCCTGAAGAGCTGCCTGCGGTTCCTGAGATTCTCCCTCATCGATGCGATGAATTTGTTGAGATCGGGTCTCAGCTCCCCGGTGAGCTCGAATGCAATATGCTCCTTCATGTCCTTTTCATCGAAGTAGTAGTCTATGACCTCCGAGAGAAGGTTCTCCTTGCTTCCGAAGTTCCTGAAGATCGTGAGTTCGTTGACCCCCGCTTTCTCGGCTATCGCCCTTGTGGTCGTCGATCCGTATCCCAGCTTGGAGAACAGCTCCATGGCAGCCCGGATCATCCTAGTCCTGGTGTCAGTTTCCATGCGGATCACCTATGTAAGTAACTACTTACATGCATGCTGAAGCCCTATTTTAAATTACCGAATTTTCCAGAAAGTATGTTCAAGTGTACAAGATTTTTATATAAGGTAAAACTCGAATGCAAAAAGTGTATAAGAAAATATATAAACCCCAATCGGTCTTGTTTTGAAATATCGGACTGATGACCCTTTGAGGAGAGTGATATACCTGAAATGCCCTGCTCTAGCAGCAGCCCTGGTGCTGGCGATGCTGCTGCTACCGATACCAGTCACCGCCGCCGCATCCGTGAGCTCCGGATCAAAAATTGCCGTAGAGGTAAAAAACACCCATGACTACAAGGTCGAACTCCAGGATAGCTTCCAGTTCTTTAGCGAGAACAAAGGCCAGATATCGGAGGAGATCGATCTCTACGGAAGCACCGGCTTCGGAAAAATAGGACTTTCCGACGACTGCTTCTATCTCGATGTTACCGAACCTTATGTCTCAAGCGAAGAGGTCGGCGGTCATGTGGTGCGCATAGATCTCCTTGGCTCCCGATCATCGACGCCCGAGGGAATAGCCCCTCTCCCTCACCTTTCCAATTTCTTCCTCGGAAAACGGGATGATACTTGGATTGCGGGGGCGAATAACTATCAAGAAGCCCGCTACAGCGATGCCTGGTCCGGTATCGACCTCAACTTCAATTTGGCGGATGGACTTCTAAAATACGAATTCCTGGTCTATCCATGGTCCGATCCCGGGCAGATCAGATTGGGAATACGCGGACATGATCATATCACGGTAAGGGACAGGGAGATCGAGATCGGTCTGGCCCAGGACAAGGTTTTGATCGACGGTCCGTTGGAAACGTTTTACATTGACGATCCGACCGATTCGGTCGAGTGCAGATTCATAGACCTTGGCAATGATGAGATAGGTTTCGAACTGGGAGAGTACGACCGTTCGCGGGGGATCGTCATCGATCCCGTGATATTCTCCACATATATCGGAGGTTCGGGAACAGATGATATTTGGTCGGTCGAGACCGACAGCGAGGGAATGGCATATGTTGCAGGGACAACCGGCTCGACCAATTTTCCCACCACGACAGGGGCATATGGCACCAGCATGACGGGTACGGGGGACCTGTTCATATCAAAGATCAACACGAGCGGCTCAGGGCTGATGTTCTCCACATATGTCGGTGGAAGCGGTTCGGACACCATCGAGGATTTGGTCATCGATAGCAAGGGAGATGCCTACATCACCGGCAGAACGTCCTCCACCGATTTCCCGACGACGACGGGATCATATTGCACTACATACAACGGAAGCTTCGATATCTACGTCCTGTGCCTGAACAGGTCGGGGGCGTCCCTTGATTTCTCAACATTCGTCGGAACGCAGAACGTGGATTCTGCCAACGGGATCGATCTGGACTCACGGGACGCGCCGGTGATCATTGGATCCACTTCCGACAGCAGCTTTCCGGTCACTTCCGGGGCTTTTCAAACTTCCTTCAAGGGTCAGAGCGACATCGTTGTCTTCAGACTCAGCCCCAACGGTTCTTCCCTTGAGATGTCCACTTACGTCGGAGGACTCTGGATGGATTCCGCTAACAAGATCAAGGTGGATGGAGACGGTACGATCTACTGCCTCGGGTCCACCTCCTCGAATGATTTTCCAGTGGTTCGTGAATCCTACAATACGACTCTCAAGGGCTGGTCGGACATGGTAATCTTCAGATTGCCCGCCAACGGAAGCAAGATGCTCAACTCCACATATTTCGGCGGGATGGGCCAGGATACCGGTTATGCGATCATTTTTGATTCATCCGGCAACGTTGTGATCTCCGGTACCACCTCTTCAAGCGACCTTCCGATGATAACAGGAAGCTACGACACATCCCACGGAGGAGGCTGGGATGCCTTCATCTCCAAGTTCGACAAGGACCTCAAGGTTCTGAAGGCATCAACCTACGTCGGCAGTGCAGGGAACGAGCAGCATCCCAGGGTAGTTGCGGATTCAAAGGACCGTTTGATACTGGTAGGGGATACGAGCTCCGCGAATTTTCCCACCGTCAACGGCTCCTATGATATCTCGATTTCAGGCAATATCGACCTATTCATAACCAGGTTCGACAAGGACCTAAGAAGCATCGAATATTCCAGCTTTTTCGGGGGATCTGCCTCATGGTGGGAGAACCCCTACGACGCATGCATGACCGGCAAGGACGAGCTGATCTTCGGAGGCATAACGAATTCTACAGATTTCCCCGTAACGCAGGGCGCCTGTGATACCACGTTCAACGGCGGTTTCACAGATGCTTTCCTCACAAAGATGACGATAACTTACAGGCCCATCGCTCCCGACAGTTATTCATGGAAGGTTGGAAAAGGGTGGGTCAATCTGACATGGTCCGAGAAGCCCCAGGCAGGAAGCGTTGAGATCTCGGGTTATAAGGTCTACTACGGAAATTCCACGGATAACCTGGCACTTGTCGGGACGATCGAGAAGAGGGAATGGTACAATTACACTGGGATGGTGGTCGGCGAGCCGCACCATTTACAAGTCATCGCCTTCTCGTCCGATGATGAATCCGAACCCTCCATCATCGTCACTGCCAGGGACAATGTGACACCGGGTCTTGGGTATAAGGACATGCCCGAAGTGCTTACGACCGGGGAGCAATGGAACTTCACCGTCCGGGCATGGGATGATGTCCAGATCAAGGATGTCATCATCGACTACAGTTATGTTGTGGGACCCCATGTGAACGTATCGATGAACACAACGGGTGACGGCGTATTTCATCACAAGATAACAGTGCACGATACCCTGACCAACCTGACCGTCCGTTTCATGGTCTGCGACATGTACCGCAACTGGTTCATTTCCGAAATGATGGAGATCGACGTGGTAGACAACGATCCGCCCAATATGACGGGCGATCTCTCACCTTCGCTGATGACCACAAGCGATCCATACAGATTCGAGGTCCACGTTGAGGACAATATCATGATAGACACAGTTTTCGTCAGGTACAGCACACAACTTGAAGACCTAACGGTAAAGGAGATGGAGTTCAAGGCGCTGAATCAGTATGAACTTACCATCACCGCCCCCGATTCCCTTGGAAAGATGGCCTACAGCTTCTGCATCAGAGACAGGGGGGGGAATTGGTTCAATACAACCGAACGTGAAGTGGAGATAATGGACAACGACTGCCCGAGAGTGATCTCGGTGGAGTTCGATGAGGTCCTGCTTACCGGCGGAAGCACAACCGTTCGGGCATTAGTGGAGGACAATATCGAGGTTGTCAGCGCCCATCTTTACTACAGATTCTCCAGTGGGGATTTTGACAGGATGGACATGCTCAATGTGAGAGGTCAGACCTACGAGGGTGTCATCGATGTCCCCCATACTCTTAATGACCTTGAGTTCTACATAGAGGTCTTCGACGGTTTCTCGAACAAGGCCAAATCGAATATCTTCTCCTCCGGTGTCAAGGATGATGTCCCTCCTGAACTCGTTGAGAACCGGACCGTGAAAGAGGCAGAGGTCGGGTCCATATTAAGGATAGAATATGTTTTCCGGGATAATATCGCCCTCCAGATGGCATTCCTCGAATACTCGATCGGAAGCTCGGGATTGATAAACGATTCCATGAAGGACGAAGGGGAAGGCATCTGGTCCATTGCGATCAAGGTCCCCTGCAGGCTGCAGAACATTAAGTACAGGGCCTTGTTCCAGGACACTTCCGGCAACTGGAACCATACTTCCGGGGGAAATGTCCTCGTCATTGACAGCTGCTCCCCAGAGATTTCCGGATTGAAGTTGTCCGACATACCTTCCACGGGGGACTACTTGACAGTATCAGCTCAGGTCCATGACAACGTGGAGATATCGGAAGTAATGCTCCACTACAAATTCCCGGGAATTCCCGCCTCTTCCATCGAGATGTCCGTACCAAGAAGTGGAGAATACTCCTCTGACATCTACATTTTGGACAGTGCCCTTGAGGTCGCCGTATGGGTGACTGCATCGGATACCTCCGGGAACACATTCCAGACAGACAAACTGAAAGCGGGGGTCTCCGACAACGATCCCCCGGAATGCCATACCGAAAGCTACCTGGGGAAAGTAATATCGGACCGCTCCCATGAACTTCTGCTGAACATAACAGACAACATTGGAGTTGACGAGGTCAGGCTCGAGTACTGGATAGACAAGGATAACAGAACAGAGGTGGAGATGGACAAGGTCCCCGGAGGTTATTCGGCGGTTTTAAAAATCCCGCCCGGTAGCTACGGGAAGCTGTTCCTGTCCGTAATTGCCCTTGACACGGCCGGAAACAGATGGGAGACAGGGACATTGAACAGGACCATCGAGGACGGCACTCTGCCGGTCATGGGACCGGTAGATGACATCGTTCTGTACGAGGGGGATATGATCGACATAACCGTTGAGGTGTCGGATGACCGAGGGATAGCGGATGTATTCTGGAGCTTCCTCGATATGAGCGGGGAGGGTGAGGAGATAGAGGTCGAAGCCGATGTTCCCGGAGACCATATACTCGAGATATTGGTAAGGGATCCGGCGGGTAATCAGCGGTCCTTACTGGTCAATATCACCGTTCTTCCGATCGATCATGATGCGGACGGTGACGGAATTCCAGATCTTTACGAGATTGAGTTCCTGTTGGATATGAACGATCCCAGGGATGCATCCCTGGACGGGGACCTCGACGGATTGACCAATCTGGAGGAGTATCTGAACGGGACCGATATGCAGAACTTCGATACTGACAATGACGGTATGGACGACGGATGGGAGGTCATGTACGGTCTGGACCCGTTAACCGCGAGTTCGGACAAGGATACCGACGGTGACGGGAGGACAGACCTGCAGGAGTACAGGGATGGGACCGATCCGACCAAGGCAGATAAGGAGCTTCCATTGTCCCTGATCATCGTACTTCTTCTCGCAGCCGTGGTGATCGGAGCGGGGATCTACGGTTTGATCAGGCTGAGGAAGAGCTCCTCAGGGAAGAAGGAGGAGGAAGAGGAGGAGAGCAAGAATCCCTTATATTCCAAACCTGCCGCCCCGACCGGAATGAAGGCCGCCCCTTCGATTGATAAAGCCCGGTCCCCGGCTCAGCTTTCCGCACCTTTGGTCAAGGAGAAGGTTCTGGAGGATGATTCCGTATATATCAAGCCCCAGAACGGAAAGTAATTGCCGATCCGGTAATCTATAGAGAAACCGGTGGGATAGGATAAATACAACCTCCCTTTTTTCAGGTCCGGGGAGCCAATATCATGGAGGAATCCCAGGTAGGAGCATATCTCAACAAGAACATCCTTGCCCTGATGGAGAGGGCGTCCTCTCTGCTGGAGGAAACATCCAGTTCCAGACCCGAATGGATCGAAGAGGTTATCCATCATCAGGCCCTGTCCGCCAATAGAAGAGAAGAGCTTGAGAGCGAAGGTGTGCATGTTCCTGCATTCATGATACTAAGTGTCACAAGGAGATGCAATCTCAACTGCAAGGGATGCTACTCCAGGGAGCTCCATTCCGGCCAGGGCTCCGAGATGGATGACGTGCTCCTCAGGTCCTTATTGGAGCAGTCAAGCAAACTCGGGATCTCCATCATCCTGACAGCGGGTGGAGAGCCCTTTCTAAGAAAGGGCCTGGTCAGCATTCTTTCCGATTTTCCGGAGATCATTTTCCCGCTGTTCACGAACGGTCTCCTGCTCACAAGGGAAAGGATTGAGGAGATTCAAAGTGCGAGGAACATCGTCCCCGTCCTCAGCATTGAAGGCTTCGAGGACACCACGGATTCAAGGAGGGGCGAGGGTGTCTTCAAGCGGCTCAGGAATTCACTCCCGCTGCTCTCCTCCTTCGATATCTTCTGGGGGATATCAATAACCGTCACTGGCGATAACTTCGGGGATGTGACGGGACCCGAGTTCGTGAACGAGCTGATAGAAAACGGTTGCAGGCTTTTCATCTTTGTCGAGTACATCCCTGTGGAGGAAGGCAGTGAGCACCTCGCTCCAACGATGGAGCAGAGGAGCCGACTGATCGAACTGATGAGGGAGCTGGGAAGCCACCACCCCGCTCTCTTCATAACGTTTCCCGGGGACGAGGATGCCCTCGGAGGCTGTCTCTCATCCGGAAGGGGTTTCGTTCATATCAACGCCTCCGGTGACCTCGAGCCCTGCCCCTTCGCCCCGTACTCGGATACGAACCTCAGGGATATGCCGTTGAAGGAAGCCCTGCGCTCCGAGCTGTTGGCCAGAATAAGGGAGAACCATCACATGCTTGAGGAGACCCGGGGCGGGTGCGCCCTTTGGGAGAACAGGGAGTGGGTCAGGGATTTATTGGACCTGTGAGATTCAAATGATTTTTCATGTAATTTTAGAGAGGACTTATTGACTTGAAATCACATTCTTTCATCATGAAGGTCCTGGTCACCGGGGCCTCGGGCTATGTGGGGATGGTGCTCTCCAGACATCTGTCGGAGAGCGGTATGGAGGTAGTGGGGCTCGACGTCGCGGAGAACAATGCTTGGAAAGGCAATGATAATTACGGGTATATCGAATGCGACGTAACCGACAGGTCCGGGGTGCAGGAGATCTTCAGGAAGGAGAAGCCAACACATGTAATCCACCTTGCATATCTCATGAATCCCCTCCACAACGTGAAAAGGGAGCACGAGATCGATGTGGAGGGTTCGAAGAACGTCTTCAAGGCAGCCATAGGTACAAAGAGCGTCGGGCAGTTCATACAGATGAGCTCCACAAGCGCCTACGGCGCCTGGCCCGACAACAAGTTGTGGATCAGTGAGGAAGCTCCCCTGCGGCCCAGGGGTTACCGCTACGGTATCAACAAGAGGGAAGTTGAGGAGTACATGAACTACTTCGGCAGCCGCACCAAGCTCAAGCTGGTCATTCTACGTATGTGCACGGCAGTGGGCCCTTCATACCACAAGAAAGGAGGGGTGGTCTCGCTTCTGGCAAAGACCCCCGTTCTGACCAAGATAAGCAACAGGTATGCGGAGGTCCAGTTCATCCACGAGGATGATCTCACCGCAATTTTCGACCTAATACTCAGGGACCCCAGTCTGGAAGGCACATTCAATCTGGCCCCTGATTCCTATGCGACCACCAGGGAGCTCTCGAAGGCAAAGCTCGCTGTCCCCGTTCCCCTTTTTTTAATGAAGGCCGCAACCTCCGTTCTCTGGTCCCTTCATATTGCCAGCATGAGGGCGCCCGCCATCGAACTCAGCACCTACGGTATCGTGGCGGATCCTAATAAGCTCATGAAAAGGCTGAACTACAGGTTCAAATACGGAACGAAGGAGGCCTATTTCAGAGCGGTGGAGGAGCGAAAGAGCAGAGGGACCCTTTGAGGGGCCATATCTCCCTTTCATCCCGCAGTCCTTTCCCTTATTGTTCTCTCCACATCCAGCTTGTTCGCGTACCTGATCGGCACGAAGCTTGAAAGCAGTACGAAAGCGAAACCTGCCACGAAGGTAAGCAGCGTGGCTCCGACGGCGAACATTATGGGGAAGAAGAAGATGACCTCCTCCATCACCTTGGCCAGAAGCCAGGCGAACAGATAAGCCATCGGTACACCAACAGCGGCTGCTCCGACGGCTAGGACCGCCATCTCCACAAGGATGGACTTCGCCACCTTCCATCTGGAGATGCCCAGGGTATCCATCGTTGCGAATTCCACGTCCCTTTCCATGGTTGAAATGATGACCGCCGAAGCAGCCACGACCACGGCGATAAGGAGGTTGATGAAGAAGAAGGCATACAGCATGCCCATTGCATCATCGAGAATGCCGCTCATACCCTCGGCGATGTCTTTCTGAACGACGACATTGTTGACAACCGGAGAGGCCCGGACATCCCTGGCCTTCATGTCGATATTATGATCGGTCCGGTCATCGAGGGTGATGAATACACCGGTGCACTTCTCAACTGGGAAAAGAGGAGCCAGGTTGTCCTTGTTGGTATATACGGTCTGAACGAAGAGATCAAGCACCGAACCGGCGATCTCCAGTATGGTGGACTTCCCGCCGACATTGATCTGGATCTCGTCGCCGATCTCGAGGTCCATATCCGACATCATGGTTGCGCTGACCACCGCCCTATTGAAATCCAGCTTGCCGCTGTCCAATCGGAATTTCTTTGCATCCTTCCACCTGTCGCATCCGATTATCATCGCTCCATTGGTGTTCCCGCTTTTATGCACGAAACCGGTCATGTGGGAGAAGGTGATCAATCCGCCGCTTTCGATATCGGATCCTGAAAGACCTATCAGGCTAGCGTTCCCAAGGACCTCTGTCACGTTCTCCGGCCTGATGAAATCTCCCCTCAGGTCCCATCGATCGTTGTCCGTCATGTCGATCATGTAGCCCCATGCCGAATCCATCATCACCAGCCAGGAACCGGCCAGCCCTATGGTCATCCCGACCACGAAGATGGTAAGGGCGGTCCTGCCCGGATTCCGTGTGCTATTCCTCAGCCCCATGGTTGTGACACGGGACAGCCCCCCTCCTATCCTGTTGGTGACGTTCACCTTGGTCTTGGGCTTGTAATCAAGTGCCTCGCGCACGCTGGTCCTGGTCACCATGGCGACCGGTATCCAGACCGATAGCATCACTGAGCCAATTATGAAGATCCATCCGATAATGAAGGGAAGCGGTGAGAACGGATAAGCAGGTGTAAGCTGGTCCCCGTACATGCTCACCGTCATGCTGATGATGCCCCATGTGAAAAGGATGGAAACCCCGATGCCGATAACTCCACCGAGGACCGTAAGGATCAAGCCAAGGGCAAGGTAGGATCTTGTGATCTGCCACCTCGAGTATCCGAGCGACATCATCACCCCGATGTACTTGGAGTCGTTCTTGACCATCCGGTAGATCGTCATGAA
The DNA here is from genome assembly GCA_048569615.1 of Thermoplasmatota archaeon. GTDB lineage: Archaea > Thermoplasmatota > Penumbrarchaeia > Penumbrarchaeales > Penumbrarchaeaceae > JAYEPK01. The sequence continues at coordinate 14,324 of JBLIRK010000038.1, read as the reverse complement.
TATAGAGATGAAACCCACGATGCCGAAGATCATGGCTATCACGGGGAACATGTTTCGCATCTTCGCCGCCCCTATGTCCATGTAGACCTTGGACGGGTGGTCCTCCTGCAGCGTTGTCTTCTGCACGCCGAAATCTCCCAGGGCGGCCGTTACCTTCTCGACATCGTCCCCGCTCTCCAAAAGAACGTAGATATCGTTTATCTTGCCATTTTCTCCTTCTCCAGTGAACCTCTGGAGCTCTGACAGGTCCATGTACATGACGATCATGTCATTGCCCAGAGGCAGGCTGTACTCCGGATTGGCGCTAGGAAAGAGGTATTCGGGGGAGAACACCAGACCCGAAATGGTCAGGTTCAGCTGTCTGCCGTTCACATAGATAGTCACATCCTTCCCGACGTCTATCCCATCCTTCTCCATGCCTGCCAGGGCAACAGCCTCCCCCGGACGTGCGTTCTTCTCGCCCCTTACCAGAGTGGCTGTGTCTATCTTCTTGCTGAAGGGATCCTCCACGCCGTAGAGGACGACCGGTACGTCCGTTCCCGAATTATCGTATGTTCCCGCGAGTTTCAAACGAACTCCGTAATCCGTGACTTCACTGATATCAGACAAAGCAACTTCCACTTCGGTCTGGCTCCGGGGTTCGGCAAGTTCGTAGAACACGTCAGGCATCTTGCTATCCATGAAGAACTCATCCACAGTATGGTCGAAGACATCTCCGAGGTAAAGACCTGCCACAAGCATGGCCATGGCAAGTGAGACCACCAGGCTGATGCCCAGGGTTCGGAACTTCATCTTCTTGAGCTTTCTTATGACGGCCCTCGTCGTATTCTTCATCGGGGATCACCCCTAGGCAGCCTCGCCCGGTCTTATCTCACTCAGCTTTCCGTGGCGGAGCGAGAGCGTCTTATCAACGTAGGCCCGGAGGCGGGCGTTATGGGAAACGATGATGAATGTGGTCCCAAGCTCTTTCCTCAGCTTCTTCATCAAAGACATGATGGACTTCTCACGCTCCTCGTCAAGGTTGCCCGTGGGCTCATCGGCAAGGACTAGCCTAGGCTCCTTGGAGAGCGCCCTGGCCACCGCAACGCGCTGTTGCTCGCCGCCGGACAGCTCCTGGGGGAAGTTATTGGCCTTGTCAGCGAGTCCGACCATTTCCAGATACTTCCTTGCCCTGACCTTCATTTCCATCCTGCTCCCATCCAGGCCCTCCAGACCCAGTTCAATGTTCTCGATGGCGGTCAGCGTGGGGATCAGGTTGTAGAACTGGAAGATGAAGCCCACCTTCTCCCTTCTGAACCTGTTCAATTCCTTCTTGCTGAGCTTTGCAAGTTCGAGACCATCCACCATCAGCACTCCCGAGTCGGGGCCGTCTATGCCTCCGAGGAGGTTCAACAAAGTGGTCTTGCCGCTCCCGGAAGGCCCCATGACCATTACCATCTCTCCCTTTTCCAGCGATAGGTCCGTGCCCTTAAGGACATGGGTGGTCTCACCGCCTGTGGTGTAGCTCTTGTGCAGGTCGTCGATCTTTACCAGGGTCAGTTGCTCACCTCCCGATGTTGATGTATAGGGTCTTTCTGGTAAATTATATAACTGCCGTACATGTAGGGTCTTTTAAATATTCCGATTCCATATTCATACCATGAGGAAAGCGATAATCGAGATCAGGCCCAACAGGTTCGTTAAGAAGCTCCAGAGCAGCATCTACGAGTTTATTGAGAGGATCGAGGGCAGGGAGCTATTGAAGATAGATTTCGAAAGAAGGACAAAGCTTGTCGTCACAGACTTCGTAATGATCCCGGGAAAGAAGTTCGACGATATCATATGGCCGAGAGGTGTCGATATCCTGAACGTTCTGAAGGTTGACGGGGATAGATACACGGTCCTGATGAGAGGAAAGGCCCCCGGAAAGAAGATGGAGGGCTTCTTCAAGCTCTTCGACCTGAACGTCGTGTACGACATGCCGTTCTTCGCTTCAAAGGATCTAATAAAATTCGCAGCCATCGGGGACACTGAATCTCTTAACAAATTGATCAAGGTCGTATCCCTTCTAGGCAAGGTGGAGAAGGTCAGTTTCACCCAGGCCGTATTCTCCGAGCGTGACCTCCTGAAAGTGCTGACGGATAAACAGAAGGAGATAATCATTGAGGCAAAGAAATGCGGATACTACCAGTACCCCAGGAAGATCAACACACAGGAGCTATCGGAGAAGCTTGGTATCAGCAAGGCAACCACCGTCGAGCACCTGAGAAAGGCGGAGATGAGGCTTATGTCCAACCTGCTGGAGGGGTACTAGCTTCCTTTCTCTGTCGGAATCTCGATGATGAAGCTGGTTCCCTTGGTATGGTCGCCATTCACCCTGTCCGTAAGTGCTACCGAGCCGTTGTAGCGGTCTGTGAGCGCCTTCACGATGGAGAGTCCCAGTCCGGTCCTGCCTCTGGCTCCTTCGCTCTGGAACCTCTCGAAGATGATATCCTTGGATTCAGGGGCTATGCCCGGACCCTTGTCATCCACCCTGATGGTGACAGATCCGTCATTTCTGATTATGGAGATACCCACCCAAGCCTTTTCTCCCTGCTGGAATTTCACAGCATTGTGGACCAGATTGAAGAATATCTCGGAAATTATCGGCTCTGCCATTACAATTACGGGACCTTGGGGTTTCCTGATCTTGAAGGTTATCCTGCGGTTGGGGAAGATCTTCCTGAACTGGCCTTCAAGCTCGTTCATGATGGGATTCAGGTCTATGGGCTCCAGGTTCGGCTCCTTGGACCTGAGCCTGGAGAGCATCAGGACGTCCTTGACCAGCTTGATGGACCTTTCAAGGAGCTGTTCCGAGCTCTCGAGTGCGAGAATCCTCCTTTCCCCCGAATCCCCCAGCATCTTGGACAGCTGGATGCCGGTATAAACCCCCTGATGGAGGTTGCCTATGTCATGCCCCAAGAGGTCCAGGTAGAATTCGGCCCTGTTCCTTTCGTTCCGGAGAGCCTCCAGGGTCTCCTTCCTGAAGAGGGCGTTGAGAAAGATCTCCCCGACGATCCTCAGAAGGGTTATGGTGTACTCTGACCAGACACGCTCCTCCCTCACGGAATCGAATCCGATAAATCCATGCACCCTGCCTCCCTGCAACATAGGAACGAGGAGGAGGGACCTGATACCCTCCCTCTCGAACTCCTCCTTGTCGGCGGATGCCTCCTTAGGGAGCAGCTCCAACGATGGAAGGTGGAAGACCATTCCCTTCTGGATGAACTCGTTTATGGTATAGAATCCGCTGGGATCAAGGTCCTGCAGTTTTTCCTTTTCGGACGACACCCCTTCCTTCACCCACTCATACCTGTTGTCCATCCTTGTGCCGTTCTCCCTGAAAATGAATACATAGGACCTGTCCGCATCGATGAAGTCCCCCAGCATGGCCAACGCTTCGTCGATGCATGTTTCGGTCTCCTCAGGAGAGACGTTGATGAATTTGGTGGAAACCGCGGTCATCAATGCCTGGAGCTCCGCCATCTTCTCCAGCTCCCTGTCAGCTTTTCTTCTCTGTGTGATGTCCCTGTCGATTCCCCTGTATCCTCTGAAGCTTCCTTTTCCATCCAGGATCGGGACACCGCTGGTTTCCAGAACCACTTCCTCGCCTCTGTTGTTCAGGGCTGTGTTCTCGAGACCCGTGAAAATCCTGGGATACTCGAGAAGGGAATCCATTGTCTTTTCCAGATCCGCCCGGCTGCCCGGAGAGAGGAGTTCAAGGGGATTCTTGCCGATGACATCCCCCGGTTCAATACCGAGAAGGTCCCTGACTTTCGGGCTCGTGTAGATGTACTTGCCTTCCCTGTTGATCTCCCATATCCAGTCCGGAGACGCCTCCACTAGGGACCTGAACCGCTCCATGCTATCTCTCAGGGCTTGCTGAGCCTTTACCTCGTCATCTATGTCGGTGCCCACGGCAACGATCCTGGTATCATTCCTGGAAGTTGTGTAGGTGTTGACGTCAAGCCTTAACCATTTATAAGATCCGTCCTGGCATTTGAATCTGGCGACGGTCTCCGCCCTCATTCGTTTTTCTATGAACTCCTTCCACCTGCTCATCAGTATTGTGGACTGTTCGGGATGGCAGTAATCGAAGGCGGATTCCCCGAGTATCTCCTTGTTGGAGTAGCCGAGGATGTTTTTAAAGGCAGCATTGGAGAACAGCACCTTTCCCTCCTCGTTCAACTCGCAGATAAGCACATTCGCCTTCTCCGTCAGGGACCTGAACCTCTCCTCGCTGTCCCTGATTATCTCCTCGTTCCTCTTCTGCTCCGTAACATCCCTGAAGTGCTCGACGACGAACTCAAGCTGCCCCTTGGAATCGAATACGGGATAGGCCCTGGTGTCGAGCCACAGCCCGACCTCGGGTATGAACTTTGTATGGGAATGGGGCTCGAGGGTATCGTAAACGTCTGCCGTGGAGCAGATATCACATGGTTTCGAGCGTCCGATCAGTTCGTAGCATCTCTTTCCTTCAACCTCTGTCGGTTTCAGACCAAGGAAATCGTATCCTGCCTGGTTGTACCTCAGTATATGCCTGTCGGTGTCCTGGATGCCGATGACATCCGGTATCGCGTTGAGAACTCCCTCAAGCATCTTAGTCCTTTCTTCCAGGTCCTTCCTGCTCTTTTCCAGGTGTGTTATGTCCCTGGATATTCCCAGAAAGAAAACCTCACCTCCGATCCGGAGCTTTTTGACATTGGTCAATATTGTGATATATTCCCCGGTGATTGCAAGAAATCGCGACCTGACATCCCTCAACTCATCCGTGTCCTTCTCAAGGTTCATCCAATCGCTGATCACTCTTTCACTGTCATCGGGGTGTATCCTTGAGAAGATCTCGTCATTATCAATGTTCTTGGACCCCAGCGCGCTCTTCCATGCCTTGTTTGCATAGACTATCCTGCCGTTGGGAGAATGGAGCGAGATGAGATTATTGGAGATGTCAAGGAGCATTCTCAGCATATCAGCTGTGCTTCCTTCCCACTTCTCAAGTGTGGATTCAAGTTCGCTATCGACATTGTTCTCATCAGAGTTCATGGGCGGCCTTCCAGTGATATCGGTACGCCGTGTCAGAGGTACCTCTCAAAATCTTCCCTCTTATGATTTAAACATAATTGTATTAATATTTGAAAATGAGACTGGAATATTCGAAGAATGCACTCCTTATTCCTCATCCTTCAGGTCTTCTTCTAGGGGCCCCGGAGGGGTCTGGCCTTCCTCGAGGATGTCGATAAGGGCCATGGGTTCTTCGGACTCCTCTGTAAGGACAATGGATGACGCTTCTCCCTTCCTTCTTCCTGTGAGAATGAAAGCAAGAACAACCACTGCCAGAAGGATCAGGATTGCCAGCAATATCAAGACGATGATGAGAGGGTCCAGTTTCTTCTCTTTATCCTTGCCCCCGTCATCGTCGATATCGTCGTCGTCATCATCGTCAACGGGCTCTGCATTCTTGACTTCTATACTAACGGATGATGAATTGACCGCCCCCTTGTCATCCCTTACGTACAACGTCACCAGGTAGGTTCCAGTGTAGTAGTAAATATGTTCCATCTCGAGCCCCACAGCCCATCTGTAATCAGCTCCCTCCCCAAAATCCCATTTGTATTCAAGAAATACCATGTCGATATCAGTGGACCCCTCCGATGAAAAGTAAATGGGGGAGCCGACAACGAAAGGTCCCGGACCCACGATGATCCCGGGGGCTGTCGGTACATCGTTCACGTCGATAACTAGGACCCTTAAAAGAAGGTCGGCGTACTCATCCCCCTCGCCAATTGCCCTTAAAAGGACCTCGAGTGTGCCGATATCGACATGCTCCTGCCCCGTAGCGATACTCAGGACATCTCCCCGGAGAATGAAATCCTCGTGGCCGGAAACGATCTCGAACTCGACCGTATCCACCGGTTCGGCCACAAGCTCCAGGACCAATTCTTCACCTTGGTAGATATCGAGCACGACTGTCTTGTTGACGGCAGGTATCAATCTTCCGTTCAGCGGCACGACACCGAGCCATACGGGCGGATCGAACACATCGATGAGCTTGAACTTGATTTCCATATCGATCACTGACCCGTTCCCGTCATCCAACCGGATCGCTACGATGCTGTCGGAAAAATACCAATCTTTACCCGGGACCGAAAGGTTCGTTCCGTTCAATTCCAAGCCTTCTATTTCCTGCTCCTCCAACAGGGAAACGTTCACGATATCCCCGTCGATATCCTGGACGATCAGCTCTCCCCTCCAGATGGTATCCTCCAAGACCTGGAAAACGGGGAAGCTCCCGTTCACCGGGTGAATTAATTTGTCCCCCACCTTGATGCCCTTCAAGTGAGGCGGATCATTTGCCGGCAGAACAACGAGGATCACATCGAAGTCGATCCCCTCATCATCATCGGTGTTCCAGATGCGGTCCTTTCCAGGCCCCCGCGCGCCTCCTTTGAAGACAAGCGTGCCGGAAAAATTATCTCCATACCGAGAAGACGGGTAAAAGGATACCATGCTCCCGTTCCATTCCGCAAGCCACGGGAAGCTGTAATGGGTTGGATTAATGCTGAACTCAAGCTCTGTTCCGTCCGGGTCCCAGATGTAAAGGGAAAGGTCTAGGACTTCGCCGGTCGGAATATCCTCATCTGCGTATGTTATCGGTACGGTCCCGTTGATCTCCAGGGGAAGGTCCATTTCCGAGAGGTTGATCCCCTCCAGGTCCCAGTATCCTCTCAGCTCATTGTTGGACTCGCAGATCTCCATTAGCTCGTCATCCGGATCGATCCTGATGACGACCTCGCCTATCCACGGCTCCTTCCACACTCTCAGGTCCACTTCCTCAATGGAAGGCTCCAAACCGGCCGGTGCCCGGATGCTGACATCAAGTGCTCCCCCGATTTGCCTGAGCCCTCCGTCAAGGTCCTCGTAGAGATATATGTCGATCTTCTCCGCATCCTCCGATCCGATATTGTGGAGCTTAACCGTGACGGTCCCCTCTTCCTTGTCCATCGCGACCTCCTCGTTCCCGAAGGCGGGGTCCGGGAGACGGTCCCTGACCCCGGAGCCCTCCGATGACCGCACAATGGTTATCATGGTCTCCTTTCCTCCGTGAAGATCGAAGTTGACCACCTGGCCTCTTGTCTCGTAGGTAAAATTCACGAACTGGTAATACTCCTTGACGATACCGTCTCCTTCGGGATCAAATCCTGTGCGCAATATGTAATCCCCACCGGGCTCCAGGGCCCAGGGCACTATGCCTGCTTTCCGGACTCCCTCGAAGAAGCCGTACATGGATATGTTCGCATTCCTTGGATTCCCGTCCCTCACGATGGCGGCGAAATCCCTCCCGAGCCCCGTGTAGGTGTATTGGGGAGCAAGCAGCGCTCCTCCGATGCTTCCTCCTGTGAAGATCAGGAACGGGTTGGCGACGCCGATGAAGAGGGCCCTGTCCGTCGCCGAAGCCTCGGTGGTCATGAGTGGATAGCATTTCCTTATGTAGTGGTATCCGTCCTCGCAGCTGTCAATAACCGTCTGGGGCCTCCAAAGTGTGGAGCTCGGAGAGCCTCCCGGAAGCTGGTACTTGTCCAGCATCGAACGGTATGTGTTTATTGCACCCTGGCCTAGAATCATACCCGCCCATTTCCTCGAGCCCGGTTCGGCCCTTGGATCGGGGGAATCAATGTATTCCTGGGCTATCTGGGCCTCCAACCTCAGGGGCTCCAGGAAGGTGGGGTTCCTGGTGGCTTCGTAAGCTGTCTCCAGGAGGGTAACGATGTAGGATTTGTAGCTCTGGGGGCCCCAGTCGTAGTTGACAGAGCCCGCAGGATGGGCCGCGGTGTACCAGTTGGGAGAATCATGCCCTCCTATCTCGCCGTCCGGCCATCCGATGCCGGCCGGTATTATGCCGTAGGGTTTCTCCTTCTCCTCGGAGAGCGCCGCATTGACCCAGCAGTTCGCCCAGTCCACGAGGAGCTTCTCGATCTCTGGATCGTTGCTGTACCACCAAGCCCATAAAGCCGGGAGGACCGCCCGGAAGTTGATCCATGAATCCTCCGCCTGGCCCCCGGTCCCGATCCTGGTGGCGGAAAGGTAATTCGATCGGAACTGATACCACCCCTTCGCGTTCTCCCCCATCCAAAGGTCCCTCATTAGGACAGCTGTCTTCATGGAGAACTCCACCCACTTCGGATTGCCGAAATCCACAGCAATCATCATGGGCAGGGAATCCCCTGTAAGCTCGGCGGTGTGCTCCACATCCGCGAAGGCCTCGGAATAACCCAGCTCCATGTTCACCTGGCCGCTTTCCAGCATGCCGTCAACGAACCTCCCGGCCCCCTCCAGAGACTTGTCGTCCGCTCCCTCTGAGATAAGGGCGTCGAAGCCGAAGAGTCCGATCATCTCCACATCATCTGTCCACCCACCTCCGAGGTAGCCGTTCTCCTGCATCCTGTTATCGACCCACCAGTCGGTGACATCGTAGAGCCATCCGAGCTCTTCATGCATGAGCGACGCCCATTCGGGGGCCTTGCCGAATCCCTCATTGTAATCATGAAGGGTCCAGTTGTCGTGGACACCTGTTGTGGAGATCACATGGGTGGGTATCTCCCATGTCGGAGGCTCTTCTCTTGTGGTGTCCATGTACATCCTGATGTAAGGATTATGCGGATGGAAAGGTCTGATGTTCTCCATCATGTCCATCGCCGTACCGGAAGCCGAGGTCCATCTGTGCGGGTCCAGGTTCATGAGGCATCTTGCCGCCCAGAGCTGCATCTTCGGATAGAGCGGGGAGAATTCAGGTATCATGTCCAGAAGGACAAATGCCTTGTTCGCCTCTATGAAATGGTTCTTGGGATTCTCCGGATCATAGAGTATCCTCTCGAACTCGAACTTCAGGCCTCTGTTTGCAAGGTTCGCCCAGGTCCAGAGCTCCACCAGGGCAGGATCTCCCCTGAGCTCGATGTTCCCGGCGATGTCCGGCTCCACCTGCGGAAGTATCTCTATCTCATGGTCCAGGGGAAGCAGGCCTGCGAGGATCAGCCCCAGCTGCGACCTTGCCAATCTGTTTCTGCCGCTCAGCTCGTCCTCCATGGCATTCTTCCAGTGCTGGAACGCTCCCTCGAGATTCTCGGAATTGAGCGCTGACAGGCCATTGAGGACCTCTGATGCATCGATATCCCTGTCGGCCATGTAGGATCCGGGGTCGCCTTCTATGGGAAAGTCCGGGAATGGGCGGATGTCAATACCCAGAAGTGAGGCGTTTGTGAACGGGCCGCCGATATACCTCCAGGGTCCCGTTCCTGCTGAGTATTTCCTTGTTCCCGTTGACATCCATACGCTGTAGGAGTAAGCCGGCTCCCTGGCGAGCTCCTCCTCAAGCAAGTTATCGTACAGCTCATCATTTCCCGAGACATTTATTATCATGTGCCCCTGGGTGACGTTCACTTCGAGGTAGTATGGAACCGCCATGCCGTAGTTGATATACTCGAGGTCCGGGAACCTGGGATTTGGGTTCCATTTGAAATACATCGAGCGATGGACCGGATGGAAAGCTTCCGCCCTCTCAAGGAGAAGCTCATCATTCATAGAGGCATCCATCGAATATATTCCCTTTTCAAGATCACCCAGCCACAGTATCAGCCTGTAGGTCCCGTTCTCGAGGTCCACCCTGAAGGAGACCTTCTCCTGGGACCTTATTCCGTCGATCGTCATGTTGTTGCCGTATTCCTCGTAGACCCAGGACCTGGAAAGGACAAATGGGCTTGGGTCCTCGCCGACCATCCTCGATGTTACAAGGAACTCCTGGGCCTCTTCCAGCATTCCGTAGCCCGTTTGAGGTGTGTACATCGTTCTGTTCGAAACACCGATGTAGCTGTTCTGAACAAACTCCCGGGAGCCGAAATCGAATGAATAAGAGCTTGCCCAATGCACCGGGGAGCTCTTCTCTTCGAAAATCTCATCCGCGGTTCCCGAGAACATGCCTAGCATGGGAGCTCCAAGAAGCATCAGAACAAGAATCAGGACCCTTGAATCCATTGACCCACCGGGTAGAAATTCTTTATCATACTATGAAATACTTTGTCATCCGAAATATCAATGAACATGTTGGGATGCCACGTCATCGAGAATTCCCCGGATGTTCTCCCTTCTGACCCCATCGACGCCCAGGACCATGTTCTTGGCAAGGTCGCCGTCGTTCTCGTATCTCGCGGCGAACTTCAGCATCTTTCTTATGAAGATGTTCTGGTCCTCCTGCCTGAACCTCCCCTGGAAGGAGTGGAAGGAGACCTTGCCCCTTGCAGCTTCCGGCAATGATGCATCCATGTACTTCTTCCTCAGTTCCTCGTTCGGCTCATCGCCGGAAACGGAGAAGACGATTACCTTTTTACCTTCCAGTTTGGACCAGTTCTTCTTCATCCAGCCGTGTGCCACCATTCGGCCTGCAAGTATCCAGCTCCCGATTATGACTTTGTCCTTGCCCTTCAGGTCCGGTCTATTCTCCTTCTTGAGGTCGATCAAGGGGAATCCCGTTTCCTCCGCGAGCCACTCCGCATACTGCCTCGTGCTCCCGTGCTTGCTCATGTAGAGTATTATTCCGGGCAAGGTGCTCCCCCCGCTTCGAGATCGATAGCAGCTGAATATCAATTCAGGATTCTCGGATCATGCATTTGTCCCTGAAAGTTATATCGCTTGTCCCGATTGATAGCAGCAAGCTTCAGATTTATTTGAAATGAGAACCAATCGTGGGGTTTCTCAATTTTTTTCATTTTCTCCAAACACCTTTTATATATCATGAAAACAAAGGGCAATCTCCTTTAAATAATACTATGTGAAATTACACCCCAATGACCCGGTAGGAGGATACGGAGAAGTAATTGGGTCAGACCAAAAAAGGAAGAAAAGGCGACATAGATCTTCTGGGAAGAAGGTGGAGTGATACGAATGAAATACACAGCGGTAGCGCTATCCATATTGTTCATCATGGGAACTGCAATTGTCCTTGTTGATAATGACGATCACAATATTGTTCAAACTGTGCAGGCAGGTGAGATCGACACAGGTCAGAATACTGCTCTGTCATCGAATCCGCAGCTGAGGACGGGGGAGCACAATCTGAACGAGTATCCTGCGGAATATTTTGCCTATGCGGACAACTACTATTTCGGAGGTGTGATGGAGAAGATCGATATCAACGCGGATGGTTACATGGACCTCGTTGTAGGTCATTATTCCCAGTACGAATATGTGTCCATATTCGATGGGAAAACGGATCTGAAATTTCCAAAACTTCTGATGTCGGAGAATTCAGCCAGATGGACCATCACCGGGGATTATTACTATTTCGGAAAGGACTTTGCCGTCGGAGACGTTAACGGGGACGGTTATGACGATCTTTTAATCTCCTTCGCATATTCGACGACGAGGGAAGAGGCCCATCTCTTTTACGGAGGCCCTCACTGGGACAGCAGGAATAAGTTGAGCTCAACCGATTCCGATGTGGTCGTAAGGGAAAGTCTGGATGCCACGAGTTATTTCGGAAGGCCGGTGGCACTCGGGGACCTGGATGGTGACGGATATGACGACATCATCGTAGGTGCTCCTTACACCGCCTACGGCGGGAACAGCTACAGCGGGAAGGTAACCTGGTGGTACGGTTCCGCGAACATGAAGGGAGTTTATACCGAATCCACCAGGGGAGGAGCCTTCTACGGAGAGTATTACAATTTCCTCGGGGGCGGGGAGATATCCACCGGTGATTTCAACGGGGACGGTCGTGACGATCTTGCCATAGGCAGCCCCTATCATCAGATTAACAGCAATTACGGGACAGGGTCCGTGTATGTGATCTATCCCAAATCGAACTTCAGGAGTTTTTCGACCGCCGTCCTCTCCTATACCAACACCTTCTCATATTTCGACAAAGCGTTCTACGAGGGCTTGGGATATTACAGCTGTTACGGCAACAATATCCATTTCTTCGATTACGATGGAGACGGCTACGACGACCTGACGATAGGGTCCGGCTACATATCCACATCAACAAGCTACATCCACAATACCGAATACGTTTTCCTCATACATGGAAGATCGAATCCCAGAACGGGTCATCTGAAGCTCACGTCAACCTCGGATTATGACATCCGCTTCCTCTCGGGAGATGGGAACAGGGGGGTTGGGGCCCACTCCTGGGGTGATTACAACAACGATGGCAAACCGGACCTGTTGATGGGGGAATACATCGCAAAGAAAGCCTATGTCGTCCTCAACGAGGAGTTCAATCGAACCTCGGGGGATGTAGATATCGAGGAGGTTGCTTATCTTACCATAGTGGGACCGACCGGTTCCAATTACTTTGCCCACCCGGGCTACTATTCATATTCATACTCCTATCCGGTCGGAACCACTGTCCTCTTCTGGGACAGGGACGGGGACGGATACGAGGAGCCCTTCATATCGGATTACTATTACCAATCATCGTCTTCGTCCACCTATGGTGCGGTATGGGGCATTTCGGCCTTCAACATGGTCGGCATAGGGGATCTGGAGGTGGCCGGAGGGGATCTTCCGAACAAGAAGACCTTCTACGCCGAGTGGAAGAATTACACCATCACGGGTTCCGCCTGGAACAAATGGGAGATAGACGGAACGACCAAGATGGATTTCTTCATACATCTGCAGAATTACATCGTTCAGGTAACTTATGAAAAGGGCAGCGGGCTAACAATGACCGGAGATACTCTCGGAGCCCTGGTAATCGATCCCAACTACAGGATATACTTCGAACCCGACCAGGACATGATGTACCTGAGTTTCAACATTTCGTTCACGATGAACTACCCCGAGGAATGCGACATCGATGTCGAATTATGGGTTTACGCAGCTCATATACATTACAACAAGATGATCAGGGACGTGGCGCAGATCCGAAACAAGTTCATCTTCGTGGGAACCATGGATCCCTACTGGGTGAAGGAAAACGGCGAGAAGGAGCTGCTCCAGTACAATTCATGGATGCCCTCGGGACAGGATATCGAGTTCACCGGTATGAAACTGGTCTACAACGGAACTCAGAATTTCATGGAAGAGTTCGGAAGGGAGCCCCTGTATCCGGACAACAGCCTGTTCAGAATCGTCGCCGAATCCAACCTGGGATTGAAGGTGGTCGATGACAGCTCCTCGGGGAGGAATTTCACTCTCCCCATCAGCGTGGGAAACAAGCCTCTGAAGGTCGATTTCCTTCTCTACCAGGAGGGCATACCTTCCAACAAACTCATCAACACGATCCCGGGATTCAGCGTTAGGGTTGACACGGACACACCTTCGGACCCTCCGGGAATTCAGGTGCATGCGGATGATTTCGACGATCCCAACACCTTCGTTGATAACGATGGTACCCTGTTCGTTACCTGGCAAGTTCCGGGGGAGTACAGCTCCGGTGTCAAGTTCTACGAGGTCAGGATCAACGGTGATGATGGGACGATCGTTACCACGCCGACAACCTTCTCCAAGATCGAGACGGAAGAGAGCGGAAGGATAGATGTGGAGGTCAGGGCAACGGACAGGGTCGGTCACGTCGGAGAGTGGGGAAGCAGCTACATCTTCATCGACAAGGAGGCCCTGGAATTCACCGATCCCTACCCCTCCCCGGACGAGTGGTTCAATATGCTCGACCCCGAGGTCGGCATCACCGTGACTGATATAGGGGGCATAGGGATCCAAGGAAAGACCGTTGAATACACCGTGTCATACGACGGTGGAGAGACGTGGGGTTCGTGGATTTCGGCCGATGTCCATATGAATGCACCGTCCTTTGTCGTTTCCATCAGGCCGATGCTTATGGAGGGCTCGAGAAATCAGGTCAGGTTCAGAGCGGGTGATGAGGCGGGCAACTTCATGGAATCGGATCCCATATCTGTGAATGTGGATATCTCGGGTGTCAGCTTCGGACAGCTGTTGGTGGACGGTCAAAGCGATTGGGAGTTCGAATGGTTTGACGATGGAATTGTGGATATCGAGATTAGCATGACGGATGAATTCAGCGGTGTGAATCCCGACACGGTGGAATACAAGCTCACAACAAAGGGGAGAATGGATATCAATTCGGCTCCATGGAAAAAGATATCAAGCTTGAATGGAGGCAATTCCATAGATTTGGTCTTGGAGGATCTGCCCCTTGCCAAAGGAGACGGCAACTTCATCCAGTTCAGGGCAAGGGACGTACTTGACAACGCTTTCTCCTATTCCAAGCTGTGCAATATCTGGGTGAATACCGATCCCGTTCCGGTGATGAACTATCCCAAGGATGACTCGAAACA
>JBLIRK010000037.1:0-33268 GCA_048569615.1 Thermoplasmatota archaeon | reverse complement strand
GGTTTCAGGGAGCCGTTTTCAATGAGTCCGTTGATGAGCTTGAGGTCTCCTTTCTTGAGGTCCGCTATCTTCATGGTCCCGACATGCTTATCGAAGGGAGCCTTCGCGAAAGCCTTGATGACATAGCCCATCCCGCCATGACCGCTGTTCGGCATTATCAAACCATTTTTTGTCAGTACCTTCTTCATATCCGAGAACTTGTTCACGCCTGTATTGTCGAGGATAAGATCATATCTTCTTTCACTTTTTGTGAAATCCTCCTTGTCGTATGAATAGACCTTATTCGCTCCCAATGATCTGACCATATCCTTCTTCCCCGAGCTGCACACTCCGTCAACCTCGCAACCGAAGGACCTAGCGATCTGAACCGCCATGGATCCAACTCCACCTGAGGCACCGAGTATGAGGACCTTCTGTCCTTTCCTGATGCTCCCGCCATCTCTCAATCTCTGAAGAGCGGTCAATGCTGCTGTTGGAATTGCCGCGGCCTCCTCGAATGATAATCCTTTGTGTTTGGTTTCGAAGAGAACCTCCTCACCAACCACGAATTCAGCGAAGGCGGAATCAGTGGAACCGTACACTTGATCTCCCGGTTTGAACTTCTTTGCATCCTTCCCGACAGACTCGACGATCCCGGCAACGTCCCAACCCAGGATGTGATCCTTCGGCTTCGGGAATCCGACCGAGAAGCGGAGCATGAACGGATTTCCCTTGACAGTGAAGAGGTCGCCTGCGTTCACAGAGGAAGCGATGACTTTCACAAGCACCTCATTATCCTTTATCTCGGGCTTCTCAACATCCTTCAGACTCAGGAAATCCACGGAACCATATCCATTCTGGACTATCGCTTTCACTTACTCACTTCCTCTAACACCCCAATGACGACATTCCCCTTCTTTTTACCGCTCTCGACATATCCATGAGCATCTGCTGCTTGTTCGAATGGAAATGCCCTGTCGATGACTGTTTTAATATGACCTTCCTCGGCAAGTTTCCTGATAAGGTCCATTTCCCCGGGATCCTCCCCGGCAAGGGCGCAGATGACCTTCTTCCCGTTCCCGAACTTCGTCATCATCATCTGAAAAACCTTCTTCATCTTGAAGCTTGCCAGAAGGTACGTTCCATTCTCTTTCAGAGATCCTTTGCATTTCGAGAATGTGCTCTTTCCCAGTATGTCGTAGATAACGTCATAGGTCTCTCCGTTCCCGGTGAAATCCTCCTTAGTATAATCGATTACCTTATCGGCTCCCAAAGCCTTTACGAACTCCACTCTGTTGGTCCCGCAAACACCGGTCACTTCAGCCCCGTAGTATTTAGCCAGCTGGACGCCGGCGGATCCTATACCTCCGGATGCTCCGTTGACAAGGACCTTCTGTCCTGGTCGGATGCTCACCTTACGGAGATGGCTCAAGGCCATGATGGCCCCGTAAGGAATACAAGCTGCCTCCGGGTGTGTCATGTTCTTGGGTTTCAATCCCACCATCTTATCCTCGGCCATTGTCAGATATTCGGCATAAGCTCCCATTCTCTGTCCTGGATATCCGAAGACCTCATCACCGATACTGAACTTCGTCACATTCTTCCCCACGGACTCCACAACGCCCGAGAACTCGCTCCCAAGAATCCTCACCTTTGGTTTACTCCAGCCGAAGCTCAATCGTGCAAAGAGCATGAGGGGTAGGGGCATATGCAATTCTCTCAAAGGAATATTTTTAAAATTCCTGGCAATAAGGTCCCCGAAGTTGACCGTTGTTGCATTGACTCGAACCAAGATCTCATTATCCTTGGGAACAGGTTTTGGGAAGTCTTTAATTTTGAGGACTTCGGGAGGTCCGTAATCATCCATTACAATTGTTTTCATTGATCAAGCCCCTTCAATTCATTTGCATCCTCGCGGATCTACACTGACCATCAAGGTTTCCGTAAATCAAATTAATCCATGATAATCATTGGCAGACCTCGCATCGGTTATCATGACCGAAACATGTCCATCAAATTCAAAGGTTATGATTATATGCAAGTATATGTTAAGAACAAGCGATGGTGAGCAAATGATCTCTGAATTCAATGGCTTTCACCGTGAAACACTGGATTTCCTATCGGAACTGAAAAAGAACAACGACAAGGAATGGTTCGAGAAGAACAAGGACCGATACGAGAAGCAAGTAATGGAACCCTCCAGAGCTTTCGTGACCGCAATGGGAGCCCGATTGATGGAGATCTCGGAGGATATCGTTGCCGATCCGAGGGTGAACAAGTCGCTTTTCAGATTGAACAGGGATGTGAGGTTCTCCCAGGACAAATCGCCTTACAAGACGCATATCGGCATCCTCTTCTGGGAGGGGCCCAGGAAGAGGATGGAATGCCCCAGCTTCTACTTCCACATCGAAACTGATTCGCTGATGCTGGGAAGCGGCCTTTACATGCTCCCTAAGGACATGATCGATCCTTATAGGAATGTAGTTTCCCAAGAGGGTCCGGCGGAGGAGCTTGCCGGGATTATCGCTGAAATGAACGATCATGGAATAGAGGTCGGAGGCCTTCACTACAAGAATGTCCCGAGAGGATACGATGTTGAGCATTCTCATCCCGACCTCCTCAAATACAATGGAGTGTACGGGATGGTGACAACCGGGATATCGGATGAACTGTTCACCTCAGATATCCTGGAAATTTCATTGGGCAAGTACAGATTGATGGACCCGCTTAACCGTTGGTTGCTGAAATACTTGTATTGACAGAAGGTATCCAATGGGGATCAAGAAGATTTCATATCGATTTTGGAAGAAAGACTCGATCAGGAAGCTGTCATGGATCAGGAACAACATACACAGTTACGATAAGGTGCTCGATCTCGGATGCGGCCCATGCTGGGTTACATTCTTTCTCAGAAGTGAAGGGATCGATACCACTCCTGTCGACATCAGGAATAATTCCGTGGTCGGTGACATTGAACCGATCATCTACAACGGCAAAAGACTGCCATTCGAGGATGATGAATTCGATACAACTCTGCTCTTGACGGTCCTTCACCATGTGAGTGATCCGGCCGCCCTGTTACAGGAAGCGAAACGGGTATCTAAGAGGATCATCATCGTGGAGGATATCCATTCGAACGCGATCCAGAAAATTCTGGTGGAAGCCCTCGACGCGCTCCTCAATTTGGAATTCCTCGGCCATCCGCATAGCAATCTCAGAGATGATCAATGGAAGGAGGTTTTTCATCAAATGGATCTCCTTCTCAGGGAGAAACAATATCACAGCATGAGCGGTTTGTTCAAACAAGCGGTCTATGTGCTGGACAAGAGAATTGAACACGCGGGCGAAAAATGAATATCGCTCCTTCCTATTGCTTCTATTATGGTGGAGGAAGCACCATTTAAAGTCCTATCCCGCCATGGAGAGCTCGAGATCAGAAGATACGAAAGGATCACCGTTGCGACGGTCAAAGGACTCACGGATAATGCTTCGTTCAGGATACTGTTCGATTATATTAGCGGAAACAATACTGTAAGTGAACGGATCTCCATGACCGCACCGGTGCTGTCCTCGCAGAAAATACCGATGACGGCTCCGGTCCTTTCCGGAGAAGGTACGTTCTCATTCGTTCTTCCGGATGGAATGTCATCTAGGGCAGCTCCCAAACCCAATAACACAGCAATCGCCATTTCCGTTCTTCCTCCCAGGATTCTCGGTGTCATTCGATTCAGCGGGAGGGCAACGCAAAGTAAGGTTCGGAAAATGGAAGACAAGTTGATGAATGCCATCAAGGAAAATAGGCTCAGGTCCAAAGGAGCACCCTTCCTGATGCGTTACAATTCACCCTTCGTCCCGGGTCCCTTCAGAAGGAATGAGATAGCAGTAGAAATGATCCGCAATGCATAAGATTTGCTTATCACGAATCTCTCATCAGCTTTCTGATATGAAGCGACGCCCAAGCATACGATATTATCGCACCAAGTGCGTTTCCAGTCAGTATTCCCGCCCAGACTCCGATAAGCCCCCAATCGAATACCACCCCGAAGAGGAACGCGAAGGTCAAGGCGAAGATAATGGTCCTGAAGATCGTGACCAGCAGGGAGTTGAATCCTTTACCTATGGCCTGGAATACTGCTCCGGAAAGCATCCCGAAAGCGGCTGAGAAAGCCATCAGGGAGAACATTCTTAGAAACACTATCAAGTCCGGTCTGAGGTCCTGGGAATCCGGAGACCATGTGAATAGAATCACGATGAACGGAGCAAGGAAGAAAATCAGTAATGAAACCGGGACCTCTAGGAAAAGACCGAACCGAATGCCATGGTAAAGGGACAGTTTGAGTTTCCTGAATGAGCCCGCTCCGTAGGCAGCTCCAGCCACTGAGATCAGCGCCGATGCGATACCCATCAAAGGCAGAACTGCCATCATGACCACTCTCCATCCGGTGGAAAACACTGCCACACCATCGGTCCCGCCGACGGCCACGACCACAACGTTCAGGAAGAACATCTGAACGGACATCGACATCTGCTGCAGCGAAGCTGGGAATCCTACGTTCATGATATCCTTGAAGATGGAGAGCCTGAACTTGAAATCCCTCATCCTGAAGGTTATGTAGGTGTTCCCCTTGAGGAACAGCCAGTAGAAAAGCAGAGCTGCGGTTATCGAGAACGATATCATCGTCGCCCAGGCCGCCCCGGCCACGCCCATGTCAAGCCCGTAGATGAATATCGGATCGAGGAATATATTTAGTACGGATCCGAGCACCATCGCGTACATGGCCCTTTTTGTGTCACCCTCCGCTCTCAGGATCGCATTGGCGTTGTTGGCAAAGAAGATCACGAGAGAGCCACCGATAATTATCCTTCCGTATTCGGTGGCCAGATCTGCAACTTCTCCTGCGCCTATCAGGGTGAATATATGCGGCAGGAGGATATAGGATGGTATGGTGAACAGGATGGCGACAATTACCATAAGCATGATCATGTGCTCGGCAACATTATCCGCTCCCCTCTTGTCCCGGGCGCCTATCCTTCTGGATATAGCCGAACCCCCACCAATACCCAATCCTGTCGCCAAGGCCATTATCAGGAAGAAGAAGGGAAAGAACAAGCCTATGGAGGCCAGGGCATCGCCGCCATTTGGAAGTCCTCCCACCCAAATGGCATCCGCAAGGTTGTAAACCGTCTGGACGGACATGGCAACGATCATGGGTATCGAGAGCTTGATTATCGCCTTCTGGGGATTCCCTAAGAGCATTTTCACCCCCTTCGTAACCGGCTCTTTCACCGATCCTTCCCTGCCTTTCTCGATAGCCATTTTCACCTACGACCTGCGCACTTCCAGGTATCGGAATTATTTATCCATTGTGGAAAGTACCAAATCTTCATGAATCCCCGAAATATATTTTTAAACGTATATCATATCCCACTCGTTCTGGCGGCCCCGAGGCTGAGGTGAGATTACCATGGGTTCCATTGGCAAAGAAGAGAATCTGGAAGAGGTGCTTGCTCCTTTGCCGGATGTTTACTCCGTGTTAACCGACCTGAACCTCGCCCATAGTTGGGGCCAGACATCCAAGGGCGTAATGGATTTTCCACAGGATACCCGAATGAGGATCGGGCAGGTGGTCGATTTAAAACCCCAGGGAATGAAGGAGCCCTGCAAGGTCAAGATCAAGACCATCCATTTCAACGGATTCCTTGAAATGGACATAATCGAGGGACCTCTGTTCGGCTCTCTGACCGTCAGGGTCGATGAGAGACCCTACGGCACCCTTTTAACCTCTCACCTTGATTACAGGATAGAGAGGATCGGCTTCAATATCAAATGGAAGATGTCGGAGAAAAAAAAATACCACGCCATGATGAACGAGGTACTCTCCAACATCAAGGATTTTGCGGAGATGAAGGCGAGGCAGGTATGATCATCCTTCGATCCGGTCTATTGCCTCTTTCAAGATCTTTCCGAACTCGACTTTCAACGCTTCAAGGGAGGCCTGGCTCCTCCCCTCCACGGTCATCCTGATCACCGGAGAAGTATTCGAGCATCTGATGAGCACCCATCCTTCTTCCGTGTCCACCCGTACTCCATCCATTGTATTGACCTTGCCAAATGATGCAGTAAGGTCCGTTCGAAGCTCTTCAACCACTCCGAACTTGGTATTATCGGGGCAGTCGAAGGCAGAAGAATCGGATGGGTATTCGGGAACACCATCGGCTATCTCCGACAGTCTGTATCCTGTCCTCGATAGTATCTTAAGAATCTCCAAAGGAGCAACAATGGCATCGTCAAAAAGGACCTGCTTCGGAACGATCAGATGCCCGGACCTTTCAACCCCGAAGAGAGCTCCGTTCTCCCTGGCCTCCAATGTGAGGTATGTATGTCCCACCTTTATCCTCTTGACGACCGCTCCTAATGGCTCAAGGACATCCTCCACGGCCATGGAAGATTCGACGTTGGCAAGTATGAGTCCTCCGCCTTCCTCCCCAAGGAGATCCTTTGCTATGATGATCCCAAGCCTGTCGGTGGAAAGGAAACGCCCCGTGTCATCCACAACAACAGCCCGGTCCCCATCGCCGTCAAAGGCTACTCCGAAGGATAATCCTCCGTCCAAAACGGCATCCCTGAGCTTCCCAAGGTTCTTCGGTTTCGGCTCCGATGGCCTTTGTGAGAAATGCGGATCGACCTCAGAATTGATTGGTACGACCGAGGAACCTGCGGCTTCAAGGACCCGGACGGCGGAAAGGCACATGGCACCTCCCCCGCAGTCGACTGCCATCTTCATTCCTTTCCCCTTTATGAATGGAGAGTACCTGGAGCTCCAGAAATCCACATAGTACGGGAGATAATCCATCTCCCTGTAGGAACCCATATCATCCCATTCCACATTTGAGTATTCCTTCTTCACGACACGGTCCCTTACGGAAATAATATGCTCCTCCGGAAAACCGACACCATCACCGAAATACATCTTGAGACCGTTCCATTCAGGCTCGAGGTGAGATGCAGTTATGTAAAGGGAAGCCTCCGCATTCTCTTTCATTCCTCCGAAGAGGGCGACCCCGAATCCGCATCTTCCGAGTGACAGTACCTCCATGCCTGTTGAGAGCAGCCCCGAAACAAGGGCTCCGTGGAATGCTTCGGAGGTCCTGCGAACGTCATAACCGACCGATACCTTCGTGAAACCAAGGTCCTTTGTCAGGAAAGACCCGAGTCCAAGACCGATGTTCAAACAAACCGAAGGATCGAGGTCCCTGTTCCATATGCCCCTTATGTCATACGCTCTGAAGATATGCTCCATATTGCTCTCCGACCTTCGAATTGCACCTACTTATTTCTTATCTTCGGTGACCTCGAAAGGGGGATGGTTTGATATAATACCGCGCATTATTTCGGCTTATGGAAGGAAATAGCCCCATCCTGCAGGTCGCACTGGACCTAATGCATCTCAAGAGGTCCATCCAGATAGCCCGGGAGTCCCTGGAAGGAGGGGCTGACTGGTTGGAAGCAGGCACTCCGCTGATAAAAAGTGAGGGAATGGATGCTATAAGGGCTCTCAAGCGGGAATTTCCCGGCAGGGAGATCGTCGCCGACATGAAGACCATGGACACGGGCAGCTTCGAGACAGAGATCGTCGCAAGGGCCGGGGCGACCGTCAATACGATCATGGGTGTGACCGATGACGGGACAATAATGGAAGGGGTAAGGTCAGGGAAAAAATACGGCTGCAAGATAATGGTCGATCTGATGGGAGTGGAGGACAAGATCAAAAGGGCCAGGGAAGTCAAGGAGATGGGGGTTGACTACCTCTGCCTTCATGTATCCATCGACGATCAGATGATGGGGAAGACCTTTACCCGGGAGGTCAAGGAACTCTCTAATGCGGTTGACCTTCCCGTAGCCGTTGCCGGCGGTATAACATCCGAGAACGCCCACCTGCTCGTGGAAGCGGGGGCTTCAATAATAATCGTCGGGGGAGCCATCACAAAGAGTCCCAAGGTTGCCGATGCCACCCGTGACATCAAGAAGGCCATTACCGAAGGGATCAGTATCGGATCCGACAGATATCGCAGGTATTCCGACAGCGAAGGAATAAGGAAGGCCCTGATGGAAGTGTCCGCTCCAAATGTTGCAGATGCAATGCACAAGAAGGGGGCTATGGTGGGGATCAGGCCCCTTAAACAGGGAATGAAATGCGTTGGCCCTGCATTCACATGCAGAACGATCGATGGGGATTGGGCCAAGACCGTGGAGGCCATCGAAAAGGCATCCCCGGGTGATGTCCTGGTTATGGATGCGGGCTCCAGGCATATCTCCCCTTGGGGGGAGCTTGCAACGTGGTCGTGCAAAATGAAAAAGATCGCCGGGGTCATCCTTGACGGGGCTGCCAGGGATGTCGACGATATCATGGCAATGGGATTTCCCGTTTTTTCAAGGAGCATAGCCCCCAATGCGGGGGAGCCTAAGGGCTTCGGGGAGCTTCAGGTCGAGATCGATTGCGGGGGGATCACCGTCAGGCCCGGTGATTGGATAATCGCCGATGATTCGGGTGTGATGGTAATTCCAAAGGAAAGGGCGGTCGAGATCGCCAACAGGGCCCTGGATGTGAAGGAGAGGGAGAACCGGATCAGGGAGGAGATACAGAGAGGCTCCACACTGTCCGAGGTCCTGGAGCTTGAAAAGTGGGAAAAGGAGCAATGATCCTCAGACCCTTCCGATGATCTTCTCGAGAGGCACCATCAGATCATCTATTGCTTTTTTGTTGATATGGGGCATGATAACGAAGCGCAAAGCCGGCGGATCTGCCACCTTCGAGATGAAGTATCCCATTTCCGCCAATTCATCCTGGACCTCCTGGGGGGAATCATGATGGACCGCGATCACGTTGACAAGAGGGTCCACAACCTTCTCGAAACCTATCTCCTCGAGCCGTTTGCCGAGATAGCGGGTGTTCTCCATGCACCCCGAGACCATCCTCCTGTAACCCTCCCTGCCCAGAAGCTTCATCAGCGCGAAAATCGCCGCCACGGCCCCGGAATCCCTCGTTCCCGCAAGTGTGTAGGCCTTGGAACTGGTCAGATAAGGGGACCTCACTGCAAGGTTCTGAAGGGGATTCTGTTCCCTGAAAAGGAGGCAACCCGCGGGGATAGTGGACCAGCCCATCTTATGGGGATCGGTGCTCAGGGTGGTAACTCCGGGGCTCGAGAAATCCCAATTCCTGACGCCCCTATTCCTGAGTATCCCATCTTCAAGGAAAGGAAGGACATAGCCGCCGAAAGCTGCATCCACGTGAAGATGCACTCCATTGAGCAGTTCCGAGATACCATTCACAGGATCGACCATGCCCAGCTCGGTCGTCCCAGCAACTGCCAGAACCATGACGACATCATCGGTCAGTTCATCTTCGAGGTCCGACAGGTCCATCCTGTATGAGCTGTCCAAATCGATCGTTACTGGCTCCAGGTCCAGGAGCCTTACCGCCTTCATAACGGAAAAATGAGCCGACTTCGGGAAAAGAACCTTTTTTCCCCTTCCCTTCTTCTTCGCGGCATACATGGCGGTTATGTTAGCCTCCGTGCCGCCCGAAAGTACATGCCCGTTGGGATCCTCCAGGTGAAGAAGGCCCCCGAGCATGTTTATCACTTCCTTCTCCATCTCAAGGGTTCCGGGATACAGTCCGGGATTTCCGAGATTGGATTCCCTGAACTTGGAATGCACCTCTGTCGCAAAGGGATGAGGTGACGTGCACATGGACCCGAATACCCTACCGGAGCCGAAAGAGACATTCATCGAGTCATACCTCTCCAAAAGCTCCTTCAAATGTGTTTTATCCATTCCTTTTTCGTCCATCGGGACCAACCGCTCTCCGTGTCATGGGAGGATAACATTATAAAATATCTTGCCTTGTTATATTTGCCTGAAAAATATCACAAAACTGTTATATATGGGATAGTCCAGTTGAACCTTGGTGCCTTTGTACCGGGGGAAAAGGTATTGAGAAGTTCGGGCCAAAGGGAATTGAGGTCAAGGACCTCCAAGACGGAAAAGATAGCATCCATCTTTTCCGATGAGCCTTTGGATTATCATACACCCAAGGAAATCTCCCTCAAGCTGGATATGGATATCCGCCTCGTAACCTCGATAGTAAACAGATTGAAAGCTGAAGGTCTCGTGGAAAGGATCGGCCGCGGAAGGTACCGTTTGAAAATGGATCAGGAGATCGATGAGGAGACCATTTCCGGGATCAGGGGGGAACTGGCCTCAATGTCCCAGGTCATACTCGGTATACCCGGCAGAGACGAGAAGGATCGAATGAATACCACCCCTTTCAAACAATTAGTTTCCCTGTATATGATGGTCGACAATATCGGGGGAAGGACCATGGCCCGAAATCTACTGCGTCTATCCGGAAAAAAATATCTGGATGATGATTCCGTGGACCGTCTCTTGCTCTCTGTCGAGGAGGTGACCTGAGATGAGACAATTTACAGGCCATCTGAAGGAAAGAGAGAGGACAGAACACCCTCTGATCAAAGAATACAACCAAAGGCTCGGCTCCCTTGTCGGAGTTCTATCCAGGTTCATAATCGACAGGGCATACAACCGGAGCACAATGAGAGGAACCTTGACCCTCGACAGTGAAAGGTCCTTGGAAATGATCGAGAACATCGACAACGAGGCCGAGGTCCTTGTAGGACCCTTAAGGGCCAAGAGATTGAAACAGGACCTTATCAAGATAACCAAGGACTTTTACGAGGAGGACGGTTGAAATGAGAGGCAGGAGCCCCACCCACATACCTGGATTGGATGAATTGATGAACGGCGGATTTCCCAAAGGCACGATCAACCTGATCGCAGGCCCTCCCGGGTCCGCCAAATCCCTGATGGGGATGCATTATATTCACAATGGAGCAATGTTCGAGGACGAACCTGGTATTTACCTTAGTCTCGAGGAGAGCAGGGATTCCATTCTGAGGGCCGCCGCAAGCTATGGCATGAACCTGGAATCCCACGAAAAGGAGGGTAAACTATATCTGATAGACCTTGGCAAGATGCGGATCGAATGCACATCGGCCGAGGAGCTGGAATGGGGGCTTGCGAGCTTTGAAACACTTCAGGACCTCCTGAAGAACCACCTTTCGTTCAGCGGCTCCAAAAGGCTCGTTCTGGACTCAGTGACTGCTGTTGGCCTCTATTACAAGACCCCGGACCTTCTGCGAAGGGAGCTTTTCAAATTTTCCAGGTTCCTGAAGGACTCGGGAATAACTGCCATTATCATATCGGAGATCCCCGAGGAGGGGGATTCGAGTTACGGAATGGAGGAATTCATTTCCGACTCACTGATAAAACTGGATTACGAGAGCACTACGGGAGAATACAGGAGGACTCTGACGATAAAGAAGATGAGGTTCACCAAACATGATCCCCTGAAGCATCCGTTCCTGATCATGGAAAACGGGATCGAAGTATCACCGGACGAGGTCATCGGTTGAAGGGAGAGCTGTAATTTGAACGATGTTGAGATATATGGAAACCTTGTAAAGGAATTCATCCGCAAGATGACAAGCCCGGAGATAGGGCAGTTCAGGCTGGAGATCTCCACCTTCAGGATCATCCTCGAGAGGGCCAGGGCCCAGAAACCGGTCCTGATCCAGTTCACCCTTACTGAAAACGGGAAAGTGATCAACAATCTGGATGATGAAGAGGAATCCCTGGACGCGCTGATGATATTCCTCCAGAAATCCCTTGATTTTATATCCTCCCTCATTGGCGAGGAGCTTGCTAGGGACATTGTGGTCAACTCCTTGAAGGGATCCATCCAGGAAATCGCAGAGCAGGTAAAGGGCAGGGAAAAACTGCTCTCCTACCTGCCCGCACCCTTTGACAGCGTGGTCAGGGAAATCGCGAAACCGGCTTCGGGATCCGATGACCATAATGACCTGGTCTCCCTTTTCGAGGACATATTCCACGGTTATTTGAAGGATCTTTCCCAGCATACGGACCTGTCCGCCTTCAAGTTGAAGCTCTCCATCCTTCGGGAGGAGCACGAGCTCCTCAAACATATTGAAATAAAGAAGAACAACACGATCGATTTTGACAGGGACATATGGTCCCGGGCGGGGGAAAAGGAGGTTACGGAAGCACTTGTGGCCGCCTTCAATTCCCTTGTTGGTCTTTCAACCTTCCTAATGGGAAAGGAGGAGGCTGTGAAAAAGGCAACGAGGATGATCCAATACTACTTCGAGGGGCACGACGATCTTCTCATGAAGTACCATTTGGCCGATATTCTGCTGGACGGTGCTCTCCACCACAGGATATCAACCGGGATCGGTGCACTGGACCATCGAATGGGGGGAGGGCTTCCAAAGGGCTCGTCTGTGCTATTTCTATCCCCTCCGGGAATCGAGAGGGACATATTCATTTCCAAGATGCTCACTAGCGGATTGAGCGAGAGCTCATCCGTACTGATGGTCCTGTCAAAGGAGCCTCCAAGGTCCATAAGGATGCTCCTTAGGTCCCAGGGATTGAATCCAGAAAAGCTGGAAGAAGAGGGAACACTTAGGATCGTGGATTGGTTCTCGTGGCGCGGTGAGAGGATAATAGGCGTTGAGAAGGAAGGCTATGCCCTGAAATCATCCAAGATACTATCCAATCTCGGCATAGCTATCAACAAGGGATTGAGGGAATTGAGCTTCTCCTCCAACAAGGTAGCGCTGGTCCATATAATCGGACCGGCAATGAACATCTTCGAGTTCACCCAGGTATACAACTTCATCCAGAGGCTCAGGGCCAAGTTCAAGGAAGAGGAGATGGCATCGCTTTTCCTTCTCGAATCGGATATAATGGACCAAGAGCGACTGGGCAGGATCAAAGAGATCTTCGATGGAACGATCGAGCTGAAAAAGTCAACGGACAAAGGAGCCATTCAGAGGGAGATCAGGGTGCACTCCATGTCCAACATCGACATAGATCCCGCCCCGATAGCCTTCAAGATAAGGGACAACCAGATACTCATCGATCTGGAAACCGGCGGCGGACCCGGGAAGAAAGAAGAAAAAAAAGAGGAGAAGATAGGTGAAAAACAACCTATCGAGGAGGCGGGAAGAGACGAAGTTGTCCTTTTGAAGAACGCTTATCCCAGGAAAATCCCCAGGAAGGTGAAGATGCCTGTTGGAAGAAGGGACCAGGTTCGGTCCGACCAAAAGGCTAAGATCCCTGACCAAAAGACCGCACCGGTCAAAGAGGCGAGTACAAATACCAAATCCCGCAGGACCAAGGTCCCCGTGAAGAGGGACGCTGCGGGTAATGCAAAGAAAGAGTCTGTCCAGTCAAAAGTAGCCAAACCCGCTACGAAGAGATACATAAGAAGGATACCGGCCAAGTTGAAGCAGGAAGCAGGCGGGGAGAAACATCAGGAAACCGAGGATATCATATTGGAGGCGATCGCCACCATTGACGAACTACTGGGGGATCACGCTGTGGATGTTGACAAGAGGGATCCGGTCAGATTGAAGATACACCGGAGGAGAAGGAAAAATTAGATAGCTACAAAGCTCCATCATCGGATCGGTGTGCGTTGATGTATGATAACAATTCTTCATCGTCAGGAGAGCTGCCGGAAGGTTTTGAGGTCGTCCAGGGAGAGCTTATCGTCAAGTGTTATGATTGCGGTATCCAGCCCGATCTGGGATCCAGGGCCTGTTTCGACTGCGTGAGCGGGAACATGCTTCCTGGATTCAAGGGCTCCATCGTTCTCCAGGGAGACAAGGACAGAAGATATTCTGAACCAATAACAGACCTCGTTTCGCTGCACTCCAGTCTTAGGAGGTCCGTAGAAGCGTTCTGTGCAGGGGAAGGAAGTGGTCTGTTATTGGGGAGGTCAAACCCTGGTCGTAAGCTCAAAAAAGAGGTCGGGGATCTTTTCAAGGAGAATCCGGCGGAGCTTCACGGGAAAATGGAGAAGCTGCTTAAGGTCTCTAAGGGGCTGGGAGGCAAATGGAGCAAAAGGGATCAGGCTGCGCTCCGGGACATCTTGGAAAAGAACGGCATCATGGTCAGGAAGATGCAGGGAAACCTATAAGGTTCGCTCCCGTCAAGGTTTTAATACCCTCCCGCGATAGAGGTCGCATGGATGCTCTCTTTGAAGGCGAGCATGTGGAGATACTCGATAGTACGGATACCGACCACCGGTACGGGCATTATCCATCAAAAAGACCGCTCGAGCTCTTAATGAACCAGGGTCTGATCGTTCTTGATAAGCCCAGAGGTCCGACCAGCCATCAGGTGGTATCGTGGGTAAAGGGTATCCTGGGCATTGAAAGGGCAGGCCACCACGGAACCCTGGATCCCAACACGACCGGGGTTTTACCAATCGCCCTCGGAGGGGCGGTAAGGATGCTGGACCTCACCCTTGAGGAGGGCAAGGAGTATATCGCCCTCATGCATCTGCACAGGGAGGTGAATGGGGACCATCTCAGAACCATCCTAGGTGAATTCACGGGGAGGATATACCAGATGGTACCGGTCAGGTCGGCCGTAAAGAGGGGGCTCAGGGAGAGGAGCATAGAACAGATGAAGGTGCTTGACAATAGGGAAGGTGAGGTACTGCTCAGGATCTCCTGCGAATCCGGAACGTATATACGGACCCTCATTCACGATATGGGAGAGGTCCTTGGAGTTGGAGCTAACATGGTGGAGTTGAGACGGAGCAGGTCAGGGAGGTTGAGGGAGGATTCCTCCGTGACGCTTCAGGGGCTCAGGGATGCATGGGAGCTCTTCAAGGACTCGGGCAGCGAAGAGGAGCTGAGAAGGGTCATCCATCCTTCCGAACTGCTCGTGGATCACCTGCCCAAGGCTTACCTGAAGGATTCCGCGGTGGACGCAGTCTGCCACGGCGCACCCGTCGGAAGACCGGGTTTGGGGGCAATGGATACCAGAATAAGGAAAGGCTCTCATACGGCGGTCATGACATTGAAAGGAGAGATCGTGGCACTTGGAACCTCGTTGATGGATTATGGGGAAGCCGCCGGAAGGAGCAAGGGTATGTGCATCAAGGTTGACAGGGTGATCATGGACCCGGGCACTTATCCGAGGGCGTGGAAGACCCGAAGTGGCAAAGGATGAAGGATGAAAGCAGCAGAGCTTCTTACGCCCCTTCATCGAGAAATTTTATATATAGGTGTCATCTTAGTTCAGCTCAGCTTTTATATACAGCAAACAATGGTGGAATGAAGCGCAGCGATATATCCAGATAAGGTAATATATCAAACCTGCATTTCACGGCATGTTCCATGCCCCAGAGGTGGACTAAATGATATGGAAATCAAAGGCTGCAAGGGTGTCGACCTTCCTGATGATATTGCTTTTCCTGGGTAGTATCTTCATCATACTCCCCAAGCAAGGGGACGAAGCGGAGGCCGTGGGAGCACCCGTGATAACCATCCAGCTTGCACAGGCCAAACAGACTGCCTACGTGGCCCCGGGACAGGACGGGATAGTCACCTTCACAGGTACCGTCTTTGCCCAGATCCCCTGGTCTCCTAACATACAGTACCTCCAGGTCAACCTGCAGGCAGAGGCGGGTGGTTGGCCGGTGTCTGTACCCCCTGCCCTGACCTTCTCAAGGGCCCAGAAACAGCAGTCCTTCACCGTTTCCGTTCAGGTACCGCCTGAGACGTCCAAGGCAAATACAGGACAGTTATCGGTTTCAGGCAGGTGGAGCTACAGCCCGGGTCTCGGCGGAGGTACGATCCCCGCATCCACAGCGATCATCACCATAGACCAGTACTACCAATTCTCCATCGGATGCGAGAAACCCTATCAGCAGGTCACACCCGGCTCCTCCCTTGGGTTCAAGATAAGGCTCATGAACGAGGGGAACGCCAACGACCAGCTCAGGGTCGAAGTGACAAACCAGGATAAGCTCAACAACGACGGATGGACCATCCAGCTCTCCCAGAACAAGTTCCAGGTCCTTGAGAAGCAGGAGCAGTCCCTGACCATATCCGTGACCACGCCAGTCGAGTGGAACATCTGGAAGAACAAGGTCACAACCATAAGGATCAAGGTCATGTCCCAGCAGGCCGAGGGACTTGGAAAGGTTTCCGATGTGGCCGAATATTCCCTCTATGTGAGGGAGAAAGGTTTCTCGGTACCTGGATTCGAACCGGCCTTCGCCGTCATCGCCCTTGCAATGCTCTCCGTCGTATTTGTGGGAGTGGCCAAGAGAAAACGTTGAATTGGCCCCGGGTCGTAAACGGCAGGTGGTCCCTCCGCCTGCCTTTTTTTTATGTACATTTCACCAGATCCATTGTATTTTTAATATAGTCTCGAGTGAATACGGTTCAACAGGAGGGAGAAAGATTTGACAGGAACTGACCAGGGCTCACTTCAGCTGCCGAAGGAACTGATCGAGGCTTCCCGCGTCGCCATCAACGATGTCATGGGGGTACGGGAAGGGGAGCGGGTTCTGATAATAACAAATCCGCTGAATGATGTGCTGAACATCAGCAGGGCGCTCTACGGATCGGTGATCTCCGTAAAAGCAGTTCCCACCCTGATCATCCAGCCTGTGAAATCCCAGCTTGATTTTGCGAACCCCGAAGTTATGGCAGCCATACGAACGGACCCGGAGGTGCTGATCTCGATATCACACGAGAAACTTGGCAAGGACAGCACGGCGATAAAGGAATCCATAAAGGTGGGAGACAATTCCTACGACCACTATTTCAACTACCTGCTTGGCGAGAAGAAGAGCAGGAGCTTCTGGTCTCCCTCCGTCACGCAGGATATATTCCAGAGGACGGTCCCCTTGGATTATTCCTCATTGAAGGATGATTGCGCGAGAGCGAAGAAGGTTCTGGACCGGGGAGATATCATCCATATAGAAGCTCCCTCAGGAACCGATGTGGACATTGGCATCAAGGACAGAGAGGCGAAATCGGATAACGGCGATTTCAGGGAGCCTGGATCGGGAGGAAATCTGCCGGCGGGGGAGACCTTCATATCTCCGGAGCTCAAGGCTTCCAGGGGCAGGATAGTGTTCGACGGGTCCATTGCCTCCGATAAGGGCATAATACTGATCCAGAAGCCGATAATCTGCGAGGTGGATGCGGGTCTTGTCACCCAGATACACGGCGGAGCGGAAGCCCAGAAACTTAGGGATACCATTTCCAGGGCCAAGGAGACCACGGCGACCTTTGTCGACCAGGGAAAGCTACGTAAGGAAGATATGGAGCATTACATAACCAACACACAGAACTTGGGGGAGCTTGGGATAGGCCTGAACAGAAAGGCGACCATAATCGGGAACATGCTGGAGGACGAGAAGGTGTACGGGACCTGCCATATCGCCATAGGGGCGAACTACGACAACGATGCAAAGGCATTGATACATCTTGACGGGCTCATAAGGTCCCCCACGATTACGGTTATCGGCTCGAACTTCCAGGAGGTCCTGATGAAGGACGGCAAGCTTGTGATCTGATTAAATATCTCCGCCAAGGGTTAAGATAAAATACCCAACTAAACTTTGGTGTTTAACCGGGAAAAAAAATATGTCATCGACCGAGGACCAGGAAAAGACCGCCGCAGAGCTGCCCTCCGACAAGGAATTGGACCTGCGAACAGAGCTTTCCACCCTGAGAGAGGAGGTTACGATACTCAAGGGACAGCTCAGGTCCATGGAATACACGACCAACCTCGAAAGGGAAGCCTACAAGAGGGAGCTTTCCGGGGCATACGACGAGGTCAACATGCTCCGAAGGGAGAGGAACCTCCTCAAGAAGCAGCTGGATGACATAATGAAACCCCCCATGCTCATCGGCGAGGTCATAGAGGTAATGGGAGCAGGTGAGGTCATAATTAAGAACGGTACAGGGCAGACCTTCATTACAACACTGTCCAACGAGATATCCCTATCGGATGTGGTTATCGGATCGAGGGTCGGGCTTGACCGGAACAACCTTGTCATCATGAGGGTGCTTTCAAAGGGGAAGGACCCCATAATAATGGGATCCGAGCTGATCGAACGACCCGAGGTCACCTACAAGGATATCGGGGGTCTGGAGCAGGCGATAATGGAGCTGAAGGAGGCAGTGGAGCTTCCGCTTACCAGACCGGATGTTTTCAAGAACATCGGAATAAGACCCCCAAGCGGAGTCCTGCTGGATGGCCCCCCCGGAACTGGAAAAACGCTACTAGCCAAGGCCGTGGCAAATTCGGCCCACTGCACTTTCATAAGGCTTGT
Organism: Thermoplasmatota archaeon; assembly: GCA_048569615.1. Lineage (GTDB taxonomy): Archaea > Thermoplasmatota > Penumbrarchaeia > Penumbrarchaeales > Penumbrarchaeaceae > JAYEPK01. The sequence continues at coordinate 15,041 of JBLIRK010000037.1, read as the reverse complement.
CGGCTCCGAGCTTGTCCAGAAGTTCATAGGGGAAGGGGGCAGGCTCGTAAGGGAACTCTTCCAGCTCGCCAGGGAGAAGAAGCCCTGCATTGTTTTCTTGGACGAGCTTGACGCCATAGGTGCAAGGAGGCTCGGGATGGATACGACTGGGGATAGGGAGGTCCAGAGGACACTGATGCAGCTGCTTGCGGAAATGGATGGATTCCACCCCCTTGACCAGATAGGCATAATGGCCGCCACGAACAGACAGGACATAATAGACGAAGCTCTCCTCAGGCCGGGACGATTCGACAGGATCATCAAGGTCCCTCTCCCGGATGTTGAAGGTAGGGAGAAGATCCTGAACATACACTCCCGGGGAATGAAGCTCGCCCAGGGGATCGATCTAAAAAAGATCGCCGATAGGACCGAGGATTTCTCGGGGGCGGATCTCAGGAACCTCTGCACCGAAGCCGGCATGTTCGCCATCAGGGGCGGTCACTCATCGGTCAGAAAGCAGGACATGGAGGATGCGCTCAAGAAGATCCGCGAAAGAAAGGAAAAGGGCGACGAAGAGGCTCCCCACGAGATGTTCCACTAGAATCTCGAAGTCCGATCAAAGCATCTGACTTCGTCTTTCATAAAGAGAAGAAATTAAGAAGAAACTGAATTATCATCATTGGGCGGGCTTGAACCTTGCCGCTTCCTTGGACAATCCCCTTCTCTCGAGCATATCGAAGATCTCCTGGCCGTACTTCTTCAGATAGAAAGGAAGCTTCAGTCCTTCGAGGAGGTGAATGCATGCCTCAAGATGGCCCAGGGCCTTGTCCTTCTCTCCCTTCTGGAGATGGTACCTTCCATAGTCCAGCCTTATCAGCGCTATCTTGAACTTCTCTCCCAGCACGGTGAATATCTCAAGGGCCTCGTCGAGATAGTCCCGGGCGATATCCGTTTCCCTGTTCATCAGGTAAACATGGGCCGCACCCGCCAGAGCGTATCCTTTCTGCCTGATATCCCCCGATTCGGTTGCGAGCTCGATGGAATCCTCGAAATTCTCGATAGCCAGATCATAGTTGCCCTGATTGGTAAGCACCGTCCCGAGATTTATCTTGATCCGGGCCATCTCAAGATTGTTCTCCTCCGCCTCGAGGGCTTCAACAGCTTTCCGAAACTGCTCTATTGACAAGTCGTGCTTGTCCTGGTTTGTGAAGATTATCCCCAGGCTTGTGTAGGACGATGCCATCAGTGAGGAATCCTGAAGCTCGCTTGCTATGTCAAGGGATTCCCTCAGCATCTTCTTCGACTCCCTGAACTCACCCTTTGTCGAGTAGAGCTCGCCGAGGGCCAGAAGCGCCTTAGCGATCTCCTCTTTGTCCTGGAGCTTCCTTGCGATCTTGAGGGCTTTTTTCAATCTCTTCTCTGCCGTCTCCTTGTTCCCCCTCCGGTTCTCTATAGCTCCCAGTTTCAGGTTGGCGCGCGCATTGATAAGGTCCCTTCCCTCGGCCTCGGCAATGGCAGCGGCCCTCTTGAACTCCGAGGAAGCCTTGTCCCATCTGCCGTTTATCATCTGCACCTCTCCTTTCAGAAGGTGGGAGGTCGCGTTGTACTCCTTCGTCTCCTCGGTTATCTCCTTCTCGAGCAGGGCCAGTACGGATGCGAACTGCTCCACGTATCCCTTTGTGATTATGCGTTCTCCGTAGGCCGAGGCGAGCTTGAGGGCCTTCACGACCTGGCCTCCAATGGCCATGTGGTACATTGCCTCCACCGTCGCCCTGTCCGTGCCCGTGTCCATGTAGAACTCCGCGGACTTTCTGTGATAATGCTCCCTCTGAGAGGGTACGAGCCTGTTGTAGAAGAACTCCTTGATCAGGTCGTGGGCCTCGTACTCGTCATAGGAGGTCTCCGTGATCAGGTTCATCTCTATCAGATGGTCCAGGATCGAATAGTCCAATCCCTCCTCTATGAAAAAAGCTCCCGAGGGAACTGGATACCTGTAGACGGAGGCTATCTGGAGAAGGAGCTGGTCCTTCTCCCTGAGCTTCTTGAAAATCTCCTCGTAGATGTACCTCTTTATGTCCTTCTGATCCTCCAGGTCCTCGGCGGACAGGACGAGTTGAAGGAAGAGAGGGTGCCCTTTTGTGATTACGTATATCCTCTCGAAGAGGTCCTCGTCCATATCCGGAATGTTCAGCAGGCCCCTGCAGCTGTTCTTGTCAAGCCCCTCCAACGTGAGCTCCTTTACCACCTTTTTCAAGAGGACGTCGGAGCGGTCGTAGAATGGAAAGACCTGCCTTCCGACCACCATCATCTTGACCTTTTGATGGGGCGGTAGCATCTCCTTAAGGTTGGAGAAGAAATCGACGATATCATCCTCGGCCCTCTGGAAGTCGTCGACCACAATGAAGGCCTTCAGGTCCTTGAAGCTCTTGTCAATTATGGAATAGAACTCCTTTCCGTCCAGGGCCGTTGTGTTGTCCAAGTAGGTCTTCAAACCCGAGCGCCCCATCTCATCCAGGAACCTCGATATGGAGAAGAGGAGGTTTCTGAGGGAATCCCACCTGTGGAACCTGTACCAGAATACGTGCATGGAACCCTCGGCTTCCTTGATGGACTTCGCGGCAAGAGTTGTCTTTCCGATGCCGGCTATGCCGGAGATCGATAGTATGGAGGGGCCCTTTTCACCTATCCACTTCCGGATCGTTTCCAGCTCCATCTCCCTTCCGAAGAACCTCTTGGGAACCGGTACGTCCTGAAGGAAGGAAACGAAACCTTCCGCGTTCACGTTCCTGGCCGTTTCAACCTCGCCGGAAAGGTACCTTCTGATCGCCATTTCCTTGATGATGTTCTCCTTACCGAGCAATTGATAGAGCTCCATAAGAGGCATCTGTGCATTGAGGTAGGCCGGAACGTCCTTGAGGTGGACAACCTTCACGCTTCCGTCGGAGAGTTCCAGGAAGACCTTATGGTATGCCAACTGGTCCCTGACATCCTTGGCGTACGTGAGCCCTTTTTCACTCAGAAAATAGGCCTTTCTCTTCCTGGGCATACCCTTTATCCTCTTGAGGACCTCATAGACGAAACCCTCCTCCTTCAATTTCTTCATGGTCCTTGGGATGTTGTCACGCCTTATCGAAACGGCCGTGGCTATTCCATCCTGGACAACCTCCTGTGGAACCTCGAAATCCATCTCGGAATGTTTCTGCTCGAAGAGATGAAGAAGTATCCTCTTGTCCACGGTGAGCTTCGCCACCTCATCGGAGGCCTGTCCCATCTCCATCTCTACACCACCACCGTCTCAAAGGTTTCGAGCAGCTGGTTCTTCGTTCTCTGCGCCACTGCCCTGTATGGAAGGGTGACAACGGCCGATATGCCATCCTTTCCGCAGGTCTGCTTTAGCATGGTCAGGAACCTCATCACCCTTGCTGGATCATTGGCGTTTATGACTTCCTCGAATCCCTCAAAGACCGCAAAGGACCTCCCGTCGGTACCACCAAGGGATGACCGGATATCCTCGAGTAAACCTGAAAGGTTTGTGGGATTTACCACGATCACTCCCCTCTGTGTCTTATGAGCCCTCGACCGGTCCAGCCATATCATTCTCTCTATTCCCGGATAGATCTCCCTTATCTCGGTTGGGGACCTGGTTGAAACGACCATAACCCTTGAATCCTTCCTCAGTTCCTGTCTGACAGCGCTTCGCCAGGGCTTGTTCTTATCTTTGTACATGACAACGAGTATGTCCCTTGTGGGAAGCATGGGTGATATGGATGATCCCGCCTCGGCGGTGCCTTCAGGGTCAGTTCGGACCGAGGACATCTTGCCGATGCCTATCGCCATCTCATCCAGCTTCCGGGTCTTCTTCCTGTGCTGGTCTATGCGGTACATCGTCCATGCCAGCACAAGCACCAGACCCAGACCGGAGAGCAGAAGGATGAGGTTGGCAGTTTCCATTTGAAAGCTTCCTTTTGTGCATGAAATCGCTGATGGGATATATTTAAGGTTCTCCGCCAATTCCGGGAAATAATCCGATATCGCACCATGCACCATTTTTATATACCCACATACCTTCGCATCGATGTTCTAATCGATCTCAGGGTGCAGGGAAATGAAAGAAAAGAGACCCAGGGTCCTGATCGGATCCCCGATCTACCTTCCAAGGCAGGGGGGAGCGTCAACATATTTCTCGAACCTCATGGAGAAACTGAAGGACAGTGTAGATTTCGTGGTATATTCCTGCACGGACCCGAACGCTCCCAGAAAAGAGGACAGGAACGGTGTTAAGGTCCTGAGGATCCAACCCTTCCTCCACGACCACCCGGCGGTAATCAGGTACCTTATCCTCCCGCCCGTTACCTTCTTTCAGCTCATCAGGCTCAGGATGAAGTACGGCAGGATGATCATCCACGCACATGCCTGCGGAGCTTACGGCTATACCATATCATTCTTCTCCAAACTAACGGGTCAGGAGATGATTAAGGAGGTTCAGGACATGTCCGACCCTGCATACAATATTCACATGGGCAGGGTGACCCGTTACGTATCCACCGGGACCTCCATCCGGGACCAGCTGATCTCTTACGGAGTTCCCAAGGAGAAGATCATCACATACCCCTCCCTGAATCCAGAGATCTCCGGCGATGTCAGAAAGGGCATAAACGAGAAACCCTACGAGCATGAGGGCAGCATAGAGCTGCTGTGCATAAGCGCTCTGAGGCCCTATAAGGGTGTTGACTACCTTCTGAGATCGATGAAGATGGTCCAGGAGAAGGACCCCACGATAAGACTCACGATAATCGGTGAGGGCGGGATGAGAAAGGAATTGGAAGATTACATCAGCGAGAACGGTCTCAAGAACACAAGGCTCAGGGGATTCGTTGATGACTACATCGATGTCCTGAAGATGATGGCAGGAAGCGACATCCTGGTGCTGTCATCCGCATCGGATGAGGGAAATCCAAGAGTGATCCTTGAATCCTTCCAGTTCAGCCGTCCTGTCATAGCCACCGCAGCAGGCGGAACCCCGGAGCTCATCGAGGACGGCGTGAACGGCCTCCTTCTGCCTCCCAAGGACCCCAAGGCGTTCGCGGAGGCCATTATAAGGCTTTCCGGTGATCCTGTCCTCAGGAAGAAGCTCGGAAGGGGAGGGAAGAAATTCCTGGACAGGCTCCCGACCTGGGATGACCTTGCAGAGGACATTTACGAGGCATACAATGACATCTGGTCGCGGATGTGATATGGTGAAATAACATATATAAGACCGTTTTGCTATCAAACCCTATGAGAAGAGGGACTTCAGCTGCACTCTTTCTATTTCTGTTCTTTTCGGGGATCGCCAGTGCAATGGGTTCTCTGCCAGCAAGGGATTACACCCTCCCAATCGCTGTTCTCCCGGAAGATTTTGAATCCGAATTCCCTCAGATGGTGGTCATAGTGGGAGGTTATATCAACGGGACCGGGGAAGTTTTGGACCTGGTCTGGAACCAGACCGGAGGACCGATCCCGTCGAACGTGACAGAATACGAAACCCAGCTCAACTTCACCCCCTCAGGACCCGGAGTCTATACATTCACCCTGGTTGTTGTGGACGAGTACCTGAACTGCAGCCTTCCGGCGGTAATCAATGTAACAGTCGCCCCAAACCACCCTCCGGTGATCCTTCCCCATGAGGACGTCATGAACATGACCGAGGACGACGATATGGAGATCCAGCTGAACCAGTTCGTCGAAGATCCCGATGAGGAGCTTCATTATGCTCTATTCGCCACCGATCAGAGCATAACCGTCAATCCTCTTGGTTTCGGCTCTTACCAACTGATCCCCGATCCTGATTTTTCGGGAGAGCAGCAGATCTCCTTCGGAATAACAGACGAATTCAACAACACCATACAGCTGGACCTTACCCTCGATATAGAACCTGTTCCGGACCCCCCTGAATTCACGGAGTTAAACGGTGCGGAGGTACTTGTTGGCACCCAGGCGATGGAGGCCCGTGAGGATACGAGGGCCTGGTTCAATTTCACGTGGTACGATCCGGACCTCCTTAACGAAGGGGACAGCATACAGCTCGGCTGCGACAATGCTAGGGTCATGATCAACGGCTCATCCGCCTGGTTCACATCGGTCCAGGATGATGTGGGAACCATGGTCATGATATTTTCGATCACGGATTCCATGGGACTTACAGATAACCTCAGCGTAGTACTCGATATTCTCGAGGTGAACGATCCCCCCGTACTTGTCGTCAACGGCATGGTCGATCAGCTTGAGGCTGGGACCAACCACCGGATCAATTTCACTGGGAGCTCCGATCCGGACGATACGATGCTTAGGTTCTACGTCAATATCGATGACGGCGAGTGGATCGAGACCCAGGGCTACCACGTACTGAACTTCCAGTCGGAAGGGATCTATGACATATCCTTCAGGGTGATGGATGGCAAGGGAGGGAGCGATACCCTGAACTTCACATTGAACGTGACCGGAGCCATTGCGGATGATGATGCGGACGACGATGATGTCACTCCTCCGCCCGATGATGACGACAATGATGGGGGCAGGGGTATCGGGTTCGATTGGATAACGCTTCTACTCGCGGTTCCCATCCTCATACTGGTGATAGGGATCGCTCTCCTCATCGTTCTCGCCTTCAAGAAGCAGGAGAGGAAAAGCGGCAAGGAGGACGAGGAAATCGTTGACATCTGGGGGATGGAGGAAGAGGAGCTATTCGACTGGGGTGAGTGATTCAATCCAGCTGCTCCAGAACTGCCTGTCCCGAGGATCTGAAAGCCCTTGATACGCCGCCTACTCCCAATTTGATCCCTCCGAAGATCCGGGATACAACAAGCAGGTGCTGCTCCAAACCTTTCCGCCTCATGAGATCCAGAAGCACCTTTCCGGGATGTCCGACCTCCCCATCGTCCCTGCTCTCCTCGGAAACGGAGCCGCCCTCGCTCAACCTGACCGCGTAGCAGTGGTGTACAGCCTTTCTGTAATTCCTCCTGTGTAATTTGAGGATACCATCGATCTCTTCCCGGGATTCTATCCTGTAAAGATGGGCGAAGAAACGTGACCTCGATTCCACATACTTCACGGCCGCCATTTCCTCCATGGTGAAGTAATGCAGCTGGCGGTATAATCATTTCCGCCGGTCAGCGGATAGGTTTATCCATGATGACCCGATTCGAGCCCTGAAAAAGGAGAGGTCACAATGGAGGTCAAAGAGCGGGTAAGTGCCCTCAGGGATCTGATGGAAAGAGAGGGAATAGATGCATACATCGTTCCCAGCACCGATCAGCACAATTCGGAGTACCTTCCAGAGTGCTGGAAGAGAAGACAGTGGATATCGGGATTCACAGGGTCCGCCGGTGATGTTGCCGTGACAAAGGATAAGGCAGGACTCTGGACGGACGGGAGATATTTCCTCCAGGCCGAGGAGCAGCTTCAGGATACCGGGATCGTTCTCTTCAAGATGGGAATGGAGGGAGTCAAAAAACTGGAGGATTGGCTGGCTAGGGAGCTTTCGAAAGGCTGCAAGGTGGGCATAGATCCCAGGGTCATCTCTGTGGACATGTCGTCCAAGCTCTCCAAAACACTCAAGGAAAGAGAGATCGAGCTGGAATATGTACAGACCAACCTCGTGGATGAGCTCTGGAAGAACCGCCCGCAACCCTCGAAGAATCCCATCAAGGTGATGGATACTGAGTTCACCGGGGCATCGGTGAACGAGAAGCTGGAGAAGGTAAGGGCAAAGTTGAAGGAGGAACTCTGCGGGGCGCATGTCCTATCTTCCCTCGATACTATTGCATGGACCTTCAACATAAGGGGAACGGATATAGAATTCAATCCGCTGGTGATATCATATGCTGTCATCCTGGATGACAGCGCCCATCTTTTCATTGATCCTAAGAAAGTGACCCAGGAGGTGAAAGCGCACCTCTCCGGGAGCGCCACCCTCCATAAGTATAATGACATCGGACCTTTCCTCGGAGAGCTCGGAAAGAAGAATATCAAGGTCTGGATCGATCCAAAGACCACCAACAGATGGATAATGCTCTCTCTGGGAAAGGGCGTGAGGACACATCTCGAGCGTTCTCCCGTAACGGACATGAAATCCGTGAAGAACGAGAAGGAGATACAGGGTTTCAAGGACTGTCTCACAGTGGATGGAGCGGCGATGGTGAAATTCTTCAGATGGCTGAAGGAGGCGGTTCCCAGAGGGGGAGTGACCGAGATAGAGGCGGCTGACAAACTGGAACAATTCAGGAAGCAGGGAAAGAATTTCGTGGGGCTCTCCTTCAGCACAATTTCAGGCTACGGTGAGCACGGGGCGATAATTCACTACGATCCGACCCCCGAGACCGATGTTGAGCTGAAGCCGGAGGGCATATACCTGGTAGATTCCGGGGGGCAGTACCAAAACGGAACGACGGACATAACGCGGACAATTGCACTTGGCGAACCGACACCCGAGCAGAAGGAGATGTTCACCAGGGTGCTCAAGGGGCACATCGACCTGGCAAGACTTCGATTCCCCAAAGGGTTCTCCGGCAAGCAGATCGATGCCTTCGCCCGGAGAGCACTTTGGGACACGGGCAAGAACTACAATCACGGAACAGGGCACGGCATCGGGCACTATCTCAACGTCCACGAGGGTCCGATGGGGATCACTCCCCGGGATGTGGGGGTGCCTCTCCAGGCCGGGAACGTGCTCTCCAACGAGCCTGGCTACTACAAACCCTGCGAGTACGGCATAAGAACCGAGAACCTGATCCTTACGCTCAAGGACCTAGAGTTCAGCACAGAGGAGCAGGAATTCCTCCGATTCGAGACGATGACGCTCTGTCCCATCGACCTCAATTTGGTGGAGGCCTCGCTGCTCGGTCAGGAAGAGAGGAAATGGCTCAACGATTACCACACGGAAGTGTTCGAGAAGCTCTCACCTCTGCTGGATGACGAGCACAAGGAATGGTTGAAGGAGAACACCGGAGAGATCTGAAGAGGGGGGAGCAGACTGCAGGATTGGGACGAGCAGCTCTACCGGGAGATACTGGCATCCATGATCCAATATCTGGAGAAGAGAAGAATGTTGGATCCCGACTTCGACAGGGAAGTCCTCAGGAAGCTCCTTGACACTGAGTATCAGAAGCAGGACCTGGGATGGGCCGGCAAGAGCCCCATCGAGGAGATCAAGGACGCTGCCACCATAGCAGCCTTCGAGCGGTACTTGAGCGAGTGGGAGGACTGAACCTATCCGGTCTTATCCTCTTCCGACGGTTCCTCCTCCTCGGTTCCCTCTTTCTTCATCTTCCTGCCGACCATCACCACGATGATCACTGTACCGACCGCCACGACCATGACTGCCAGGAATATGCCCACCAGAGCTAAGGCTCCCATTCCGCCTTCATCCTTGTCATCATCATCTGCGGCGTCATCATCGGCATCATCATCATCCAAGGGTATGGAACCGAATGTGAAGGCAATTTCCCCTCCTCCCCTGTTCGTGTGTTCGGAGTCGAAATCATCTGCATCCGAATAGGCCCATATTACATCCATCACAGCTCCCTCAAAGATGTTCGTGTCGTAGAGGTCCGAGCTGTTGGCCTTTCTCGTCCACTCTATGGTCGTCCATCCCCCGGATTCCGTTCCACCGAAATCCACTATGTCGCCGGAGCCGCCGAGTTCTTCGTCCGGAGGGTGGGGACCGAACTCGCCGGTCGAGTAAGCGTCGAAGATGTAAACCCTGTCCCGGTCATCGACCCAGCCTATCACCATATCCGCATCCTTCATTGCCACCGAAGGATCGAACCCAAGGGATATCCATCCCTCAGCTCTTGCCTTCACAGCCATCTTGACCATTTCATCCTCGAAATCATAATAAACCGTCAGATCGCCGTCATCGAAAGCGATCACTCCCCTGTACTCACCTTCCTGAACGATCCCGTCGAGCGAGCCGGGCGTATAGGCCGGCTCGTAGGTAACCGTTATCGCTATCTGCATCTCGTTATCGGATCCGTCGATGGCCCTTGCGGTGATCGTGTTCTCTCCCTCCTCGAGTACCAGGTCTATGGACCACGATGTGAGCCCCGGTGCAAGTCTCCAAGAGCCGTCGTTGAGCTTCACCTCCACCAGATACAGGGACCTGTCGTCCTCCGCTGTTCCCCTGACCGTTATCGAAGGCTGGGTGAAGGTGGAGCCGTCGGAGGGTTCCGTGATGGCCACTACGGGATGTGTATTGTCATCCGGCAAGGTATCGTTATAGGTGACCGAGATCGAATCCGTTCCCATGTTCCCTGAATCATCGAAACCCCTTACTTCGATGAGATTGTATCCCGGAGTAAGCTCCAGCTCGATGGACCAGGACAGCCTTCCTGATGCCATCTGCCAGTTGCCTCCGTTCAGGCTTACCTCCACCCTGCACAGGCACGAACTGTCTGACCCCGTTCCGCTTACGGTGATTACGGGTTCTGAGAGTTCGGACCCGTCCGCTGGTGAAGTTATCTCGATCAAAGGAGGAACAGTGTCCGGTGGCTCCCCGGGATCATGGGTGACGGTGATCTCATCGATATCCGTGTTGCCGGAGCTGTCCATCGCCCTTACTTCGATTGTGTTCGATCCCTCTATGAGAGAGAGTTGCACGCTCCACGAAGATGTCCCGGCCGCGGTGTTCCAGCTTCCGCCGTTCACCCTTCCCTCTACCTTGTCCAGGGAGCGGTCGTCGGATGCTGTGCCGGATACGGTTATTATCTCCGTTGGCGATATGAAACCGTCCACCGGAAGATCGATGGTCAGGACCGGAGGCGTAGTATCGGGGGCCAGGAGCGGATCGAAGACCAGGGTGATGTTGTCCGTTCCAGTGTTGTCATTGGTATCCGTTGCCCTCGCCTCCACGGTATTGGTCCCATGAGCCAGGTTGACAGAGGCAGACCAGGAGATGGTACCTGATGCCTGGACCCACGAACCGGTGCCCACCCTGAGCTCCACCCTCGCCACATCCTCGTTGTCCGAAGCTGTCCCTGAGACCGTTACAGTATCGACAGCAAGCTCGGAGCCGTCGGTGGGGGATTGGATCACGACCGTCGGAGGTGTCGTGTCCGGCGGAGGTGTCGCGTTGTAGACAACATTGATGGAGGCCTCTGCCTCATTGTCCGATGCATCGATGGCCCTCGCATGTATGATATTGGATCCCTCGGCAAGTGTGACCTGCCTGGTCCAGGAGGCCTTTCCGGTTGCATCGCCCCACTGGCCGTCATTGACCTTAACCTGGACCTTGCTCAGCTCCTTGTTGTCAGAAGCTGTGCCGCTCACGGTGATGGCGGAGGTGGTGACCTCCGAATTGTTTGAGGGTGAAGTGATCTGCACAGCGGGGGGCGTGGTGTCAGGTGCGGAAGCCGTCGCTGAACCGGTGCCGCTGCCCCCCAGATTGCAGTCCGCCCTTGCCGATAGAGTATCTCCGTCGGAAGCGGTCACGGAATACGTGTAGGAGAACGTGTTCGATGTTGGCTGGCTGGTATACGAGTACGAGTTGACCTGGTTCGAGTTGCGAAATACCGTGACCGTCTGGATGTAATGAGTGTTGGGATTGCTGACCGAATGTGATATAGTGACCGTCAGGTTCTGTGTCGAGAAGTTGTAAGAAACGGTTACGGAAGCAGGGGCATGTGCATTGGCCGGTTGCGGAGCAAGGACCATGAGAAGCACACCGGCCATCAGCAGTACGGGTAAGAACTCTTTAATCCTCATGTTCTGCCATTGTAGGCGGTACATATATAAATACACCCCAAGATGGGTTTACAATGGTTCCACCTTCGGACATCCCCCCCCCCTTGCTTCCCCTTATGAACCGCGGATAAGATGATACGATTCCCCGGAGGAGGCTCCCATTGATCGACAGCGATGCAAGGAACTACGGTACCGGTTTCTCCACCTTCGACGATCTCTTCGGACCCATGGAGAGCGGGAGCCTCTACATGATCGCGGGAAGGACCGTCCTGAACCGGCACCTCATAGACAGGGCGGCGGTGCTTGCCGCCCACGGCGGCGGGACCGTTTATTACATCGACGGGGGTCACAGGGCGGACCCCTTCTCCATGGCCAGGATACTCCGGATGCATAGGGAGGACCCCAGGCCGGTCCTTGAAAGGGTTATGATAGCAAGGGCCTTCACCGCCTATCAGATGGACTCCCTCATCCGGGATTCCCTCCACCGCCTGGGATCCGTCCCGGACCTCCTCATCGTCTCGTCCATGGACTCGCTCTTCTCCGACCCCGAGGTGGACCTGGAGGCGGCAAGGGCCATGGTCCGTAACTGCATGAAGGCCCTGAGAGGGATCGCCGACAGGGGGGCTTGCGTTCTCCTCTCGGTATCGGGGGGGAGCAGGGAGAGCGAGCTGCTTCCGCACATGAGCCCCTACTGTTCGAACTGGGCCTCGCTCACGCCAAGGCTCGGGAGCAGGGTCAGGATAGTCACCAGGGGGGGAGAATGGAGGGACTTCTCCCCCCTGCATCCTTTTCAGACAATGATCGAGGACTTCGGCTCCCCGCCCGGGGCAGAGGAGGCCGCCTGATGGGAAAGACATGTCCGACCTACCGGATGCTCCTGGAGGACGAGATACACAGCTGGGGGAGCTTCAGGAGAGCCCTCAGAAAGGAGGACAGGGAGGCCTTCGACAGGCTGATGGACAAGGTCAGGAGGCATGCCTCGGCATCCTCCAACGCCGCAAGGCTCAACCCCTTCGAATCGCTTGTGATGGCCGCCCTGGTCGAGCTGGAGCGGGAGAGCCGGCAAAAAGACAACACTGTATAGCCCGGAGAACCGCTCCTTTCATCATTTTCCGGTTCCTGCCCGGAAGGTATACACTATTACTTTCTTCGGGCAGATGTCCACGCAGGAGCCGCAGAGGATGCACTCGTCGTACCTCATGGAGCCACTCGATACCATCTCCTCCACCTCCAGGGACATCGGGCAGTTCTTCGTGCACTGCTTGCAGTGGATGCATTCTTCCCGGTTGGCTTTCAGGCGGAGACCAGGGGGCCCCAGAAGGTCCTTGATCCTGGAGCCGATGATCATGAACGGTGCCATCCAGCACCCGTAGTGGCAGAATGCTCTCCTGCCGAAGATCAACGAAACCGCGGATATCAGCATCAAGACCCCTGACATCACGAAGACAGCTCCGGAAGCCATGATCGATATGCCATACCAGGTCTGGTAGAAAGGATCGACCGAGGATATTCCGCCGGCACGGGCGAACATGATCACGATAATTGCGATCCATGGGATCCATATCATGTACTTTATCCAGTTGAGATTGCCGCCCCTTGCCGGTCCTTTCCTGATCCTGGACAGCAGAACCTGAAGTCCTCCTCCGGGACAGAGATAGGCGCACCATAACCTTCCCAGAAACAGCGACGAAAGGAACAGTGAGGAGAAAAGAATGAAGCTCCCCGAAACAACGCCCTCGGAGGCTCCCATCACTATCAGATAGGGTGACAGATAGTAGAATGTGATAGGGAATAGTGCCAGGGAAACGTACAGAATGCCTCTTCTTAGACTTTGGCGGGCCATGGATGCCATGCCGGCCCCATACTCCTGCCTTGAAGATAAATTCTCCCCATAGGTTTTGCTTATCATAGCAAATTTCCAGTAGTAGGATGAATGATGCGGGGTGGTGATAGAATGCTTCCCAAGGTGATAATCCACAACTCCATCAGCCTCGACGGTTCATTGACGGGTTTCCAACCGGATATGGATCTTCACTACTCCCTTATGGGCAGGTTCGCTCCGGACATGATCCTAGTGGGTTCAAACACCGCCGTGGCCGGTTTCGAGATCTTCGGCGGCCCCCCTCCGGAATCGGACAAGGACATGGACCCTCCTGTGGGCGTCGACCATCTCCCCTATTGGGTGCTCATAGATACCCGCGGGACGCTGATGGGATACCTTCACGGGCTGAGGAGCTCCGGTTTCTGCAGGGATGTCATGGTCATTGTATCTGAGAGCACGCCTTCTGAGTACATTGAATACCTGAGGAAAAGGAAATACGTACATCATACTTTAGGCAAGGACAGGGCCGATCTCGAGGCGTTGATCGGACTCCTGGGTGAGGAATACGGGGCGGAAACCATCGTTACTGATGCCGGCAGAGTGCTGGGAAACCTGCTCTTGGACAAGGGTCTGGCTTCCGAGATAAGCATCCTCATCCATCCTCTGATCGTAGGCGTAAAAGGATACAACATGTTCGGCAGGATCACTGCCGGAGTATTCCTTGAGCTGTCAAGTTCAGAGCTGTTCGAAAACGGGATCGTTCTAGCTGTTTACAAGGTTTTGGATAGGCCTTGATCCACATGCAGGATCAACCCTTAACAGCAGTTTTCCTCAACCTTCGCAACAGGGAGATGGATATCAAGGTGACCAGTAGAATTATTACCGCAGATGCGCAGATGAAGAGTGCTTTGAACAGAATAGGTGATGTGTCCCATAGTATGAGAAGCTCCCTGAATCCCCTTTCTTCATCGATCTTGCCGTAGATATCATTCTCGTACATCTTTTGGATGCGGTCTCTCGATACGTTGAATCCCTCCCCTGCATACCGTTTTATCGGGGTTCCCATGGGAACGTATCTGTATGTCCCTCTCTTGATAGGAAGGAGCTCGAGTTCCGAAATCGAGCCGTCTTCCATCCTGACCTTTGCTATGTAGGAATTGTAAGAGCTCTCGTTCCCCGTGTTCATGGCTGCATTTCCCAGGGAATATAGGATCAGGCCTTCACCGTATCCCTCGACCTCATGGACCGTATGGGGGCCGTGTCCCATGATTACATCGGCCCCCCATTCAACGGTTTTTCGACACAGCGCCCTGTCGGAATCCTCCGGTCCCTCGGTGTACTGCGGCCATTTCCTCCAGTGGATGGAAACGATGAGTATGTCCACAAGCTTCGAGGAAGTTCTGATGTCGCTTTCCATCAGTCCGGGATCAAGAGGCAAGGGGCCGGGTCTGGAGCTTGAGGCTGCCCAGTGGTCCCTTACATTCTCGGTATAGGCAAGCAAGCCTATGGTCAAACCGTTCAC
>JBLIRK010000036.1:0-33996 GCA_048569615.1 Thermoplasmatota archaeon | reverse complement strand
CATTGGAAGCCGGATCCAGGTTTCCTGTCCAGGGGTAGGTCCCCTGGGGTTCCCCGTTCACAGTCCAGTGTATCTGCGCGGAGGTCAGCGTGGAAGATCCCTGGTTTTGCAAGAGTACAGTGACCTCCTGCATTCCTCCAGGCGCCTCCATATCCTTCCTGAGAAGCTCTATGGAATCCCTGAGCGTCCCGTCCCCGCAGTCGAGGAGAAGCCTTCCCGAGTTTGTGTCAACGAAAATGGTGGTGGAGATACCGGCGACCGAATATAACGTAGAAACCCTGAATTCCCTGCCTTTCCAGATCCTAAGCTCTGATCCCGGGGGGAGAAGCTCTTTGTTCATGGCGGGTTAATAGCCTGATGGGAAAAAACCTTATTGTCAGCGGTAGCGGGGAAAGTTCCTTCCCTCTCGCTTCCTTCTCCTGATGTCCTTTTTGGTACGTCTGACCTTCAATCCGGACACGAACAGATCAAGGGCCAGCTGATAGAGGTACCTAGCGAAGGTTCCCTTCTTCAGGTGACCGTTCTCAACAGCTGAGGTCACGAGCTGCTCCCCGGCCTCGGTCCTCACCAGGGGAGCCCCGAAGGTCACATCGCTTGCGATCCCGGAATAATCCGGGCAGATCTCGCACCTGGGCCATCTCCTGCTTCTTCTGAATCCGTTCATATATGCCGCCATTGTCATCTCCTTCTCATGCTCCACCCCATCGGAATCGAGCACCTTGACGGAGATCGCGGACTTGGAGGGCTTCCTTGCCCTGAACGAGACTATGGAATCAGCCGGGATGCCGCATATGTCGGAGGCCATTTTCCGCATTCCGGACTCCCCCAGGTTCGGGGCCCCGCAGTTCAGGGATATCAAATACCTTATCTTGGAGGTGATCTCCGAAGCCGTTCTGTCCGATCCCATATTGCGCAGAGCCTCCATGTGGCAGGGGAGCCCGACAACTGCAACGCTTCTTATTTCCGGGTCCTGGCTTACCTCGCCGAGCAGCGTCAGGACCGGACTGAACACATACTTCGATGACGCCATCTCAAGGACCCCATTCCGGTCCTTGACCAGTACCGCCTTTCCCACGGAAAGGCTTCCCTCATCACCCCAGTCGGTGAGGAGGGCCGCATCTATGAGGCCGTTCTCGAGTCCGTTGATCAGGACGGCCGAGACCCTTCCCCCGAAATAACCGGTCTTCAGCACTTCGCGGTCCGTTGCCACCAGGTTGTATCTGCTCCTGTATATGCCCATCCCCGTCCCAGGGGGGCCGCGGGATGTACTGCCGAACTTCCCGGACTGGTAGGCGGTGAAATCGAAGCCCTTTCCGGGACAGACACGGCCGCAGGTGCCGCATGAGATACAGTTTCCCTCTATGACTATACTGTCCTTATCGAAGCGGAGCACGTTTACGGGGCAGGACGCGACACATGCCCCGCAGAGGCAGCATAGGTCCGATTCGATGACCTCCCTCTCCAGCTTCCCGAAGTCCATGCTCTCCCCGCCGGGACCCATCTGACACATCACTCCTCGAATTCCAGGTCGAGGGCTTCCATGTCCTCGTAGTAAAGCTGGTCCGCCTCATCGAGCTCCTCACGGACCATCTCGTCCACGTCCTTCCTCCTGAACATAAGGAATATTACGACCAGGACGGATATCACACCCACGGCGATCGCTATACCGACAGCTATGCTTCCGAGATCGATCTCACCGTTGTCCTTCCCTCCGTCACCTGCATCCAGGACGGTCAGGTTGAACTGGACGTTTGTTGAATGTAGCCCGTCGAATATCGATATCCGGATGGGATATATGCCGCCGGGAATCCCGGATGCGTCGATGTGAACGGTCCCGTCATCGTCGAACCGGAGCATGGCAGAGTTTGAGGAGAACGACAGTGTATCATCTTCCTCGTCCGTAACGTTGAGCTTGAAGGTTGCGGATCTTCCCGCCTCGATCTCCATGTCCGGGACCGGTGCCACAACCGGCGGCTCGTTGACCTCGGCTATGGTGATCACAAGGGTCATCTCCGCGTATGCTCCCCCTTCGTCCGTGGCCCTTGCCCTGAATTCATTTGTACCTACGTCCTCTTGATCCGGCAGCCATTCGATGATACCGGTGACGGGATCGATCTCGAGTCCGCCATTTATCATCTCGAAAGTCAGAGCATCGCCCTCCGGATCCTCGGCCTTCAGCTGAATGGTGAGCGGAATGTCCTCTATGCCGTTGAACTCCAACCGCCCCTCCGGCGTGTCCGGGAAAAACGGAGGGTCGTTGACCCCTACAACTGTGACGGATGCCACGGTCGTTACGGTGCTGATGCCGTCCGAGGCCGAGACCTCCACGGTGGTGTTCCCAAACCAATCCTTTTCCGGTGTGCAGTAGAGGACCGCGCTCGTGTTCTCCACGGCGACGGAGCAAGAGACCTTCTCACCGAAGGAAACGGAGAACTCAAGGTCCTGGATGCTGTCGTCGTCATCGGCCACCCTGTCGCTCAGGTTCAATGCGGCAGGACCGGAATCCTCGAGCATGGTAAGCGACAGATCTGCAAGCCACCTCGGTGGATGGTTGACGACAAGCAGTGATCTGGCGGGCTCGTCCTTCATGTCATCGGCGTATTGGCCATCCGGGTCCATGACCAGATGGAGGAGATGGGTTCCGTTCGGGGTCTTGAACGATATCGACCCGTTGATCCAACTGCCGGGTCTCACGGAACCCGTGGTCCCGGTCCCTAGCAGGACGGAGCCCTCAGCCTGGGGAGCACCCGTATAAAGATGCAGCTGGAGGCTCCCTGCGGCCGTACCGTTGTTGTAAATGTCGTAATCTATGGTGGCATCGACGCCCGGAGGAAGCTCCGCAGCCGGCTTGATCAATCCTGTTCCCTGAAGGAACTGGAACTCCGGGGCGGGATTCTCCACCATAAAGCCTATCTCTTGATTGTAGGGGTCCAGGTCAGGGGAGCTGCTGTAGGCGTAGATCTCGAAATTGTGGATTCCGAATTTCGCCGTCCAGTTCCATCTTGCCAGGTAGCTGCTCCCCGCCGGCAGGATCTCAATGGAGATATCCTCCAGCAGAGGGTCCCACTTCGGCTCCTCGACCTTATAACCGCGCAGTATCCTGAGTGTCACATCCTCCGCATCCATTCCCCCGAGGTTTCGTACGGTCAGGTTGAAATTGGCAGTCGTGCCTGGGGCGGGATGGGGCGGATCGATCGTGAGATCGTCCAAGGAGATGGATAGGTCTGAGATCGCGGGCTGGACTGCCCTGGTGAAATATTCGGGAACCATGTTGTGCGCCCGTAAAGAGACATTGACCATTTTCGCATCACCCAGATGGACCGTTCCGTTGATCCACCCCTGGGCATTGCCCCTGAGAACGACGTACAAGTCCCCGTTGTAGATCGTCATCACAGGATTCGGGACCGGGTCGAGGTTCCTGTCCTTCACCTGGAACCTGAGCATGTGGGCCCCCGTGTAGAGCTTCAGTTCAGAGGGATCCTGGACGAACCGCTCCGCGGGGGCGGTATAAACATCCACGAAAGGATCACCCAGCATGATATAGGCGTAGATCATACCCATGACCGATTCCTTTATCTGAAGGGTCGGACTGAACCATTCATCCTCATATTTCTCTTTAAGCAGGTAGAGGGCCCTCCCCGGTCTTGTCTCCCCCGACAGGAAGAAGAGCTTCCAGAACTGTTCGTCCAGATACCAGTTGCCCCAGCTGGTTGTAGGCTCCTCTCCCCTTGCTGAGATGCCGGTGGAGGAGATGAGACCTACGATCCCGCCGCTCGGGGAAGTGAGCCATGTCTCCAGCGACTTGTCGCTCCATTGTTTCGTGAGATTGAAGAAATTGGCGGTGTCGCATGTGGATGCGTACATGAAGGGCATCATATCCTGATTGGTGAAGATATCGTCATCGAGATAGGTCAGCGGCTCGTTCCATTCGAAATTGTAACCGTTACCGGTCGGCGGCCCGTAATCGTTCAGGGCGTAGGCCTCGTACCTTGCCTGGCCCGCGAAGTTGATCATGGAGGCCCCCGCGTTGAAGGCCGAAAGCATGTTCCCTCTGTTCAGGGTGTCCCTTCCGTCGTCGGGCGTGTAGTTTCCCCCTTCCAGCTGCGGATAATCATATAGGGACTGCACCTCTAGATGATCGGGAAGGAACTCCTCTACCTTGACGCACACCTTGTATGCGTTTGACCTGTGTGGAACATACCGGTACTCGGACGATGTGTTGAGATTCGGGGGCTCCATCAAGGATCCCCAATTGCAGAAGCGGCCCATCCATGAGCCGATCGGGGGATTCTTTTCGTAACGGATCAACTTGTTTGCGTAGTTGGCCGCTTCGGTTTCCGTAGATGCCGGAAGCCTGCCGACGAATATGTCCCAATCCAGGTCGCCTTCGACTTCGCCGTAGAGGGACAGCTCTCCGAACCGGCCGTCACCGTCGCCGTCCCAGTCGGAGTCCAGGCCGGCGAAGTACACATCAGTGGTGTAGTTGTTGCCGAACGGCTGCCCCCTGTCATGGGCGTAGTGCCATAGGTCCCTGGGCATCAGGTACTCAGAATCGCCCACAAGAAGAAGCCATTGAAATGAGGGGTAGGTGGTGTGGAGAAGCCTCAGGAAGTTGTGGACCTTCTGCTGGATGTCGATTCCGGTGAAATTCTCACCGATGGATTCAAGCGTGTAGATCCTGGATGGAAGGCCCAACCGTGTGCGGTGAGCGGCAAGGGGTTTCATCTCCTCCTTGAAATCCCCCGGGCAGATGATGACATATTCCGGGTCGATCTCCGGAAGGTCCAGGCCGATCGGGATACCGCTCAGGTTCATCCCGGACCTGACCTCGGAAGGAGGATCGAAAGTACCGCCGCCGGAGCCGATCGGGATTGAAAAAGGGGCCACTGCTGCGGTCAGTAACACGAACAGAACAGCTGCCGATGACGGCCATGCTCTTCCGAATAATTCCAAGGAGTCCACCTTGACGCCCATCCACCGGTCAGGAGATATCATTTTCGGTCTTGTGTGAGCCGATATTCGCTCAATAACCAAGCGCCGCTCTCCATTCGGGATCGTTCCTCAGTTCTGCGTCGATGGGCAGGTAGTAGATCCTGTACTCCTTGATTATATTGTCAAGGAAGAACTGGTGGTCCACGATCCTGGCCCTCAGGGTGTAGTTCCCTTCAACGAAATCCAAGAATCCTTTCATCTCATCCAGATGGTAAGCGAGGACCACCACCTCCACGCCGTAGCGTATGCACGTTCCATTGAGCTCATCGTCGGTTATCATCGGGTACTGGACCATGGCCACGTTCACCAGGTTGTCCGGGGTAAGCCTTCCTTCGGCCATGGCAACCACTATGGGATCTCCCGAAACGACGTAATCTCCCTCGTCGGTCAGCTCCATCACTACCTCCGAAGCTTGCGTCTCAATGGGAACGCCTCTCTCCTTTATGAACCACGTGAATCCTCCACCCACCATGGCTGCGAGGACCACCAGGATCACCTCGGTCATGACCACCATCTTCCTGGTGATGTCCGGCATGTTCCTGAACCTCCTTCTCCTCGACCACCAGGTTGTGGCCTCCATTATGCCGATCCCGCCGCAGAGGGAGGTCACGGGTGAGAGGAAGATCAGGTGATGGGTCCAGGTTGTGGACTGGAAGAGAAACCACAGCAGGTATACAACGGATATCACAAGTATCACACCTTCGGGCCTGCGGTATAATCCCTTGACACCGAAGGGGATGAAGGGGATCGCTCCGATATTGAGGAGTATGAACAATCCGAAGATGGACATCCTGAGGTCGAGAGGCGAGGTCGGTCTGTGGAGCTGGTTTAAAAGAACCCCTTCGATGACGTTCAGGATCCCATATCTTGTCATTATTAGAAGCACCACGAGGAACCAGGACAGCGTATAGAGGACCAGATGGCTCAACATTACCTCGGGGATCCTCCTGGGGGGAATGAAACGTCTGAGGTGGAACTTCCTGAGGAGGCTCCAATCGGAGATGAGATCATACAGAAGGATCAGTCCTATGACACCTGTGGCAATGACCCCGAAAAGTTTGATCATGGAAGCAATGGCCAGTGCCGCTCCCATAAGGAGAAGTGCCCGCCTGCTTCCGCTCTGCCTGAACTTGACCAGGAATGCGATCCCGATTGCAACCCATAGCAGGCAGAAAACGTCCAATGATGCGAACCTGGACTCGTGGAGGAACATCAGGTCCATCGCCATGAACACTCCGGAAGCTACCATTACGTTCCTTCCCCCAATCCTGTTCCCCACCCACATCACGAAGGCTATTATCACGAGGGAGCAGGCGGTGGAGAAGAGCCGGAAGATGACCGGATCCGCCTCTATAAGGCCATAGACCGACAACATCAACGGCGCCTGCACCGTATTGATCTGGGAGTAAAGGTCGGAACCGAAGTTCCACATCCTCCCCGCCATTATATCGACGCCTTCGTCAACACCATTCGGGAGCACTCCGATGGAGATGTAGAAAACCCTCGGGATCATGGCTATAAGCAGGATTATGAAGGCCAGATACCTGTTGCTGTGCCGGGAATTAAGGAGCTTGTCCAGAATGGCCTTTGTCCTGCCGGACACTTCCGCAGCGGCCTCCTTCTTTCCCCCCATGCATGAGCTCCTTGCGGACAAAATATGGGCACCCTCGATATATTGGTTATGGTGAGACGGGACGGCGAGAACAAGCCTTGCACAAGCGGATCGCGTCCAAATATTGTTCCACACGCTATTTATCTATACCAGTCCTTTACATGTTCTTACCAAGAGAGGCAGGGCTATCCTGCCCGTAATGAATGGAGGGAACGACATGGGATCAGGTTCCGGCAAAGATGACGACAGAACCGCATCGCGGATCGCCCTTGCGATCACGGCGATGGTGATGGTTGTAATACTTGTGACACCGGTGATCGTGCTGATCATTCTGGACAACGGTGGCGAGAACGGAGACGTGCGGTATGCGGACTACTCCGGCTCGGCCACCGGCAACTCGCCTATGGACAGCGAGGCGAGGGAGAGATGGGAGAACTATCTTGAGGGTGCTCCGACGGTGGAGATCATACCACCGGTTTCCGAGCCGGAGTTCAAAAAGATGGAGCTTGAACTCCTGGACAACCTTCCGGAGGGCGTATCCCCTCAATCCGATGATGAATATTACAAGAACGGCGGAACGCCCGATCCTCCAAGTTATTCCGACGACGATGACTCGGATGATATAGCAGCGGATGCGGAAGGAGATTCCCAGGACCGGGGATCCGATAGGGAGGTCGAGGAGGCGGACATCATCAATTCCGTCGGCGACCGACTCTACATACTCAACAGCTATCTGGGTCTGGTCATAGTCAACCTGGAGGATCCCGCCGAGCCCTACATAGAGGGAAGGTGCAGGGTCCTTGGAAATCCCACCAGCATGTATATCGTGGATTTCCTGGGCTTCGTCATCGCATCGGGGGTGCCTGATCTTGAAGGCTCAGGGTCCTGGAATGCGGGAATGCTCTACATATTGGACCTGACCGATCCCTCCGATCCGAGGATAGTCAAGGCCGTTGAGATCGACGGATACCCTGTGGACAGCCGAAGGGTCGGAGATGTGATATACATCGTTTCCAACGAGGAATACTACTATTACTTCGATACCTGGGGCATCCGCGGAGCTCTCGATATCGACGTGGCGATGGCCGAGGAGGAATACTTCCTGGATGAGGGCTCCCCGGAGGATGAGGGACCGAAGACCACTATCCTTTCCATAGGTTTCTACGATCCCGAAATGCTAGGGGAGGTGGACCGGGTCTCAATCCCGGGGAATTCCGGGAAGATACACGCCAGCCAATTCGCCATATTCATCCCCCAGGATATCGGCTATTACTGGGAGGAGCCCATGACCAAGTTCACATACGTGGACATCTCGGATCCGGAGGGAGATATCAAGGTGAGGGGGTCTGTCGAAGTTATCGGCTTCCTGAGCGACCGCTTCCAGATGGACCACTATCGCGGGATGTTCAGGGTGGTCACCCAGAGATGGCCGTCCTGGGACCGGGGCGATGAATTCCCCTCATCCACCCTAAGGGTGATAGATGCCCGGGATCCGGACGATCTCAAGGAGGTCTCAAAACTGCTGATAGACGATGAGGGGAATCTGATGGCGACAAGGTTCGCCGGAGAGCGTGCTTACACCATCCATCTGCCTGAATCCATCGATCCCCTGGATGTGATAGACCTTTCAGACCCCGCGGACCCGAAACTGACGGATGTTCTGGAAATACCCGGATGGGTGGAGCATCTGGAGGTGATCGGATACAAGATCATCGCCATCGGAGTGGACAACGAGGAAGAAAGGAAGGTGGCGCTATACCTGTTCGACGTCGAGGATGCCGAGAAGGCGATCCTTGAGGACAGGGTGGTGATCGGCGAGGGTTACACCTATTCAGAGGCGAACTGGGACGAGAAGGCCCTGTCCATCTTCGAGGACCAGGAGCTTGTTGCCATACCATACTCCTCCTACGACTGGAGTTCATACTACGGGCAGACCAACGGCATACAGCTCGTCTCCTTCGACCTGGAGGACGGAAAACTGAACCTCGAAGGAAATGTCGAGGGGAAAGGACAGATGAAGAGGACGAGGATCGTCAACGGCAACTTGATCGCGACCTCCGAGCAGGTACTCCAGTCCGTTGATATCTCAGACCCGTCCTCCCCCGTAATCGACGCATCGCTGGACCTTGCTGTGGACATAAGGGACGCCTTCGAGGTGGACGGCAAGCTGGTCTGTATGGTCCAGCCGCCGTGGGACGGCTCCGGTGCGAGAATAAGGGTCAGCGAACCCAGCGACGAGTACAAGCCTCTGCTCGAATACGGCCCAGAGGGCCTCGATTTCGAGACCTTCAGCCGGGAGGGCACCAGCATATTCATCAAGGGGATAAGGCAAGGACCCGGAATAGAGGAGCCGGTAATGGAGGTCCATCTCTACGATGTGTCCGATCCCATGGACCCGGTACATTTCAAGGTTGCCGAGATAACCATACCCCGGGACCAGTACGAACCTTACAAGTACGGTATCTACGAGGATGATTCCGGATTCTCCGAGGCGGAGCCCTACAACATGATCTACTGGGACCCAACCCAGATGAAGGTGCTCGATGACAGGACGCTTGCGGTGTACTCGACCTATTACTATGATTTCTGGGGCTCCTACATGGAAGAGCAGAACACTTACTACCATGATGTCGTGAAGCTGCTCCACTGGGAATCCCGGGAAAACCTGGAGAAGACCGGGATAGACATCCCGACCGATGCATCGGGGATCAACGATATATTCGGCGACAGCGAACGGCTCTTCCTATCCAGCTTCGGTTACAGATACGAGGGGGGATCCTACAAATACTACTCGACCTTGACGAAAGCGGACCTTACCGCCGAAGCCGTGGTCCTTTCCGATAGTATGGAGCTCGGCGGAAGGGTCATCGGCATTTCGGAGGACGGGACCCTCGCCTATACCGAGATGAGCTACTACTGGGAGAGCAGGGACAGGACAACACTGAACATATATGACATATCCGGGGATGCTCCGGTTTACGTATCCGGTCTCCAGACCGATGAGTACAACTACGACGTCCATTTCCTGGGAGACAGGATAATAATGACCGCCCGCGACTGGGGCTGGTACTACTACGATGACTACTATTACGAGGAGGTTGTCTACGACGAGGGTGAAGGTGTGGAGGATGGAGCGGTCGAGAAGGAGGAAGGGAGCGGGGACGAGTTACCTTATCCCGAGGCCCCACCCCAGGAGACACGCATCCACATCATCGAGCTTGCGGACGGGAGGTTCGGAGAGCATTCCCTTCTGACACTCGACAAGATCTACCACACATCTCTCGTCCAGGACGATTTCCTTGTGATGGAGAGCGGAAACGAGATCATCATCCTGAGTCTGGAAAAGACGGAGGCCCAGCACATAGGAACATGGTGGTCCGCCGGATGGGTTTACGGAGGAGAGGTCACGGAGGACTCTGCCATCCTGGCGATGGGCAATTACGGGATAGTCAGATTCGATATGTGAGTCGGAGAATTGAGCGGGGAGAGGACAGCGGGATCATTCGAGGTCCCAGTCCTCTTCCTCATCCCCCTCCCCATCCTCCTCTTCCCATTCCATACCTGCATCGGAAATATCCACACCGGAGCTCTTCCTGTAAAGCCTTACCAGAAGGAAGGCCACGATGATGATCAGCATTATGCCTGCAAGCAGCGTCAGGAGGACCGGAAGGAAATCCACGCCTTCCAGAAAAGTCTTTCCTCCCCTTTCCTTCACGGAGATGGTTATGTTATGCCTTACAGCTTCCGTGTCCCCGTTCCCCGAGATGAAGATGGAGATGCTGTATTCACCCTTTGTCATGTTGGAAGGGACCGACATTATCATCTCCACGGTCCTGTTCTCACCCGGCGGAACAAGGGAAAGCTGGTAAGTTGAAAGTGTCACCCATTCCCTGATGCCGGACGCGGAGATTCCGATCTCGACGTTCTCATCCGCATTTCCGAGATTCCTGATGAGGATGGGTATGTTGTAGACATTGCCCGGCCTAACTTCATACGGCTCGTCCGATATCATCAGGGATGAAACGAGATCGTAGACCTCTGCCACCTGGACGGTCCAAGAGAAGACCGTGGTCTCATTCATACCCGCGCTGGTGATCCTGAGCCTTACGGAACGCAGTCCGGCAAGGGCTCCTTGGGGAGGAGTTACGGCCGCATCGATTGTGAGGACACCCTTAGCGCTGAGATTCACTGCCTTCGAACTCAAATTCGATGTCCAACCCTCGGGGACCTCCACCGTGTAGCCGAAGGTGTCGTTCGTATTGCCCTCGTTGACGAGATAGAAACGGGCAATGAAAGGCTGGAGCGGTTTGGCCCTATCGTTGAGAAAGCCGCCTGAAACGGAGAGATCGAATTTCTCCACCACGCGCAACGCAATGACCACCTGCTGGGGGCCGATCCCCGACCAAGGAGCCGCGGTGATGGGTATCACGTAATCGCCGCTTACGGGATCCTTGATCCCGACCTTGATGAAGATCTCTTTGCTGGATGCATTCTGAACGGAGAATATCTGGGGAGAGGGAGATATCGTGAAATTATCGGGATCCGGATTGGTGAAGGAGATGTTGTACTTGTCAAAATAGTTGCCAATGTTCTCCACGTCGAGGGCAAACTCCACCTCGCCTCCGGACTGGATATCGAGCAGGGGGCATTCGCATGAGAGGATGAAACCGTAGACCCTCAGGACCTCCAGCTCTAAGGTTGACTGGACCGTCAATCCTCCGCCCGATGCTTTGATGAGGAGGCTGTAGATGCCCGGACCAGTGCCGTTGGGAATCCCGATGCTGATCTCCACGGATTCGTTGGAGAAAGGATCCATGTCTATGGAACTTCTGTCAAAGGAGATGTTCCATCCCTCCATATGGGACCCCGAAAATTCCAGTTCCACGGGTGTGTTGATGTTTCCCATGTTGAACAACATTACATCCATCTGCTTCGTCTGCTCGGGCCGCACCTTCACCCTTGACCCCGGGATCTCAATCAGCAGATCATGCTCCACATCCACGGTCATGTTGAAGACCGTTCTGTTGGAGGCCGGCGTCATGCTGGAATTGACCTGAAGGATCAAAGGATATATGCCCGCCAGGAAGAGATCCGGCAGTGTGATCTTGAAGGGGACATGATACGTTTCGAAGGGCTCTACTTCCACCTCGTTCGATACCGTGAAGATCTCGAAGCCTTCCGGAACGCCATGATAGGAAAGGTTCATCCTTTCCATGCTGTTTCCCAAATTCGTGATGTGAAAATACCCGCTATCTTCGGATCCCTGGGCCGCATGAAGGTCGTCGGGGGCCTCTGCTGAAAGCCCCCAAGTCAGGGCGGCCTTAGGCCTGATGGATTCAATTTGCGGTGCCAGGAGCAGATAGGAGTCGGCTGAGATCACAACCTCCCTTGTGCTTCCTGCCAGTGCGTTCTCGGGTGTATATATGGATAGGTTCCCTTCGAATGAACCGCCGGCAGGGATGGATACGTTCACATCGGAAAGGTTTGCCGTCCATACTATCCGTCCGTTGTCCAGCACTTCGACTCCCAGGGTCAGGTCGGCCTGGACCAACCCCTGGTTGCGGACCGAGAACGAGAGATTCATCTCCGTCCCCGGCAGTATCTCGGGCTCCTCGTCCTCCACAGTTATATCCAGGAGTATGGGGTTAATACCCCCAACGGTTGCCGAAGGGTCCCCCAACAGTACATATTCGGTAACGGTCTTGTAATCGTTGACACCAGATGTGCCCAGGTTCGTCAGGTAGTCGGCCACGGCCCTTGCAAGCATCTGCCCCGGTCTGTTGTACCCATCGGTCAACGCTTTGGTAATATGCGAGTTCATATAGCCTGAGACTGAGAAGGGGTAGGATGCCCCTGTGGATCCGTATCCCACCCTGGTGCAGCCGTAGGTGGCTATGGCGCCTCCGTACCTGGCAGTATGGAAGTACTCCCCCATACTGTCCCTGACGCTCAGCCCCAGGCCGGGAGGGTAGTACCACATGTCGTACACCGGGTCCTTTCCGGTCGTGCTGTCGGAGGCGTTCTCGTTGTCGAATCCGTGGGTAAGGCAGGCATCGAGGATCACCACGGGAAGTCTCAGGTCGTTTGACAGAAGGTCCACCTGGTTGGACCTGAAGGTTCCAGAGGGATACTGGCTCGTATATCCCCATCCGTCGTACTCTCCATGGTCGGACATGATGACCAGGCCCGCCCCGCTGTTTATGGACGCGGAGATGTTCTCCCGTACCAAGGTACCTTGTGTTTCGTAGAACTTGGAAAGATTGTAACCCGAAAGATAGGTGGATGCGATGTAGTCGCATGTGTATTCCCCTTCGGGGGTGGGATTGTAGGTGAACGTATTGGTACCGCATAGGGTGACGTTGTTCATCCAATCCGCACCCTTCGCGCTGAGCTCGTAGCCCACTATCCGGTCGAGCATACGATCAAGCTCGGTCAGGGTGCTTGCCGGCAGCCTGCCCACGTATACGTCCGGATAGAGATCAGGATCGTCGCGGGCGCTTGTATCCCATTCACCGTACAGCAGCCGGTGGTCCCCGGATACATCGGAGTTCCAGGAAGAGAAATCAAGGGTACCGCGCTCGAAGAGATCCGAGTAGTAGAGGTCGGAAGGGACGAATGCGCCGTCCACCATGCCCGCGCCGTTGTCGTCGTAGCCGTCCAGGACCAGTATGTGCCTGGCCGGTATGATATCGGCATCGCCGGCCAGCATCACATAGTCGATACCCCACTGGAGCCGGGCCGTGTATATGAAACGCTTGAGCTCCTCCTGGGTGTCGTTCTCCTGGATATCGAAATGAACATCGCTTCCTATCTCTTCCATCGTTACGAGCATGGTGTTGGTGCCGGTGGCGTTCCGGTAATCGCAGTACTCCTCGACCCTGGACCTGAAGTCATCGGTGCAGACGACCAGGAGATCGTAGGGGCCCTGTGCGGCGGCGGGAGCATTTAATCCCATCGGAATCCTGTGGTGAACGAGTAGTACGCCGGAGCGCAGGATATCGAGATGGCCCCCCCTGGGAACGGCAGGATGGATGCGTACGATCAGGAGCGCGGCCGACTCCGAGGTCGCAGGATCTATGGTCGTCTTTATCTCCCATTCCAGGTGATCCTCCGGAAACCGCGGGTCCGGCGCTTCAGGATCGGGATCCGCACCGTGGACAGAAGGGACCGAGGGAGGATTGCAGGATATGTGATCCATCCGCATCGAGCCTAATAGAGGTTCCGAAATGACGACCGATTCCACCGCGGTTCCCACCGGAAGGGGAAATGTGATCACCTGGATCGGCAGCCGCATGTAGGAGGACCTTGAGTCCAATCCAATTCCGCCCATGCGGACCTCCCTTCCGTAGAGTCCGTTGGCAAGCTCCGGGGCAGGATAATCGATCGGAAGCGTTATGGTACCGGTTCCCGGCTCATCGATAATTGTGGGGATCCCCATGGGATCGCCATGAGCCTCAAGGACATCTTCCGACATACCCGCGGCTCCCCCGAATACAAGAGAACCGAAGATCAGGAGAAGCGATATCACAAGGACCCTGACTGTATCTTTCATGGATGATCACCGCATATGCTGGACTCACAATCGTATCATCCATTAAGATTTAATGGTTTATGGTCTCAGTAGTTACGAGGGGGATCGCTAGGAGAGGTTCAATCCTTCTCCTCATCATCATCCTTCTCCCTCTGGTAAAAGAAGGATGAGACCATTAAGACCAGGAATATGGCTGAGAGGGCTATCATGAGGGAATTGGTTATATCCTCCATGTCGGCCTTCTCCCTCCCCTGCGGTTTCGGCTCCTCGACCTCCTCTATCTTAAGCTCCTTAACGATAGAATCTGTCCCTCTCCACTCGTAGCCCTTACCGGTTCCGGCCGGTACCGGCACGCTTACAACTGCCGACAGAAGATAGGATCCCTCATCGAGGTTCTCGGGAAGGGAGACAACGATTCTGTCCGAAGCCGGGTCGATCAAAACCAGAGCCTCCGAGATTACCACTCCATCCCTGGGGTAACCGTTGTACAGGGACACGAGTATGATATCAAGATGGTCTCCGGCCTCTTCATTCAGCACCACATCGATCCTCTTTCCACCCGCAGGTGGCCCCTTATCCATCCCTTCTATGGACAGGGAGGGCGGCAGGTTGAATGACAGCAGGGCGGATCTGCATTGCTGCGGGATCCCCGCACTTGAGACTCCTGAGCCATATCTGAGGAATGCTCTTAGAACGTAGTCGCCTTCCCCGGCATCCCCATCAGTCAGGGACCAGTTGAGATACGCGGTCCTGTTCCATGCCCCTGGAACGGTAATTGAGGTGTTGTGCAGAACCGTTCCGTTCAAGTGCGCCAGGAAAAGGTCGAGATAGATGATTGGAGCAGGTCCCGTGGTGTCCGTCAGGTTCGAGTCCTCTGCTCCGGCCATAGCAGGCTCCAGCCGGACAGAGAATGTGTGATTTCCTTCCGGGACCAGGAGTTCATTTGGGGTCATCAGACTCATCTCCGGAAGGGAAAGGCAGGTCACGATCAGGGGCTTTCCGCTCGAAGCCTGTGGGTGCCAGCTGCCGGAATCGATGGTTGCCCTGATATGGTTCACCCCCGCACGCAGCGTGACGTTCATGGATATCGAGAGTTCGGCCGCTGGCGGAATGTAAACGGTTGTTGAGTTCAGCTTGGTTTCTGTGAACGGGTCTTCGAGGAAAAGAGGTTCGAAAACGCTTCCGTTGAACGGCAGCGGCGAGGGGTGGTTCGAGGAGTGGAGAGAAAGCTCCCATGAGCCGACAGGCATATTCCCCCAGTTCTTCATGTGCACAATGATCTTTCCCTTTCCCGATTTCAGATCCCAGTGGGACAGCTCCATCTCCTCGATGTCAGGGTCCGGGACAGCCGATAGACCGGCGAAGCTGCGGGACATATGGTCCGGGGCATCTCCAAGGGGAGCCGCCGCATAGACCGTGATCCCCAGCTGGTACTCCTTTACCGGGACGGTGAACTGGACCTGCTCCCTGTGGGAGAACCTGTCGAACTCGGTGATGGTCGAATCCCAGTATTCCTCCTTCTGCTCCCCCGTAGATCGGTCCAGATAGGTCCTGTAAATATCCGTCCTCACCATGCCTTTCCTTGTCATCCCGGTATAAATGAGTGAAACCGAGACCTGGACCATGGATCCGGGGGTGCTTCCGTACGGGGGATCGATCATTACCCGCTCGATATCGGCTCCCCATGAAAGGTTCATTATCCCTATGGAGGTCGTATCGTTGCCGTCCTGTACATCATTCAAGGTATCCATGGACCTTCCCCCTATCAGGAAACCGCCCGAATCAAGGGGGACATGGACGGTACCGCTCTCGAGCCGGGGTCCGCTGGTTATCCTAAGCGGATCGGTGAGCTTTCCGTCGTAGATCACCAGGCCGTAAAGGTCTCCGCCCGGATCTTTGTGACTCCTCCAGATCACGGTCGTGGCCCCGGAATTGTCAGTGTATGCATTCGGTGAGCCCATCAGGTAGCTTCCTTCGATAAGCTCCGTACTGTCATCCCACAGGGAGGTCCTGGAGGGATTCCCTGTCCGGGATCCCAGACTGTAAACGCCGTCATCGCCCCTTGTCACAACCAGGAGCAGAGGGGTCGACCGTATACCGGATCCCATGGAGATCTCAGCAAAGCTGGAGGACGCGGGAGCCGAGAGTGACCCGATATCCCCCCACTCCCCTTCCTGGGACCTCACCAGGAATCTGAGCGTCTTCTGCATGGTCATCCATACCACCCAGAGGTCACCATCGGGCGAGAACCATATCTTGGGACTGGTGTCCATCAGTTCATCGTCCGTAAGGGCGCGTGGCAGCGACCATGCGCTGCCGGACCAGAGGGAGACCATTATCTCCCGGTCATCCCATGTTTTCATGGAAGAATCCCGGTCCCTCACCCACGCAACGGCCGCCTCGTTCCTGGCGGGGGATGCGGCAAGAACGGGCAGATGGTCCATTGACCCGCCGCTTTCGATGGTTCCCGGCGGTCCGATGAACTGCCCGTCCTGTTGGCCCATCCGGAATCGGATCCTCATGGAACTCGCCCTTTCGGATGGATCTTCGGAATATCCCGCCTCGGACCATACAGCAAGGGGGGAGCCGTCCTGGAGGTAGGCAATCCGGGGACTGGACATGTAGGTGTTGTTGTGATAGACCTCCGTTTCTCCATCGGTCGTGGCAAGGAGCAGCCGGGATATCGAGCCTTCCTTGGGCATCAGCTCCAGACGAGCCGTGCTGCCGTTTTCCCGCTTCTCGATGTCGCATCCGTAATCCTGAACGGGAAGGTCCCATTCAAGCGGATCGTCTCCCAGGACGAACCCATAATCGACGATGGTCCTGTCAAAGATGACATCTATCCCTCCGCTGCTTGACCATGCTCCCTCGGCAAGATCATGTTCCGTATCCCAATCGATATCGCATTTTGTCTGGATGTAGGGCGAATCATAACCGGGAAGGTCCATCAAGAGGACATCGGTGGTGCTCCCATCCATATCGATTGAGAGCTTTCCCCGCACATCGAGCTCCTGGTCGATGGACACTTCGAGGGAGAGGGACGCAGCGCCCTCTACTCCTGGAGAGAAGGGGAGCTCGATCTTACCGGCTATGTCGTCATCGAATTCCTTCAGACTTCCCGCCATGAAGGGTGAGAGGTCCAGCTGAAGCATCGCGGAACTTTCAAGGGAGGTCTCCACGGGACCGGAGGGATCATCGGAGAACATCCTGTCCTCCGATGTGAGGGTAGTCCTGTCGGTGGAGGAGGATACCTGAAGATCTGATTCCACATCGATCGTTGCCGTGCCGTCAGTCAGGATGTACGCTCTGAACAGCAGCTCACCGTCGCCGGTCCCTACGTTGAGAGCCCTCCCCGACCCCTGGACGCCCAGGTCCGGAACGTATCCCAGTTCCGGGATATCGTGCCTGCCACGGATGACGTAGCTGTTCAGTGCGGTATCGAAATACCTCTCTATCCCGGTAAGGTTCAGCGTCCATTCCGGCTGTGGTGCGACAACAATCCGGTATAGGGATGATGGAAGAGCAACACCGCAGTATGAAGCGTTGACCTTCATGTCGTGGACGCCAGGAGGAAGGCTGCCGACATCCAAAGAGACCCTGAAGGTGGAGTCTCCGGCATTGGTTGCGTATTCCTTCGTTCCGTTCCCGATCTGGACGTACGTCCTGATGAAGGAGAAATTGCACTGCCCCGAAAAATCGATGGAAAGCTCAAGATCGTGGGAGATTCCGGAAATGAACTCACCGAAGGTCCATGGATCCGGATCCCCGTCCGAAACGGATGTCACCGAATTGACGACGGGCATCCTCAGCATTGCCGAGGCAAGGTTATTCCTCTCGGAGAGCTCCCTCACGTCGCGCTCCGCATCCACCACCAGCCATAACAGGTGGGTTCCCCCTTCGGAGGGCGCCCAGACGAATTCCTTGGTAAAGGTCTCACCCCGGCCTATGCTCCCTGGGGAGAACTGGGTAATGGGGTCCCTTGAATAATTGCCTCCGAGAACCTGGTCCAGGACCACGGCCTTCGAGGATGGGGAATCCGATGAACCCACGTTCTTGATCTCCAATGCCATCTTGAAACCGTCCTGAGCAGGCTTCAGCTCCAAACTCAGGGCCTTCAGGTCAGGTCCGTCACCATCGTCCGCTCCAGCTTTCATGACCGGTGCAGATGGCAGCAGGCCCAGGATAAGGATGATGGTCAAAATGATGCAGAGCAGCCTGGGGGAGGGGGGCATCGGCTGAAGAAAGGGAAGGGGTCTAAATAGGTTTTGGGTCCGGGACACGCAGGGCGCCCATATCCAAAGTACTAGAAATTTTAATATGAGAACCTCTTTGGCCCTCCAATCCCATCGGGAAAATCAAGGATGTATGTCCCATGCCGGAAAAGATAGAAGCACTGGTGGACGGCGGGAAGGCCTCGGCCGGACCCCCCCTCGGACCTGCTCTTGGCCCGCTAGGCGTCAACATAGGGCAGATCATTGGCGAGATCAATCTGAAGACCAAGGATTTCGCGGGTATGAAGGTGCCCGTGACAATAACCATCGATCCCAAGACAAAGGAATACGCGATCTCGGTTGGAACTCCTCCCACATCATCGCTTTTGATGCAGGAGATCGGAGCCTCCAAGGGACCCGGCAGCTCGGCCGATTCGGTGGACATACCAATTGAAAAGATCCTCAAGGTTGCTCGAATGAAGAGGGATGCACTTCTGAGTGTTTCCATCGAAGCTGCCGTGAAGGAAGTGCTCGGCACCGCCGTATCGATGCATGCCACGGTGGACGGGAAAGATCCCAGGGAAGTACAAAAGCTTATAAATGAGGGGCAGTATGCAGACCTCCTCCGGGCCGAATGAAGTGCCCGGAAATTCGACGCATCCGATGTAGGAGGAGCATCGGTCCCCAGCGGGCCGACCTCCGCCGAACTACACGGGGTGTGATATCATGGCAGAGAAAGAGACCGTAAAAGCTGTTAAGGAGGCCATTGAAAAGGCCCCCAAGCGCAAATTCCACGAATCCGTAGAGGTATCCATCAACCTCAAGGATCTGGACCTGAGCAATCCCAAGAACAGGATAAACGAGGAGATCATCCTCCCAAGGGGAAGGGGAAAGGAGGTCAAGATCGGACTCTTCGGATCCTCTGAGATGGTTTCGAAGGCCAAGGATATAGCCGATCTGATAATACCGGCCGAAGAGATCCCCAAGCTTGCGGAGGAGAAAGGGCCGACCAAGAAACAGGTGAACCAGGTGGAGTTCTTCGTCGCCGAAGCCCCGCTGATGGCAGTTGTGGGAAAGAACCTCGGTGTGATACTCGGTCCCAGGGGGAAGATGCCCAGACCCATCCCCCCGGGGTCCGATCCGACAGCAGTTATCGAGAATCTCAGAAGAACCGTGAAGGCAAGGTCCAAGGACAGAAGGACCTTCCATGTCCCCGTGGGGACCCTGGACATGAAGCCCGAGGACATTGCGGACAACATAGAGGCGGTAATGACCAGGATCAAGTCCAAACTGGAGCGGGGCGCAATGAACATCCACTCGGCCTATGTCAAGACGACCATGGGCCCGGCCATCAAGCTGGAGCTGAGGTGATATCATGGCGCACGTAGCTGCTTGGAAGACCGAAGTTGTGGACGACCTTCAGGGCATCATCAGGGATTTCAATACCATCGCGGTTGTGAGGGTTGACAGGATCCCCGGTGTTCAGCTCCAGCAGCTGAGGGCCCTGATGAGGAAGGAAATGAAGATCAAGGTCGCCAAGAAGAACCTCATAAGGATTGCGCTGGACAATATGAAGGGAGAGAAGAGCGGGATCGAGGGACTCGAGGACAAGCTCGACGGCCAGGCCGCCATAGTCGGTACCAATATGAACCCGTTCATGCTCTACAATCTGCTCCACAACAACCTCCAGCCAATGCCCGCCAAGGGCGGCGAGGAGGCGCCTGAGGATATCGTTGTCCAGGCTGGGGAAACATCATTTCCACCCGGCCCCATAGTCGGTGAGCTTGGAAAAGTGGGAATCCCCGCCGCGATAGACAAGGGCAAGGTTGTCATAAAGAAGACCGTGACCCCTGTGAAGAAGGGGCAGACGATCTCAAGGGACCTAGCCCAGGTATTGACCAAACTTGAGATATTCCCATTCGAGGTAGGGATCGTCCTGGACGGGGCCTGGGAGGATGGACTTGTTTACAAACCCGACGACCTCGACATAGACATGGATCAATACAGATCGAACCTGGCATACGGCGCCCAGGCGGCCTTCAATCTGGCCGTCTTCACCGCCTATATGACACCGCTCACAGCGGTGCCCATACTGCAAAAAGCAAGGATGGAGGCCCTGAGCCTTGCCACGTATGCCGGAATAATGAACAGGGACACGACGGACCTGATACTCTCCAAGGCCTACGGAGGAATGCTAGCCCTGGCGAGACTGCTCGCAGATGAAGGGCTCGACGACGACCTCCGGAGCCTGGTCGCAGGCGCGGCTGCCCAGCAGCAGACCGCTGCCACATCGGCCCCGGCTGCCGATGAGTCCAAGGCCGAGGAGAGCAGTAAACAGGAGCCCGAGGAGGAAGAGGTGTCCGAGGAGGACGCTGTTGCCGGACTTGGAGCGTTGTTTGGATGAAGATAAAAAAGGAGGTATGAGAAATGGAATACGTATACGGAGCTTTACTCCTTCACTCTGCTGGCAAGGAGATCAGCGAGGACGGGCTCACCAAGGTCCTTCAGGCCGCCGGTGTGTCCGTGGAGGCCGCAAGGATCAAGGCCGTTGTGACATCCCTTCAGGGTGTCAACATAGAAGAGGCCGTGAAGACCGCATTGGCCGCCGCCCCCGCAGCAGCAGCCCCTGCACCCGCAGGCGGCGCCCCTGCCCAGGAGAAGAAGAAGGAGGAAGAGAAGAAGGAAGAGGAAGACGAAGGACCTACCGAGGAAGAGGCCATGGCCGGACTCGGTGCGCTCTTCGGCTGAACTTGACCGATATTAAGAATAAGGGGTGGGCTCACCCCCACCCCGTTTTTTTTTGTTTTTCCAAATTGAAAAACGCAGAGCTGCATACGTGCCGTACCGAGCATCGGAATCTGATTCAGACCTTCGAAGCAGCCATGTTCTCTTCATGCGGCGCCTGAACGGAATCTGTCAACAGGGCGGACAGGGAGGTGCCGCCTTCCTGGAATTGACCGATCACGTTGGCATTCTCCACCGCATTGTTCGTTATGTTGCCCCCGTTGCCGGAGAACGTGTTGCCGAATATGGATCCCGAATTGGTCGAGCACTGGAACCTTATGGCGATCCCGTTGTTCCGGAAGCTGTTGAAGCATAAGGTTCCGCTGAACGCGGAGCGCGTGAAATGGACTCCCCAGCAGTTGTCCCTGATATCATTGTGGGAGATGTTGTCCGACGATGTGGACCTGTGATAGTAGATGCCGGCCGTGTTGTTATGAATTGTATTGGACTGGATATAGCAGCTGCTGGTTGACCTGTCGAAGTAAATACCGTAACCGCTCCGGAAGACCTCATTGTTCTGCACGGAGCCCTGAACAGTGGACCTGTGGTACCTGATCCCGTATGTGTTGTCATATATCGTGTTGAACGATATCGCGCCGTTAACCGTTGAGCGGCTGAAATCTATCCCGACACAGCTGTTGTAGATGACATTGTTGGATATCCGGTCGTTCACCGTGGACCTGAGGTAGAGCATGTTCTCGGTATTGTCCCTTAAAATATTCTCCCGGATCATGCCGTTTCCCGTGGATGAGCTCGTGAACATGCCGTAACGGTTGTAGCAGAACAGGTTTCCGGAGATGGTGTTGTTGTTTGTTGATCGGTAGAAGACAAGGGCGATGGTCATATTGGAGAATTCGTTGGAATCGATGGTTCCCGCCCCCAGCGAGCTGTCGAAGTAGATTCCGGTGCAGCTGTGGGAGAAGAGGCACTCCTGAACGATATCGTAACCGTTCGACTTGCGGTAATAGACACCGTAGCTGTTGTTCGATATATCTTCGTTGTAGAGTATGCTCTGGCTCGAGGACTGGTCCAGATACACACCGTAGCTGTTGTTGAATATCTCGTTGTCCCATCTCAGGTCCGCGATGGTGGACTTGTGGAAGTAGATGCCGAAGTGGTTATCGTGGATGGAGTTGTACCATACCCAGTTCGAACATGCCGACGTGTCGAAATAGATGCCGTACCTTGTGCTGTGGATATCGTTCTGGTATATCCTGTCGAATACCTGGGATAGATGGAAATAGATACCGTATGAGCTGTCCCTGATGAGATTGGCCAGATAGAGGATCTGGGTGTTTGATGTGTCGATGCAGATCCCGTAAAGTGACCTTGCAATGAGATTCCCCTGGACCAGGTCCCTGGAAGTGGAAGTGTAAACATATATCCCGTACAGGATATCGGTGATATTGTTGCACACTATCTCGCTGATGCTAGTGGATATGTCGAAATAGATGCCGTACCTCATCCTGCCCATCATGTTGGTCGAGATCCTGTCCGCCACCGTTGAATTGCGGAAATAAATCCCAAAGGAGGAATCATACAGGGAATTGTTGTACACCAGGTCGCCGCAGGATGAGGAATCGTAGAAGAGGCCGTAGGCGTTCCTCCTGACGGAGTTCCCGAGGATATCGTCCCCGGTTACGGAGGTATCGGCATAGAGTCCGTAGCGGTTGTTGTATATCCTGTTGTCAAGGATATCGTTGCCCGTTGTGCTCCAGCGGTAATAGATGCCGTACCAATTGTTCCTGATACAGTTTTCTATGATGGAGTCCATGGACGTTGCCAGGCTGTACCTGATCCCGAAGCTGTTGCAGTAGATGTCGTTCTCCGTTATCAGGTTGTACTGGGTGTTCCCTGTGATGAAGAAGCCGTATGTATTGCTGAAGACCGATGTTCCGGTGATCACATTGTCCGTGCAGCCGTCGTGCAGGTATACTCCGAAATAGTTGCAGAATACCCGGCTGTTGCCAATGTAGCAGTCGTCAACACCGTTCAGCTCGATCCCCGCATCACCCGGATTCCTTCCGGAATTCATCACGGTAAGGCCCGTGATATTGACGTAATCGGCTGTGATCTCGATGACGCTCCCTGTTCTTCCCCCGTTTATGATGACCTTTGATGTGGAGCTACCCATGATGGTCAGGGTCTTGTTTATGACCACGTTCTCCCTGTAAACACCCTTTCCTATTCGGATCGTATCGCCGGCGGAAGCATTGTCCACGGCCTTCTGGATGGTGGGTTGATCTGCTGGAACGTTGATGGTTGCCCCCCCCGCGATCCCTGCCGGGCCTCCGGACATTGTCAGGGAGATGAAAATACCCGAGAACATCAACAAAACGATTACGGCAGCGGATTTCCTTACGTTCTTCATCATACCATCTCCCAACCATCAGGGGGGAAAGCCGTATCCTTTATCCCCTAAGGGGAATCTTAAACCAGCAACAATTTTGCATGTCGTTCTCCGGTATTAAGGATTCCTGCGCAACGCGGAAATGAAGAACGTTAAAAATAAAAAAAAAGGGGCTCCCTTCAGGGAGCCCCGCATTTTACTCGCAGTCCTCAGAACGGAAGGAGTCCGTTGAGATAGAGAAACAGAGGCACGAACACGAGCGACACGATCGACATCAGCTTGATGAGGATGTTCAGCGAGGGTCCGGAAGTATCCTTGAACGGGTCCCCGACCGTGTCCCCCACCACAGCTGCCTTGTGGGCATCGGAGCCCTTTCCTCCGAAGTTGCCCTTCTCTATGTACTTCTTCGCATTGTCCCATGCTCCCCCGGCATTGGCCATCATGACCGCGAGCACGAAGCCCGTGACGATGGAGCCGGCGAGCAGGCCTCCCAGCGCTTCCATGGATATGCATCCCACGACAACCGGCACTATTACAGCCAGCAGCGAGGGCAGAACCATCCTCTTGAGGGCTCCTTTTGTGGAGATGGCAACGCATCTCTCGTAATCGGGTTTGGCCTTCCCGTCCATTATTCCTTTGATCTGCTTGAACTGCCTCCGGACCTCCTCCACCATATCCTGAGCTGCGTCGCCCACAGCCTGCATGGTTAGGGCCGAGAAGACAAAGGGAAGGAGTCCGCCCACGAATAGGCCGGCCACGATGAGCGGGTTAACAAGGGTGAACTGCGAGAGGTCGAGGTTGGCCGCCTGTGTGAAGGCCGAGAACAGGGCGAGCGCCGTGAGACCGGCCGAGCCGATCGCAAAGCCCTTTCCTATGGCCGCAGTGGTGTTCCCCACAGCATCGAGATCCTCGGCGGTCTCCCTGACCTTCTTGCCCATTCCCGCCATCTCGGCGAGCCCGGCCGCGTTATCGGCCACGGGGCCGTAGGTGTCCGTCGCAAGTGTTATGCCAAGGGTTGACAGCATTCCGACAGCCGCGAGCGCGATCCCGTAGAGGCCTGCCATAACGTAGGCCACGATGATCGTGATGACAACCGCTATGACCGGAATCGCGGTGGAGAGCATACCCAGACCGAGTCCGGCGATGATGTTGGGTCCCGAGCCCGTCTTGGAAGCTTCGGAGACCCTCTGGGTGGGCTTCTTGTCGTCCGAGGTGTAGTATTCAGTGATCTTTCCTATCACGATCCCCGCAAGGAGACCGGACACGATTGATACTATCAGAGAGATGATTATCCTTGTGGAATTGGGTTCTCCGCCGAAGAACAAGGCGATCAGAGTTATGGAACCCAGCACCATCAGTATCGCCGATGCCCATATTCCCCTGTTGAGCTGTTTGTGGGCGTCGGTGTCCTCTCCTCCGGCTCCCACGAAGAAGGTGCCGAAGATAGCGGAGACTATGCCCCATCCTGCGAGCAGGAGCGGAAGGAGCGTTGCAGCTCCTGCCGCACCGCCTCCGAAAAGGTCGGAACCCAGGGCTGAAACACCCATTATTCCCAGTGCCATTGCGGCGATTATCGAATCCACGTAGGATTCGAAGAGGTCGGCTCCCATACCGGCGACGTCGCCTACGTTGTCGCCTACGTTGTCGGCGATCGTGGCGGGATTCCTCGGATCGTCCTCCGGAATGCCTGCCTCCACCTTTCCGACGAGGTCAGCTCCCACATCGGCGGCCTTGGTGTATATCCCTCCACCGACCCTTGCGAACAGGGCGATGGAGGAGGCGCCGAAGCCGAAGCCGAAGAGCATTTCGACATCCCCGAATAGAATGAAGAGGAGCGAAACTCCCAGTAGACCAAGGCCGACCACCGTCAATCCCATGACGGAGCCCGAGTTGAACGCCACCCTGAGTCCGGACTTCTTACTGTCCTTGCAGGCCCAGGCAGTCTTGGCATTTGCCATCGTGGCGACCCTCATTCCGACGTTTCCGGCCAATCCGGAGAAGAGGGCGCCTATCAGGAAGGCCGGTATTATCTTCCAGTTCATGCCCAGAAGGAAGACCAGGGCAATGAGAACAACCACCACCACGCCCATGAAAACGTAAATG
Source organism: Thermoplasmatota archaeon (assembly GCA_048569615.1). Classification (GTDB taxonomy): domain Archaea; phylum Thermoplasmatota; class Penumbrarchaeia; order Penumbrarchaeales; family Penumbrarchaeaceae; genus JAYEPK01. The sequence goes on along the minus strand of JBLIRK010000036.1, from coordinate 8,413 downwards.
ACCTTGTATTCCGCCTTGAGGAAGGCTGTCGCACCCTCCCTGATGAAGCCGCTCAGCTCCTTGAGCTTCTCGTTCTCCACCTCTTTTTTCATTATGGCCTTCGCGGTGATGTAGGCGAAACCCAGCCCGAGAAGTGCAGCCACGAATGCCGCGATCACCCACCAGTAGCTCCCTTCGTAGGTTTCGAGGTAGAGGGTTTTTGACGATGAGAACGAAGTGTGCCGCAGGGATGCCATGATGACCGCCGAATCCGATGCGTCATCGTCCTCTCCGGAATAGGACGCTTCCAGAAGAACGGTGACCTGATCCCCCGCATCCAGCTGTTCAATGAGGTAAACGTTCTCATCATCGTTGACCGGATCACCCTTGATATCATCCCCTTTCTCGTCCCAGATCTCCTTGATCTTCACATCCCAATCCTCTCCCTCGGGCGGGACGAGCTCGATCTCCACGTCGTGGATGTTCGTATCCGGATTTATGACATGGACCTTTATCTCGAGCTTCCTCTGGTCCTTCCAGAACTGGTCAATAACGAACCAGGAACCGGCATCCTTGTCGAAGAAATATGTGTCCTCACCGCTCTCGGTGGTGATCATAGATCTGTCGGTCCCTTCACCTACCTGCGCCCCTTTTACGGGGATCAGGGAAAAGATCCCTACAAGGAGCAGTGCTGTCACGATCATCATGGTCAGGGTCGTTCTGCGCATCAATTTGCCTCCTTCTAGAACCATTATAGGTATGCATAGCGCGAAATCGTTGGGGAATAGGGGTTGATTATTAATAACTATCCTTCCTGGGGGGGCCTGGCCGGGGTGCTCGCCATATCGTCATCGCTTCCGAACGGGTATCTTGCTTGCCCTTGCCGGGGGCATCCCCGAAGCCTCGATCCTTCCTGCTCTCACAGGGCTCCTGTTCTCACCGGGGGAGGTCCTCAGCTTCTTCTCCTTCCTTGTCGAAAGCGAGCTTGCGTGGGCCTTCTCGGCCTTCCTTCTCAGATCATACTGGAAATACAATGAGAAGAGGAACATGATAGCGCCTATGATCGTCAGAACGATCAGCACCGCCGAGTTGGATCTGTCAAGACCGTCCGATGCGGAAAGAATGAAAATCACAACCAGTGAGATGACCACAACCATGATCCCCACTATGTTCAGGAGACGGGGGGTTATCTGAGCAGGTCCGAGATCGATATCCTCCCTCTCGAGGTCGCCTCCGCAGGAGGGGCATTTCTCCTTCCTGGACCACTGCTCCGAAACATACCCGCCGCAGTTCCTGCACCTTGTTATCCTTGTCATCCCGATCACCGAAGTATCATGCTATTTCATATATCATCCTTATCAGCGGGTCGGTGATTGAGCTCTTAATTCCCTTTTGAAGGTCCCTGGCCCTCAGAAGGTTCAGGAACATCGCCGCCACCGTAACAGGTCCGGTTCCCCCCGGCGTAGGGGTCGCCATGGAGGCAACATCACCCACTGATTCCATGTCCACATCCCCGACGATGCCGTCACCGACGGGATTGATACCCAGGTCTATCAGGACCGCTCCATCCCTGATCATGCTGCCCTTGAGCATCTTAGGTCTGCCCACAGCCGTGATGACTATGTCGGCCCTGGAGGTCCAGTCGGACGGATCCCCCGACCTGGAATGGAGGAGGACCACCGAGGCATTGCCGTAGGCCTTCTTCTGGGAGAGCAGAATCGAAAGTGGTCTGCCGACGTTAGGGCTCCTTCCGACCACCACCACCGTTCTTCCTTCCAGGGGAATCCCGTAATGGAGAAGCAGGAGGATAGCTCCCAGCGGTGTTGGTGGGATGAATCTCGGAGTACCCATGGCCATTAGCCCGTAGTTATCCGGTTTCAGGCCTTCCACGTCCTTGAATGCAGGGATGCGGTCCGTCAGGCTGCCGATATTCATCCCTTCGGGAAGAGGCCTTTCGATCATTACCCCATGGACATTGATGTCCGAGGCATCCCTGTCCAGGGATCCCAATATTTCGTCGAGTCCCGCATCGGAGGGGAACCTCCTAAGATCGACCTCTATTCCTATCTTCTCCCCCTTCCTTGCCTTGGACCTGGCATATATCTCGGATGAGGGATCGTCCCCGATCAGGTAGACGGCAAGGACAGGAGGTTTTCCAGAGCCTACCCCGTGCTTGATATCCGATAAAATCCTCTCGGCAACGGGCTTCCCGAAAAGCAGGTCCATGCACAGATAAATGCATCTTCGATTATTTTATTTTGGAAAGAAAGCGGAATCACTGCATGACCCCGACGTACTGGGTCAGGAACTGGTAGAAAGCATTTATGATGCTCTGCTTCTGGTCGGGCTCAAGAGCCTTGAACTCCTCAAGTATGAGGAAATTTATCCCTCCCAGTATCTTCAGGGAGAAATGCTCGTCCTTGTGGGGATTGACGTTGGACTGGGACTGGGAATGCTGCTCGGACCCGATGATCCTGTAATCATGGATCGCCTCCTTCAGGAGTATCATGTCCATCTTCCTGAAGCCTATGTGCTCGTAAGCCCCGGATTTGATCTTGATGAAGGGGTAAAGGAATTCCCCCGTGTCATCGAAATTGAGCGGGTTCCCATCGATCATGAGCATCTTCCCTAGGACCTCCAGGCAGTCCATTGCCATCTCATCGAGGGTGTTGTAGCGGCCCCTGAGCTTTATCTTAGCCATCTCGGCCTGGACGTTTGCGGACCCCGTTTGGCCGCCGAACTGTGCTGCTCCGGGGGCAGGCACCTCGACCATAGACTGACCCCTGCAGCTGGTGCAGGTCAGGACGTTCCTTCCTGGATTGACGTAGGAGGTGAACACGTTCCTGCAGTAAGGGCACGTGAACTGCGCGAAGGTCCTTCCGGCCTGCGCAGCCCCCCCTCCGGTCTTGGAAGGCGGTCCAAGGGGTTCAGGGGCCTGTCCGCCCCTGGTCCACTGGAAGAGGTAGAACTTGTACGGGTTGAATGGATTGGCCATTGGATTGGGGTCGTTGACCTCGATGACCAGATGGCAGCCGCTCTGATAGGCGTAATCCCTGGCCGATTCCCTCAGCTGCTGCTGGGACATCGCCTGCCTGTACTCTATGGGAGTGCCGTAAAGCTGGTAGCCCTGACCGGAGAGGGTCTGAACGTAACCATTGATCTCCTGTTTCGTGGCGGTGCCGAAATGAACCGCCGCTGCTCCTCCCCTTTTAAAGAACGATGGTGACATTATCAACTCTCCTATTGAATGAACATACCCGGTGTACCATAACTCCGTTTTCCCAAGTGTATCTCAACATATTTGAAATTAACCATGCTCGACCGCTTTCCTCACTTGAGCAGTGAATCAATGATCTGGTCCCTGCCTTCGAGCTTGAGAAGCACCTTAACGGCGAGATTGTAGGCCTGGAGAGGGCGCTCCCCGAATGTATAGAACAGGACCTTGGATTCCTTCTTGCTTCCTATCACCTGGACCTGGACCGCCCACTTTCTGCCCTTCTTGTCCTTTGACACCATTTGTCTGATGCCCCTGTACATTGATTCATTTATCATCTCTTTGGAGGTGGAGAAGCCTATCTCCTTCAATCTGTTAACGAACATGGAAAATAGCTTCTCAGGAGGTACATTTATAACCTCAGTCTCAGTGGACCACCTGAATAGGTCACCGGTGAGCAGCCTGAATCCGTCCTCGTCCAGCGTCATCTTCTGGAACTTGGGGACCAGGACCTTCAGGGGCTCAGACTTCATCGTTATGGCCTCCTCGACCTTGTACTTGAAATCGAAGAAGCGGATGTCAAATTCGAACTGCTCGCTCCCTCCCATATAGGACGGCGTGAAGGGGGCCTTGATCGATATCCTCTCCCCGGGATCAACGAGCTTCCCATCGACGCTGGGTTTGCCGAAGGACCCGAGCTTGAATCTTTTTGGAAATTCGACCCTGAGATTGCCCATCGGGAAGTCTGTGTTGTTCTCGATCTCGATCTGATAGACCATCTTGCCGATATGCTTGTCATAATCCGATTCCGGAAGGTATTCGAAATGGTGGTCCACCAGAAGTCCCGTGTCCTCGGTCTCAGGGGGCCCCTCGTAATAATAGTCCTGTGGCTCTTCGGGGGGCAGCTTCTCCCTCTCGCCTCTCCTGAAAAGCCTGTCGAAGATCCTTAGTCCCATAGTCCATCCCTTCATCGGAAGGGGATCATAACCCCGCGTCGGAAAGCTCCTTCACTATCTCGCTGAGGGCGATGTCAATGTCCTTGATCTCCCGAGCTCCGGTGCACACTATCTTGCCTGAACCGAAAAGGAGAGCCACCACCCGCGGATGGTCGACCCGGTAGACAAGACCCGGGAACTGCTCCGGTTCGTACTCCACCTTCTCCAGACCCAGGGTTATCGCGATGGAATTGAGGTTCAGCTCCCTGCCGAGATCCGTTGTGGCGACGATGTTCTGGACCATCACCTTCGGGCTTGTGTCCACATCTATCCCCATCTCCTTTATCATCGACAGCACCCTGCCCACAACCTCCTCTGCCATCTTGACGCTCTTGGCCCCGGTGCAGACGAGCTTGCCGCTGGAAAAGAGCAGAAGAGCGGTCTTCGGCTCCTTGACCTTGTAGATCAGTCCCGGGAACTTCTCGGGAACGTACTCTGCATCGTCCAGCGCCATTGATATCTTCTGGAGGTCCAGAGGGACCCCGGCCGAAGATGACGAAACGACATTCTGAATGTGGATCTCCATGATATCACCTGTTCTTTCCCTTCCGCAGGGCTTTCTATCCCCGGGTTGGAGGAGTAAGTATTGTATTACTATATAAGTAGTTTATTTAAAAGACACTCATTTTTCGGGTAATCCCCGGGGTTTGTAGGTGGAGCCGTACTATATAAAGCGCTCCTTAAGCCACCCATCGAGGTCGGAGCCATTCATGGAAACGGTGGGATAGAACATGGGGAGCGGCTCTCCGGCCGAGTGGAGCACCGGAAATCCCTCGATTCCTTCCAATCCAAAAGGGCAAAGCACTCCTCGGGCATAGTTCCCCAAGGACGCATCCACCAGCATCTTTCCGATCTCATCGAACCCCGGGATAGGATCGATATCCATTGTTAAATGAGATCGCCGCAGCTCCGTTCTCCATGTGAGGACGTCCTCCTCCCTGGCAACCGGTATCACCCTGCATCCTCTCCTTCTCATCAGTTCATGTGAAAGAAACGCTCTTTTTACGAGTTCGTCCCTGGCATCCCCCTCTTCGGGAAGGGGTGGCATATACAATATCACCCTGCCCTGCGAGGATGCGGGCATCCCCCCCATGCCCCTGAACCTCTCGTGGAAGATGTAGGCCTTTCTCCCCCTTATCTCCACCTCGATCCAGATGTCGGGGGCCTTGAGATCGACATGCGCGGACCCTTCCGGAAGGTGCGAAACGACGGCCCCGCCGCCCTCCACCGCGATCTCTTGGCTCGTGTATCCGGTCTCACCTGTCCTTCTCACCTTGAGGCCGTAGGACATTCCTTCCCTGATCGTCCCTGCCCCGTATTCCGAAAGAGAAAACATCAAGGAAGCCTTATCCGAGGCGGCGGGCATCACGAGGCTGAAGGAGTGCACTCCGGGCACCTGTCTGAGTACTCGAGCGGCACCATCGAAATCCTCGACCTCGATGAATATTCTGGACCTCTCAACCTCCATGATATGCTCCACTCCGTTGGATATCATGCTCTCCTCTATGTCCTGTGCAAACATCCTTAGGAATCTGGACCTTACCCTCTGGCTCTTGAGTCCCAATTCCGCGAAGCGGATCAGAACGAGCGTCAATCCTTCCACACCCCGTATAAGGGAGCGGAGCATTTCCCGCATCTGCCGCCCTTGAGCTTCTTCATGCCGGCCGAGAAGAAGTCCCTGCTTATGAGCTTTGCACCGCATTTCGGGCAGAAGGTCGAGTTGTAGTCTTTTCCACCTATGTTCCCTATATAAACATGATGAAGTCCCCTGTCCATCGCTTTCTTCCGGATCCCCTCAAGCGTCTCCCTGGATGTTGCGGGAACATCTAGCATCCTGTGGTCCGGGTGGAACCTGTTGAAGTGCACCGGCACATCCGCCGAGAGGTCGGACAGGACCCAATCGAGGAAATCATCCACCTGGCCGTCGTCGTCGTTCCTATCAGGGATCACCAGGTAGGCGATCTCAACATGGACTCCCTTTTCATATGAGCTCTTGACGTTCCTGAGGACCGGAGCTAGCTTCCCCCCCGCCACTTCCTTGTAGAAGTTCTCCGTGAAGCCTTTGACATCGATGTTCGCTCCGTGTGTGTGCTCCATCAGATCGTCCCATGGTCCGGGGGAGAGGTAGCCGTTGGTGACAAGGACGACCTTGGCCCCTTTCCTGTCGAGTTCTGGTATAACATCCATGAGATATTCGTAATTGATCGTAGGCTCATTGTAGGTGAATGCGATCCCCACCGAATCCCCGTCAAGGCTTCTTTCGATCAGCAGTTCCGGTGGTATCAAGTAAGGCTCCATGCCGTCCGCTGTCTCGCAGGACAGGCTCCAGTTCTGGCAGTGAAGGCATTTCAGGTTGCATCCGACCGACCCGACCGAGAGTATCCTGGAGCCGGGCAGGAAGTGATTGAGCGGTTTCTTCTCTATCGGGTCCATGTGAACGGCCGGATAGATCCCGTATGCCGTTGCCATGAGAGTTCCGTCTATGTTTTTCCTTATCCCGCATATGCCACGTCCCCCCTCGGAGATGAGGCATCCGTGGGGGCAGAGCCCGCATCTGACCCTGCCATGGTCCTGCGGCTCCCAATATTTTGCGGTGGCACTGTCGCTTCTCATCTTGCATCCCGGGATAACTGGTTCCAAGACCATTATATTGTTTCGGTCCTACCTGAATCTGTCCAGAGCCCCCAAAGGTTCGGAGATACCAAGGAACTCCATCATCTTGGATGCGTTCTTCGGAGCCATTCCCCGGGGGTGGTTGTTGAAGAACACCCTTGTGTCCCTGTCCACCTTTGAGGCCATGATCTTGATCGGGTCCACCCTTTCCATGAGCTCCGCCTCGGGATAGTCGTATTCGTACCTGGCGTTCCTATCCTGCTCCACGTTCCTGAACCAGCCTTCCTTGTTCCTGCCGTGGAACCTTATGTAATTATGCCTGGCCGTCTCCTCATGGAACCAGGGGAACGAAGGACCGTCAACCACTGCGAGGGCCACTCCATACTCCCTGAGGCATTCCACTGCCTCCCTGTTCAATCTCAGGTCCTCGTTCAGCCACGAGGAGTTCCTGAGCTCGATGACCGGCTCGCCGGGCCCCCCAGACATGACGGAGCAGATCTCTTTGAGCCTCTTGATGCCCAGCACATAGTCGGGCAGCGGAACCTTGGGCTCGCTCTTCATCCTGTATTTGATATCGCTCCTGACAGTGAAATAAGGGGACGCCTGGAACAGGACCGCGCCCAGATATCCGGCGTCCTCGAGGGGTTTCAGGACGGATCTGGAAAAGGTGCGGTATGCCTGCTCCATCTCGTTCGGCTCCTCCCTCATGGAGAGAACATGGGATATTTCCTGGGGAACCTTGAGGGAGAACTCCTTTCCTTTTACCTGCCCTGCCTCCTTTATCCATCCGTTCACCGTTCCCGTTTTGGGAACGCTGTAGAATGAGGAGTTGATCTCGACTATGTCGAATCTCGAGAGATAGATCTTCAATAGCCTGCTCATGGGAGAGCCCGAGGGATAGAAGGGACCGATCCAGTCCTTGTAGGACCAACCGCTGTTTCCAACCCTGATCCTTCCCATCTGAGCCTCCTTCCCGGATCACTCCAGTTTTCCCTTCTTGCCGCATTTCGGGCACTTTATCTTCAACGGACGCTTGTTGGATTCTATGGGGATGGGCGTCTCGCAGCTGGGGCAGGGGATGTACCCCAGTATCTTAGGCTCTACAACCTTCTCCGCCGAACCCAGGCTGAACTCGGAATCGGAGAGCTCCATTACCTTGGCCTCGCCGTCGTGGAAGACCTCCATCGGCTGCTCCATCCCTACTGTGGGGGTATCCCCGAGATCGAGCACCTGGCCGCTGGGCCGGTACACCGGTCCCTGGATGCCCTCCATCTCCGTTTCCTTGAACTCTATCTGGAAGAACCTGTAATCGAAATCAGGGAAGTAGTCCTTCTGCTTCTTTTCCTCGGCCAAGGTATCACCCTGCCACTGAGATGTCTTCTAACATAAAAATATATTCTTGACTCCTCGGATAAGATATGATGCTCATTCTTCGTTCTCTACGTCCCTATCCCTCGTCCACCGGATCACAAAAGCGAGAAGGATTAGGAGAAGCGGTACGAGAAGCAGGAGTGCGATGAAGATGTAGATCAAATTTGATCCCTGTTCCTCCACTTCCACCTCCCTATCGATGACCACCCTGTTGTTATCGAGCGAACCTCCCTGCATCCTC
>JBLIRK010000035.1:0-36634 GCA_048569615.1 Thermoplasmatota archaeon | reverse complement strand
TGTCGCCGAGCAGGAGGAGAGGGAGCACGAGGCGCTGGTGGCAAGACAACAGCAGGAAGCACTGAACGCACAGGAGCAGCTCCAGGCACTGATGGCGGGCATGGGATACGCCGAGGCCGCAGGACCGGCGCTGCCAGCCGCACAGACCGGGCCGGAGATGGAGGCACTGCCCGCACCCTCGGAACCGATACCCGAGCAGCAGCCCCCCATGGAGGGAGAGGGATATCCGGAACAGTATCCGCAAGAACCCTATCCTCAAGAGCCGTATCCGCAGGAGCCCCAACCGGAACAGCCTCCCGCATATCCGGAACAGCCCGAACCGGCATACCCCGAACAGACGGGATACCAGGCTGCCCCGCCCGACCAGGGAATGTACGATCAGCAGGCCCCGCCCCCGGCTCCCGAACCGGCACCTGAACCGCCCATGCAGGCCGCTCCCCAGCCCGGGACCGTGCCCGTGCCCGAGCAGCCGCAGTCATACAACAACCTCCCCGCTCCGGAAGAAGAACCGCAGTAGTCTGAAGGATGCGGGGAACGGTCAGATCAATCCTGGCTCTCATCAGCGGAATCCAGATGCCGGCAGTCGCCGATCGTCACCCTGGACATGCCCTTGCCATCGTCAATTATCAAAGCTCCGCTCTGGTCGACTCCAAGTGCCTGACCTTGGATGGAGCTTCCGAAGGATTCCACACGGACCCTCCTACCTATAGTGGAGGATCTCGCAGACCACTCTTCCAGAATGTTCTGCGCTCCCCCCTCAAGGAAAGAGGCCCATTTCATATCCATGAAGCAGATAAGATCGCGAAAGAGGACACTCAGATCGATGGGCTCCCCCTTGATATCCATCAAGGTCGATGAATTATGATGAAGCTCCGAAGGAAGGTCCTCCAGATGGAAATTGCAGTTTATGCCCATGCCTACGACCACGAACTCCACCGAATCACCCTTGATCTCGGCCTCCACCACTGTACCTGAGACCTTCGCTCCATCCACAAGGACATCATTGGGCCATTTCAGCGTCGTCGTTATCAATGTGGATGTCGATATTGCTTTGGAAACCACCAGACCTGCTATGAGGGGCAGGGCAGAAAGCTGATCAAGGGCCTTCCGGGGCCTCAGGAGTACCGAAACATATAGTCCTCCCTCCGGCGAGATGAAGCTCCTGTCAAGCCTTCCCCTTCCGCTATCCTGCTTGGTGGAGACCACAACTAGTCCCTCCCCCGCGCCATCCCTTGCTCTTTTCTTTACCTCATCATTTGTCGAGCCGCAGGATCTGAGGTAAACAACCTGGTTCCCTATCAGGTTCGTATTCAGGCAGGACACCGAGCCTTCGTCCAGCTCGATATGGGATCCCATTCCATCACCACTTCACTGGATCAGAGACCTCATAAGGTCCATATCGTGGACCATTGAATGGAGATTGTCCTCCTTGTCTACAACGGGCATCTGATCGTAGTCCTTCATCCTCATTATCTTGGCAGCCTCCCAGATGGGAGCCCGTCTGTAAACGGATGAAACATCCTTCGTCATGAATGTTGAAACAGGGTCCCTGGGCAGCTCTATCTTGGCCTCCTGATAGTACAGATTCATAACGTTCCGGAGCCCCTCCCATGTCCATGCATCCTCGTCCTCCGATATGCCGAGGGTCGTCAAGGTGATGTTCTCACCCAGGAACTTGAAATCGAAGAGGTCCCTGTCCGTTATCATGCCGCAAAGCGAGCCGTTCTCATTCAGGACCGGCATCGCATAGACCTTGGACAGATTGATCATCACCGCAGCCACGTTCACCGGTGTGTTCTTATAGATGCAGACAGTGTGCTGCTTGGTATAATCCTCAACTGGAAACTCCAGCTTCTCCTTCTCTATGACCTTCAGCAGATCGGAAGGGGTGACCATGCCAACAAGGATGCCCTTCTTCACGACAGGAAGCCTCCTGGCGCTCTCCTCCCACATCAACCTCGCCGCCTTCTCCACCGTGGATGTGGCACTGACGGTGGGAACATCCCAATCCATTATCACCGCTACCTGCTCCTCGCCGGGATTCTCGAATATATGCTTCCTGGTGATTATCCCAAGGACCTTGCCTTCTTTGTCCACCACCGGCATCCCTGTTCTCTTATGCTTCACGAGCAGGTGAAGTACATCTTCACGGGTGGTTGGAAGCTCCGCCACTATCGGTTTCTTTACCATAATCTCAGATACGTTCATGGACATCCTCCTTGGGATAGGTAAAACGGAGGATATTGGATAGACTATTAAATGGTTTTGAAGTATAGCCCCATTATCGTTTTTTAAAATAGATACTGAGGGGCCGGGGAGCAGGTATGAAGGACCTGCGAGCGGTCCAGGAACCTCACGATGAATGTGAAGGGATCCCGCTTCCAAAGGTCATTTCCGGGCCTCCTTGCGACGAATAGATGGGAAGGATCGCCCTTTCGGGGCCAATCCTTGTCCCACCACATCCTCCACGGCGGGAGTTTTTCAATTAATGACGTCCCCTGAAGGGGCTCTCCCACAGCCATGCCGAAAACCTCACGGGATGCTTCCGAACCCCTCACCCCGGTTTTCCTCAGAAGAAGCCATGCAGTCTCCATCTCCCTGAAGATATCCTGCATTGAAGAGAGGGAGTTGTCGGTGCCCAGTGTCAATCTCAGACCGGACTCGAGCATGCTACCGAGGGGAACCGGGATATTGTAGGCGGAATTGGACCTGGGGCAGACGGTCACGGGTATGTTCTCTCCGGCAAGGGAGACCCAATCATCGCCGGAGCCTGCGACCATGTGTACGACCTGGTCGGCTCGAAGTTCCAATATTCGGTCCATATCCTCCCTGAAGGATTCCGATGCGTGCAAGGAGAACAGCTTATCCTGGCTGCCTGCAAGTTCCCTGAGTTCGATTTCCGCATCGTTCAGCGAAGGTATTCCGAAACCCATCGACCTTCCAAGAACGTTCTCCGGATCATCCCCCGGAACCACACGGGACAGGGGAGCGACCATCGGACCCTCCGGACCGACAGCCTCTTCCAGGAGTTGAAGGCCTTCGAGTCCGCCCTCCCTGTAATCTAGGAGGAATGTGACCCCTGGGTGAACTTCCTCAATTGATGCTTTCAGAGAGCTGATAAGAACTTCCCTGGTGCTGCCCCTTAAAAATCTATGCTTGACGCCACCCGGAAGTACGGTCTCTTCCAGGGACACGGGAAGGTCGCCCCTTGCTCCGCTGTCCCCGATATGGGTGTGCATATCCATGAACCCGGGGATGATCATTCCTTCGAATAACTTTCCTCCGCTCTCGCCATTTTCGATCTTATCGGAGCAGTGCGTAATCCTTCCGTTCTCCACGACGACCGTACCCTCGGACCAGCCATCCCTGTGAAGTACCAGACCTCTGAGGACCGTTCCATCCATCAGGACCATGGACAAACTTGTGGGATTTACGTTTTTTGCTAGAAGCTCCCATAGATAATGTTTTTATGACGTCCGGTCGTTCCATTCAACACATATGAGGATACTGCACGTCAACAACCAGGCCTCGGTGGCCTTCCTGATCTCACGCTCCCAGAGGAAGCTCGGACATGATTCGGACCTGCTCGCCGTAAGGAAGATGAACCAGGCCGAACCGGACATCGAGGCATCCGGAGTCGGGGACATCTTCCTGAAGCTCCTGAAAATGGCACCTAGATACGATCTGATACATGTCCACGGGGGAATCGGAATATCCGGCCTGGGGCTCCTTCCGCTGAAGGCCACGGGAAAGAGGTTCTTTGCCCACTATCACGGATCCGAGCTGAGAGAGAACATTCAGACCTCCTTCCACAGTATAGCGGAAAGGATCTTCATATCCACACCGGACCTGCACCGCTATAAATGCAATGTTGGGGGCAGGGAGCTTATCCACATTCCAAATCCGGTGATGATGGAAGGTGTGCAAAGTATCCATCTGGAGGATTCGTCTCTTATCAAGGGTGAGGAAGATACGCTCAGGATATCCCATATGCCCACCAGACGGGCAATAAAGGGTACGGATAATGTGATCAAAGCGGTGGAAGCGGCAAAAGAAAGCGGAGCCAAGCTGGAACTGGACGTGATCGAGAGCCTGCCCAGGGAAGAGGCCATGAGGAGGCTGGAGAGAAGCCATATTTGTATAGACTGGATGTCAGAGAGATATGACATACACGGAGTCGTTTCCCTGGAAGCCATGGTGAGGGGGATCCCCGTTATCTGCAACATAGACAGGTCGCTTTATCCGAGCGATATCTCCATCATCGCCTGCAAGCCGTCAATACTCGCAGACAAGCTTGTTGAGATCGCCGATGATCCCGGCATGCTCATTCCGATATCAAGAAGTTCTTTTAATTACGTAAATAAATACCATGAGCCGATGAAGGTTGCCCTGAAACTTGAAGAATATATTGATGAGGCAGGGGGCGAAGATGATAAGCAGCACAGCTAGGATATATCCGCATGTGGAGATTGCAGAAGGGTGTGAGGTCGAGGATTATTCGGTGATAGGGGCCCCTTTGTCATACGATGAGAGGTTCCCCAGGACCGTCATAGGAACGGGGGCGGTGATAAGATCGCACACTGTGATCTATTCGGGATGCACCATAAGGAGCAAATTCAGCACTGGCAACAAGGCAAACATCCGGGAGTTCACCAACATCGGGGACGGTGTAAGTATAGGTACCCTGACCGTGGTGGAGCACCACGTCACCATCGAGGAGGAGGTGAGAATTCACTCCCAGGCGTTCATTCCCGAATTCTGCGTCCTGAAGAGAGGCTCATGGATCGGTCCTAACGTTGTACTGACCAATGCCAAGTATCCGAGAACATCCACGACAAAGGATGAGCTCTCGGGAGTCGTCGTCGGGGAGGAAGCGAGGATCGGGGCCAATTCGACCGTACTGCCAGGTGTGAAGATAGGGAGGAATTCCCTTGTCGGTGCCGGTTCCCTGGTGACATCGGATACCGTCCAGCAGGGTATCTATTACGGCAATCCGGCAGCACTCAGAGGATGGTTATGTATCTGCGGCAGACCCCTTGAAGAGGAAGGGGGGCGCCTGTTCTGCCTGCACTGCAGCAAGGGATACAAACCGGAAGAAGGACGGATCTTCCCGGAATGATAAGGACGGCTCCGCATGCACCGGGAGGATATTGAAACTTTGGTGAAGGAAAGCGAGCTCGTGATCTTCGATTTCGACGGAACCCTCTTCTCCATTGATATAGACTGGAAGCGGCTGTATTCCGAGATGAGCACGGTCGGAAGGGAATACGGGCATGTGGGAGATTTCGATAACCTCATCGAAGCTTACCGATGGGCTGCAAATGTCTATGGTGCAAAGAGGAGGCTTGTGGAGGTGCAGGATGAATTCGAATCGGGTGGTATCAGCTCCAGAAGGGTGGATCGAGGAGCCGCAGCCGCACGATGGAGGCTGGAAAGGGGGAAGCCGTCTGCCGTCCTCTCCCTGAACACTTCCTACACGCTGGACGCGGTCGTCGGCTCCTGGGGTTTCTACCCCGTGGTCACCATTGACAAGGTGGAGAGACCGAAACCGGATCCCCAGGGATTGGACATGATACTTGGAACACTGAAGCTCACACCGGGGGATGCTGTATTTATAGGCAATTCCGATATTGATAGAAGATGCGCGAGGGCCCGGTCGATGACGTACGTCGATGTGGCCCTGCTAGAGGAGGAATGGTTCCGATGAATGTACCTCTCAACAGGATGTTCGTGGACGACGAGATCCGAAAAGCAGTTTTAGATGTGCTTGAAAGCGGAAGGTATGTGAAAGGCCCGAAGGCGGATGAACTCGAGGAGCTCTTCTGCAGTGCCACTGGATCCAGCAACAGCGTCAGCTGCTCCTCGGGCTCAACGGCCCTGATGCTCGCTTTCAAGGCCCTTGACATAGGGCCCGGTGACGAGGTCATCGTACCCTCCCATACCTTCATCGCCACCGTCAACGGATTCTGGCATTACGGGGCCAGGCCGAGGTTCGTCGATATCAATCCCGACACCTACACCATCGATCCGGAGCTTGCTGAAAAAGCGGTGAATGATAGAACAGCGGCCATCATGCCTGTCCATCTTTACGGCCATCCCGCCGACATGGGACCGCTCAAGGACCTGGCCGAGGAAAATGAGATAGCACTTGTGGGGGACGCCGCCCAGGCCCATGGAGCTTCCTACAATGGAGAGGATGTGGGTAATATCGGTGATATGACATGCTATTCCTTCTTCCCGTCCAAGGTTGTAACGGTTGCCGGAGAGGGCGGCATCATTACATGCGAGGACGATGAACTTGCAGATCTTCTCAGGGCACTCAGGGACCACGGCAGATACGAGGGCGAAAGATTCGTATCGTCCATCGCCGGCTTCAACATGAGGCTCCCTGAGATCCTCGGTGCGGTAGGGGTGGTTCAGATGAAGCATCTCGGAGAGTGGATCGAAAGAAGGAGGAAGGTTGCCAGGGTTTATGACGAGGAGCTCGCCGGAATGGACCACATACGGACACCAGTGGAGATGGAATGGGCGAGGCATGTCTACTATCTCTATGTGATCAGGACACCCAAGAGGGACAGATTGAAGAAGCATCTTGAGGAAAGGGGCATCTCCACCGGGATCCACTATCCCGTTCCCTGCCACAGGATGCCGTATATCGAATGGAAGGAAGAACTCCAGGTCACCGAGAGGATAGTGGATGAGATACTCTCTCTTCCGATGCATCCCCTCCTTTCGGAGGAGGAGCAGAAACAGATCATAGATGCGCTGGGGGATTTCAAGCCTTGAGAGGTGCACGGAGTTGAAGATAGCACATGTGGTATCCTACTTTCAGCCCGAATTCGGGTATGAGGAGTACTTCTCGGCCAGGGAGCAGGCCGCCATGGGCCATGAAGTGCATGTCATCACTTCCGACCGCATCTTCCCCTTCAAAAACGTGGAGAAGATGCTCCGGGACATCGGCTCCCCTTATAAAGACAGGGATCGGCCGAGGGGAACGGAGGAGACGGAGGGATTCAAGGTCCACCGGCTTAAGACCACCATGGAGGTCCTGTACGATTTCATGATATACGGCGATATAGAGAGGAAACTGACGGAAATAGAACCGGATGTGGTCCATGCACACAACCTGTGGACATGGGGAGCGAGGGCGGCCTCAAAGGCAAAGGGAAAGCTCGGGTACAAGCTGATACTCGACGAGCACGGGTACTCCACAACCTACGACCAGACGAAGAACCTCAGGAATTTCCTCCTCGACAAGGAATACAGACTGCTGAGGGCCCCCATAGCAAGGAGATCCCTTGAAGAAGCCGATGAAGTGGTGGCCATCTGCCAGGAGACGATGGAGTTCCTCCGCGATTTCTACAATTACAGGGATGCTCACCTGATCCCCCTGGGGATCGATCACAGAATGTTCTCCTTCAGCGATGAGGCAAGGCGGAAGAAAAGGAAAGAGCTTGGTATAGGTGATGATGAGTTCCTCCTGATAACCGCCGGCAGACTCGACAGTGCCAAGAAGCTTGAGCTGTTCATCGAAGCGGTGAACGGGATGGAAGGAAAGGATGTCACCTTTGTGATCGTAGGCCAGGGAGACGAGGGATATCTTAAGATGCTCAAGTCCAGGGCTGGAAAGAAGGTCCGCTTCCTTGGTTTCAAGAGGCCCGGGGAGCTTTCCAACCTTTACTGTGCCGCCGATCTCGGTCTCTGGGGAAAAGCATCGATAACCATACGGGAGGCCATGGGATGCGAGCTTCCTCTTGTGCTTCTGGACGAACCGAACATGAAGGACCTGCTGAAATGGGAGAACGGCATCTTCGTCGAAAAGGAACCCGCAGTCATAAGGAAGAACATCGAACACCTCCTCGGTGACGATCGGAAAAGGAAGGAAATGGGGAAAGGTAGCAGAGAAGGCGTACTCGAGGAGCTCTCGGTGGAGATCGAGGCAAGGAAACTGCTCGAGGTCTATTCGTAGTATATTCTTAAGTAATCGACCCCCATACATCCGGAGTGAGTTCCATGGATTCGGTGAGGTTCGCCGTTGTTGGATACGGGAACATAGGAAGCAGGCACGTGGCTTTCCTGAAGGATACGTTAGGAGCTAAAGTCGTATTGGTCTGCGATGTCAAAGAGGAGAGAGCAATGGAGGGGGCTTCGGCCGCGGGCTGCAGGTGGACCACATCCTTTGAAGATGTACTGCAAGATCCTGTTGTGGATATAGTGGATATCTGCACCCCTTCCGGACTTCATGCCGACATGTCAACGAAAGCCATGGAGGCAGGAAAGCATGCACTTTCCGAGAAACCCATGGCACTTTCCCTCAGTGATGCCCAGAGGGTCATCGATGCTGAAAAAAGGACCGGGATGAAGTATTTCCTTGTGAAGCAGAACAGGTACAATCCGCCTGTTGCCGCACTAAAGGAAGCCGTGGATGCGGGCAGGATGGGGGACGTTTTCCTGATCAATTCCGATGTCTACTGGAACAGGAGAAGGAGCTACTACGACGACGAGGAATGGAGGGGAACGCTAGCCCTCGATGGAGGGGCCCTCTTCACCCAGAGCTCGCATTTCGTCGACCTGATCGTGTGGCTGGGTGGAAATCCGATGCTCGTTGAATCAACCATGAAGAACATAGACCATCCCTACATAGAAACGGAGGACCTGGGCACCTTGAAGGTCGTATTCGAATCGGGTGCGGTTGCGGTCATGAACTACACAACGGCCGTTTACGAGAAGAACCTCGAGGGATCGATCACGGTTCTTGGAACTAGGGGCTCCATAAAGGTCGGAGGCAGGTATCTGAACGAGCTCACGATATGGAGCGTCGAAGGTCTGGAGATGCCGGACCTTCCCCCCGGAAAGCCTCCCAACACCTACAAGGGAGGCTATCAGGGATCCATGTCGAACCACGACAAGGTGTTCCAGAATGTCGTACAGGTGCTTCGCTCGGACGGAGACGTTCCCATTGCGGTGGGAGCCGAACCGGGAAAGATAACGGTGGAGGTCATGCAGGCCGCCCATATATCGGCCCTTGAAGGAAGGCCGGTCAAGCTCCCGCTTACGGGAAGTGATGCTGATTTCCGGCTCGCGAACGCCGTTCCGTTCCCAAAAAGGACCTAGAGCTCCCTGATCCTATCCAGTAACTCTTTCCAAGTTGTCCACGGGATGCATTCAATATTGTTGGACCTGCAGAGGTCCATGAGCTTGTCCCTGGCGAAGACCACATCAGCCTCCTTGGAAACGCATTCATCCGTGGTTCCGTCCCCTACGAAGACCACTTTGTCCACCCGCTCCCTCATCTTCCAGAGATGGGAGCATTTGCAGTTCGCATTTACGGGGCAGCCTTCCCGACGGTGCTGGAACTCGATCCTCCAACCCTTCGCATCCGGGAAAGTCCTGTTGGAAACCCACGGGATCCATTCCAGGCCCCAATGTTCGAGAAGGACCTCTATGGTCCATCCGAATCCGTCGGAGCAGATGAGCAGCGGTATTCCGAAATCCCTGCAGTAATTGGCGAATTCCGTGAAACCCGGCCTGAGGTTCACATTCTCCGTCAGGAACCGGCGGGCTTTTTCAGGGCCGGCCTTCACCATCACCGCCTGCCGCCTGAGGGCTTCAAGGATTGTTATTTCGTGGGCATATGCCTTCTTCTCGATGGAGAGCCAATCTCCTTCGGCGAACCTGTTCAGTATATCATAGGATGCATCGGTCTCCGCGATCGTGCCGTCGAAATCCACCATTATGCCGATTCCCATCGGACCGTCAAGGGTCCGTCCTTATTTGATATTTTTCCGCTCCGGTTGGATAGTAGTGTCAGTAATGGATATATACGCTCAGTAGGTTCTTGTTCCGTATGAAGCACCTGCTGACCGGAGCTGCCCCGCTCCTGGTCATACTGGCAGTCGTGGTTTCCTCCACAGTTCAAATGGAGGGGGGGCCTTCAGCCGCGGGACCTTTGGAATTATTGCCGGCGGACTCCCCGGACCTACCTCCATGGGGATACTACAAGGGTATGCTTCCCAATCCGCTCCCCGGGGATGATCTATACCTGCTCTATTCCAACGTGTCCGGCTTCAACCAGTTCGTACCAGTCTGGGGAAGACCGTCTCCCTTCTACAATCTATCCGCGGACCTCTCGGGCGACTGGGGCCGGATCTTCGTTGAGGACCTGATCCGAGGGAACGACATGTTTCCGCTCGTCCATCTGAACTTCTTCGGACAGGGTCTCAAATTGATCCAGCATCCGTCCCTGGCAACCAGCGACTTGAGCAGCGATCAGTGGAGGTCCAGATACATACAGGCCGCTAAAGATGCCGTGAACGCTTCCAGGCCGCTGTATCTGTCCCTCGGGAACGAGGTGAACCGCTGGTTCGAGAAGTACGGCCTGAACCAGACAAGCGGGAACGGATTCCAGTATTTCATATCCCTCTACAACGAGGCTTATGACGCCGTGAAGGAGATCTCCCCACAGACGAAGGTCTTCTGCACGTTCTCAAGGGAGATCGTTTCGGAGAACCGGGAGGCGAACCTCTCTGTCCTGGATCTTTTCGATCCAGACAGGATGGACGTCCTGGTATTCACCTCGTATCCTTTTGCGGTCGCAGGGATAAACCGTGTCGGCGACATGGACGATGATTATTACTCCAAAGCCTACAAACACTTTGAAAGAAAACCGTTCGGACTGTCGGAGGTGGCCTGGAGCTCCAATTCATCATTCGGCGGAGAGGAGGGGCAGGCGGCCTTCATATCTGACCTATTCACCAGGCTGACCGTTGACCGGAGGATCGATGTGGAGTTCTTGGGGTGGAGCTGGCTCCACGACCTTGCACCGGAAGACGAGACAGGCCTTATTGACAGGAACAACGACCAGCGGAAGGGCTTTGAAGCCTGGAAGAACAACAGGGAGCCCACATACAACAGGTCCAACAGGATGATCAGTCTTACGGAGGATTTCGGCACGCATGAATATCCTTTGAACCAGACCTTCTCCGATCCTGATCCGTGGGATGTCCTTACGTTCAAGTTATGGAACGGGACACACTACACCAACAGGACCTCATCGAGGGTAGACGCGGAGATCGTAGGCGGTTCTCTTGTTCTCCGGTCCCAGGATAACGTCACCGGCACATCGCAATTCATGATACAGGTCTCCGACTGGTGCGGGGATACCAACTGGACGCTTCTGCAGGTATCGATCGAGAATGTCAACGATCCTCCGACAGTGGCACAGCCGCTGCCCGATCCTTACAGGTTCTCCGAGGGATTGTCCTCCTACATGGACCTATCATACTACATCTTCGATTCGGACAACGACATAGACGAGCTGAGCGTCGATGTGGTCCGCTCACCCCATATCAATGCCTCCTCCAATCTGGCGGTTTCACCATTCCTCGTACTCTTCACGGAGGAGGAGGACTGGTTCGGATCGACTTACCTGCTGTTCGATATAAGTGACCCGGAAGGAAGCCGTATCGAGATCAACATGACTGTGGAGGTCCTCCCCATAAACGATCCTCCGCTCGTAAGCATTCCAGCCGCACTCCAGACCCCGGAGGACACACCGTTGGAGGTCCATCTGGACGAATGGGCCGAGGACAGGGACGGCGATCCTTTGTTCTGGAATATTTCCACCTACGATCCCCAACATATCGCACTTTCCATGGAGGGCACCAGCCTTCTCATTACTCCTGCTGCCGATTGGTTCGGACTATCATACCTAAGGGTAAACGTTACGGACGGCAGCGAATTTTCCTACAACGAGGTGCCGATATCCGTTATTTCGGTAAATGATCCGCCAGTGGCAAGAAGAACGGTCGGGCTTGATATCAGGGAAGATGAGGATGTGTACCTTCCCCTCTCCTCTTTGGACCCCCGCGATCCCGACGGGGATCCGATCTACTGGTCACTGGGCTCAAGCGATGATATATTCAGATCGATCTCACTTCCACCGAACGGAACCGTTCACATCAAGCCTGGACTGGATCTATTCGGCAGCGGTAACTTCTCCCTGATCCTCGGAGACGGAAGGGGGGGAGAGCTTGAAATATTCTTCAACGTATACATCGCACCGGTGAACGATCCGCCCCTCTTCATCGGACCTGACGGTTGGAATGTTGGCATCGCTCCCGGAAGCTTCATCCTGCTTGACCTTTCACAGAGCCCGCTCATCGTTGAAGATCCCGACGATCCCGTGGATGCCCTCGAGGCTGTCACTGATTATACTCTTGCCTCGGCAGACGGACTGCTCATGAATATCTCCCTACCACCCGACATCTCCTCATCCAATTTCTCCATCACCATAGTGATAGTCGACAGGAGCGGGGATTCATCCGAACCTCAGGAGCTGCTGATCCGGGTTCTCAACGAGGGGGGATCGTCCCAGGAGGTCCTGAAGATCGACAATGTCACAATCTCTTCCGCTGATGGAAAGGTGATCGTTAAGGCAAGGGGGGAGCCCTTGCAGAATATCTGGGTCGTATTCCGCAGCAGCAAAGGAATTCTCGGCTCATATGAATTGGAGGAGAAGCCCTACGGTTCGGGAAGCTACATGCTCGAACTCGAAGACCCCCCATGGGAGGACGGTATCGAAGTGACAGCTTATCTCTCCAGAACGGAGAATGGCGAAAACGATTCGGAGCTTCCCCTCTCCTACTTCACATTCCAGGCCAAAGGAGGAGCTGATGGGAATGGATCGCACCTAACGGTCTTCATTTGGATTCTGCTGGTCATTTCAGTAGTATCCCTGCTATTGGTTCTGTTCTTCATGCTGAGAAGAGGGAGAGTAACGGAATTCGATTACGATTCCCTTCTCGAGGAATGATCCAACTACCTGATGTAGCTGTAGGAATAACTACCTACTATGTCGAAACCAGCATCATCGAAGTTGTACTGGACCCAATCTCTGCCCTTGACATCCGGAAGACCCTTTACAACAAGGAGGTGTTTTCCCTTGTCCTCCTTCAGTATGATCGAGCCGTCCATCGAATGCTCCAGGGCGTTGACCTCTTCCGGTTGATGGATACCGCCCGCAAGATCGAACAATGCTATACCTTTGTAGGCCTTGGTCTTGGCGGTTATGTTGTTGAGGAAATCGAGGGTTTTGTTAAGCCCGTGGGCCCTGAGCACCGAAGACAGGGAGTCGAAGATCACCCTATGGTAGAAATAGTTATTGCGGTAGCCAAGCTGGAACCTTTCCATTGCACCTGCCAGGGCATTAAGGTCGCCCACCCCGTTGAGGTAGATTGCATAGGGATTCTTCCCCATGAGACCAACCGTCTTCGCATGGCAGTCTATATAAGAGACCAGACCCGCCTTCTCGTGCTCTTCCAGCTTGTAGTCCATCTCGACGATCCTCTTTCTGAACTTCGAGGTTGTGGACTGGGTAAGCACAACCAGTGATGGAATGCCGAACTTGACACCTTCGGAGATGAATTGTGAGAGCAGTATGTCCTTCCCGATAAAGGCCGGTCCCTCGATCAGACAGCATGAGCTGAAGGGGAATCCTCCTCCAAGTAGTTCATCCAGTCTGCTTCCGCCTGTTCTGGCCTTCGTGGCCTTCCCAGATGGCCTCTTCACCGCTATCTTCTTCTCCATCGGTGGACCTCCCCGCGATAATGCTGTATCCCGTGAACCTCCCCGGGAGGAATACAACCTACATTGCTCCCATCCGGGGATCTTTTTGGATATCCGAACAGCTGACCATTGTTCAACGTTAGGAAACTATTTAATCATAACGAAGCGGGAACCAGATGGTGGATTTACGGGCTGATCTTTTCAGTTTATCCCCATGGCCTTGTTGGTCTTCTCTATTGATTCCATATTGTCTTCGGTGAGCTTGAACATCGCCCTGATGCAGTCCACGTTCTCTGGGACGACATCGGATTCCTGATGGATTGCCTGGTAATAGTAGAGATGGTCCCCGACAACATGGATCCCGTCCCTCCACACTGCAATCTCGTTCAGATCGGACCGGTCCCTTATCAGGTCCCTCGCCATCTCCATGATCTGGGCCGTGGAG
This sequence comes from Thermoplasmatota archaeon, assembly GCA_048569615.1. Taxonomy (GTDB): domain Archaea; phylum Thermoplasmatota; class Penumbrarchaeia; order Penumbrarchaeales; family Penumbrarchaeaceae; genus JAYEPK01. The sequence goes on along the minus strand of JBLIRK010000035.1, from coordinate 22,623 downwards.
GATATGCCATCCCCACCGTCGACGAACTTGACCCTTGGAGTGGCCTCCCATACCTTCAGTACCTCATCTGTAGTGGCTTCCCTTCCCAGGATAACAACGATAGAGTGCAGGTGCATGAGGGTGGTTGGAACGGCCACTGCCATTGTATCGATATCGATCCCGTCTATAACGGTCTTCAGGTCGGGACCGTGGTGTGAAGGGACCTTGAGTACGGGTATGATAGCATTTACTGGCCCCTTCTTGGAATCGTTCGGATCGGGGCCCCTTCTGACCATTGTGGCGTAGACCTTCTTGACCCCGAACTCTTTGGTAAGAGGGTAGATCGTTCTTGCAAGACCGGTTGTGTTGCAGCTGACCACTCTTGTGAATTCCACACCGAGGTTCTTGTCATAGTTCGAAAGCGAGTTGAACGACATCCCCACCTGTTCGTGTTTCTCCCCTCCCTGGAAAATGGCCTTGATCCCGAATTCCTTGTATTTGGCCAGGTTGCTCACTCCCAACTTTCCGGGAGTGCAGTCGACAACGACATCGGCGATGTTAAGCAGGTCATCAAGTGTGCCTTTCACCTGTATGCCCGCTGCTTCGAAATTCGGGATGTTCTCCGGAATCGCTACGTAGAGATCGAAACCCTTTTCAATGGCCATTCGGGCCTCAAAGGTCGGTCTTGTCTTGGTCACGCCCACGATCTCCATATCGTCCTGAAGCGTGACGGCGTCCGCAACTCTCTTCCCTATGGTCCCGTATCCGTTGATGGCTACCTTTATGGTCACCCTATCACCGGCTACCACAAATGAACGGATATTATTAAACATTGGTCTTTCGATGAGCTGGAAAGCCTCTTTTATGTGATCTTATAACAAAAGCAAAATGTTTATCCTTACACAGACACATATGAGAAGGGGAATTGCCATGGGAAAGAACATCCTGTTGAGAATGATGACCTCTCTGATGATTGTCGCTCTTATGAGCTTGATGGTCCTGTGCTTGATGGATGATGCGGAGGTCGAAGCGCACAATGCGGAGGATGTGCAGTTGGATTATTACTACACAAGGCAGGTGCTGAACGTTACCATAACCCATCCGGTAAGATTGGTTGAACTGAGCACACACTACATCGATGAAGTTGCTGTTTCAAAAAATGGTGTTGTGATCATCGACGAAACGTACGACAGCCAACCAAGCCGTGATACATTCTCCTACGAATACCCCGTGGAAGCGGAGGATGGGGACGTACTGGAGGTCTATGTGCACTGTAGCTGGGTACCGGAGGGGACCGGAACTACAGAATCAATCACTGTTGAGGCACCTCGAAATAGGATGGTCCTTTCCGCGGAACCCGATGTAGGATTCCTTGTGATGGGTGATGAGAAGGACTTCACGATCCTGGCTGTAAAGGAGGACAACGATAACGAATACATCCAAGGGATAATCATGGAGGGCCGGGCGGACCTCGGAGAGGTCACAGAGGTTCAGGACCTCGGTATGGGGGCATACCAGTTCACATACACAACACCAGAACTGGACGAGGAGGACATAGAGGTCATAAACATAACCGCCACCAAGAACGGATATCACGACGCATACATGGAGTTCTCCTTCGACATCCTGTTTCCCGCCGATCCTGACAAGGTGCTCGATATTATCGTTCCTTCTCCATTCACTAGCATCAAAGAGGGGCAGACCAAGGAGCTCACGGTGGATATCGAGACAAAGACGGGGGATGCAGTGGACGTATCAAGCCTTACCTTGGACCGCTCCGGAGGACAGGTCTCCCAGCAGAACCAGGGAAATGGAAAGTTTACCATTACCTTCAAGGCGAACCCGGTTACCGCAACAACCCAGGGCTGGATAAAGATAACCGCCGAGAAGGAGGGGTATCAGAGAGCGGAGCGGACTCTTCGATTCACCATCGAGGACGTTCCAGACGGGGCAGCGGATGATGACGATGGAAACGGGGATATCGAGAGCGGCGATTTCAACATCTTCGAGGGGAACAACATCGTGATCCTGATCGTTGTACTCATCATGATCGCCGGTATCATCGCCTTCATCGTCTACAGGAGATTTAAAAAGAAGAGGGAAGAAGCCCTGTAGGCAGGCGAAAATGTTCATGGGACCGAAGTGTTATTATCCACCGGTTTGAATAACCGCCTGCCGGATATCATTTTCCGGCAGCTCCGAGGTACCTCTGATGATCAGGTCCGTCTCTGCTCTCATTCTTGTTCTGCTGGTGGGCTCATCGGCCCTTTTCATGATCAATTCAACCGGCTCGGGCAGTGATGACCATCCCTGGTCGGACCATGGCATCATATCGATCATTACCAATCCGGGTCTTCAGTCCATGGCAGCTTCTGAAGGTTGGAGAGGTGATGGATCAGAAGGCGATCCATATGTGATCGAAAACCTCACCATCGATGCTCACCAGGCACCCTATGCCCTTGAGATCAAGGGAGTCAGCCTTCATCTGCTCATCCTAAACTGCTCTTTGAAAAACGGCTCCATCCACGGCATTTACCTGAACAGGTCATCCAACATCAATATTAGCGGGTGCGACATCTCGGACTTCCTCACAGGGATCCAGATAGAGGAAGGGGGCTCCGTCGAGGTCTACAATTCGACAGTGGACAACTGTGGGTTCGGGGTATACATCCTGAACGGTAATTCAAATCTGATCAGAAGGAGCAGGATCGCTTCGACGAACTGGCCGGCCATATGGGTCCAGGATGAAGGGAATCTGCGGATTGATTCCAATAACATCTACTCTGGGTCTAACGACTGCATCGGCATGACAAGATGCTCCAACGTTCACATCAACAACAATTCCATAGAAAGCTACTTCGATATGGGCATCAGGCTGACGAACTCTGGACTCGTCAACGTATCATTCAATACGATATCCGCAGATACCAGGGGTTTGAACGTGCAGGATTGCATCTCAACGGTTGTTTACGGGAATAACTTCACAGACGAACATTCGGCACAACGCGGCCTGGTAGTTCATGTTTCATCGGTCATGGCCCGGGAAAACGAATTCTGGGGAACCGGCTTGTCATTTTACGAGGATGTGGAGCCCGCAGGTTGGCTCGACCTGCTGGATGTGGATCAAACGAACACAGTCAACTCCAAGCCGATAGCGATCGCCAGATCCAGCACCCAGCTTCAGAGCCTCCCCGCCGGGATAGGTCAATTGATAGTGATAGGCACCGATGGAGGCACCGTCTCTTCCCGATCTTTCTCGGATGTCAGCGGAGCTATCCAGACGATAGGTGCCGTAGGGCTGACGATCGATGGTGTGGACATCTCCGACTCCGGGAACGGCATTGTGATGCACGGGACCACCTACAGCCAGATAATGAACAGCAGGATATCTTACTGCGACGAGAACGGCATCTACCTCCACATGTCCGATAACAATGCGGTGGTGGGAAATCTTGTTACGGGAGATTACCAAAGTATGTTTGATACCTGCAAGATCAAGATGGTCGATTCGGATGACAACCTTATCAGCAGGAACATCATCTTCGATGAGACTAACTCGGAAGCCTTGGGATTATCCCTGGAATTCTGCAATGACAATGCGATCCATGACAATTACCTGTTCTACAATGGAGGAACCGGGGATCATTATATCACGGACCGCTACCAGGCCGAGAACATCTTCAGTGGAAACAATCAATGGAACTCATCGAACGGGAGAGGAAACTACTGGAGGGATTGGAGAGCCCCGGATTCGGATGGTGACGGCATAGTGGACGAACCTTACACCATAATGTCCTCTGGCGGAGTGATGCCCCAGGATAATTTTCCACTCACCACGTGCCCAGTGGTCGCTCCCCCAAAGAACCTTACCATTACACAGGCCGGCGGTTCTTTCCTTCTGAAATGGGAGGCGCCGGAACAGACTGAGCTTACTGAGCTCCGTGGTTATAGGATCTATAGCAGATCATACAACGGCTCATGGCATCACAGAGATACAGTTCTCCCACATCAGACCGAATATCTCGATATCGACGGAAATTATTCCGTTTATCTGGGATATTATGTGACAGTGGTGAACGAACTCATAGAGAGCGATCCCTCGAACATCGTCTATTCGAGCGTGGACATCGAGGACCCCTGGGTGAATATCACCTCACCTCTTGATGGAGGTTATTATTCCGGTTCGAATATGACCTTCGAATGGGAGATGGGTGACAACGAAAGCGGTATTCATCATGCGGAGGTTTCCCTTGACGGCGAACCTTTCACCATTGTTGGTCTGAACACGACATTTGAGGTACCGAAGATTGCGGAAGGATGGCATAATTTCACTGTTCGGGTATATGACAATGCCGCAAACTCTACGTTCGATATGGTGAACTTCACCATCGACAGGACACCCATGGAGATCAATATAATATTCCCCATCGAAGGCGCCCTTCTGTCAGGGAGGCAGGTCCAGGTTCGCTGGGAATGGAAGGAGAACTCGAGCGGACTTGACAGGTTCGAACTTGTGATCGATCAGAACAGAACCCTCTATTCCGGAAGGAACACATCGATAATCGTTACTAATATAACCGGGGGCACCCACCAGCTGACACTGCTTGGTTTCGACAGGGCCGGGAATGTGGCCGAAGATGCGGTCACCTTCGACCTCGATCCCAACCCTCCCTCACTTGCGATCCTTTCTCCGGAGGACGGCCTTCTTACCAAGGAATCCAATATAAAGGTGGAGTGGAACGGAAGCGATCAGGAATCCGGTCTGGACCAGTTCTACTTCAGGCTCGATGACAAGGAATGGGAGCCCATGGGAAAAAGGACCGACAGAACCCTATGGCAGCTGGACGACGGCATATACAGGATATCAATTAGGGCAGTCGATATCGCCGGGAACGTAAGGGTTGATTCGATCACGATAACAGTGGACGGGACAAGGCCAGTCATCAGGATACTGAGCCCGGTCGACGGCTCCTATATTGGCGAAGAGGCCGTCTCGATCATCTGGAACGGATCGGATGCGACATCCGGGATAGACATGTACGAGCTAACACTGGACGGGATCTCCTGGATCGACGCCGCCAAGGACACATCCTATAGATTCATCAATCTCATCGAGGGATCTTACCTTGTCAGTGTCAGGGTATGGGATATCGCAGGCAATTCGGCCACAGCTTCGGTCAGGTTCACGCTTGACCTCACAAGACCGACAGTTGCCGGGATTCTATCCCAAGGGAGAGGGCGTACCGGTGGATACGGTGATATCCGTCACATTCTCCGAGAGAATGGACAAGAGCCAGCTCCAGTTCAAATTGAACGGGGTGGAGGGCGAATTGATCTGGCAGGGCGACAGGGTAAACTACATCTCGGACGGAGATCTGGAATACGGTGCTTATTACGAGGTCGAGGTTAACGGATGGGACCTTGCCGGGAACAGGATGCAGACGAAGGGCTGGTCCTTCTGGACAGATAACACAGGCTTCATTTCGGGAGTTGTAGAGGACGGCAGGGGACACAAACTGGAAGGCATCAAGGTGACCGTTGAGGACGGAAATACCACAATGACCCGGGAGGACGGTTACTTCAAGATAGACTCCGAGGCCGGTGAGAGGACCCTTATCATATCTGGAGAGGGATTCGAAACCATGGAAGTCACCGTTCTCGTAAGGGCCGGCAGGACCGAGCATATCGACAAGATAGTCCTCTCCAGAGAGGAAGAGGGGGGTCTGCCTTGGTACACTATCTGGCTGATCGTCATTGCAATAGCTCTTTCCGTTGGCCTTGTGACCTTCATAGGCATCCATACCCAGACAAAAAGATCAAACCCGTATCCGACCGAAGAGTGATCCTCACTCCTCGGTCCAGACACTCTCCTTATTCCGATTATACAACAGAATACCCATCACCAGTAATGCACACAGCAGGATGAATATTGATACGATTATGGCCCACCAGGGGAATTCATTCCCTTCATTCCTACCACCATCGTCATCATCAACGGGTGGGATATCGTGTTCATGCTCGATGATTATTGTCAATTCAAGTTCTATCCATCCCACGGGCGGCCCGGTGGTTGAAGCGTTGAGCAGTATTGTGTAGCTTCCTGGCTGCATCATGCTTGTGTTGATCTCAACCCGATCCCCTTGCAGAATGCTGACCGGCCACCCTGTCCCCAGATGCCACATGATATCAATGGGACGGGCATCGATATGGACAGCCTCGAAAACGATGGTCTCGTTCCACTCGAATACGGACCTTGTGGGGGATACGATATCGACACCGGCAGGTGCAAGGAACCTGATCTCCTCTTCCTTTTCCATGATAGTGATGTTCCAGATATAGGTCCCGTTGAAGGCTCCGGATACAACGAGGAGCCTTATTATGTGCACCCCGGGAGCAAGTCCTTGTGCTTGTGGATCAAGAACAAGTGATGTTCCGTTGATCGGCAATCCATCATCTATGAACCATGACGAGGTATGGTTGCCTCCGTCCGGGTCTTCGACATCCACGGAAAAGTTCAAGCTGCCGCTTTCCTGCAAAGTGTAGTTTCCCGGAGCGGGATTTACTGTAACAAGGGGCTTCCTGTCAACATCAATCACAAATATGGTCCAATTGGCAAAGGAGTTGAGCGAGGGATCGTCCGGGTCCATAACTTGAACGCTCAGATTGAACGGGGAGCCCTCGGAGGACCTCACACCTAGAAAATCGGCCTTGAACGCGTAGGTCTTGTTGTTCGTCCTGACGGGAATGGTATCGAGGTACCACCGGATGATTGGGGCTTCCTCATCAATGTCTGAGCAGCTGATTCTGAATTCCATCTGCTCCCCTTCCGCAATGGTGACATTTCCACTATCCGGGTCGGTTCCATCTATGACCGGGGGCTGATCGACATCGATGACGGTCAGGTTCCAGCGGACCGTGCCGTTCTCGTCCCCGAAGTAGTATTCACGGTCGAGTTGATATTCGATGGAATATGGCTCGTCCCTGCTGGAAAGCCATCCTGTGTAGGGAGGCATCAATGTGATTATGCTGGAGTCTTCGTATACTCTTCCATCGATATCCACCCTCCACATTCCGGGAGGGACCTCTTCTTCCCCCCTGTAGGCCAAAGCGAGGAACATGATGACTTCCATCTCCTTTACCGATACGTTGCCCGGAGGAGGATTGGTCTCCCAACGGATATCGGGCCTTTCAAGCACTGAATAATTGGTCAGAAGTACATTGTTTGATTCATTGTACTCAAGAACCTCATCCATTGGATCGACCACAAGCTCCAGCGTGTGGTTCCCGAAGGCTGGCTTTGAGATATCGATCTCAAATTTCTTCTCGCCGTGTGCCTCAATCGAAAGTGATGATAGGTTCAACAGCTCCGTGCCGTTGGTCAGGTCTCTAAGGATAAGTGAGAAATCGGAGACGCCGTAGTTCATAGGATCGAATACCTTGATCTTGACGGTGAAAGTGTCATCTATGGTTCCATTTCCCGTGTGGGTGATGTTCATGGACAGGGGAGTAAGCTCCAGGTCTGCTGCCTTGGTGGTGATGGAGCAAACGTCGAGCTCCTCGAGGGTGCCGACAACCGCCAGAATTCCGAAGGAGCCGTGGTCGTTCCTGGTTGGTGTGTTATCCTCCTCCATCGGTGCTGTGAGCACCCTCCGGAATGTCCTCTCAGTACCGATGAGCGGGACGACATCTGCGACTTCGCCGTTGGGAAATAGGATTGTTACGACCTTGTTCGATGATGTGATCTCACCCCTCAAGGCGAATTTACCACCCGCCCAAACGGGCTGCCGGTCCTCGATCCATATCCTGATGCCGGTCTCTTCACGGGCATGACTGTATGTCTCTAGCTCGAATGGGGCGGTTGCGCTGAATGTGTCAATGTCCAGGGAGTACTCCATCTTGACGGAATTGCCCACCGTCCGGTTGAAGAAGAGAGATGGTTCATCGTCGATGTTTATCACATTGCAGAGGAACGAACCTGCTGGGACGGACACCATCTGCTCCCCCGGACATGCGTATTTCTGGTCAAGGGTCAATATATCCCCTGATCCTCCGAAGGGAATCCTGGCAGAAACGTTCACGTTCCATGTGTCTCCCGGAAGAATGGGAAAATCGAACTGCTCCATCGCAGGGAAGTACTCGTAACCGTAAGGGTATTCTCCGTTGACAGATGTCTGCGTCCCCGAGACCGTCGCATTCATGACCATACGGTAGTTCGACAGGTCCTGTATCCTCGTCCACATATAGCCGTGAATGTCAACGTAGATCCTCTCATGGATCCCCAGAAGGTCGTTGTCCAGAATTCCCGAGATGTTGCCGGAAACGTTGAGTATGTAAACCGGGGAGTTGGAATATGTGAAATCAAGAATGACCTGCATGACTGAAATGTTCAACCATCCTGTGAACGGGATGGTAAAGACAAGATATGTGATGGAAAATTCAGTCGAATAGTTCCAGAAATCACCAACCCTCCAGGTGACCACATCCGGGCCTGAATCAAAATCAAGGACAGGATCGGGAAACAATGATGCTTTGTCATAGAAGGCATTATTCCCGGATACGGCCGTCAGCCCGATCAGAAGGACAGCAATTATGGCAGGTACCCTTTTTGCTCCGGACATGTTCACCAACGAAGAGGAAATACAACCGGGGACTTAATACCTCTCCGGCGTGATTGAAACCGAAAGGATTTAATCAAAATATGATGATAGTTGGCAAAATCCACTGAAACGGAGGGGATATTACGAGAAGGATAAGAAAAGTGGCAACAGGGATAAAGGGACTGGACAAGATGTTGAACGGAGGTCTTGTGGCCGGGAGGCCCTATGCCGTTATCGGACCACCGGGGGCAGGCAAGTCCCTGATGGGATGGCAGTTCCTTCTTGAGGGAGCAAGAAAGGGCGAGAGCGTCCTCTATATAACCATAGACGAACCCCATTACGAGATCAGGTCGAACATGCAGGAGCTGGGGCTCGATCATCCCGATATCAAGATAATGGATATCTCGCCGGAGGACATAGGAAAGGAAGGAAGCATCACACCCCTGTCTTTCTTTGACAGGGAGCTGCCAAAACAGATCGAGAAGCACCGGCCCTTGAGGGTCGTTCTCGACTCCACAACATCCCTCAGATCGATGTCAGATGACGAAGTTTCGGCAAGAAGGAGGATACTTTCCTTGATGAGAACGCTTTCCGAGAAAGAAGAGGAGGATAGACTCCAACCGCCCATCACGTCCCTGCTGATAATCGAGGAGACCGGAGAGAGGTTCCCCTCCGAAACGTATCTTGCAAGGGGAGTAATAAGACTGTTCAACACCATGGACGGGAGCAAGAGGATCAGGGGAGTTCTCGTCGAGAAGATGAGGGGGAGCGGATTCGACGAGAGCGTTCGACCCCTAAGGATCTCGGACAAAGGACTGATGGTGGGAGAAAGGGACTCCATGATCTACAACCCGTGATTATGATGAATCTGAAAGACAAAGGGAAGCTGCCTCCTACCAAGGATCGGCAAAAAAAAGGCAGGACCGATATCAAGGTTCCCAGGGCCCTCGGCCCCCTAGGATATATCATCAAGGATACATTGAGGAACAGGTCCCGGACCCTCCTGGCCATGGGCGGCATCGCATCCCTCACCCTTCTCTTTGTTCTGTTCTCCTCAATGGACCAGGGTCTCGATGATTTCTTCTCGGAGGAGACATCTGGAGCCCCTTCAGATGAGCAGAAGGAGCTTTTCAAGGTCAAGGAGGTCATGGACAATTGGGTCTATCTGATCACCGTCCTTTGCTGGGTGTTGATGGTACTCGTTGTGGCCAATACATCCATCATCACCGTCATGGAAAGGAAGTTCGAGCTGGCAAGCCTCAGAGCCCTGGGCATCAGCTCATCCCAGGTATCTCTCCTCGTATCGGGTTCCATCGTCATCATTGTGCTGGGAGGAGTTGCAATGGGCCTCCTTTTCGGGATCATGTTCGTACCCATCATAGACAGGGCCAACATCGCCTTCACCGAAGGGGGGGTGGGTCTGCCCCTTTCCATGGACCCGATGATAGCGCTTTATTCCTTTGGCATGGGGATCGTATCGGCAGCGATAGGTCTGATACCACCTCTGGTTATGATAAACAAGCAGTCGCCGCTGGAGGTTCTGAGACATGCATGAAGGTCCGCTGATCGAGGTCGCCGAGGTCGTGAAATCCTACAAGGTGGGCGAATCCGTCGTGAAAGCCCTGGATGGCCTCTCAATGGAGGTTGAGGCCGGGGAGCTCGTAGCAATAATGGGGCCTTCGGGAGCAGGAAAGACTACACTCCTCAACATGATCGGAGGTCTGGACAAACCCGACGAAGGAACGGTGAGAGTGAAAAAGGTGATAGTGAACAAGCTCTCCCAGGAGCAGATGGCGAAGTTCAGGAAGCACAACGTGGGTTTCATCTTCCAGTTCTTCAACCTTATTCCATCCCTTACCGCGATGGAGAATATTCTTGTGCCTGTGATGTTCGACAGGGAAAAACCCGTTAAAAGGGCTGTTGAGCTGCTGGAAAAGGTCGGGCTCCAGGATAGAGGCGACCATCTGCCGGGGATGCTTTCCGGGGGTGAGAGGCAGAGGGTTGCTATTGCCAGGGCCCTGATAAACGATCCCATGATAATCCTTGCCGACGAGCCAACCGGCAATATCGACTCGGAAACTGCACGCTCGGTAGTCTCCCTCTTCAGGGAGCTCAACGAAGAAGGCAAGACCCTTGTTCTTGCCACCCATGACAGGTTGATCGCCGGGAGAGCGAAGGTGATGATCAAGGTCAGGGACGGAAAGATCGTGAGAGGAAAATCCCATTCAAGGACCGATATGATCAGCCTGTCCGGGAAAAAGAAAGGGTAGATGAAGATGTCAATTGATGAAAAGACCTTCAATTCCGGCTCCTACGCCCTGTCTCATCTACGCCATGATCTGTTAAGATCCATAAGTACGATATCGACCATTGCACTGATGGCAGCCTTCATACTTCTGACCTCTTCTCTGCTCTTTGGGCTGTTGAATGAAATTGAGGGAAGCGATCCCAAGACCGGACTCCTGGAGGGCAGGATACCGGGATCCATAACCATGTTCGAGGAATTCAATCTGGATCAGCCCCTGGCACATGAGACCAAGAGCTCGCTCGTGAATTTCCTCCTGCTGACAACGGTATTCGTAATAATAGTGGGTTTCTTCATAATGTACAACACGATGTCAATAGCCGTATCCGAAAGGAGGAGTGAGATAGGGGTTCTCAGGTCAGTGGGCTTCTCTTCGAATGATGTTATGCGAATATTCCTCGTGGAGGGCGGATTGATCGGGCTGATATCCTTCATCGCCGCCCTGTTTCTCGGTAGCCCGTTGATATTGAACGTCTCGGCCTATCTTATTGAGAGGGGGGATAGGGGCATCTTCTTCGTTCAACCCACTATCCCGCTGACCCTGATAATCATAGTCATGGCTATGACCGTGAGTCTTTGCCTCGGCGCAACATATATAGCGGTAAGAAGGGCAGTTTCCGCACATCCGGTGGACCTGATGAGGCAGGTCTGATCACCTGAGAGAGACCTGAAATGGAATCGAATGGCTATGGTTAAATACGTTGGTGTAAGCTTTAGCCGCATGGTCTCGATCGAAGAACTCAGGAAGATCATCTCCGATTCGCTGGATGAAGAGGAAGAGGTCAGGGATAGAGCATATTCGCTCTCAAGGGACCTGATAAGGGACTGCAGGAGATTCATCTCGGAGGCCGTGAACGGCCGGGAAGTGAATGAGAGTGAGCTCCTCACCGCGGCTGAGGAGCTGATTAAGCTCTACCAGTCACCAGCTTGCCAGAAGTTCTCCTTCATAGATGATTCCATGGTGGAGCTTTCGGAGGCGGTCATTCTTAACAGAACCTTAAAAGGAGAGGGCCTTCCGGTCCCGGCCGATATCCCGTTAAACGAGAGGGTCTACGTCCTGGGAGCATGTGATGCGGTAGGTGAGATGAGAAGAGTGGTCCTTAACCTTCTGCTCAGGGAAAAACTGGAGGAGGCGGAGGAAACATTTGAAAGGATGAATGAATTATCTTACCTGGTCGAGGGACTCTCCTATCCCTCGGGGATGATACCGCTGAAGAAGAAACAGGATGTTGTAAGGTCCCTAATGGACAGGACCGCGGGCGAGATCGCATTCGCCAAGTATTCGCTTGGGAAGCGCTGATCGAGGTGATCGCATGCCTTCTAAGAAGGATACGAGTGAAAAGTCCCAAAACGGGAGCGAAACGGAAGATACCGACAATATCAAGGTGGAGGACATGGTCGGCTATTTCTCCGGAGTAGGGCATCCCCATCCCATCTCGGAGGGCATCCGGGAACTAAGGGAGATGATGCTCTCCATTGGTTTTGACGAGATCCAAACTTCATATCTGATACCGCTGAGGGACATAAAACAGCTAACGGGCGAGCTCTATCCTATCTTCAAGGATTCCATTTTCCACCTTTCCTGGATAAGGATCGAACCGATCCCGCCTAGGACCGAGGTGGAACAAAGGATAATGGAAGGATTTCCCCAGCTGGACAGGGCCGAGCTGTGGAATATCCTGGATACGATAGATGAGGATATAAGCGGCGAGGAGCTGCTCACTTCCATAACCGAGGAACTGGGTCTGGAGATCGAGCAGGCGATCGACCTTATGAACCTCATACCGGAGCTGAGGAGCGGGCTCCCAGAGGAATCTGAAATTACATTGCGGTCCTTCATACCAACATCCTGGATTCCAACCTTGCAGGCCACGCACGACGTCACGGACCTTCCGCTTAGGCTTTTCACGGTGGCAACCTCCTTTCGAAGGGAAAGGTCGATAGACTCCCGTCACATGCAAACCTACAATCTGCTCTCGATCGTGGTGATGGATGAAGGGATGACGGTTGAAACAGGAAAGAAGATACTAAAAAGGATATTCGACCACCTTGAGATAGAAGAATACGAGTTCAGGTTGAAATCTTATCCCTTCCCGTATTTCGAGGAGGGGACGGAACTTGAGGTGTTCGGTGGTGATCTGGAGCTGGGAACCTGCGGCATGATAGACGGCGAGGTCCTGAAAGATAAGGGGATCAAGGCTCCGGTGTTCATCGCGGACATCGGTATTGAGAGGGTGATGATGTACAAGCATGGATACCCTGATATCAGGGAGCTCATCTACCCCCAGTTCTTCTCGGCATGGAAGCTCAGCGATGAGGAGCTCGGGAACCAGATCAAATACATCAGAAGGCCCCAGACAGAGTACGGAAAGGAGATTGCATCTGCCATTCAAAAAGCATACAAGGACAACTGCGGGGACGATCCCCCCTCAAAAGTTGTGGCCTGGAAGGGATTCCTGGTGGAATCGGACTACGGCAAGTTCCTCGTCTCCGAGGAAAGGGCGAATGAACTGAACATGACAGGAATTCCCGCTGAGGTTGTACTCAAGGAGGTCAGAGAAGGTATGGGGATCTGCGGTCCGGCGGCTATGAACGAGATATGGATCCAGGAAGGCAATATATTTGGAGCAACCCCGGATATGAGCGAGAAGATGACGGAGTCGGGGGCCACAAGGACCGGCAAATCCTTTGCCAAGGCATTTTCAAGATACGCGGCGTGGAAGATCGAAAAGAGCCTGGATAGAGGCAGGGCGACGAAGAAGATCGAGAAGATCAAGGAACTCGAGGAGATCAATATGAAGCTCAATTCCCAGGCATTGTATTACCTTCTCAGTCATAAGAAGAAGATCGATGTGAAGGGACCTGTATATCTGAGATTCCTGTTCAGGACCAAGGAAGAATGATACAACACTCCGAATTTCTTTCGCATATCTCCCTTGATACCCTTTAAACGGCAATTGGGTTCATCAAACTCATTGGTGGACCGAATGGAAGCTCCAAATACCCATGAATGGAGGTACAGGCAGGAAGATATCGAGCTATCAAATTCCATTTCAAAGAGGCTCTCCATCCATCCCCTCCTCTCCAGGATACTAGTCGCCAGAGGTTTCTACGATCCGACAGATGTCTATGAATTTCTCAACCCGAACCTCAGGCAGCTGCATGATCCTTTTTTCATGAAGGATATGGACAAAGCCGTAAATAGGATCGGGGAGGCCCTTGGCTCCGGAGAGAAGATACTCGTTCACGGCGACTATGATGTGGACGGCATCACCTCCACGGCGCTCCTTTACTCTGTCCTGAAGGAAGAGGAAAACGGTTCTAAAATCTCATACAACCTTCCGTCAAGGTATGACGGCGGATACGGTCTTTCCCGGGATGTCATCGAAGCAGCTTCAGGGGATGGAAGGGATCTTATCATCACGGTCGATTGCGGTATCAGATCCATTCAGGAGGTGGAGTTTGCCCGTGAGAAAGATATCGATATCGTCATCACGGACCATCATGAACCGGGAGGATCGCTTCCGCGGGCAGTTTCAGTGGTGGATCCCAAAAGACCGGATTGCCGGTACCCCTTCAAGGAGCTCTCGGGGGTTGGTGTCGTCTTCAAACTGGCTCAGGCCCTTGAGATTGAAGATGTGGTCAAGACAGATCCAAGGGACTACCTTGAGCTGGTTGCATTGGGCTCCATAGCCGACCTGGTCCCCCTTGTCAACGAGAACAGGACCTTGACCCGATATGGACTGGAGATGCTTGGGTCCACCGGGAGGGTCGGACTTGCGGCTTTGATGAGGGAATGCGGGATTAATCCCTCAAAAGGCATTGGCTCGGCCGATGTGGCCTTCAGATTGGCTCCCAGGTTGAATGCTGCAGGCCGGATGGGGCACCCCGACCTTGCGCTTGAGCTCCTCCTGACAGATGACAGGGTTGATTCGGACCTCTTCGCAAGGGAGCTCAATACATTGAACTTCAAGAGGCAGAGCATCGGCAAAAAGCTCGTTGAAAGCATCCTTGAGACCATCAGGATCGAAGGACTGGCTGATGACCCGGGAATCGTCGTGGCAGGCAGTGATTGGAATCCGGGAGTCCTGGGCACTTCCGCGTCCAGGATCGTTGAAATGACGGGAAAGCCTGCCATCATCCTAAATATCGAGGACGGAATAGCCAAGGGTTCCGGCAGGGCTCCCAAAGGGTTCGACCTTATAAACGCGCTTACAGGATTGAGAAGCCTGCTCTTGGAATACGGAGGGCATGAAAGGGCAGCCGGTCTGACGTTACCGACCGGTAATGTGGATCAGCTCAGGGAGCTGTTCAACCATCATATAATAGACCGATATCCCGACATGGAGTTCATACCTGTGATGGACATAGACCTGGATTTGACATTGAAGGAGCTTGATATGGAAGGGGTCCGTTCGTTTGACTTGCTCGACCCCAGTGGAGTCGGCAATCCTTACCCTACAATATCGTTGAGAGAGGTTATGGTAGGCTATGACGTCAATGCAGTGGGAGATGGGAAACATCTCAAGTTCTCCATCCAGGACGATTTCGGCTCCGTGGGCTGCATCTGGTTCAACAAAGGTGAGCTCTACGATGCCATCAGACCGGGATTGCTGGTAACGATCGCCGGTCAACCCTCCATAAACAGCTGGCAGGGAGAGGATTCCGTCCAGATTAAGATCATAGACCTGGAAGTGATCGAGTAATCACGGTATATTTCGATGGTATGAAATACAATATACAGCATAATACGGAAGTAAAGCTCGTGAGTCGGTCTGGTGGTCCTATGAAGGATTTAAAGGTTCTCGGTATGGATCTCGATGGAACCCTCGTCAAGATGAAGCTGGATTTCAAGGCCATAAGGAAGGAACTCGACATCCCAAATGGTGATACACTGAAATATATCACATCGCTTCCGAGGGAAAGCTCTGAGAAGATGCTGTCCCTTCTGCGGGATAAAGAGGTGGAAGCGGCAAATATCGCCGAGTTGTCTCCAGGCGGCTCCGAAATACTTTCCTATTGCGAAGAGAACGGAATTAAGACGGTTGTCATAACCCGTTCATCCAGCGAGGCGGCTAACAGGACCCTTGAAGTGCTTGGGATAAAGGTTGACATGATCATTTCAAGGGAGCACGCCCCTCCAAAACCCTCCCCGGAACCCATCAATATCGTCCTGAACCACTTCTCTTTAAAACCCTATCAAATGGCATTCGTAGGGGATTACCTCTACGATATCCAGGCAGGAAAAGCTGCAGGTGTGAGGACAATACTGCTGACGGTTCAGGAGAGGTCGGAGGAATGGAGGCCGATCGCTGATTTCGTCGTCCAGGACCTTTACGACGTACTTGAGCTCCTGAAGGCAGGGAGGGCTCGATCCTAGAGGACGGTCTTCATAATGGAAAAAGGTCCGATACTCCATTTGGTGCTTGCCGATGCCGAACTGGAGCTTGTTCCCAGAGAGTTCTGGTCCCATCCAGCTGTCGTTAACAACGCAAGAAAAAGGAAGAAGAAACCATCAACGGTTATTCTGGATTCATCACTGCACCATTCCATCTTCAAAGAAACCGAGGATAGGAACAGGAGGGGCAGACCCGATATCGCATATCAGTTCCTCCTTCTGGGTTTGGATTCCATTTTGAACTTGGAAGGCAGATTGAGACTTTATATTCACACAAGGAACAATGAGCTGATCAGCATCTCCCCCGAAACCAGACTCCCTAAGAATTTCAACCGCTATGTGGGCCTCTTCGAGGAACTTTTCAAGACCGGCGCTGTCCCCGACGGGAAGAAACCCCTTTTAAGACTTGAAAGCGGAAGGGACCTCGGATCCGTCATAGACTCCATACGGGGTGGGAATGATAGCGGCGGTGGATGGAAGGTTGTCCTGCTCCACCCGGAAGGGAAACAGCATGGTTTCCCCGATTGGAGGGAATTCGGAGGCGGGAGAGAAGGAAGAAGGGAGCTGATCGTTGTTGTTGGAGGTTTCTCATCCGGGGATTTCAGGAGCGATATTCGAAATATCTCCGATGAGATGATAAGTCTCCCAGGGGGGACCTTGAAGGTCTGGACCGTTGTATCAGAGGTCCTCGTGGGATATAGATCCACGATATCATAGGAAGCCGTATTTCTGAAGAAGCATGAGGTCTTCCGTGGATATCTTCTCTCCCTTTTTGAACTTCTCGTATATCTTTTCAGCCTCTGCCTTGCCGGTGGGAGCCTGGGAAGCTGCGGGTGTTTGTGTTTTCGTTGCCCTTCTTTCCGCAGCCTTCTTCCTCTGTTTCAGCCCGAAAACGATCTTATCCATGTCATGAACAAGATGGATCAGTTCGATATGCTTCCTGTGCTCTTCGTCAGCACTGACCTTCGATTCCACGAATTTCTCCTGGGCCTGATCCGCTTCCTTCCTTATCTTGTCGGAGCTCCCGAATCGTTCTATCATATTGTCATGCTCTTTCTGGGCCAAGTCCGCGTACTCATTAACTTTACCGTGGGCCTCGTCCATGTTCTTCTTGGCATCCCTTACCTTCTGTATCAAATCGCGGATCTCCTCGTTTCCCTCCATCTCCTTCTCCTTCTTCTTGATCTGCCTCTTGATATGGGAGATGCGGTCCACCAGGTCCCTTTCCTTGTCTGGCTCAAGTACCGTTGTCTGCTGCTTGAATTCGAGGCCGTGCAGCTCCTTCTTCAGCTTTGAGATGGAAACCTCGTCGGAGGTGGACATCCTGCTCTTCTTCATTTTATCCAACTGTGCCTTGATCGCGGTGTAATCCTTGGTAAGGGAATCCCTCTCCGCCTTAGCCTCGCGTACCTTCGAATTGAGCTCGTCGCGCTTATCCTTGAACCTATTCGCTTCCTGGAGCAGTTTCTTTACTTCGGAGTTGAGCTCGTCGCGCTTCTCGGCGAATCTCTTGGTCTCCTGATTCAGCCTATCCCTTTTCTTTCTATGGGCTTCTGCTTCGGAGTTTAACCTGTTCCTCTTTTCTTCAAGTTCTTCAAGGTATTCCGTCATTTAACATCCCACGTTCGCAATTTTTGGCTCAGCTGGCGGACAAGAGGTCCCTGCCCCATGGTGAGGCGAGAGGCAATACAGAGGCTCCCTTTTAACTGTTTCTCCAACATCGTATGTGCAACACCATGGAATGAGGTGTTGATTTCCTATCACCACTACTAAAAAGATTAATAAAGATATTGTAATCCCGTATTATCGGATATGGAGGGAATCTGAACGGAAAACCTGGAGATCATTCTCATAGGGGTCATTGCATTCTTGTCCCTGGCTCTCTTGATCTGGGCCCTTTTCAGCTCTCTTGTCATCATTCAGGAGTATGAGATCGGGATTTATATGAAGCTGGGCAGATACAAGAAAAGCCTCGGACCCGGGCTTCACTTAGTGACACCTTTCGTCTCCAGGATTCACAGGGCAGATACGAGGATCCAGACGATGGAACTCGGCAGGCAGGAGGTAATGTCAAGGGACCTCTCCCCGACCTTACTGGACTCCATAGTTCAGTACAGGCTCGCAGAACCCGAGAAATGTTTGCTGAAGGTTGACAAATACAGGTCAAATCTCAGTTCAATTGCCCAAACGACCCTGAGGAAACTCGCGAAGGACTACGACCTTGAGATTATGATAAGGGATCAGGAGAAGATCAATGCTGAATTCCAGAGGAGAATGAAGAGCGAAGGACAGCCCTTCGGGATAGAGATCGTCAGGACCGAGATAAAGGATATTGATCCCGTTGGCCCGATAAAGGCCGCCATGGAGGACAGGATTGCAGCCGAGAAGGAGAGGCAGGCAATGATCCTGAGGGCCGACGGAAAGAAACGGGCAATGATGCTCGAGGCGGAGGCTCTCCAGGGCAGAAACATCCGATAATAGTATCAAATCCCAGCATCTTATAGGCAATTTTCTAATACCTGAATCTATGTTGTTCTTCCCAGATGCGAAAGAAGATCTCACTGACCGTTGACGAGAGGGTGGTCCTGCACCTCATGGACTTCATTCCCAATGAGGAGGACTTTGAAGCCCCCGAGGGGACCACCCAGGCTGGCATCGCCAGGGGGATCGGGATCGAGAGGAAGCACGTTCCGAGGGCCGTTAAGAAACTGATAGCCGAAGACCTGGTTTTCACAAGGGTTGCCCATGTCAAGGGCGGGAAACAGCGGAAAAAGGTCTACTTCCTTTCCTTTGAAGGGAAGGCCCTGGCAAGGAGACTTTGGGAGAATCTCTCTAAAAAGAGGGTTGTACTCAGGGACGAGAATGGCCAGGAAAAGGAGACCACCTTCTCGGAGCTCTGCTTCACGTTTCAAGTAGGGAAATCCCCCGTCCAGATATATCTTGAACTTGAAGATGGCTACATGTACAATCCGCATAAGGCCCTCAGGAAAACGAATTCCGTGCCGGCCGGGGGTGTCGAGAAAGGACCTCTTCCAAGTGCAAAGGACGTTTACAGGAACGCCCTGAAGGTCGCCTGGGAGGATTCCATACTTACCAAGGAAGAGGCCGCGTTGCTCAAGGGGCTCAGGGAATCCCTCGGACTAAGCGAACAGGATCATATGGAACTTCAATCGGAGATCATCGGCCAGGGTCTTGATGACATCAGTGGTTTGAATAAGAAGGATATTTATAAAAAGATACTCGAGGTCGCCTTAAGAGATGGCAAGATCACGGATGATGAGCAGAATATCCTGGACGAGCTTGAAAGGATCCTAGATCTGAATGATGATGTCGCAACCACGATCAAAATGGAGATGAAACTCCTCGAGGGAGAAGGCATGCTCACCGAGGAAAGAAGGAAGCGCAATTACAAGGATATCTACGGTTCGGTAATAAAGGAATCCATGAAGGATGGAAGGATCAGCCGCGACGAGCAGAACATCATCATACTCCTTAAAAAGCTGCTCAAGATAGAGGACAATGAGCATCTCGAGATATTCGGAGAGCTGAACAGGGACTGATATATTGGGTAAACTTACACAAATTTTAAAATAACATCAAGATTTCCTAGTCTGTAAAAGGAGGGTTCCCATGCTGGAAGAGGCGAGTTCTCTGCTCGAACTGGAGGTCTTTACTCCCTGGGGCGTCAAGATAGGCGACCTGACCAATCTTGAGATAGATTCCGAATCGGGTGAAATTGCGAACATTTTCATCGAGGAAACCAATGATAGGTTGGTGGACGGGGGAAATAGCATACTGATTCCCTACAGATGGATCCAGGCGGTAGGAGATATTGTAATTCTGCGACATTTCCCTGTCGAACTGCCCATCAAGTCCCAGGAGGAACTGGGCGAATATAACTACTGAAGGGTGTGATTATGGCTTCCAGGAAGGAAGAAAAGGTTAACACCTGTCAGGTTGCCAAGTGTTCTTCGCCTTCCGAAAGGTCAGTTAGTGCCAAAAAGGTCAAGGACTCTGGGCTGGATGTGGACACCGAAAGGGGGAAGGTTCACCTCTGTAAGGAGCATTACAGGGATTTCAAGAAGAAGACGAAGGACCAGAGGAAACTGGACCGCATGGGATGGTAGGGGAGCCCACTCATATCTCCTTGGATATTTATAATCCGCAGTTTTCCGTCACTTTTTTATTGTAGGACGCTCTGCACCCTTTCCAACCAAACTCACGGGCATGTAGTCTAGCTTGGTCAAGGCGACAGCCTCCTAAGCTGTATGTCTCCGGTTCGAATCCGGACATGCCCGCCATGTTCTATCAGGAATGAGTGAAACGATTGCATGATAGAACCTTATGTCCATAGGATTCGAACCGTATAGGTGGGGGGGGTTAACACTTCGACCGAGACCGAAGGTCGAGGGAGAAGCAGGCGGATGCAGAACGAGTTTCTTTCGGGGAAAGAAACTCCCGGGCATGCCCGCTATCAATTTATCATTGCTCAAAGGGCATGTCTTGATATTTATGCAGAAGCAATCGGATTCGAACCATATAGGTGGGGGTGGGGATCACTCTTCGACCGAGACCTCATTCCATCGGCAGCTGCGCCTGATACTTGCCCCTTGCTAGTATCAAAGCGGGCGCCTTGTCCTTGAGATGTCGATAGAGTTTCTGAAACTTTTCCGCCTCCTCAAGTATGCATTCCTCTATCCTTTCGTAATTCTTGGCATAGTACATCTTAGGAATCATGTCCCCCGAGTATGATAACTCCGCAAAGCGGTCGAGACTCGCCCCCTTGAAGCTCCCCTTGTTCATCACCACAAGGAAGGGTTTGAGGTCCAGATACGGTTTGTAGCCGAACAGGTAGAGCGGATCGGGAGCATCGAGGCCGTGGATCCTCGCCCTCTCGACTATGAACGTGTACATGAAGGGTATATTGAGCCCTATGGCCACGAAAGAGAAAGGACCTCCCCCGATCATCACCGGCAGGAATCTCTCGAGAATGTCCTGCTCGGAGCTCTCCCAAGCTTTCATTATGTTCAGAGGCCCCTCCTCTCTACCGCTCACCATTCCCAATCTTTGATACTGGATTGAAATGATCTGGTCCTTCTTTGGATCAAGCCCCGTTGTTTCGATATCCAGGTAATATTCAGGCATTCGCACCATCCTCGCAGGATGATAGCTCTTAACCAATATAAGGTGAACTCAGGTCATTTCCTGACCTTTCTCCATTCATGGTACGGTTTTATGGCGAAGAACATTCCGGCTTCCTGGGCTTCCATCTGCGTCGGATTCCTTCCCTCCTTCTGCTGGGCGATATCTGGAGCCGCAGGTATGACATCCCCGAAGGGCATGTCCCTGACAAATATCTGCATATAAACAGTGTGTCGTCTGCAAAGAGGTGAGAGGGTGAAGAAGCACCTATCGACCGGTGTGGTACCGCAGACGGCACACCCGTCCACATATCGCGGATCCTCATACTCCTCCTCTTCCTCTTTTTTCCCTGCTTCCGCTCTTCCCCGTTGTTCCATTTTTTCATCCAATTCCCACGCTTTAACACCCTTCTCTTCTTTCTCCTCCTCATCCTCCTCCAGAATTGTCCGAACATCTCCTCTCCTCTGGTCCGGAATCGGCGGCGCCCAGGCCTTCCTCTCTGGCCTTTGCCTTCGGCTCTCCGGGGACTGGGATAGATCCATCTTCATCTTGACCACTTCATATCCGCATACCGGACATCTGACATTGCTTCCTTTTAGGTCCGATCCACATTTCGTGCAGTACATCATCATTCATCCCTCCTTTTCGGGGGCTTTCCGGATTTCTTCGATTTCAGTATTTTGAGGATCTCCCTTAACAATTTCTGGTTCTCCTCCTCCAGCCTTTCGATCCTCTTCAGTGTTCCCTTGAGGCTCTCGTCAACATCGAGCTTTTCGATATCATCAAGGATGCCCATTCACTCACCTCACGAGCCTTCCCTTTGCCCCGCAGGAAGGACAAACTATCACGATGGGCCTCTCCATTGTGGTGATGGGGACAGGACCTTTGCAGTGCGGGCATTTTATGACCTTGTAAATGATCTCAGCCTCCTCTTCTTCCTCTTCTTTCTGC
Source organism: Thermoplasmatota archaeon (assembly GCA_048569615.1). Lineage (GTDB taxonomy): Archaea > Thermoplasmatota > Penumbrarchaeia > Penumbrarchaeales > Penumbrarchaeaceae > JAYEPK01. Next base: position 251 of record JBLIRK010000035.1, on the reverse strand, counting down.
TCAGGTTCGGGTTCCGGTTCGGGTTCCGGTTCAGGTTCCGGTTCAGGTTCCGGTTCAGGTTCCGGTTCAGGTTCCGGTTCGGGTTCCGGTTCAGGTTCCGGTTCAGGTTCCGGTTCGGGTACCCTTTTTTCTTCCTCTTCGTCGCGGAACATGTCCTCATCGAGGTAGGAACCTTCCTCAATCGGTTTGGGTTTCTTTTCTTTTCTCTCTTGCTTCACCTTTTGCTTATCCTCTTCCCCCTCCGGAAGATG
>JBLIRK010000034.1:0-37822 GCA_048569615.1 Thermoplasmatota archaeon | reverse complement strand
AGGGCTTTTTCGCCTAGAGTCCGAATTCCATGTCCTGTTCGGCCAGACGCCGGCGCGCCGCGGCCACCTCCATGCAGGCCTTGGCGGACGCCGCCGTGAGGCCCATGGGCACGGGCGCCAGGACCGTCACCATGAGGATGACCGCAATAAGGGGCTTGAATTCCATGTACCGATGAGAAACGCCGGGATTAATTAATATTACCGCTGAAGGCCCCGGGGTCCTGAAGGGATAGTTATTTATATATGTAAAAACGCCCTATACCTAGTATTACCGGGATGGGTAATACGCTCTGCAGGGTAACGTGAGATTTAACGGCTCCTTGAATCCGAGGACCGCTGGTAGGTGGCCCGATGTATCTGAAAGAGATAAGGATGGAAAATTTCAAGACCTTCAGGAAGAAGATCACCATCCCTATCTACAAAGGTTTTACCGGTATAACGGGTCCCAACGGTTCGGGAAAGTCCAATATCGCGGACGCCGTGCTCTTCGTTCTGGGTCCGAGAAGCTCCAAGATGGTGAGGGCCAAGAGACTCGAGGATCTCATATTCCACGGTAATGACAGGTTCAAACCCGCCAAGGAGTGCAAGGTCAGCCTGGTTTTCGACAACACCGATAGGATGATACCTATAGATTCCGATGAGGTCTCTCTCAAGAGGGTCATAAAGCGCTCCCAATCAGACCCCAGCACCACACTTTCCTATTTCTACGTCAACGGCCGAGTCTCCTCCCAGACCCAGTTCGAGAACATCCTGACACATGCCCATCTGTCTGCGGAGGGTTACAACATCGTTCTCCAGGGGCACATCGCTGAGTTCATCAATAAAACACCCACAAAGATAAGGGAGGAAATAGACGATATCGCAGGGATAAGGAAGTACGAGGAGGAGATAAAGGTCGCCTATTCTAAGAAGGAAAAGACCGAAGCAAATATGGAAAAGATCGGATGGCTCCTGGATCAAATAAAAGCGAGGCTCAGGGAGCTCAAGAAGGAGAGGGACGAGGCCGAGAAGTACAGGGACGCCCAGCAGAGGATCAATCAGACCAAGGCGTTGATGTATCATGTCCAGGAGAAGGCGGTCCGGGGAGAGATAGAGGGTTACCGCCAAGCCATTGCAAATGCGGAAGATACAAAGATCAGGTTAAGGGGAGACATAGAGAAGCTGGAGGCGGAGAGGGTAAAGCTCGACCGGGAGATAACCGTCATCGAAAAGGAGATAGAGGAAATTACGGGGGAGGAGGGGAGGAAGCTTAAGGCCAAACTGGACGAGGCAAAGCTCGAGCTGATGAGGGCAAGGGATATCGTTCTCACAGCGGAAGATTCAATCCAGGACCTCAAGGGAGAATCAAGACTCCGGGAACAGGAAAGGAAGGATACGGGGAAGAAGCTGGCCGGCCTGGAAAAGGAGATAGAGGGGGCCAACGGAGAGATAAAGAAGCTCACAGGTTCAATTGAGGACCGAAGGAAGGACATAGCCTCCCTTGAGGAGGAGATGGAGAGATCGGACCTCGACCTCATGGACCACAGACGGGAGCTCGGAAAGGTGACCAAGGAGCTCGAGGGAACGAGGGACAATCTTTCAGGGTCCACCCTGGAGCGCGACAGGACCCTGCATCTCCTGGATACAAAGGAGACGCAGCTGGCGGATTCCGAGCAGATGGTCTCGACCCTCCAGTACGAGATAAAGGACCTCGGGGAGGATCTGAAGAATATCTCGGAGGGGGCAAGAGGGAAGATACTTCAGAAAGCACAGAAGCAGTACATGGATGCCAGGTCCCAGGAGAAGCTCCTGGGATCGAAGATGAGGGACCTGGAGAGGGAGATCAGGGAGCTGAACAGGACCTATACACAGCTCAAGGTGGAGCTCGAGACATCCGAGAAACTGCAGAAAGGAGTGTCCATGGCCGTTGATGATATGCTGACTGCCAGGGACAAGGGGGAGATCCGGGGCATATTCGGAACCATTGGAGAGCTCGCCGAAGTACCCGAAGAATATTCCACTGCGCTGGAGGTGGCCGCTGGGGCAAGGATATCGGCGGTGATCGTCCAGGACGACGAGGTCGCCCAGAACTGCATCGAGAGGCTAAAAAGGAAGAAGATGGGAAGAGCTACGTTCCTTCCCCTGAACAAGCTCTCCTCGAGGAGGCCAGGGCCCAAGGCTCTGATGATTAGGGACGATCCCCACGTCATAGGGATGGCGGTGGATCTGATTAAGTTCGATTCCGCTTTCGAGAACGCCTTCACATGGGCCTTCGGGGACACCGTTGTTGTCGATGACCTTTCGACTCTGAGGAGGCTGATGGGAGGGGTCCGGCTTGTGACCCTGCAGGGAGAGATCGCCGGATCGGGAGGGGACATAACAGGAGGAAGCTTTTCGGAGAAGAGGTCCGGCCCCGGATTCGGAAAGCGGTCCAGGACGGAGCTGGAATCCATATCCTCCATCCTGAAGGAGAAGATGGAGGAATCGGACCGGCTCACCAAGGCCCTCAACGAGGCAAGGGACAGGGTCTCCGAGCTTGAGGGAGAGGTCAGAAAGCTGACCTCCGAGCAGGTGGATTCCGAGGGAAGGAAGAGAAAGCTCGAGGAGACGCTATCTTCCTCCAAGGAGCAGCTTGAACTGAAGAAAAAGGAAGCGGTCACGGTAAAGGGAGAGCTGGAAGAGCTCAGAAATAAGCTCAATGAGCTCGAAGGAGCCATGAAGGATCTGGAGAGCAAGGTAGGGGAGCTCTCCAAGAAAAGGGACAAGATGCATGATATACTTGAGGAGGCAACGCCAAAGGCCATGAGGGAGAAGCTAAGGACCCTCAGGGAGAAGATGGACGGCCTCCTCCACGACAGGACCAAGAAGGTGGAGATCAGGGATTCCGCCAGGGCACAGCTGGGATTGTTCAAGGCAAGAATGAAGGAGCTCGAGTCAAGGATCCTGGAGATATCCAAAAGCATGGAGAAGGCCGGCTCCGAGAAGGAGAAGGCCAGGGAGAGGGAGAAGAGGTTCGACAAGGAAGTCAAGGCCATGGAGGCCGTGCTCTCCACCATAGATGCCAAGACCAAGGTTCTCTACGATAAGAGGAACGAGATGGGGAGGGAGGTTGAGAGGGTGCTGGGACAGAGGGAGAAATCAAGGGAGAGCCTGATGACCCAGGATCAGGTTATAATCACCCAGAGGACCAACATCAGGATTTCGGAGGACAGGCTGGGGGACATTCTGACCGAGAAGCAGGGATACCTCGATATTGAGCTTCCCGAGCCCCCTTACCCGGATGACAGGGAGCTACTCAGGACCGTGAGGGAGCTGGAATCGATCCTGGAGAACGTTGGTAACGTCAATCTAAAAGCCCTCGAGGAGTACGAGGAGACCGAGAAGAAGAAGACCGAGATAAACGAGGAGATGAAGGCCCTGGAGAAGGAGAAGAAGGAGCTGGAGAACCTCATAGGGGAGATCAACCGAAAGAGGAAGGACGAGTTCATGCACGCCTTCAACGGGGTGGACGAGAACTTCAGGGAGATCTACAAGAGGGTATCCGGAGGGGGAGAAGCATACTTCGATCTCGAGAATCCCGAGGATCCTCTTTCTGGAGGACTCAATATCCACGTCAGGCCGGGACCCGATAAGAAGATGACTAGATTGGGTGCGCTTTCGGGCGGGGAGAAGTCGCTGACATCCATGGCATTCATATTCGCCGTTCAGGCATGGGACCCATCACCCTTCTATCTCCTGGACGAGGTCGATCAGAACCTTGACGCCATAAATGCGGAGATAATCGCGAGGATGATCAAGGATAACTCGAAGTACGCCCAGTTCGTAATTATCAGCTTGAGGAAGATAAGTTTAAAAGAGGCACACCACCTATATGGTGTGACGCTTCAAAGAGGAGATTCTGTCATTCTCGGAAGGGTCGACCTCAAGGACGTAGAATCCTATGAAAAAGGGGATGGGGGAGCATCTGCCCCTGCCGCCGGTCCCATGGAGGGTGATGCCCTGTGATGCCTAGTGCAGGCTCGAGGCAGCTTTCCCTGGACATAGAGGAGGAGGTCTTCAGGCATCTTCTCTTTCACAAGTCACTCATCGATGATTCCGACGAGGACATGTACGGACGCATCGAGAAGTACCTGGAGGTGCTCTCGGACCTCTCGGAGGGAGTGCATGTCACCATCAAGGATTCCTATGCCCGCTCCATCGCAATGATATTGGAGCTTGCAACGGATAACTACCTCGATCCCTGGGATGTTGACCTGGTCAGGTTCTGCAGGATGTTCTGGAAAAAGGTCCAGAACCAGGAGAGGGTGAACCTGATGGTCATAGGCAAGCTCATCAGGATGGCCTACACGGTCCATTTCATGAAATCCTCGGAGACGCTCAGGAAAGCGGAGCTGGGGCCCGAAGAGGACCGCTTCGACGAGGATCCCTTCTTCGAATGGATGCAGGACGACGAGAAGTACGAGGTGACAAGGGGAATACTGACGGAGAAGGCCCCTGTGCTTGTGGAATCCATCGTCCACAAAGGGGACAGGCCGGTAACCCTGGTGGATCTCCTAAATGCCCTGGAGGATGTCGAGGACGAGGTGAAGGTCCTCCAGGAAGAGAGGCGGGAGCGGCTGAAAGCGAAGAGGGAGATGGACAGGGACAGGAGGGACGACCTTAACCGCAAGGTCTACAAGGAGCATACTGAGGAGGATATCAGGCTCACATGGCAGCGGGTGAACAAGTTCAACGGCCACCCCATTCCCCTTTCGGAGATCGAGGCCGGTTTCGAGCTGGATTCGAGCTCCACCTTCATCTCGCTTCTGTATCTCGCCAACTGGGATAGGATACAGGTATGGCAGAGGCAGTTCCCCAGGGGAGAGATAATGGTCAAGAACATCTCCGGGGATGGCAAAGAACTTAAATACGGGGACCTGGAGGAGAACCTCAGGAAGGCATCCCTTGGCGATGTGAAGCTTAGGAAGCATGAGGAGCTCATCGTGGAGGAGAAGCCCATACCCAGGAACTGGAACACCTGATGCATCCGCCGGAGGAGGAGCAGAAATGGAGCAGAAAGAGGAGAAGGCAAACATCGATGAGTTGCCAGCCCAGCTCCTCGTGGAGGCGGCTCTCTTCTCGGCAGGGAAGCCTGTTACAACGGAAGATATCGCGATCTCGACGGGACTTGAACCTGCCTTGATCACCCTCTATCTGAAGAAGCTCATGCAAACCTATTCCCGGAGGGATACATCCATAGAGATAATCAAGGCCGGGAAGAAATACTCGATGAGGGTCCGGGAAAGATATGTGGACAGGATCAGGACGCTCGCGGCTCCTGAGGTTCCTGAGAAGGTACTCAAGACAGCTGCGCTTATCGCCTACCACCAGCCCGTGAAGCAGTCGGACCTGGTGGATATGTACGGGTCCAAGGTCTACGACCACGTGAAGGACCTTGTCTCACTCGGACTCGTCAGAGCGAGAAAGGAGGGGAGCACTAAAGTGCTTACAACAACCCACCGCTTCTCGGAGACGTTCGGGATATCCTCGATCTCAAAGAAGAAGGTAAAGGGCCACGTCAGGGACAGGGTGATAAAGAAGCTCATGAGGGGAACCCTGGAGAGCTATCAGGAGGGCGAAGAGGAGGAGGAAGGTCCGGTGGATGAGGAAGATGAGTAAATCTTCCATGAAAATTTATTGAAGATCATCTTGATATGTTTTCACCAGTGACCAATTTCATTTCCTAAAGTCTGGGTACAGCCCCGGCAAACATGTATATTGCTATGAAGAAGAGGAACACAGCTAGTATGTAGAGCAGGTACTTCGACTTAGCCCGTTTAACTATGAAGGCCCCCGCTTGCCCTCCGAGAACGGCACCCGCCGCAAGCGGGATGGCATAGAGTGGATCGGGATAATTTCCGGACACCGCCATTGAAATGACGAAGACCCTGAAGGTCGCCATGCATGCCAGAAGAAGCATCGATGTGGCTATCGCCCTCTTGACGTTCATCTTAAGCATCCCGACCTGAAGCGGCATCAGAAGCGCTCCCCCGCCGATCCCGAAGGCCGACGACGCTGTCCCGGCCGCGAACGCAATGGGGATCGAATACTGCGGCAGCAGGCTCCCCTTTCTCTTCCTGGCTGCAAGCCTTTCTGCGATGGGAGCCCTCTGTTTGATGTTCTTGAAGAGTATATACGACGTGACAAGAATCAGGAGAATGGAGAATATCAGGTCGAATACCGCATCGTTCATCCGGTTGAGCAGGTAGAGACCGAGAAAGAGCCCCGGCAGGGTCGGGGCGAGAAGTACGGCAAAGACCTTCAGGTTCACCATTTTGGCCCTGAGATATGTAATGGAAGAGGAGAGCGAATTGGCAATGATCATGGTCAGCGAGATCAGCACAGCATTTGACCTGTCCCTTGCCCATACCAGTACGAGAAACGGAACGCATAGGAAGCCTCCTCCGAGTCCTGTCATGGACCCGAGCATGCTGATGACGGCTCCTGCAACAAACAGTATTACTGCGATCAAAGCGTCGTGCACCCTACGGAATAGCAGTGATTATTATTAGTGTATTCACCTTCTGAATAAAACCGCAGTAAGGTTTACAAAGCTTGAGCAAATTGAAATGTAAGGCCCGGTGTTCCATTATGCCCGATGATAGAGAGAATGAGGAAAGGTCCCTGAGGATCCTGTTGGACCTGCTTTCCCACGATATCAACAATCACGTCTATGGCTCCACAGGCTACCTTGAGCTTATAGAACAGATGCTGCCAAAGGACCCCACACTGAGAAGGTACCTGAACAATTCCATGAACGAGATGGGGGAGATAACGCATCTTGTGGATAATGTTCGATTCCTGGTGAGCATCTCCCACGAGCCCTTCAGACCGGAACCAGTGGACCTCATAATGACCCTGAAGAGGGCCCAGGAGACCGCTTCCTACCGCATAAAGGACAAGAACCTGAAGGTGAGGACGGACCTCAAGGAGGGTGATATTATTCTCAATGGCGACCGTTTTCTCAATGATGCTCTGGTCCAGGTCCTCACAAACTCCATGAAGTTCGACAAGGACAAAGACGTTACGGTGGAACTTGATGTCTTCATCTCCGGTGACTCTGCCATGCTGTTCTTCATTGACAGGGGCAGGGGAATACCCGATAACCAGAAGGAGACCGTCTTCACGAGATTCAGAAGGAGCATAGAGGAAGGTGATGTCCACGGCAGGGGCATGGGACTGTCGGTGGTGAAGGAAGTGTGCGAAAGATACGGAGGAAAAGCATCCATCGAGGACCGCATAAAAGGGGATCATACAAAGGGTACCAAGGTCGTCCTTAAAATCCCGCTGGCAAAGAGCCGGTGATCATTCCCTTACCATACCCATGACTTCCCTTTCGATCCGCTCCCTGGCTATCTCCCTGTAATGACCCTGGGCAATACCTTCGAGGGTCAGCTCTCCAACAGCGGTCCTTTCAAGTTCATACACCCTGGAGCCGATGGACAGGAAGAGCCTCCTCACAACGTGCTTCCTTCCCTCGTGGATCCGAAGGGTGACTAGAGAGCGCTCGCCCTTGAGCTTCACATCTATCATTCTGACCCCCTTGACCGGCTCTCCTTCATCGAGGTCGAAACCCCTGAATGCAATGTTCTCAAGCGTCCTTTTATCCCATCTGCCCTTGATCAGCGCCCTGTATTCCTTCTCTATCCCGTAGCTGGGATGGGCTATCCTGTTGGCAATATCACCGTCATTGGTTATGATGATGAGGCCGGTCGTATCCAGGTCCAGTCTTCCTACGGGGAACAATCCCAGGGACCTGCCTCCAGGTATGAGGTCCACAACATACTTCCTGCCCCTGCTGTCCAGATCGACGCAGATGATCCCCTTTGGTTTGTTCAGGAGGAAGTACCTGAATTCACGGGGAAAGATCCTCGAGCCATCCAGTTCGACGATGTCCGATCCATCTACCCTGACCCCTGGTTCGCCAACGATTTTCCCGTTGACGGCAACCCTTCCGGCAGCGATCAGCCCCTCGCAGCTGCGTCTTGATCCCAGTCCGCACAACGCCAGGTATCTCTGAAGCCTCATCTCGGCCATGGTCGGCTCACCCGATCCTCTCCGCCGGCTCCAGGAGCTTCTCCGGGTGCTCGATCTGGTCTATGAAATAGTCGCAGGCTTGCGTATAGTAGAATCCGTCCTCCCCTCTCTCATCCACGGTGGACCTGACGGGGCAGACCTTCCTCACAACGGGTTTCCCGTCAACTGCCACTACCTTCTCACTTATTGCCCCTATCACGTAGAAATTTGTTATTGTCCCCAACTCGTAGAGATGGTGATAGACGGGGGACTGTCCGAAGGTACCAAGATTGGAGACGAAGGCAGAGGCGTAGAGCACCTCTTTTTCCATGTAATTTCTCGAGAAAAGCCCGTACTCGTCCATGAACCTGAAGAAAGGAAAACCGAGCTTTATGACAGGACCCGGGAAGAGCAGGTAACCCTTCGCTTCCTTCTCGCCGGCATCCCTGTCCCTCTTTCTCACATCCTTCGATGCGTCAAGGATGGTTCTTACGGTATCCAGGAGGGTGAAACGGGGCTTGAATTCCCTTTTGACAAGGGATACCTTCCCCTTCATAGACATCTCTTTCTTGACCGAGAAACTGAACCAGATCCCGTTCCTCTGGTATATCTTTCCGCCCTTTGCGAACCTGTTCACACCAGGATATGCATGGAAGGTCTTGAGCAGCGTGTGAAGAAATAGATGGAAATAAGTCACCTTTAGCCCGTATTCACTGCTCATCCTCTCTGCGAAATCGAGGCCCGGTTCCGCGTTGAGGTCGTACTCCCAGAAGTAGAAAGATTCATACTTGTGTCTCAGGAAGTAAGGCATTATCCTTCTGTACGTCGGAAGGTCCTTGACGACCTTCCCGTCCGGGCGCCCCATCGGAGGCTAATCCGCTTGCTTGGTAAATAACTGTTGCAGGGGTGTTTAAGAGAGCCCGGGACAGGATTTATAACACCATGTTGCTCTACCCCACAAAGGGGGCACCGGATTGACGCTGCTGGGCAGGGACATAGTGAACATCGGAGACCTCGATACTGAGGAGGTCTTTCAGATACTTGACTGCGCGAAGGGGATGGTAGATACCGCAAGTGGTCAGAAGAGATCGAACATACTGGAAGGGAAGGTAATGGCTTCCCTATTCTTCGAGGCGTCCACCAGAACGAGGCTCAGTTTCGAGACAGCCATGCACAGGCTCGGGGGCTCCGTCATCACGATAGCCGGAGCAGAAGGGAGCTCCCTGATAAAGGGTGAGACCCTGGCAGACACTATCAGGATGGCGGACGGTTATTCGGATGTGATCGCCCTCAGACATCCGAGGGAAGGCGCTGCTAGGATGTCCGCCACGTTCTCAAAAGCTCCCATCATCAACGGAGGAGACGGTGCAGGGCAGCATCCGACCCAGACGCTCCTCGACCTATTCACCATTAGGGAGGAGCTGGGAGACATCTCCAAACAGCATATCACCATCGTCGGGGACCTGAAATACGGCAGGACCACACACTCCCTCGCACTTGCCCTTGGAAGGCTGGGTGCGGACATGACCTTTGTGGCGCCTGATATAATCCAGATGTCCGACCATATCATATCCGAGCTGAAGGAGATGGGCGTGGAGGCAAAGAAGACCTCGGACCTCAAGACCGTCATCCCCGGGACTGATGTCCTCTATATGACTCGGATACAGAAGGAGAGGTTCGCGGAGGAAGAGGAATACCGAAAGGTCGCCCATGCCTTCAAGATCAACATCAAGCTGCTGGAGGAGGCGAAGAAGAGCATGATAATCATGCACCCTCTGCCCAGGGTGGACGAGATCGACCCTGAGGTCGACAATACGCCCCATGCGAAATACTTCGTCCAGGCCTTCAACGGAGTGCCCATAAGGATGGCCCTTCTGAAATTGGTTCTCAAGGGAGGCGATTGAATGGAGGAGCTCAGGATAACCCCCATCAAGAACGGAACGGTCATCGACCATATCAGGCCCGGAATGGCCCTGAAGGTGATGGACATCCTGAACATCAACGGAGAGGCTAACAGCGAGGTCTCCATTGCCATGTATGCCAAATCCGCCAAGCTGGGAATGAAGGACATAATAAAGGTCGAGGGACTGGAATTGAAGCCGGAGGAGGTAAACAGGCTTGCCATCATGACCCCGAAGGCGACCATATCAATAATCAGGGATTACAAGGTTGTCAAGAAGTTCCAGGTCCGGCTCCCCAAGGAGGTGAAGGGCATAGTACGCTGCGAGAACCTCAACTGCATCACCAACCAGCGGGAGCCCGTAAGCCCTGTCATGACGCTTATGTCCGAGGAGCCCCCCAGGTACCGTTGCTTCTTCTGCGGGAGGCATCAGGAGAACGTTGCGGACAACCTGATGTGATCGAGGCTCATTCCATGATGGTCTCAATGGTGAGTTTTCCGGCCCGAAAGATCATATCCATTGGCATATGGGGTGTGCGATAACTTCTGGGATCGGATGCCATCATGTAAGTTGCCATGGGGACGTGTATGAAACCGGCCTTTTTATCATTATGATATGCCCATTGAAGACCGGTATAAAAGACCTCGTTGCAGATGTAGGCTCCTGCGGAGTAGGATGAAATGGCGGGGATCCCGGCTCCTCTTAATCTCTTCATGATCTTTCCGTTGGGAAGCAGTGAGCGGTATGCCAGGGGTCCCTTCTCCGATATCGGCCTGTCCGCCGGAAGGTTGCCCCGGTTGTCCGGTATCTCTGAAGACATGAGATTGATCGCAATTTCCTCCAGTGCAATGTGGGATATCTTTCCGTTCAGTCCGAATGATACGAGTATATCCGGACTAACCTTCTCGATGATCTTCAGAAGTTCTTCTCCCGCTTCTCCGTAGACGACGGGAAGTATCCCATGCTCCATGTAGGAGAATTCCTCCGAAAGAAGCCTGACAAGCTCCTCGGTCGGATTCGAGGTGAATGTATCGAAGGGTCCGAAACCGGTTATGAGAATCTTCATGGCAGGTCATGAACTGAAAAGTAAATAAAATTTTTAAAAAAAAGGGGTTCCGAATGGAACCCCCTATTGACGATCATCCGAAACTCAGTGGGTCCTCTTCCTTGCCCAGGCGAAGACCGAGGTTCCCACTGCGAGGATCGCAATGGTGGCGATTATCCCGCCGAAGATCACTTCCTCTCCGATGGGGGTGCGTCCCTCGTCGGGTTTTACTCGTACCTGGACTGTCATCTCGGCATATTCGTTCGCAGGAGTCCTGTCCTCGTCGTCGTCCATCACGAAGAGCTTCACGATGTACTTGCCGGGTTTCTCGTAGCTGTGGGATGTCCTCTTGGTTTCCTGGAAGCCGTCTATTCCCTTGGTCTTGTCTGAATAGGTTCCGTCGCCGAACTCCCAGTAGTAACCTATGACCGTCCCGTCCTCGTCATAGGATCCTTCGCCCGAGAACATCACGGGCTGCTCGTCCAAATAGACCGTCCTGCTGTTCTCCAGGATGACCGCTATGGGGGCCCTGTTGATAACAGTAATGGTGTATTTGGCCTCCCAGACCTCTCCCTTTATGTCCTGCATTGAGAGTGTGACCTCGTACTCGCCGTTGTCCTCGTAGGCATGCTGGGTAAAGGCGTTCTTCACCACTGTTCCGTCACCCAGGTTCCAGGTAAGGTTGTAGAGGTCGGAGAGCGGGCTCGTGGAAGCAAGGCCGTCCGTATTGAACTCCCCGTCGGGATCGAAGGACTGGGTGGCATCGAAGGTCAGTGTCACCTTGGTATAGAGCTCTTTGTTGTCAATGTTTATCCAGCTGTCGGCCGTGATATCCACATTCCCAACAGGCGGCTGGTTGGCCGGAACGATATTGACCAGCGTCGTGTCATCATCGGAATACTCGCCGTCCTTCACGGTGAGCATCACCTCGAACCTTCCCGCTACCTTGTAGGTGTGGTTGACCCTCTTTCCGGTGACCGTGGGAGAGCCGTCGCCGAAGTCCCATATATAGGTCAGCCTGTCGTTGTATTCCTTGTCCCTCTTTCCGTCGTAGTTGGGATCGTCGTTGGGATCGTAGGAGCCTACGCCGTCGAAGAAGACGGGCATGCCAACCTCGATCTCCGGGTCGCTGGGTCCGGGCTGGGCGGGGCCTGCCTCTGCTATTGGAGGCAGGTTGACGTAGACCTTGAACTCCTCGGATTCCTTGATGGTCTTTCCGTCCCATACCTTCAGCTTAACCGGCCAATACTCCTTGTTCTTGGCAGCGGCGCCCCTGTCAAGCCATTTCTTCTCGGACTGCGGATTCGAAGAGAAGGATTCGGTCCTTGACCCGTCTCCCCAATCCCACTGGTATTTCATATCCACATCTGGAACTCCGTCGAGGTCCTCATCGAAGCCGGGAAGCCCCTGCCAGTGCTCCTGGATCTGTCTCTGTACGTCCTCATCCACCCAGATATCCGGGTCGTAGGACATGCTGCCATTGAAGTAGACCAGCTTGTTCTTGGATGTGTTCATGGAGTTCAGGAAATAGTTCTCCATGTTGGCCTGGTGGCTTGCCCTTATTACCGGAACGGGCTCGGCGTTCTCGACAACGTGGAGAAGCAGCGATCTGGTCCCGTTCAGTGTGTTTATATTATCCAGGGGTCCGTCGTACACCGTCAGCGTAACGTTCCAATCCCCGGGCTCCTCGAACCACTCTGTGAGTATGGTTGCACCTTCTCTGTAGAATGTGGTCCACTCACCCTGGAATGTCCAGTAGTAGGAGAGCTGCGTATTCGGGTCCTGGTCGTAGGCGTAGCCGTTGAATTGTATCTCGGTCTGGGGCAGAATGTATGCCTCGTTCAGCCTTGCGAACTCCTTCGGTATCTGCGGAACCACGCTAATCGTGACCACCGGCTTGTGCTGGGACTTGTAGGCCAGAAGCTGAATAGTATGGGTTCCCTGATAGTTGTCGGTGTCCCTAACCGTAAGCGTGATGTTGACTATCTGATATTGTTGATCGGCAGGCAGTTTGGGGTCCATGGCCGGAAGGTTTATCCTCCACTGATAGATCGGATTGGCCTTCTGCCATCCCGTGGACATCGGAATTGTGTACTTTATCCCGCTAATCATGGTCTCGGCGGTCCACTTGTAGAAGAGACTGTCTGTCTCACCTAGATTGCCCAGGGGATCCTCACCGTATTTGCCATCGTCTATGTTTTCGTTGCCCTCACCCTGGTCAGCGGCCTGCCAAAGCGGATCTCCGTATCCGATACCGTCGGCACCCACATCGTCCTGGGGATCGAAGGAGCTTGACCCGTCAAGAGTGATAATGTCTCCCTCCTTTAGCTGCGGGTTTGCCTCGGTGAAGATTGGATCCTCATGCCTCGGGTCTGATACGGGTCTTTTAAATTCATCCTTGTTCTCGGGCCATCCCAGGTCCTCTCCGGTATCGGCAACCGGAAGCTGCTTGGGGTGGAGGTAAGGAAGAACTATCCAGCTGAGCTTCTGGTTATACCCGCAGTACACCAGGAGGTCCATGGTCCTGTTGTCGAAATCATCGGGCTGGTTGTCGATCCTCCATATGAGGACCCATATCCTTCCTCCGTTGATGTCGCCGGGGATGTTCGGCTTGCCGTCAAAGTCCGTGTCAAGCCAGTAGCCGATACCGTCCATGTACTCCTCCATCTGCCTGTTGGTTCCCACCGGAGGGTCCTGCATCTCCTTAGCTTTCGTAACGTAGGGCTCCATTGTGCCCGACGGGTCCAGCGGGTCGTACGGTGTGTCCCACCAGTTGAAATCGAATCTCATGTGGCCCTCGATGGCGGCATCGGGATTTGCAGATGGATTCTCGAAAATGTAATCGCCGTTGGTGTCTATCCATACATCAACCATCAGCTGCTTCAATGAACCCTTTAGGGGGTTGGTGCCCATCGATATCAGGCCCAGAGGATTGATCGTGAAATTGAGTATTCCCATGTCATTCATGGAATCATCATACTGGGCGGTGAGCAGCTTGTCGGTCCTGGGATAGGAGAAGTTCATCGGGTCGTCCTCGGTCTGAGTGGTGTTCACATCCTCCTTCATCAGGCCGACCTCGTCTCCATTGGTTGTGGCATTTACATCATCAAGCCACTGGTAATCCTCGGTCATGTTCTTGCACCTGAACCAGAACTCCCTCTGGGGGTAGTACTGGAGACTGTTGGACCAATTATGCCACGGCTGGTTCCAGGGCTGCTGCCAGTTGTCCCTGTTCCATCCGGTCCACTGGGGGTAGGGATTTTGCTTGTTGTGTGGCTCCGTGGTCCTGGTGGGCGCATCTGCTTCATCGATCTGGGTGTCTTCTGCGGTGTCCGCTCCGCCTAGGTTCACAAAGCATACCGCGACCATCAAACCGATCAAAATAAGGGCAAGGGCACTTTTTTTCATGGTTTCCCTCCAGGGTGCTTCCTAGTCAAAGTACTGTAGTGTACCACGTGGAATTTGGGTATAAAGGACGCTGTAGATAAAGTTTCCCTATTATGCCGTTTGCTGGACATCTGAGCCAGGCCTCCGCAGATATCCCGTTACCAGGTGTATCCTTCCTTCACGAGATACCATTTCGTGGTACTACAAGGCGAACAATCCCACGGTTGTTTATTTAAGGATTGTTATTTCATGTGAGGATTGGACCGTGAACTCATTTCTGCATCGATATCAGCATGTTCTGAAGCTGGTCAGCGATGCCTACGTACATCCTGTAATTCCCGTCCTGTCGGGACTTCTCCCCTATGTTGTAAAGCTCGAAGATCTTGGAGACATCCTTGCCGTTCTGGTGAAGCTTAATGGCGGCATTGTAAACCAATTTGTATTTCTCGAAGGCCTTCTTCCTGTCCTCCTCAGAAGGACCCTGGGAGGCTTTTACTGAAGGCTGGTGTTTTGCTTCACCGGCTTTCGGTACCTCTCCGGCTTTTCCCATTTTTACGACCTCGTCCACTCTCGGAACCGGTCCATGGTCATCCTCTTCCTCCTCTTCCTCATCTAGGTCGATGGAGAAATCCTCCTGCTCCTCCACATCCGGAGGGTTTTCCGGCTCGTCATGTTTTCGGACCACAACGACCTTTTTCTTGATGATCTTGATGACGGGTTTGGGTTCTGCCTCTGTTTCGACTTCGGGGGCTTCCTCTTCGGTATCACCCGGGAGCTCCTTCCTTTTCCTAACGATCCTGGGAGCTTCTTCCTTCTGCCCTGCGGCTTCCTTTGTTTTCATCTCGGGCTTCGGAGCTTCTTTCCGTTCCACCTCGGCCACCACAACCTCCTCCACCGTTACAAGGTCCTTTACCGCATCCTCCGCCAGCCTGTTTGCTGCCTGGGCGAGCATGTAGAACTTCTCATCGTCACCGAGGGACTGGGTCATCTCCCTGAACCTCTCCTTGGCAACTGTCATATTGCCTCCGATGGAGTCGTACTCCTCCATCTTCTTCTGCAGCCTGACGATCAGACCCTTCTTGAATTCCTCGGATGTGATCTTCTTCTCGATCTCCTCGGACGCGGAAACGACCTTGTCGTAGCTTCCGTCCTTGTAGTGAAGCAGCATTTCCTTCACGTTGTCCGAGATCCTTGCCGCTTCTCCGCCTATTCCCTTTAGGGGAGCCGTGAGCTTCTGTATCCTGACGACCTTCTGGGCTGCTTCCTCCTTTGCCTTTATGACCTTGATATCCTGCTCTCCTGCGGCCTTGAAGGTCACTTTCCTATCCTCGACCTTCATCTCGATAGTCGGCCCGACGTCCTTGGGAGATACTACCTCGATCCTCGAGGAGGTCGTCGATCCTATCTTCTTCATATCGATGCCCTCGGAAGAGGTAATCTCCACTCCTCCCAAGGCCGAACTGCCCAGGTCCGAGGATGAAAGGGAAGAGAAATCGTCCTCGGACATCAGGGTGGGAAGTTCGCCGTGCGCCCTCAACCAGAGGGAGCGGAAGGGCTCCTCGAGGTTTGCGGGGTCCCTGACCTGGTCAAGATTGTCAAGAAAGGACTCAAGTCGGGTGTATCTATCTGACCCAGATAATGCTGCCATGGTGCTCAACCCAGAATTCGAATTTCCAAGTAGTGCTATACTTGATATATATTTTACGATAAGGAAGGAGAAGGGAGATCACGGGAAAATTATTATTACAAGGGCTTTCTCAAGACCCTGCGGGGTTCAAATCCTCTCAAACCTACTTACCCATTACGCTCGCTCCGCTCACGTAAAGGGTAGATAAATTCTTCATCACTGCTCTGGACATCATCGAAACCAATTACAGAACAGGATGTCCAGGTCTCGCAGTATCTGATGACACAACAATTGACCGGTGATACTGCTGACTTCTTTCTTTTCGCTGAAATATCTATTAGATCAAAAGAAAGAAGCGTAGAGGAGGGGATCTTGGAATGTGTCATACAATTGACGCTTGCCAACATTCCAAGGTCAGATGAATAACGAAATATTTCGAAATTGAGCTTATTCATCGTATATCAGCTTCATTACGCGTCATTCCCTGAGAATATTGATTGTTTGACGCAAAGGGAATGGCGCAGAGGAGGGGATTTGAACCCCCGAGGGATTGCTCCCACGAGATGTCCGGATGACAACGAGTCGTGTTCCAGTCTCGCGCCTTACCGGGCTGAGCTACCTCTGCATATAAATGTCGGATCAGGGACCCGGGTTTGCCCATAAATGGAGCTCATATTTAACCGTTTATTCCCCGGCATCCTCCCCGGGGTCTTCGCCCTCCTCATCCTCACCTTCATCCTCGAAATCATCCCCCTCCTCGTTATTCTCGTCCCCTTCTTCGAGGATCTCGCCTGGTCCTAGCTCTTCCTGGTCCTCCTCCTCTTCCTCATCCTCTTCCTGATCTCCGTGGAAATGCTCCCCCCTCTCCATTATCTCCTTCCTGGAGAGCTCTATGTCATCTTCATCGGCAAGGGAGAGGAAATCGCTTGGTATCTCCTCAACCGTAAATACCGTCTTCCCCGCCCTCTGGATGATTATGCCGTTATCCTGTGCTTTCTCGGCATCAATTCGGATTATGACCGGATCTGGTCCTTCCCTGTGTATGCCTGCCTCGTATGCATCGTTCCATGTCTTGGAAAGGTGGACCATCGTTCGGTCCACCGGCTGGAGGCCTCCCCCGAGAAGGGATTCCACCTCATCCGGCGAGGCGGGGTAGTAGAGTCTTTCCGGTATGTTGTCTGTTGGAAGGCTCATGCTGAGGTGCAGGGAGTGTCCGTATGTTGCTCTGACGTGGTTGTTCTCGACCTGATACCTTCCCTTCGGGTCCGTCTCAACGAGCCCTATCACATGGGTGGGCCGGAGCCATCTCATCTTGTCTCCCCTTTTCCTCTTGACAGCGGTCACCAATTTGTAGATGTCAACGAAGCCCTCTTCATCCATGTCCATACCGAACTTCTCGGGAAAATGACGCAGCACCCCTGCCATTATCCTGCCAAGGGATTCGAGCTCATAGGAGCTCATAAGGAACTTGCCCTCATCACCGCAGATTGGGCACTCTTCCCCTCTAAAGTAACCATGGTCCCTGCACATCCTCAACATGATCTCTCACCTTCGATTTCAGAAACTTGAGCAATGGGACAAACACTGTCCCAAGGCTTCCAAGATATCGTTCACTGACGAAATGTCCTTTTCATATAATAATGAAACGTAAAGAAGAACTTCACCCGATCAGTTAATTGCCTTCCTCATCATCCTCTTCGCATTGGGTATGGGAGCGTTTTCTCTTCCCCAACGTGAGCCTATGATATATGGATTCCAGAATGCTGTCGGAGACATCCTTCCTGCGTTTGGCCTCCTCCACAAGCTCCGGAGCATCCTTTCCGTCTTCCTTCAACATCCTGTGGATCTTCAGACCCATGGTCATCTCTAGGCACCTTCCAGCGGGTAGGGACTTCTACACCAATAGGAACTGACTAACCCTTAATAATACTTATCAGGATATTTTCGATTTTGATACCTTTTACGGAATATTTCCGGAATCACCAGGTGAGCTCTTCCTCCCCCTCCTCCTCGCCCCAGTCCTCTTCCTCCTCCTCGCTGTCCCCCCAATCCTCATCCTCCTCATCCTCGTCCCATTCTATTCCCTTGCTTTTCGGGGCGTCGAAATCCGGCATGGGCGGGGGAGGGGAGAAGGACCTGGAGCCCGTGAACATTTCCTCGGTGTATTCCTGTTTCATGGGAGTCGAGGCGGTGTAGGATTGTTCCGGTGTGGACGAGGGTGCCGGTGAGCCGTAGAGGTCCTCGTATGACGGCGGAGGAGCGGCTGCCGTTTCGGTCTCCTGCGGCATATACTCCTCTTCCATGGTCCGGATAGGCTCCGGTTCCTCCCTCTTTCTTGGAGGCTCCTCCTGGCCCTGCTCCCACATCTTCTTCAGGTTCCTCCTTCTCATCACAGCTCCTATGATGACAATTATCAGGAACAGCAGGATGATGGATACGGCCAAAATGATCCAGTACACAGGATTGGACATCCAATCCGGCCAGGGATCCTCATCATCGTCGTCCTCATCATCGTCCGACGCGGAGGGAGGTATGTACGTTGTGAAATCCCATGTGTATTCCTGGTCCAGGGGGTAGTTGAATATGTCAAGGGTTTCGGCGGAAATGGTGATGTTGTATTTTACCCCCTGGTCCATATCGATGTGGAGCAGTGCCTCATACAATGTGTCCCCCTGGACGACGTCGAAGGGAACGTTCACCATCTCTATCCTTTCGTTCCCGAGCACATCGGTCACTGTTGTCGGCGTCTTTATCACGATCCGGTTCTGGAGGCTGGAAGCAAGTATTGGATTCGAGAATCTCAACTTGATGACGGTGTCGTTGGATATGTTCCCGAACACCTCTGAAAAGGTCTCTCCCCAGGGATACACAAGCTTGAACTGGGTCCTTATCGTGAAATTGGCCCGGAACTCCTCCTCGAGCCCATTTTCCCAATCATCCCTTACACCCGTCTTCACGACCACTGTGTATGTCCGCTCGAATTCCAGTGAGCCGGGTACGAGCTTTGCCTCGGTCCGTCCCTGTACATCCTTAACTTCCAGTGAGATGTTTACCTTGTTACCATCCTCGTCCTCGAGATAAACGGAATCCATGGTTATGGTGGATTTGTTCATCAGTTCGTTGAACCTCACCGTGAACTGCGTGGTCTCGATGAACTGCCAGCTGTTGTTGACGGCAGGAAGTATCTCGGCAACCCAAGGCGGGGTCAGATCTCCTATGGCCTGTATGTTTATCAGGAGCTCCCTGGAATTGCCTGAACCGTCCGTTGCCTTAAGCAGGAGGGTGTACAATCCCTCCGTGGTGAAATTGAACTCCATTTCAGATCCATCGAAGGTCAGATACCACTGCTCATCGGGAGGGCCGTCCACATATGAAAGGTTCCAATGAAACACGGCGCCGTTCGGAAAATCGGGATCGTTGTCATTGACGTTTGCTTTGTATGTTTCGGGAATTCCCAGTATCACCTGGCCCGGACCGATGATATCGACACTTGGGGGTGTCCTGTCGGCGACGGTGACGGTGAGCGTGGTGGAATTGGTATTGTTCCCGCCGTCTGTGACCGTAAGGTTAAGAACGTATTCTCCGGGTTCGGGGAAGAATATCCTCAGTATAGCATCGGAATGGTTCTGGGTGAAACCCATGGGGCCCTTGATAATCCATCCGAGGGAGAAACCCTCCCTGATGTGGGCCCTCGGATCGTTGTCGGTATAGTTGGCTGTGTAGGTCTGGGTGAGGTCCTCTCCGACCTCCATCGGACCGTCAATCTTTACGATCGGGGGCGTTCCGTCATAGACCTGGATCATCAGGGTGGTGGAATTGGAATTTCCTGCGGGATCCCTTACCTCAAGTGTGAGATTGTGGTTTCCAAGGTCCAGGAGAGGCAGGAGAATATACTCGTTGGCGTAGGAGACCTTTGCTATGTTGTCAGGCCCCCTGTATGTCCATGTTATGTTCTCGATATAGCGGAACATCTCATCCAAACCCGTATCGTAGCTGGAAGAAGTGAAGATATGCCCCTCCGGAATGATCTCCCTCTGGACCACCACCTGATCCTCCGTATCGAGCATTGCCACCGGCTCCATGGTATCAAGGGTGAAGAAGTAGGTCCTGTTCGTGGGACCGGCCCCATGCTGGTCGTAGGCTGCGAGGGTAACGTTGTTCAGACCCTCCGCAAGGTCAAGAGACAGGCCGAAACCGCCGAAGGCATCGCAGGGATTGTCCGAGTCGAGCAAGCCGTTCAGGAACACCTCCACCCTTCCGTCCGCCTCGGACCGTCCTGTGAGATCGAAATGTGAAGTCCTCGTGATCCTCGGGGGAGGGTTGAGGATCTCCACGGAGTTCGGCCCCGTATTGTCGATCCTGAAACCCGTTGCTTCCGTCCAGTTGGAGATGTTGGGGACCTCGTCATACCCCCGGTACCTGAGGAACATCCTGTCGATGTCGCCGGGGCCGCCTGCTCCCGGAGATGTGTCCCATGTGAAATTCGAGGGATGCCCCGTTCCCGCCGGTTCCCAATCCCCATCGTCCTTCTGGCCGTTGCCGTTGGAATCATTATAATATTCCAACTCCACCATCTCGAGGTCGGGGCTTCCTACAAACTCGAGATATGCCTTTCCGACTATCGTGTATGGTGTGGTCACTAGGTTGATGATCGGGGGTGTGGCATCCTCCGGTGTGGCGTTGATCCAAACCGAAAGTGATGATTCATTGCCGCCCAGGTCGAAGGCGGAGACCCTGAATGAATAATCCACTCCGTCAACAAGTCCGGAGACATGGGCCTGGGTAGCTGCTCCGCTCGTGTTGATGAGCAAGTCCCACCCTGATTTCCCACCCCAAAGGGATCCCATGGAAGAGTTGACGTATATGCCGTAATGAGAGATGTCCATCTCATCAGTATCGTCCCAGTCCAGTGACAATCCGTTTCCCCTCGGATCAAGTTCGTATGTGAGGTTTTTCGGAAACCGAGGTACGGAGGTGTTCAGTTCGAGATCAAAATGGCGGTAGGTCCTGTTCCCGAGGAAGGGGTCCTCGATGGCAACAATAAGAGTATGGGTTCCGAAGGAGTTATCAGGTACATACCACCGGTCGCTGAAATTCCCGTCATCGGCTGATGTATCACCCCGAAGGGCGCTTCCATCGTCCCGGAGCGGCCTCCATTCCATGGAATAGTTCTCCAGCATCCACCAAGCATCCGTTCCCCTTTCCATCCTGCCCCTTAGCAGGAATTCCTCGTTCTCGCTGTGCACGAGTCCGTAGCTGGGTTTGTGATAGATGTAGAACCTTACCGGGTTCTTGGCAACCGCCGTTGTGTTGAAGTTCCCGGAGGGATCCGCATCGCTGTATGTGACGATAATTGTATCGTTGTGGAAAACGGGCAGAAGGGAGGTGTTCGAAGTCGTGGCGTTGTGGGTAGTAATAGTTCCGGTGAAGCGCCCCGGAACCGAGCTTTCGGTCAGGGTCAAGGTCCTTCCTGCTGGCAGGGTGTTGGATGCCACATTGACGGAGACCGTTCCCTGGCCTGATATGTCCCTGTCGAGGAGTTCAATGTTGATCACGTCCCCATCGGTCGAGTAGAACCTCTCATCAAGGGAGAGGGCCCCGGAGAAGTTCGATATATCTCCGCTGGCAACAAGCGCGAAATGCTGCGGCCCCATGGGGATGTTGTGTGCATCGATGAATACGGTCCATACCCCAACGGAGGGGGAGCCGATGGATATCCCCTCGACCGGATTGGTGCGGTCCGCGGTATCGCTGAACGGTGCTATGAAATCGTTGCCCCTGTAGATGGTACCGTTGGGGGCCTGGACCCATAGGTCCAGGTCGTTGACCAGTTTCTTCGAAGCCGCCATGTCCCCGGGATAATCGGCCCATACCAGGGAGAGCCTCAGATCCTTGGAGCTTGATGCAACGCTGAGAGTTGACTGGAACCTGTCCCCGGTTTCGAAGCCTGCCAAGTTGTCGATGAACGTCATATCCCCGTTCTCAGGCTGTAGTGATTCGGATATGTTGATCCTGCCCCATCCCTGGTCGTTGTCGGGCCTCCTGTTGATCTCCTGTGTGACCGGGTCGGATGTCCCGTACTGGCCAGGGGTCATGTCCTGGGCACCGTTGATCAGGGTGGCCTTGAGGAGGGCCCCGGAGGGATTCGACATGCCCAGGGTTTCATTGAAGTACTGACGGAGAAGGACGACCGCTCCAGCGGTTATCGGGCAGGACATGGATGTGCCGCCCATGAACAAGTAGTTCGAATTGTAGGACCATGTCCCCCACCCAGTCGAGGAGGTCTGCGTCGACCTCGCGGACAGAATATTTGTCCCGGGTGCGATGACGTCCGGTTTGAGCCTCCCGTCATCGGTGGGACCCCGCGATGAGAAGGCCGCGAGTCCCCTCGGATCGTCGGACATCTTGTCAGTTTTCACCGGGTCAGCGGAGAACTTGCTCGCCCAGCTTCCCGTTGCCCACTGGAACTGGTAGCCTCCCTCGGAGCGCATGTTCTCCCCGGCTCCCACGGTTATGCAGTTCTTTGCCGTGGCGGGAGAGCCGATGGAATCCGGATCGATCTTCCCGTCGGGACCGTAAACCCATGTTGCATTGTAGTAATCCCTGCCGGAATTTCCCGCAGAGAAGAGTATTATCATATCGGGGAAATGGTAGAGGAACCAGTCCACTGCCTGGGATGAGGTCGAATAATAACCATAAGCAGATGATCCCCATGAATTTGTATGTACTCTGGAGCCTTTGTCGTAGGCTTGCTGAAAGAGCAGGCTCAAGTTAGAGGGTATGCCCGTCAGATAATTGTAATAAGATTCGTTTGCGATGGATTGGAAGAAGATATCCGCCTCCGGAGCCATACCCTGTATCTCTCCGTTGGAAAGTGTGCCGTTTCCGGCTACGGATCCGGTCACGTGCGTACCGTGGCTGTGGGTATCGATGGCGGAGTAGCCCGCCCAGTAAACAGGAGTCACCCTGTTGTCGAGATCGGCGAACATGTCGCCGTTGACATCGGGATCGTCCACGCCGGTATCTATGCCCGTATCCGCCACGGTCACGAGCTGTCCCTTTCCGGTAAGACCGAGGGTGTTGAACACCTCGGGGACCCCGATGAAATTCCGGGACACATTGTTGTGCAGCTCCATCATGGGATTCGGCTCCACCCATCTGACTTCCGGAAGTGATATCAGATCGCGGAGGGAGCTTACGGGAAGCCCCACCACATATCTGGTGGGTGATGCCTTCTGGACCCATGGAGAGAATTCGGAGAGCCGCTCTCCGGCGGAGGAAGCCCCGGAGAAAAGGTCGACTATGATGGAATCAGCCCCTTCGACCATGTACACAGTCTCCATGGAGTCGAATAGTTCGAAGACATCAGGCATAACCTTCAGACCGTAGGGGAATGGTGATGTTCCGAGGACGTGGTCAAACTCCTTCAGCGAGTCGGGAACACGGTCGCCGATATCAACGATATAGGCGAAATCGGGAAGGTATCCCTCTATCACGATCCCAGCATCTGTCAGAGCATCCCTCATCGGTCTCTGGATGGGTCCGTCGAACTGTACTATCCATATATGGTCCTCGATCTCGCTGCCCCTTGTCGGGACCCGGTCCATCAAATCTTTGATGGCGAAGGCTCCCCAGTTTGTCCAGAGAAGGGGGGCCTCTCCCTGGATGATAGGGGCCACTTCATCCCGCTGAGCGTCTCTTGAGGTCATCACCGATGCCTGTCCAAGTAGCAGAAGCATCATCGCGACCGCAAGGAACCATCTAACCTTGATGTCCATGGAATTCACCTGCATGCAGACTGGATGGCGGAAGCCTCGACAGGAGTTAAGGTTTTCCGCTCAATATGTAGGCCGATTCGAAATATAGACCGGTCCTCTTAATAATATTTGGCTCGAAATATTTCCAATACAGAAGCGAACTTCAGGGCGGGAGCAGGGAGAGCAGTCTTTCCGCGGCCTCCTCTCCATGACTGCTGCCCACAACCTCTCTTACAAGTTCAATTCCCCCGGCAAGACGCGCTTCCAGGACCTGAAGCATCCTTGGAATATCATCGATATCCGGGTTCTCGTCGTATAGGACGAGCTGCAGAAGGGACCAAATCTCCCACCTCGATACGTTCTCCAACTCCAGGCCCTCGGACCTGCCCATACCCTTCCTTCCATGGAAAACTCCAACTGCAATGCAGAACGACAGCAGCGCATCCCTGTCTTTGAATAGTCCCTCGGAAACAAGCCTTTCCAGGCCGGTCCCGGAAGGATCCTCTTCATTCATCTCCTCCACCTCCCGGGGCCACGATGTTGGAGCCCTTCTCTCCTTTAACGAGCCTGTACTCGGCCACTCCCCGTCCGATCCCGGACCATTGTCTGGAGATCCTTTTCTGCTCCGCGCCGGACAACCCGCCTTCGGGTACGGTGAGAAGGACCCTTTTTGAGTGCTTCGGGAGCACCTCGAGGAATCTCTTCCTCCTGCTCCTGTCCATGTACATGAAGGGCGAATCAAGGATCAAACCAGTTCCAAGGAGTTTGGATATGGCCAGTATCATGGACATGGCAAGTGCTTCCCGCTCCCCTGCGCTCAGGTAGAACATCGGAAGAATCCTCACATCCCCTTTCTGGTCCCTGACAAGTCCGATACTCATCGAATCCGGATGGATCCTCAGTGTCCCTATGGAACCCTCGGTGTCAAGCTCCTTTAGCACGGAATTGGACTCCGTTTCCAGCTTCCGGGCGAATTCACAGGAGCAGGATCCTGCCTTTTCGTTCAGCAGGTCATATATCTCATCCAGGGTTGCAAGCGCCTTCACGTAATTCGTACTGTCCCTTTCCTTGCCCCATATTTGAGCAATTTCGATTTTAAAACCGTGGAGCTCCTTCCTGACCTGATCCCTTTCGGACCTGAGCCTTCGGAACTCCTCCCTCTCCCTGGAGAGCTTGATCACGGTCTCCTCGTGGTCCTTGATCTTTCTCATCATCGATGTGACCACGGTCTTTCTCTCCTTGTTGGACCCTCCTCCGATCCCGGCCCTGCACTTACTTATTCCGGACATTACTTTTTTAACCTCATCCCTGCCGAAGGGCTCTGAAGCAAGGACCCGCCGGGCATTCTCGAGCACGATATCTGCGGTCCAAGGGATCTCTCTGCCCCAGTCGCTGTGATCCTCCTTCCTGGCTTCCAGCCTGCCCCTTAGCTGCTCCAGTCTTTCCTTCCCCATACCTGTCCGGCCGATCTGCGAGCCGCAGATGCATTTTCCCGAGCTGATCACCGCGGAGACTATGGAGGACTGGGCTTCAATGGCACCGTACATCAACCTTTTCCGGGTCCTTTCCTCCTTGTCCCGCAATGCCTGGTCCAGCGCCCTTATAGCGGGCTTTCTCAGGATCTCCCTGGCCGAGTGGGACATCATTTCACCGAGCTGCTCCCTGAGCAGCGGAAGCCTGGCCTGGAGCCTTATCCTCCGTTTCTCCTCCGCAGGGACGCCGTGGATGGAAGAGAGGGCCTTGAGGGAGCTTCGGTAATCGGAAAGTGTCCTCTTCTTTCTCCCCTCGAGCTCATCTATCCTCCCCTCTGTCCTTTCAAGGTCCCTTTCGATCAGCTCTAGCTTTCCCTTCAGGGAGCCAATCTCCCTCTCCACTGGGAGTCCCCTCTCCAACCTGTTCTCCAGGCCGAGCATCAGCATCTCTCTGGCTGACCCGAGGAGCTCCATTGCAGAATCCATCCTTCCCGCCCCTGAAAGCGCCCTGACAGCCTTTTTAAGCGCTCCGTCCATGGAAAAACGGTCCATGGAGGACAGGAACATCAGGGCTTCCCCCTGGAAAAGTATGTAGGGGAGGATGTCAGGATCGAGTCCTGGCGGTAGCCCAGAGCACTCGCTCTCCCTCTTACCCGAGCCGATCCATACGCGGAAAGAGTGGGATCCGGAAACCAGCTCCCTCCTCGCCCTGAAGGGTCTTCCCATCCAATGAAATGATATCTCGACGATCATCCGGTCCTCGTTGCTGTTCCAGTTGATGAGGTCCGCACCGAAAGGATCCGCTTCACCCATCCAGGGATCCATGGCTCCCCTGTCGCCGAACAAGCACCAGTTGACAGCAAGAAGGACATGGGTCTTTCCCGTCCCATTGTTCCCCGTAAGCACGGTAAGACCATCCTTGAGCTCGATCTCGTTGGGACCCTGGTGGGGGCCGAAGCCTTCCAGCATGATCTCCGTGAGTTCAAAGGACGTCAACTCCCCGGAAGCCGTTTCAACATCGACAACTGCAGCTCCGGGCCGGTTCAGGAGCACTTCGACCAGCTCCTCGCCGGAGGGGGGTGCGTCTCCCAGAAGGATGGATATTATGTCCGCAGGCTCTTCCTCAGCACTCATTTTGAGTTACCACCTCCGGAGCTTCAAGCTGGAGGAAAGCGACAGCATGTCCTCTTCAACCGATCCCGCTCCCGCCCATCTTGGACAGCCACGTCAACCCCTTCGGATCATCGTTGACGCGGTCGATGAACTCCTTCAGCCGCTCAAGGGTCTCGGGGTGGATTGAATGCTCGATCTCGCAGGCATCCTCATCGGCTACATCCTCCGGTACGCCGAGAAGCTCCAGGAAGCTTTTTATCAATTTGTGCCTTCCGTCCACCTCCTTTCCTATCTCCTCCCCTTTCACTGTAAGCGTGACGCCGCCGTATTTCTCGTAGTTTACCAACCCCCTGTCGGAGAGCCTGCCGAACATCTCAGTAACTGTCGCGGCCGAGCAGTTGAGATGCTTGGAAATATCACCCACACGGGCGTAGCCTTTCTTCCTCACTATGTGCAGGATCGCTTCGAGGTAATCCTCTTCCCTGTGGGTTGTCATTGGAACTGGCAATCCACTTCGGCCATGTTAAACCTTTCTAAATCCATCGAAATGGGTCCATCGATCCCGTTCCATGAAAAGGTTTATCAATACCCAATGTTAAGTGGCAACCATGTGGCAGGGCCCCCTTGACCGGGTGGATGAGTTCGAGTACAGGATACCAAAGGGATATAGGAAGGACATGAAGGTCGACGGTATGGTCCTGACATCAGAGAGGATGATGGAGCATCTCCGGTCCGATCAGGCCTGCGAACAGGTGGCAAATGTCGCAACCCTGCCGGGTCTGGTGGGTTCCTCCATGGCCATGCCGGACGTTCATTGGGGATACGGATTCCCCATCGGCGGGGTGGCTGCCACGTCGGTGGACGAAGGGGGGGTGGTCTCCCCTGGAGGTGTGGGCTTCGATATCAACTGCGGGGTAAGACTTCTCTCCACCTCTCTTAGGGAAGAGGATGTGAGACCGCATATCAAAGCCATAACTGAAGAGCTCTTCAACAATGTCCCTTCGGGAGTCGGGTCCAAGGCGCGGATAAGGGTGGACCGGAAACAGCTCGAGGATGTGTTGACGGAGGGTGCGAGATGGGCGGTGTCCGAGGGATTCGGTGTTGAAAGGGACACCGAGCATATGGAAGAAAAGGGTGCGATCGAAGGTGCGCTCCCAGAGGAGGTATCGGATAAGGCAAAGAAACGCGGTATGCCCCAGGTCGGCTCTCTGGGCGCCGGGAACCACTTTCTGGAGGTGCAGAGGGTTGACGAGATCTACCAGCCCGAGACCGCTCTGAAGATGGGCGTCAGGGAAAAGGGGCAGGTGATGATAATGATACATACCGGCTCCCGGGGCCTCGGATACCAGGTGTGCCAGGACCAGGTCAGGCATCTTGAGACCTTCTACAGCAGGAGGGGCGATGCCTACAGGAGCGACAAGTTCGACATAACCATCCCGGACAGGCAGCTGGTGGCCGCTCCGCTGGGTTCCAGGGAAGGGGATTCCTATCTGGGTGCAATGAGATGTGCCGCCAATTTCGCATGGGCCAACAGGCAACTTATCACTCACTGGACTAGGGAGTCCATAATGAAGGCCCTTCCGGGTGGATCAAAGGATGTCAGCATTGACATGGTATATGACATAGCCCATAACATCGCAAAGATAGAAGAGCATGTCTTTGATGGAAAGCGTATGAAGGTATGCGTCCACAGAAAGGGAGCCACCAGAGCCTTCGGTCCGGGGCACCCGGAGGTATCTACGGAATACAGGGACCACGGACAGCCTGTTCTCATACCCGGCGATATGGGAACGGCCTCCTACCTTCTGTCCGGTACCGAGAAGGCGATGGAAAGGACATTCGGATCAACTTGCCACGGTGCCGGCAGGATGCTCTCCCGGTCCGCGGCAGTGCGGAGCTTCACCCCCCAGATGGTCATGGCCAGCCTCCGGGAGAAGGGGATCATCGTCAAGGCAGCCTCAAAGAAGGTGGTTTCCGAAGAGGCACCTGACGCCTACAAGGACATAGATGAGGTGATAAGGGTGGCCAACGGCTCCGGGATATCACGGAAGGTGGCAAGGATGACGCCTATAGCTGTCGTCAAGGGTTGAAGGTCTCATTTTCTGAAAACAACGATCCTGTTGCTGTTCGTTCCGGACCTGTTGTTGTCAACACCCCAGATGTTCGAGGTCTTGGTGAAGGTCTGGTTGTTCAGAACGATGCAGACGCATTCCAGTCCTGCTTCAATTCCTATAGGGGCAACATGCTTTTCAAGCCTCAAGGCTCCCTTTCTGATCTCCCCAACCTCAAAAGCTATCCATCCCCCGGATTTCGTTACCCTGTGCAGTTCGCGGAAAGCTCCCGCCATCGCTCGCTTCCACTGGTCCAGGTCAGGAGAATTTGACATCCTGGACTCAACATCTGCAGGATCTATGCCGTTGAACCAGCATCTCAACCAGTTATCCTCGGCATATTGGACGATATTCAAAAAGGGGGGTGAGGTGACCGTCAGGTCCGCGGAATCTTCCGGGATTCCAGGGAGGGAGGAGGCCTCTTCCTCTAGAAAAACGGCCGTTCTGCCAGCGTTCCTTAGGTTCTCCAGATCCCCCGGACCCAGACTGCGGAGCAAGCTTCTCGTCTTTCTGATTATCAATGCCTTCACGTCCCTGTAGGGCGGCTTCTGATCCAGCTTCTTATTGATCAGACTCTGTCTTCCCGGGGAGACGGCCTGGTTCGGAGGGAGCGTGTAAACGGAGAAGAAGCCGGGAGAATGCCCCGTAAGCCTCGAGGTTGCGACCATCCCGATCCACTCATCCACCTCCTCGGTCTCACCAGTCCTCCTTGCCTCCAGCAGATATTCCCTTAAGCAGACCAGATGGGATAGCGTCCTCTGGTGATAAAACATCGACAGGTCCATTTCAGCCTTGTACCCCTCCTCGAATCGAATATCCTTCAACCTGTCCTTTACACTGTTCATCTCCGGCGGAAAAAGCCGTGGTCGGGTGAGGATCCCGGACAGCGGATTTATATCATTTGAAATTATGGACCTTCTCCTTAGCGCCCCCTGGATCACCGTTGTCCCGCGCCCGCTGAAGGGATCGAACACAGTATCTCCTTCATCGGTGAGCATTTTGATGAAGAAATCGGGAAGCTGAGGTTTGAAGCATGCCCTGTAGGATATCTCATGGATTGAGGAAGCCTGCCTCTGCCTGGAGGTCCAGAAGGAATTTGTGTAGACTGGGACCCTTATGCCACCGGTTTCCATCCAGGTCACTTGGGTCTTGACGGCAGATCCGCCGCTCCCGGATGATGAGTGCTCCCGGAGCATCGCATGCAACCGGCTGGAGGCTCCTCCCATGTTGAGGAACAGAGCGGGACTGCTTATAAAAGGAACGGTCCCTCTTTTAAAAATTCCCGACGGGGTCTGATGCGCACCAAAACCAAAAAATAATCAATTCATTCTTGTCATTCCCCTGGGGATAGCAATGAAGGATGCTATGGAGAGATTGGACGCCATCGATCCGTCGGACAGTATGGAAGGAACGATAGGACTGATAGATGAGGTGCTGAAAGATGTGGAAAAAAATCCCAAGACCAAGGAAGCGGAGGCCGCCCTCGGGCTGATCGGGAAGAAGGAAAAGGGGACAAGGGATTACTACATGAGACCCCTCGACAGCGACGACATCTACAACAGGCTGGTCCAGGTCCATTTAGAAAGGGGAGAGGAGAGTGCCGCTGACGGGTACAGACGATGCCTGGACCTCAGGCAGGCAAGGAAATGGACGATACTGGGAGATTCCTATGCCCTCATGGGAATCAACAAGAGGGCGGTCATATTCCTGAAAAGAGCACTCTTCTTCGGACCTTCTGACGATCTCGTGGACGAGGTCCAGAAGACCTATGAGAAGGCCTTAAAAAGGGTCGAGAAGGCAGAAGCAGAGATCGAAAAGACATTGGCAAAACTGAATGATGATCCTGACTCCCTCAAGAATTCGGTCCAAGCCTCCAGCAACCTGCTGGACCTTGACCGCATTGACGAGGCGAAGAAGGTAATTGAAAAGGCAAGGAAGTCCTCACCCGAGGATTTCGATGTGCTCTACAGACACGGTCTCGTGTTGTTCGGAATGGACAAGTTCAAGGAGGCGAAGAAGGTCTTCGAGAAGTCACTTGAGCTCAATCCGAAATCGGCCAATGCCAAGAGAGCATTCAATCTCTCCGAAGAAATGATGAGCAACAAATTGTAGAGAACACACAGCCATCAGGTTTTTCTAGCCTGGTAGCTGGCACGCTTTGAAAGCAGGATCGATTTCTTGTACTCCTTCATGGAGAAGGCTTCCTTCGCGTGATTGTAGGTCTTATAGGCGGCGGAAATGTTGGCCCCGTCCTTCTTCCTTGCCAGGATCTCGACGTGTGCGTTGTTTAGCTCGTCGAAGGCTGAATCCCTCAGGGACTGCTGGTCCAGCTCGGCAAGCATAATTCTCGACAGGGTTATCATCTGTCTGCCCTTTTCGAACTCGTCAATGGAGAAATGCTCCATGGATTTCTCGAACAGCGTCCTGGCCTTGGAGGTGTCGATACCCTTTCCCCTGAGCTCCTCCAGCCTTCCGGAGACGTCCCTCTTGATCTCGTCGGCCTGCATGGAACGGAAAACATAAAGGAACTGGTCTATGTTGTGGAGCTCGAGCTTCTCCACGGCCGCCCTCGCTTCCTCTCCCTTTGCCTTGGCGGCCTTGAACTTCTTTTCGCTGAAGAGCGCCCGGGCGGTGTCAAGGATCTCTTCCGCGGGTCTTATCTTCTGGGTTATTCCGGACACGTTGTCCAGGAGATAGTGGATCATGGCATCGGTGAACTCAATGGTCTCCAATGCGGTCTCCCTCATATTTCTCCGGATAATATCCTTGATGGACTGCCTGACGGATTTTATGAGCTTCTCGGCATTTTCCAGCCTTCCGTCCCCTAAAGCCGCTTCCGCCCTTGTGAGGAGGTTCTCGGCCACTGCAACGTTAGATCCCAGGGTCTTTAGGCGAGTGAGCATCTGGCCCACCTGGGATAGCTCAACTTTGAGGGCCTGTCCGCTTTCGCTCTTCCTGAGGTCGTCGATCATATCAATGATCTCCAGGGCCTCCCCATCCGCTTCCTTCAGGTACCCGTTCCTGAATAGCTCTCCCGCCTCCTTGATCTTGAAAGGTATCCTCTCATCATCAAGTCCGGCCTCCTTGACCTCCCTGTATTCCTTGGAAGCATCGGAAATGTGCTTCTTGACCAGGTCCTTTAGATGAGGAGCCATCTTCTCTTCCAGAGCTGACTGGAGTCCTTCAAGCATATTTTCGAGTTTCTCGATGTCCGGGGTGTTGGATTCGATAATATTTCCTACAGCGGTAAGCTCCTTTGCCAGCTTCTTGGACGACTTCATTCCAACGGACTTTAGGTCCTGGTAGGTTCTGTCAAGCTTCACATATCTCTCGCGGTATTTGTCGACCTGGCTCATCACTCGGAGCTCCTCCCCCAGCTCCAGTATCGAGCTGAACTTAGCCACCGCTCCCTTGTTCTCCCCCGCCATGTGGAGGTCCATGGCCTCCTGGTAGATCCTCTCCAGGTCCTCCGTGTCCAAACCGCCTGAAGCCAGGTCGTTCAAATAGTTTCTGATCTGGGCAACGTATGATTCAGCCGTGGCACTCTGGAAGGAATCCAACTTGGCATTTGCCCCAACCTGGGCCACCTCAAGTAGCTGTGTCGCCTGCTCGAACTCCCCCTCATCATAAAGAGCCCTGGCAGATAGTATGAGCCCCTCCTCGTCCTCCGAAGGTATTCCCATTTCGGAGAGCTCGGAAATGAGTTTCTGAACCTCTTCCAGGTTCCTGTCGAACTCTACCTGGTAGTGTTCCCTTGCCCTATCGATGAGTTCCTCGTTGGCCTGATCTATTTTACCCTGGCAGGATTCGATGTCACCGAGTTCGAACAGCTCGTTGGCCTCTGACATCATTGACTGAGCAGCAGCCACCGGTATGCCATGGGAATGGGCATCGATAACCCTGGCCCTCAGCTCCGCCAGTCCTCTTTGGACCTTCTGGACCAGAACCGGTCCCTGGTTCTTCTGAAGGGCCCGGGTGAGGTTTCTGTTGATCTCCTCGCACATATCCAGATCGTTCCTCCGCAGGGCTTCCTTGAGCTCCCTTATGAGCTTGGTTTCATGGGATGTGTCCATACCCATGTCCCTCATGTTCTGGAGGAGGATCTCGGATGTCTGGATTGTGCTCTCAATGAGTTCTTTCTTCATGTCCATGCGCTTCTCGCTGAGACTGACCTTTATACCCTCTAGAACATGTTCTGCCTGGTCGAACTCGTTCTTGGTCATTAGGTCCCCGGCCATGGTGAAGAGCTTCTTCTCTTCGACAATGTCGATGTTCTCCCCTTCGGCCACAAGAAGAAGGGTTCTCACCTCGTCGTAGTAGGTCTGGACAACCTCCCTTCTCTTGTTTGTTTCCTTGTCACCCATGGACTGTTCCAGGAATTTCAATATCTTCTGCATGAGCTTGTGGGAAGATTCATAGTCGCCTCTCTCGAAGGCATCTCTGGCCATGTTGATGTTGCTCTTGGAGAGATCTACTTCCGTATCCATGCCCTGGGCTGTCTCCAATATCGATTCGACCGATCCCAGATTTGTTTCGTACCTTGATTTGAAGAAATCCTCCTTCCTCGTGTTGAATTGATCCTGTGCCTTCTCAATGGTGCTCATCGCCTGGTCGTATTCCTCGTTCTTGAAGAGGGACTCGGCATCAAAGAGCATTTCGTTAATATCATCCAGCTCCAATCCGTCCACTTCGGCCGTGGTAACCTGCTTTTTCACATCAACCAGGGTTTCCGGTATAGTAAGGGATATGTGGCCTTTGAATATCTCTTCCGATACCTCCCTTGCCTTCTTTAGGCTATCCATTGTCCCCCTTAGGTCTCCATCCCTTCGGAGTGCGGATGCTTTGGCAAGATATTCCCTGGCCGCATCCGTATCAAGGCCCATAACCTCTAACCTTCCGACCCTCTTCTGGACATCGTCCATTTCCCTCGGGATCTGATCCTTGAAGTAGATCTCCCTGGAATCGTTGATCTGCTCCTTGATATCGAGGGTGATGGAGTACGCCGCCTCGTACTCCTCGTTCATGAAGAGCCTTTCAGCTTCGATGAGCATGGTCTCCGCTTCAAGTGTGTTTATTCCCATCTCGTCAAGGGATCCTATCTCCGCCTTCAGCTTCTTGATAGAGTCCATGGCTCCCTCGGAGTAGTATTGGTTCCTCTCCGAATCCATGGTCTCCTTTGCTTTATTGACAAACTCACCGACCTCGTCGAATCTATCCTCATCGAAAAGTGATTCCGCCTCTTCCACCATGGTGCTTATTTCAGATATATCGAGACCCAGCTTGTCCGATTCGGTAAGGACATCTTTCAACTGGTCCAGATCGTCCCTGAGACGGGTTTTCCTTGTATCCATCCATGTTGTCCTTATATCGTTCTCAAGCTGCTTGGCCAGGCGGCTTGCCTCCATGACCTCTCCCTTGTTGAGCAGCTCCTTGGCTCTTTTCAGCTCCGCTTTCTTATTGTCAATGCCAACTCCGGACCTTATTGCCTCCTCGAAGAGGAACTCGGCAGAATCTATCTCCTCCTCGGCGCTCTTTACAAGTAAGGTATTTTCCATGGAGTTGATCTCGACCCTCATGGACCTCAGGATCTCTCCGGAGCCGAGATAATCCCTCTCGCGGTAGAGCCTCCCGGCTTTGTCGATCCGGGACTGCAGACCATCCACGGCAATATCCTTGGACTTGAGTTCCTCAAGTGACTTTTGGACATCCTTTGCCCATACATCATAGTTCTCCCGGAAATATGTGGAGATCTCCTCATCCACTTCGGCTCTGATGGAATCCATCTTGTTCCTGTACTCATCCTCGGATGCCGAATCGAGGACGGTGGCCATCTCGCCGAACATTTCCTGGTACCTGTCCATCCTGTCATCGGTAAGAGATAGGGTTCCCAGGACGTTTGTTATCCTGTCCCTTTCCCTTCTGAACTCGTTCCTGCGGACATCGTGTATCTTTTCCCTTATCAAACCGCTGACGTTATCCACTTTGGAGCCGATATTCTTCCCCGAGATATCGTCCTGGAGGAACATCCTCTCGATCTCAGTTATCTGCTCCTTTAATTCCTCCAGCTCCAGGTCCTCGTTCAGGAGTGTCTCATATTGTGAAAGGAACTCAAGATAGTTGTCCCTCACGCTCACAAGCTGGTTGGATCCCTCCGACTGCCCGATTGTGGATTCGGCCATGGAGAGGTATTCCATTGCTTCCTGGATATCCTTGTTCTGAAGAGCCTTTCCTATATTTTGCCTAAGACCTGCAAGCATCTCTGAATCATCCGAAGGCGGAAGCTGCTCCATCGATTCATCCAGTACAACGATCCTCTCCCTGACCTGTCCCTCGAAATTGTCGAAGAGGGTGAGCTTAACATCGTTAAGTATGGATCCCGATTCCTCCATGAATTTCCGAGGGGACATCTTTGTCTGGTCCACCTTGATATTGCTGATCTTCTTTCCCGGTTCTTTGAGGTCTATCAGGGAGCCGTATTCCCCGATCAGGTCAGAAGCTTCCAGTAGATTTACAGTACCTTTCCTTCTGAAGAACTCCTTCTCCACCCTTGATACGTTCTTGTTCAATCTGTTTATGGTGCTCTGTGCCTCTCCGAACTTGGATGCCTCTATTCCGGAGCCCAGTTTCTTCAGCTCCTTCTCCATCCCCTCCGGTTCGATGCCGTATTCCTTGAACTCCTCCATGGTGGTCATTAACTTGCCGATCTCGTCCTTGAACGTCTTGAACCGGTCCTTTGCCAGGTCCTCCGACATCTCTGACTGTATCGTTGTGTAAAGCAGATTCGAATATACCAGGGATTTGTCTATGTCACCATTTTCTATGAGCTTCAATGTCCTTTTGAAATACTTCTTGGCCTTGTCAAGCTTGGATTCTGTACCGGCGACATCTATGTAAGCGTCAAGGGCCTTGTCCATGGAGGACCAGGCCTCGACTAGAGTGATGCCAGGGAACTTGGAGAATGCCCCCTCGAATTCACCCCTCAGCTCTTCGAGTATCTCGGTGGATCTCTTTGGGTCCTTCCTCTCGATGCTCTCATCGGCCTTCTTCCTCAGATCGGTGAGCTTTTTGGACTTTATACCATTCTCTGTGCAGATTGCCTCCCCCGCTTCCACGAATTTCCATGAGAGCGATAGCCTCTTCTGCTCCCAGAGCTCCCAGAGCTCCCCGACCTTCTTTTCAAGGGCTTCCTCTGCCTTCTTGATCTCCTTTTCCTTCCGGTCCTTTCGGGCCTTTTTCAACTCGTTAATATTTGTTTTAAGCTTGGTGATCGATAATCCGAGATTCTTCAGGAGTTCTATCCTTAGGTCCAACTCGTTCTTGGCGGCTTCATCTGCTCCGCCCTCGACCTTTTCTTTAATTTTCTTCTTTCCCTTGGAAGTTCCCATCTCGAACCACCCTTTCCCCGGGGAGATCTCCCTCCCGCTCGGACCTGAACCATCAAAGATATACTGTAAGAGAGGTCATATTTAATAAAATGCTCCTCTTCATTACTTCTTGACGAACGACCTCATTTCGAAAAAAGACCCTTAAGTTTCTTCCAGGCTCCACCTCTCTGCTCCTCTTCCTTCATCTCCTTCTCAACGGCTCTATCCTTTGTCGGCGATGTCTCTCCTGTTACCTCCTGTTTTTTTTCTTCCTTTGATGTCGAAGATGGGGGCCCGCCCTCCGGCTGTCTTCTTTCGACCTTATCTTGCTTTGATGGCTTTCCTTGGTCCATGAGCTTCTCCCGTGATCCCACTTGCTCGTTTTTCAGGACCCGAGACTTTATCGGGGGCCTCTCGATCTTCTGGGGGCCTTCCTCTCTCTGTGGTTCTCCGGATGTCTCACTCAAGGTTCTTCCCGGCTCCGCTGCGCGAACGGATTGAGGTGGAGGAGGCTTATTATTGGAAGCGGAGCCCTGAATCCCGGACCTTGGAACGGGGGATATCGGAGGGGGGGGAACTTTGCTCTGAGCCTGTTTCTTCTCCAGCTCGTATTTCCTCCGTTTCAGCTTGTCCTCAAGCTGTATCACGTTGGCTATCTTCTCCGTCAGATTAGGAGCCACAGGTATTTTGCCCTCCTCCAATCGGGGAGGCTCCTTTCTTTCCCTCTGGGTGGCCCGGGCGGGAGGCAGGGATTCTTCTTCTTCGATCTCATTCTCCGCTTTATATAAACCGCTCCGGAACATCTCCTTGATTGACATTTCACTGCTATGCTTAGATTTTTCGGAAGGCTTCTGCTCCGGTTCGGGTTCTTTTTGAGGTTTGGGTTCCGGTTCCGGCTTTGGTTTAGTTAGGAACTCTGTATCCTTCAGGAACTGCTCCTTCATCTCCTTCAACTGTATTTGAATCGCGTCATGCTCATTCTTCCAGGACTCCCCTCCTTTCTGTTCTTCCTCTTCGTTTCCGCTCATCTAAGGATTTCCCCTGGTCACTCGAAGATCGGCCCCAGTACTGCCAATCCGTCAGGTCTGAGATCCATTGCATGCAGCTCCATCGAATGCTCGCAGGCTCTCATCTTCTCGACCTGCACGAACCTGCTCAGGCGTCCCTGCCTCCTCTTCAATCCAAGATAGATTATACCGTCTGCCAGGAAGCCCTCATTCCCAAGGAGATTGGATTCACCATCCTGGGACCTCTCCATGATGATGAAATTGTAGAGGTTAAGCTCCCTCAGAAGCTGGAAGAAGTGGTACATTTTCTTGCGCATGTTCTCCTCCCCTTCCATGAGCGAATATAGAGCTCCGAGAGAATCAAGGGCGAAGCATGTGAACTGCTCTCCCTTGACCTTCTTGAAATGGCGAAGCATCTTCTCGATGAACTTCAGATAATCTACCTCCTCCTTATCCTGGCGGATGTCCGTGAAATCGGTGATCTGCATGTTCATGCAGAGGTTGACACCCAGACTCTCCATGTTTGATAGATGCGAGGATACCGATTCCTCGAGGGTTGTGTAAACACCGAACTCGTTGGTCCCGGTCAGATGTTTCGTCAGAAGGGAGTAGATGAAGCTGGATTTCATCGATCCGGGCGGGCCCGTGATCAGGACCACCTTCGGTCTCTTGATATCGGTCCTGAATACCTTATCGAGTCCTGTAACTGTTTTATGGAACAATTTCGAATGCCCCCCTATTCTTGTAGACTGCGCAGCCAGCCATTTGTATGATATTTTCCCATTTTATAGATTGCGTTATTATTATTGACGGGGGAAGGCGCGACCGAAGGTCAATTAGGGCCCTGCATCCTTGGATTTGCCAATTCGACATTTTGAAATAACCGTTTAAGGTATCCTTCAGGGTGGAAATATGCCGTGCACAGTGCTTTTGGGAACACAATGGGGAGACGAAGGCAAAGGAAAGATAACCGACCTGC
Organism: Thermoplasmatota archaeon; assembly: GCA_048569615.1. Lineage (GTDB taxonomy): Archaea > Thermoplasmatota > Penumbrarchaeia > Penumbrarchaeales > Penumbrarchaeaceae > JAYEPK01. The sequence goes on along the minus strand of JBLIRK010000034.1, from coordinate 25 downwards.
TGGCGAAAGGGTCCGATGCGGTTGT
>JBLIRK010000033.1:0-38315 GCA_048569615.1 Thermoplasmatota archaeon | reverse complement strand
AGACCGTCGTCGGCGAGGCAGTGTAACCGGGAACAGGGGAACAGAAAGGGAACAAGAAGGGAACAGGCTAAATCCTTGTGGAATAAAGATTTATAACAGACAAATACTCATTGTTCTCTTGTTCTCTTGATATCCTTTATGGATATAACCTAACTTTTCTAAGATGAGATTGGTCTTATCAAAATCATCAACTTCAACCTCAAGTTCCTTTGTTCCATCAATATTTTTATTATGCTCCACTTTCAATGCACCCAATTGAAAGTAAATCCCCCTGACTTTTAATTCAAAATCAGTCCCCTTTTGAGTAGTACTAATAGAATTACTCATCATTATCCTCTCGCGAAATTTGCTTTAGAGATAGTATGGGGAGAATAATATAAATTGCTATTCATTTTTCTAGAATTAAGAAAACCATTTTTCCTTCTTCGGCCAGTACAGGAAATACAGTTTGTTATAGATCTCGATATTATTTATCTCATCGTATTTCAACAGTGAATCTCTAATGGCTTCCCCTTCTCTCCCAGTTTTCAACTTCGATTTTCACCAATCTATTAGTTTCATATTGGCCTCCGCCCTTTGGTAATGAAATATCTTCCTTGTTGATCAATGATATATTTTCAAATTCAATAATCTTATCGATTCGCCCATCCGCTACATTATCATAGAAATATACTTTTAAATGTCCAATAAACGCATATTCCTTTGTTGTTTTCGAGACCTGATAGACTGTAATTACTGTTATTCCTATTATAGGTGTTATTAACATTAATATCACAATGAGAAGGGATTTCTTTCTTCTGAGAAAATCTTGTTCTCCCATTTCTTCTCACTTCCAATGTGATAATACAAATACTCCTCTCAATGTACCCATTCAGCCATTTTGAGAACCACAATTTGCTTCTTATCTTTCTCACTTCAAAGAGACTTTAATTGGTATTCTCATAATCAACTCCAGGAGAGGTTAATCGGGATGATGGAGAAGATTTAGTATCTGGGTTCAGATTGATTTTAACAATCAAGGTTATAATACCGAATTTTGTAAATAAGTTATTACATATCAATAATTAATGGGATTTGGCACTTTTCACAATAAATGAGAGATTCAAGTACTTATTCTCATTTGATCGGGGGGCCCATTCGAAATTATATATTCGATCAAAGAGGTGGTTATATGGCCCTGATTGAGATAAACAAACTGGAAAAGGTCTACAAATCCGGAAAGATGGAATACAGAGCGCTTAGAGGTATAGATCTCGATATTGAAGAAGGTGAGCTAACAGCAATCGTAGGTCCGTCTGGTTGTGGAAAATCCACGATCCTAAACATGATAACTGGAATTGATTCACCCACTAAAGGTACTGTTTTCGTAGACGGCGAGCGCATAGACAACATGAAACAAGATAAACTCGCCAAATGGAGAGGAGAGCATGTTGGTATTATTTTCCAGTTCTTCCAGTTATTTCCGACATTGACAGCTTTAGAGAATGTCATGCTTCCGATGGATTTTGCAAGGAATGGTTCGCTGAAACAGAGAAAGGAAACAGCCAAGAAGAACTTGGAACTTGTACATCTTGAGAATAAGATGAACAATCTTCCTTCAGAACTATCTGGAGGTGAGCAGCAAAGAGTTGCTATAGCCCGTTCATTGGCCAATGATCCTAAACTAATCATAGGAGATGAGCCCACTGGTAATCTCGATTCGAAAACGGAAAAAAGGATGTTCAATCTTTTAAAAGAACTGAACGATCGAGGTAAAACCATTTTATTTGTGACACACAGCTCGAGACTGTCTGAGATGGCGAGAAGGAGAATTCAGGTCCTTGACGGGCTCATTGTGAACTAGATGGTGATAGGATGCTATCGGCTATTACAAGGAAATCATTTCGAGACCTTTCCAAGAGAAAGGCAAGGACATTCTTCACGATATTGACTATTGCATTAGGTGTGATGGGGATCGGGCTCTTCTCCATCACTCCCATTGCCGATAATGCTGCTGACGAAGCCGTGAAAGAAGAGAACCTACATAACATCCAGATCCAGCTGACAGATGTTAACCTTACACAGAATAACTTGGATGAACTTGGGGAGATTGGGAATATAAAGGATGTCCAACCAAAAGTCACCTACAAGACCGTAATATATATTGGTCAAAGGCGAAACGAGGCGATTATCTTCGGAGTTGATGACTTCCAAACACAATCCGTGGACAAGATCAAGATCACTTCCGGTTCATCACCTGAATCCCTTACTGTACTAACAGAGAATAGCAATAGTAAAAGCGGTGTCTTTTATGACAAGACGGGGGATCAACTAAGAATAATCGATTTTCAGGGAGAGGAAAGGTTCCTTAGCATATCTGGAATTGGGAGAACATCACACGGAAGTGCCCTCACTACCGAGGGGATTGCAATTTTCTATGCTGAATCAGAAACCGTTAGGACCCTCGGCAACATAACTGGATACACCCAGGTAGCATTTACCACTGAAAAATCCGATACCAATGCACTTGACAAAACAACCGAGGATATTAGGGATTATCTGAGCTCTCCAGTTAATCTTGAGGAACCAGTCGTGGCTTTCGAGACGATGCCGGATTACAGAGAAGAAGGAGATTGGCCTTTTAGAGAAGCGTTCACTCAGTTCATGACCTTCATCACCGGCCTTACCTTCTTCATAATGTTCTGTAGTATAATCCTGATATCCAACACCATGAACACGATAATCCAGGAGCAGAGGCAAAACATCGCCCAAATGAAAGCGATTGGAGCGACAAAGTTGCAGGTATTTCGTTCTTTCTTGACAACCTCCCTCATCATGGGTGTAATTGGATCCTTGATCGGAGCGATTCTTGGGATATTCATCGGTTACGGAGTATACTATATATTCGTGACAGGCGGCCCTTGGGGATTCGAACCCAAGTTTTCGATTTATTGGCCTGTATTTTTTATCAGCATTATAATTGGTGTAATAGTTGTTACTCTAGCATCACTTCCTTCTCTCATCCGAGGTATCAGAATCACGGTAAGGGAAGGACTCGAGAGTCATGGAATCACTTCAAATTTCGGGGAAAGAAGGATCGATAAGATCGTGCAAGGATCGAAAGGATTCCCGAGGACAATCCAGATGGGTATACGAAATTCCTCAAGAAGAAGGGGAAGGAGCTTTGGAACCATACTGCAGATTGCAATAGCCGTCGGTGTGGTGATGACAATGCTCTCCGTTGGTGAGGCAATAATATTCGTCACAGAGGATTCCTACAACATGCGGTTATTTGATCTATGGGTGTTTGTTGATGGCGGGGATCCTCAAGATCCGATTGCAATCGAGGATTCAGAGGAGATGGAGAAGATCGAAGGTGTGTCTTCAGTAGAACCATTCATAATATCCTATACCAAGATCAATGAGAGAATCATCGAATCGTTTGGGATATTGCATAACACTTCCATGTATGATTATCCAACAACAATAGGTAACGGTGTAGGTCGATGGTTCAATGAGAACGAGTATGAAAATGCCTTGGATGTGGCAGTGGTCTCCGAAGCTTTGGCCAAATACGAAGGGATCAAATTGAACAGTGAAATGGAGCTGATGACAGCTACGGGTCTTTTCACCTTCAAAGTGATTGGGATAGAGAAGACCTTCGCAAATAATGGTGTGCAAATCCATCTTCCCTTGACCACATTCCTCAAGATCCTGAACACGACGAAGATTTCTGGTTTCTTCATGAAGACCGAAAGCAAAGAACACGGTTTCATCGATCAAACCTCTGTTAATGTCTATAATGCGATCAACGATCAAGGGTATTTGGTGGATGTGGCTATCAATTACGTGATGAAGGAACAGAATGTAAAACAGAACCAAGCTCTATCAAATATTTTCCTCGGAGTGGGTTTTGTGGTGGTGATCATCACCCTTATTGGCTTGATGAACACACTTCTGATGAATATACTTGACAGGACCAAGGAGATAGGGATGCTAAGATGCATCGGAGCGAGTTCCAAAGATATTAGAAGGGTCTTCGGGTCAGAAGCATTATTATTATCACTGATAGGATGGATTATCGGTATTCCTTTAGGATACGGATTATGGAGAGGGCTTGCTTATTGGACTGTGGATGTGATGAAACTTGAACTTCCAATAATTTATCCACCGAAATTCATCCTATACACTTTTGCCATGACCATTATCGGGACTTTGATAATCATCCTTCTCCCTGTAATCAGAGCATCCAGGTTCAAACCTGGGAATGCATTGAGATATGAGTGATAGAAGAATTAAAAACTGAAACTGGAATATGGGATAACGATCGTTGTGCTGAAGATTTAAACAGCATTGACTTATTATACAATATAGGAGGAAATGTCAGAGATATACAGAAAAATACTATCGAAAAAAAGACAAATGTAATTATTATCACCCCTCTTAATATTCAAATCATATTAGATAACTTTAATGATGGGATTTGATTTCGCAATTTCCTCTTTCGGCCATAGTCGGTATTGTTAACATCACTTATTATATTAACAAAGACCTTTGATGATGATGTCGCATGGTGTCATGGTTTCACTCCTCTTCGGCATCTTCTTCATCTTTCCCAGATATGAACATGACGATACATACGAATAATAGGGTTGAAACGAAGAATACCAACCAAATGATCCATGCAAGGTTCCCTTCATCATCATTTACATCAATTGGTTCATCATCATCCGCCGGAACCACATCATCATCATCTCCATCATCTTCTATTTCAACTACACTTATCGAGAGAGCGGATCCCTGAGTGACCGGAGTTCCATCATCGGAAATCGCAAAGAGTTTTCCATCGGATCCATTGAAATAGTAATGATGCTCGCCTGGTTCCAATTGTGTTGAATGAACATAAAATCCATCACTGAGCTCTCCGCTCTCAAAGGTCATATCGAAAGGTGTCCCGTTTATTATCACAACCAATCGGGTCGGGGCATCCCCATCGATATCTTTGTAATGCACAACAAAGATGAATTCGGTGCTGGTATTGCCGGATCCCGGTTCGATCCCACCTTCACTTAGAAGAGGAGGACTGTTCACTGGTTCCGATCCCGGTTCAGGATAGTGAACATCCTCCACGAACAGTGTGAAGTTGCTCCAATCGATCCCCCCGTTCCCATCTCTGACGGATATATTGATCCAATAAGTACCAGAATCTTCGAATGTTGGCTTTCCTGAAAGCACTCCATCAACCGGATCCATGTTCAACCAACTCGAGGCGTTCGTTTTGAAATCCCATACCAGAGTATCATCTGTAGGATCGATATCCTCAGCATCATAATCCACTGAGTAGGTTTCGTTCTCCCTTATGGTAATAACATCAATAGTTATGATCTCGGGAGGATCGTTTACATTCATCACGAATAGTGTGAAATTGTAATGGTCGCTCTCTTTTGAAATATCTTCAACGGTCGCATTTACAAAATAACTTCCAACTTCACTGTTTGACGGAAGTCCGGTCAATGATCCGGTGGATGGTACGATGGATAGCCATTTTGCATCCGTATGCAATGACCATTTCAATTCATCTCCGATATCAACATCATTGGCTTCGAGATCAAATGAAAAGTACACATCCTCGGTTGCATTCATAATGAGCTGTTGAGGGATTTCCGGTGCATCATTGATATTGATCACCTCAAGAGTGAAGTTCGAGCTGTCAGAGCTTCCCTCGAGGTCTGTAACAGAGACATTTATAAAATACACACCAACATCATCGTTTTTCGGAGAGCCCGATAAAGACCCTGTTGTTTCATTCAAATGAAGGAATCCCGCCTTCGTATTCATGGTCCATCTCAGAACATCCTCAGGGTCCTTGTCCGCTGCTTCATATTGAACAAGGTATTGTGAATCCTCAAGGACCTCCTCGATATTAGCAGTGATGATCGAAGGAGGATCATTGGTGTTCATAACAGTGACATTCACCGTAGCATTGGCGGAAAGACCATAGATATCCGATATCGTGTAATTGAAGCTATCATTTCCGTACCAATCAGGATCCGGTAAATATCTGATCGAACGATTGTCCAAAGAGATGGAAACACTTCCATTCCTGCTCGTTGTGATGTTCGTTACAAAGATGTCATCCCCGTCGGGATCCACGTCATTTTCCAATACACTGATCATGATCTCGGTATCCTCTTCCAATGTGATAGAATCATTTTGGGCGATAGGACCTATGTTGAATGCATATACCCTCAGATCATCAGGGTCCTTGTCACCACCGACTGCAACGAACCTTTCATGGATATCTATCACATTGGTATGATTTCCATGGTCATATTCCTGCAATCCAGTTAGGATGGAGCCATCAAATGAGTAAATCACCAGGTCGTTCGTTCCGTTCTTTCCACCTACTATAAGGTGATTTCCATCATCCATCCAAGTGACATATCTTGCACCTTCTCCGAAATCTGCAGAAGCGATCAAAGTAGGATAGTTATACATTCCGTTGTATCGTAGGACCTCTAGCTCATATCCATCATAATTACCTACTGTGGCAATGTATTGACCTGTGGGATCGAATGAAGAAGAATTCGTAATCGGGATATACTCTCTCCTCAGACCGTAATTATAGGTTGTGAGGTTGGTTCCATCGAATCCTCTTAGATACACATCCTGATTTGCACATTCACCACCAAGGCAGATCACATCACCAGCAGGATTCCATGAGACTGAATTGAATACCTCCCCCGGAGGATGAAACTCATCAAGCAAGGTCAACGAGGAGCCATTGAATGAAAAGATCTGGACCAAGGATTCAGCTTCCCAGTATTCACCTTTGGTACCCCTTCCGGCAACTGCGATGTATTTGCCATCCGGGCTCCATGATATGTCCTCAACCGTATCCCCAAAATTGGTCCATCCGTAAGTCAATGTTGTCCATGAGGTTCCGTTATATCCGTAGATATACAGCCTTGGGGCTCCACCGATGGCGGCTCCTCTTCCACCCACTGCAAGATATCTTCCATCCGGAGACCAAGAGGTTACTTCGATCCCCATCATGCAGATCCCCGAATAATTGAGTGATAAGCTGTGGTTATTAAAAGAATGAATGTACAATAATACACTAACGCCACCGTGGGCCAGAAGCGTACCATTGTGATTCCACGATGCTGCATACGATTCGTAATTCCAGTTGGATTCATCGATAGAATCCACCAATGTCAGGTCTCCCATGTTGCTAAAAACACTGCTATGTGATATCTCATCATTCTCTTTGTTCGGATCCAATGTACAGTCTATCGATTTCGTGCAGTAGTACGCAAGTTGAATAGAAAATCCAAAAGAAAGGAGAACGAATATCAGTGAAACGGTTATCAGTCTAGTTGATGACAAATAAATACCTCTATTTACATTGATAATATCTTGGATAAATAAATTTAATTTTCCCTTTTCGGCCATTTGTGGAAGGGACTTAGAATGATTTATTTCTTCCTCTCTCGGGGGGGAAGTGGAGATTATTCTTCTTCTGGTAATTTCTTCCTCATCATGACGAATAATGTAACCCCAATAACGATAAAGGAAAAGACCAATCCAATGATAACAACAATAAGGATCGGGAATTCCTTTTCCTTTGTATCACCATCACCAGGACCTTTGACAGTGACGATAATAGTGTCTCCATCATAATTACCCGATTGGTCAAATGTAAAAAGATCAATTGAATATACTCCTGCAACATCGAAAGTAAAATTCACTCTTTCTCCATTGAATACTTTCGCTTCTCCATTATAATCAAAAGACCATTCCCATGTAATAATGGTTCCATCATCAATTGATCCAGAACCATCTAATGTGATCGTATCACCAACATCAATGAGTCTGTCTTCACCTGCATCTGTATTGGGCGGAGTGGAATCTTCAACTTCAACGGCGACTGTAGTATATCCCGTATTGTTCCACCTATCCCGAACTGTCAACTTGATGAAATGGAATCCTTTCCTCTCGAAACTGTAATTCAAGTATGGACCTTCAATTGTTACTGGTTCGATATCTATAAAAGTCCAAACATATTCGATTATCATATCATTGTCATTGGATTCCAAACCATGCAATCTCAATTGTTCTCCTTCGAGAACCCTTAACGAACCTCTGATCTCTGCAAAGGGATGCCACGTATCTTCGACGAATAAAGTCAACATATTATTTTCATCAAAATTTCCAAAGGAATCTGTAACAACGAGCTTCACATTATAAATCCCTGGTTTTTCAAATCTAAAAGACGGATTTGTACCTTCGAGATATATGGTTGATCCATCATAATCAAAGCTCCAATTATAAGATACAACTTCTCCATTGTCTACGGAAGTTCCTTGAAAGAAGTAGGTATCACCTGTCTCCATCATTGTATTTTCAAGTAAAAAATGAACAAAAGCAATAGGATCCTCAGTGTCGTTGATATTAACATAGAAAGATTCTAAAGCGGTACGGTTAGCAGAATCCATTACCCTCATAACTACTTCATATTGACCAGGTGTGACAAATAAAAATGACGGAGTTGGCCCATAGAGCAAGATCGGCTCATCTCTATATGTGAAACTCCAAGTGTAATTGGTGATCTCTCCATCATCAGTGGATCCTGTTCCATTGAAATATACAATTGTATCCTGATCTTGTGTGATATTTCCTTGAGTAACTGCAATCGGTTTCTCTTTATCATCCCATCTGGAAGGATCGTCTGGAAATAGATCAGAATTATCACCATATCCATCTCCATCAGTATCATTCCATTCGGTAGGATCATCTGGAAACTTATCACTATCATCTCCAACTCCGTCTTTGTCTCGATCGAATAGCATCATGTAGATGTCGTAATTGCCATTTCGATCATCCGACCAGACGACTCTGTCGCGATGTATTGCTGGATAATATTGAGCTGAGGTAAAGTTGGTCAAGCGGGTTTCTACCCCTGTCTTTAAATCATACAGGTAAAGGACACGCAAGAATGGATCCCGATAATCCAGCCATATTATCCTGTTCCCATATATCACGGGAGATTCCTGACCCGATAGGTTGGTGGAGATCTGGGCCTCGATATCCCTAGCTACATCATACATGTAGATATCCCAATTTCCATTCCTGTGGTCAGACCAAACAACCTTGTTGTCATGGACATCCGGATTTCTGGCATCCAGATTAAACGAGGCTATGGTCGACTCGATCCCGGTCAAAAGATCATATGCTTTTATCCCCCACCCCGGCCCCGATTCTTGCCATACTAACAAGTTATCATGAATTGCCGGATTGATCTTGTAGTGTTCATCGAATGTTATCCGCGTCTGTATCCCGGTTCTCAGATCATGAGTGAAGAAATCATAGGGGGATGCTCCATTCTTATTTTCAATGTATGCGATTGTGTCCCCATAGATGACAGGGGATGATTGATCCCATCCATTTGAAGTGACCTGGACTTCGGTTCCAGTTGTCAGATTGTAGAGATATATATCCCAATGCCCGTTCCTGTAATCCTGCCACACTATCCGGTCACTAAAAATATCAGGATGGGTCTGATTGGAGGTATCGTTTGTGATCCGTGTTTCGTTTTCCGTGGAAATGTCATAGAGGTAGATATCATAATCACCAGTTCGATTGTCGCACCACACTACTTTGTCTTCATGTATCTTTGCCAGAAATTGCACGGAGGGGTTAGTTGTAATCGGTATCTCGATACCCAATTGACCACAGTTCAGACCCTCGGGAATGCATATCAACGTAGCCGACAGGATCAGAATTGCATATATCCAGAAGGAGATTTTCTTCATACTCTTCCTCTTCGTGTTAATATAAATCTTGCCTTTCCCGGCCATTCCCGGAACCTCTCTCCAGAAACCTCCTGTATAAGTTCTATGTTCCATGTGATAAATGAAATTTGCCTTCCAGGGGGGTTTCCCTAACTTGACGGTTCACATTTGAATGGAGTAATTATTTATACTCAGGGGTAAATGGATTCATTTGATGACCGAAGATAAGAGACCTTCCGAAGATGGGATCTTTCTAAGCGAGGTTAGAAGGTGGAAGGACATCATTCCAGAACTTAAGGATTGAGCATCAGTTACTTTAGTTAGCCATTTTCTTGTCCACTTCAAGTGTTCTTTATTATACATTGGATTGGACTTTCTCTTTGATAATATCTTTTTAGACCCTTCTATGAATCTGTTACAATCATCGATCCATCTTTCCCGTTCGATTACAGAGTCATAATATGGAAAATCAATTTCCAATTCCTTCAGTATTATACTTGTGAAAAGTATTGTGGTTCTATGGTTTGTATTAGGCAATCCATGCGTGACGATCAGGTCGGACATTAAAATTGATATGAACTCCAGATAGTTCTTGCCTTTATATGGGATATTCTTGAAGAATCTATCAATTCTCTCTTTTTCGAATTTTTTATAATCTATTGGATATTTTCCAGTTTTTTCTTTTATGATCTCCCTTACTGCTTCATGGCAATTGAGATATAATTCTGTTAGTTCATCAAATGCCATGAAATATCATTGATACTGGATTATATATTTTTTATTACTTCATTCCTAGTAATTTCGATTCCAATTCCGGCCATTCTACGAATTCAATACTTCCTCTTTCACCTCATTGATTCTATCTCTTCTTTTAAGTTCTGAGTTGACTATGGTTTTCAAACCTAACATAAGAATGATGATTGTTATTGATGAGAAGATCAGGATACCTATCCTTATCCATAGAGAGGTTTCCGGAGTTAGAATTATTCGAATCGATGCTCCTGATACAAGTAAACCTTCACCGAGAAAGATCAATGCCCATAGTAGGATTTTCCTTTCAGGTGAACTTCGTTCAAGTATACTCAATTCAATCATCTCTCTTTCCTTCTTCGGCCATTCTGGGCGACGTTCTCATTACTCTTCTCAACTTCCATCATGGGCAATTTTAAGTATTATCATATGATTATTCAATCCCTTTCGGAATGCTGGATTTTGTTTTTCCTGAACAATACTCATAGTTCCTGAGTGATTGGTAATAATAGTCATGCAATTTCTGCAGTGCAAGATCACCGTCCCTCTTCCTTGTATTTGTAATAACTTTTGATCCCCTTGTGTATGGTCTTCCACCTTTCCCTCTGGAAGGATTCCCCTCCTTTGTCCATCTTTTCCTGGAGCACTGCGAGCTCCTTTTTCATCTTCTTGTAATTGTTGTAGCGCTCCCGTGATATATGCCCCTCTTCCAGAGCTTTCCTGACCGCGCACCTGGGCTCGGTGTCGTGGGAGCAGTCCCTGTACCTGCAGTTCGATGCGAGCCTAGCGATGTCCGGAAAAGCGTTGTCAAGGTCGGTGGCCTCTCCCCAGAGCTGCAGCTCCCTGATGCCCGGATTGTCGATGAGCATCCCTCCACGGGGAAGCAGGAAGAGCTCCCTCCTGGTCGTGATATGCCTTCCCCTGCTGTCGGATTCCCTGACCTCTCCCGTCCTCTGCCTCTGCTCTCCCAGAAGGGCATTTATGATCGTTGATTTTCCCGCCCCGGAGGAGCCCACCAGCGTGGCCGTTATTCCCTTTCTCAGGTAGGGTCTGAGAAGTTCCAGCCCTTTCCTGTCCCAGGCGCTTATCACATGGACGTCGGCGCCGATCTCCATCTGCCTTATCTGCTCAAGCTTCCCGGAGTCCTCGTCGATAAGATCGGATTTGTTCAGGATGACGACCGGATGGCATCCTGACCCCGACACCATCATGAGGTATCTCTCCAGCCTCCTGAGGTTGAAATCGTCATCCAGACCCATGACGATGAAGACCACGTCCACGTTGGCGGCCACCATCTGCTCCCTGACCACGTTTCCGGGGACCTTCCTGGAAATGGTGGATGTCCTGTCGAGTATGTAGAAGATGTTCAGAGTATTTCCGACATACTTTAGAAGGACCCAGTCACCGACGGCCGGCAGGTCCTTGGACTCGCTGAAGGCCTTAAGTCTTCCCGCCAGACGGGCCGAGAGCTCTCCCTCTGTCGTCAGGACGCCGTACTCGGTCCTGTCAACCCTGTTGATCCTGCCGGTCATCACATTTCCCAGATTGAGCTCGTCAAGCTGATATTGGAATGCATCGTTCCATCCCAGTTCCCGAAGGTCCAGCAATGCCTTCCCCTTATGTGACTTGAAGTCCCCCCTCAATATTTATCCCTTATCCCATCGGTTCCCGTCAATATAATAATGATACGGACACTTCGGACCCCCATGGGAGAGCATATTCCAAAAGAAGAGGTCTTCACGGTAAGGGGAAGGTCCAGGAAGAAAATGGCATATTTTCTGCTCCTCGGTATGTTTCCTCCCCTGCTGATGCTTGCCGGACATGTACTGGGTCAATATCCGCTGGAATACGCATTCTTCGGCATGATGATGTTCTCCCCGCTGACCATAATAATGTCCATAGCCCTCGTCCGGGGGCTTACTCCGAAGACAGTGATGATCGATATGGATTCCATCGTTTTTCAAAGGGGGTCCACAAAGAAATGGTCCGTTCAGCTCAAGGATATTGAGAGGATAAGGACATTTCACAAGGGAGTCAGATCCCCCATCGATAATCTGATGCTCGACGCGGGAGGAAACAAATACTTCATCAATACGGACGATCTGGATGTGGACTCCATTAAAAGGATATACTGGAGGTTGAGGACCAATATCAAGAAGAGAAGGCTGCTTGTGAAATGGGAGAACGAGATGAACTGGTGAGAGCTACGGGAAGGAATCCAGGTCGAGAAAATTCAACTTTCCGTATTCCACCTTGTCGAGTATTCCGGGCACATTCGTATCCGCTCCTTTCTCGGCAAGCAGTCTGGAAACCGGATGAGCCGTCATCAGGGTCTCATCGAAGGGCACCATGAGCTCCTTTATTTCCCCCTCCCCCAGATCCCTGTCGAGCCATAATGCCTCATCCTCCCTCTTCAGCATCAGGGGCATCCTGAACTTTGTGTTGTGTATCTTTCTCATCAGGGGATTTGCCTCGGTCGTTATGATCGAGAAGGTCCTCACATCTTCCTCTCCCTTCCATATGTCCCATATGCCTCCGAGTGAGAATGGCTCACCATCCTTCATACGGACCAAATAAGGGAACTTCGCTCCCCCGACCTCCCTGAACTCGAAGAAACCGTCCACGGGAACGAGGCATCTTCTGCCCCGTATCGGTCCTCTGAAGGAGGGTTTCTCGAATACGGTCTCGGACCTGGCGTTAAGGGTCTGGAACCTGATCCTGTCCGCGCTTTCCCTGTCCCGGGTCCAGTGAGGTACAAGTCCCCATCTAAGAAATTGAAGTTTCCCCGGCTCCTCATCCAGAACGACGGGATGTTTCGGCAGGCGAAAACCGGAGGCGTGATAGACAGGCTGCAGGTCGTCGATGCCCTGCAGGCCGCTCCCCTGCCTCGCCTCTATATAGTCCTTCATCCTTGAGAAGGTGATGTTGAAGCACATCCGTGTGAGGTAGAACTGCTGGTCTATTTACCCTGAACCCCGAAATCAGAAGGACCTGCTGCTGCCGAGCAGCTGTATCCTTGCGAGGAGGGCTTCCAGCTGGATCCTCTCGTCGGCCCCCTCCACCAGCCTGAAATCGGCCTCGCCTATGGCATCCAGTATCCTGACCTTCAGGTGATCGTCCATTGGAATATTGAAGAGCTCCCTGTGCATCTGGGTCAGGACATCCTCGCCGGCAAGTCCGCCCTCCGTGAGAAGGCTTTCCAGCTTGTCCTTTGCAGCAGAGAACTTGCCCTTGAGCGCCATGGTTATGAGCTCCCCGATCTCCTCCGGCCTAGCCAGTGCGGAGCTTGTGAAAAGATTCTCGGCGTCTATGGTCCTGGAGAATGAGGCCGCCACCTGGAGGATGTTGACGGCCTTCCTCAGGTCGCCCCTTGAGATGTACATCAGGGTTTCGAACCCGTCGTCCGTCACCTCGATCTTCTCCCCCTCCTCTATTCTCTTTATATACTCCCTGATCTCCTCCTTTTTCAGGGGGGAGAACCTCAGCACCGAGCATCTGGACTGGATGGGGGGTATGATCCTGGAGGAGTAGTTGCAGGACAGGATGAACCTGCAGGTGTTGGCATATTTCTCCATGGTCCTTCTCAGAGCCGCCTGTGCATCGGAAGTTAGTGAATCCGCCTCATCGAGGAATATGATCTTGAAATCCGAGCCTCCCAGTGGGGCTGCCCTCGCGAAGGACTTGATCTTGGTCCTTACAATCTGTATTCCCCTTTCATCGGAAGCATTGAGCTCCTGGAAGTTGTCCCTCCAGTTCTCCACGCCAAAGACCTCCCTTGCAACGGCAAGGGCGCAGGTCGTCTTCCCGGTACCGGCGGGGCCGGTGAAAAGGAAGTGCGGGATGTTCCCCGAGCCCACGATGGCGATGAGCCTGGAAACGATCTCCTTCTGCCCCACGACCTCCTGAAGCTTCTCGGGCCTGTATTTCTCGGTCCAGATCTCCTGCATGTTCAATCCTCCCGGAAGGTCGACCCGTCAGCCACCTTCTTCCTTCTCCTGATATATTTCTCGTTCCGGAGGGGCTCGTTATCGAGGAATGCCAATACGATCGACCAGGCGAGCTCGTCCCCGACGACCCTCCCTCCAAGACAGAGGATGTTGGCATCGTTGTGCTTTCTCGCCATCTCGGCCATGTAAGCGTTGGTGCAGAGCGCCGCGACGATCCCGTCCACCCTGGATGCGGCATTGGACATCCCTATGCCGGTTCCGCAGATCAATATCCCCAGTTGATGGAAGCCTCCTGCAACGTCCTTCGAGACATCGAATGCAATGTCCGGGTAATCGACGGATGAAGGGTCCGGACATCCCCGGTCCGTTATCTCATGGCCCTCTCCGGTAAGCCTTTCCTTAAGAAATTCCTTCAACTGAAAACCGCCGTGGTCGGAGCCTATGGATATCTTCATCTGCACGGTCCCCTGAATGCACCGTGTATGGATTCTGCTTATTTTAATTGCATGGGAGGGTTGGGTGAAAATCGAAGGGAACCGTTTCAGTTCTGGATGACGTTCCAGACCTCCTCCTCCTCGCCGTCCTCGTGGCCGACCAGTTCAAGCAGGGCCTTCAGCTTTCCGTTCTCGAAGGTCAGGTAAGCGGATTTCAGATTTGACTGGTAGAGGCTGACCCTCTTTCCCCTGGGGGTCAGGATCTTCTCTGTAGTCTTCAAGAGACCGATGTTCTCGAGCTCCCGTATCCTCCTGTAGCAGGCCGCAATGGGGATGTTGAACTTGACACTCAGATAATTAGCGGACCTCGGCATGCGGAATGTGGCTGTGAGTATCTTCACCGTGTACTCGTCGCTAAGAAGCTTTGTGACCGCAAGCGGATTCATGGTATACACACATCCCAATCCGGGGAGCCCTCGGGAAATCCCGGGTACTATACTCCTATGTGGATATTTGTACAGACCAGTGGAGGTTACTTAACCCTTTCCGTATGATTATCATAAGTATCCGAAAGTACTCGGAGAGGCTTGCGAAGGGTATAAAGAATAATATCGAAGGAGAGCCAATCACGTTCCATGCAGGCTCGGAAGACCGGTATGTTAACGGTACTTTCCATTGTTCTATTGCTTAACTCCAACCTGCCCGTCGTTTCCGAAGGCGGTTCCGCAAAGGAAGCACCTATGGTGGTGGGATTCGGAGAATTTTCAATCGAGGGCGGCTTGACCACAGGCGACAGCTTCGTTCTTTCTATCAATGCGACCGACAATGCCGGGGTATCGGAGGCGAGATTGGTCTACGACTGGTCTCAGGGAGCTCCCCAGAGCCCCAACAATCACTCCATGAACGGAACGGGTGACACATTTTCGATCACGCTCACAAATCCCCCGAATTCCCTCCTTCCACTGTGGGTGAAGGCCGCTGCCAGTAACTCGACCGGTGCGTGGAACGAAACCCCTTGGAGAACATTTCAGATCGCCGATAACGATCCACCATCCTTCATTTCAGACGGGTCAACAGAGGCTCCCACGACCGGGGATGGTTATTATTTCATAACCAACATGGACGACAACATAGGCATCTACCGGGCCTTTCTCAACGTGACCGTCGGCAGCGCCGGTTCGGGCCTGTTCCCGATGTGCGGCGCAGGCAACACCCGGCAGACCCTGATGGTGATACCCTACAATGCGACGGGTGTTCTCAGCTACAGGTTCGAGTTCGAGGACCAGGCGGGAAATCATGGAGAGAGCCATTGGATCGACAAATCGATCATCGACAACGATCCCCCCCTCCTCATCGAGGATCTTACAGGCGGCTCGCCGACAACGGGAGAGCAGTTCGAGATAAGACTACATGTGACCGACAATATAAGAGTGATAGGCTACTTCATAGAATATGCCATTGAAGGATTTCCACCCATCAACGTATCCATGGGACGTACTATGGAGGATAATTACACACATACTATAGGTATACCTTCATCGGCATCTGGCAACCTGACATACCGCTGTGTATTCAATGATGAATCCGGGAACTTCCTTGTGACAAGGAACAGAACCATTCCTGTGTTAGATAATGATCCTCCCTACTTAATACAACAAATGTCGGACAGTTATGCTATGACGGGGGATGATTTCAATTTCCAATTCTATGTTGGGGATAACATAAGGATCTCCAAGGCCCTCGTCACCTACGGATATGTGATGGAAGATAAAGTCCAGTGGGTAACAGCCGAATTAGAAAGGGCTAGCAGAGCATCTCTGTATATCTATCAGAGGACCATAAAGATAAAGGAGGAACTGACCGCAGAGTACTCATTCAGGTATTATCTATTGATTTCCGATGCTGGAGGAAACATCTGGAAGAGCGCGTTCATTGATGTTCCATTGGTCGATAATGATGAGCCCGGTTTTTTCGGGGACCTAAGCGATGTCGAGGGTTATTCGGGGGAACCGTTCCATTTCGAGCTGATAGCAGGGGACAATGTCGGAGTTTGGTCAGCCAGCGTGTTCATTCGAATGGAGGGACATGTAGAAGAGAGAATAATGACGCTCGGTCCATCCAACGGCAAACTCATGGATTTCTATCTTGATTTCAATGTTCCTATGAATTTCTCGGGTAATATGAGCTATTGGTTCGAGGTAGAAGATCTGAGTGGCAATGTTTTCAAACGAAGCCCCATATATGTGGGGATAAAAGATACCATACAACCATATTTCCATTCCATATCCTTCATTGACAGGGAAACAAGGGAAATCGTTGACGAACTGACAACCGGAGAGCAGTTCGATGTGATCGTCCGTGTGAAGGACAACATCGCCATTGGCAGCGTCGATCTGATGTTTAGGACCGAGAAGGAGGATTACTACTGGGAAATTGAATTGTCCGTGGACAGGAAATATATCTCCTTCGAGGAGTGGGTGGGCTCCTTCATCGCTCCCCCGTACGGTCATGGCAACATGACCTACAGGATCTGGATAAGGGACACCGGCATGAACGTCCTGGATGCCGGTCCTTTCTTCATCAACGTGCTCGACAACGACCTTCCTGACATCTCCGACCTCGATCACCCGTCGGAGATAGGATGCAGCAGAATCTTCAACATCACATTCCGGGTGCTCGAGAACTCGGATGATCTGGAGGTGAAGCTCACAAGCTCTCCCGGAATAGAGGTGGTGGAGGGGCCGATCAGGTCCTCGTCCTATTTTTTTACCTGCAGACTCCGGTCTTTGGAAGGACCTATCGGACCGGTGAGCCTCTTTCTGCGGGCGTCCGATCCCGTCGGCTTCGTCGAGGAGCGCATGGTGATAGTTCTGGTAGATGATATCGATCCCGAGATAACGCTCGAATACGAAAGCGACACCATGGGCTACAACCATCCCGTGTATTTTCGGGCGGAAGTTAGAGAGAACGATGCCTGGGAGGTCGAGAGCGTCGTGGCCTCCGGACCCGGAACGTCCTTCGAGATCGTTGATTACACCGTTTCGGGAGATCGGATAACCGGGTCCTTCGTGCCAACCAACACCGGACCGTGGTCGCTGATAGTGACGGTGCTGGACCCCTCGGGGAATATGGGGACGAGATCGGTGAGCCTCAATGTGATCGACAGGACCCCCCCGCATTTTGCCATAGATATCCCCGATACGGCCGTGAAGCAGGGGGACGAGGTCGTGTTGAAGGTGAAGGACCTCCTCGATGCGGGGGAGCCCCTCTCGATCGAATGGAGGATATTCGAGCCCGGAGGTAAGGTGCTCACCGCCTTCAATTCCACGGAGTTCAGGTTCAGACCGAAGGAGCATGGAAGCTACAAGATCGATGTGACGATCACCGACCCCTCCGGCAATTCCAGGCACCAGACCGTATGGCTGGAAGTTGAACAGAGTAAGGAATCGGGAGGGATCAGCTGGTTCCTCTGGTTGCTGGTCGCCATCGGCATCCTTGCGGCCCTTGCTGCGGTCTTTGCATTGCTCCGGGAGAGGATCATGGGGGGATCTGAGAAGGGCAAGGGATCGGAGGGGGAGCCCATAAAAAAGCATAATTACGACAGAGTGCGATAGACGGTCCAAGAGGGTTCCAAATGAAGAGATATGCCGTGCCCGTAGCAATGCTCATGTTAGCCGTCGGTTTCCTTGTGATGCTCCCCGGAGAGACGCTCTCCCAGGATGCGGACCTTGGTACCTACCTGGAGGGAACAGTTACTAATGCCAAGACGGATGAACCCATTGAGGATGCTTTTATTGAAGTTTATTGTGGCCGTAATTATTATTGGTGGCCTACTGATTCAAATGGATATTATAAAATAGAATTAGATGTGAGGATCAAGGAAGATTTAGATATTTTCTGTTCGAATCAACATTATTACGATGATTATAAGAGCACAGTTATTAACAGGAGTGAGACAAAGGTAATCGATTTTCAACTGATTCCAAAGAACTCAACGGTTCAGGGCTATGTTTATGACAGCGATACAATGGATCCAATGAGATTTGTCTATGTTGAATTATTTTCTACAGAACGTAATGGTTACCGTTTCAATACATACACGGATGAGGATGGGTTCTACAGGTTCTATACCGAACCCGGCTATTACAAGTTATATTGTCGGACAAGGGATTATGAAAGCTATACCTCCAACGAATTCTACGTTGGAGATGGTGAAGTGATGGATCACGATATATATCTGGATAAAATGGAAACCGGATTGTTTGGGAAGATAATGGATCAAGAGGAGAATTCACTTGAAGATGCATTCGTATACATTTACGACGGTCCAGAAGGATACTATGGTTATTCATATACGGACGAGAGCGGTGAATACGAGATCCGGTCTCCTCCGGGCGAATACCAGGTCCAGGTGAGCGCCGAGGATTACTTCACCTACAACGGCGTCATAGATATCGAGGAGGACGGGATGACGGAGCTCAACATCTATCTCGAGGAGCAGAACATACCCAACTGGATAAGACATATCATTGACATAATCAAGGGAATCATCGGGATTTACGGCAGTATTTAAGGAAAAAAGGTTGACTGCCCCGGAGTCTTCATCGATGGATAAAAGGTGTTGACCGAGAGCTCAGACCTCGAAGGGATGGAGCCCGCCTCAGGCGTTGATCGATCCCTCACCTGCGCGGTCTTTCGACCTTCTTCGTCTCGTTCTCCTTGATCTTCCTGAGGTAGCCGAGCTCCATGGCCTGTCTGAACTTGTCCATCTCGGAGAAGGCGATGACGATCCTGTCCCCGGCCTTGTATTTGGTCCTGGTCTTCCAGTCGGTGAACTTGGAGACGACCCTGTAAGCTTCAGCCTGTTGGACCATCTCCCTCAAACTCCGCTCTCCCTTGACCTGCGTGTAGTTGCCCGTATAGGTCTTCAGGGTCCCGTCGTCGATGAAGCCGATCTTGTTGCACAGGGAATCCAGCAGATACCTGTCATGAGTGACAAGAAGTATGCTACCCTTGTATGCTTTTAGGGCCTTCTCTATGGATTCCCTGGAGCGGATATCGAGGTAGTTCGTGGGCTCGTCGAGGACCAGAAGATTCCTTCTCTGGGCTATTAGATGGGCAAGTGCGACCTTGGCCCGCTCCCCGCCCGAGAGCGTTGATATCTCCCTCTCGGCATCCTTGCCCCTGATCTCGAACCTCGACAGGACCTGCCTTACCAGAGCCTTGTTGTCCCTTCCTAGGTCGTTGAGGAGCTGCTCCTCCGCGGTCAGACCGTGGTCGAGACCGTCGTGGTCCTGTGCGAAGTACCCTATCTTTGCCCCGGGAGCGATCCATAGTTCCCCTTCTCGGTGAAGCTCTCCCATCAATGCCTTCAGCAGCGTTGATTTCCCGCTTCCGTTGGGGCCGAAGATACCCATCTTGTCCCCTATCTCGAGTTCGAGCTCCCCGCCGTCGATGACCGCCCGCCCGTCCCTATCGATCCGGAGACCCGAGGCTATTATCACGTTCTTTCCGGCCCTCTGTGAGGTCTTGATGTCGATCTCGAGATTCCTGACCTTCTCAGGAGCCTCCAGGACACTGGTCTTATCCAGCAGCTTCTGTCTTGTCTTGAAGGTGGTCATGAAACCCCATTTCCGCTTCTGCTCCTCTATGAGCCTCTGCTGGCGTTCCCTTTCGATCCTGTTCTTCTCCGCGGCCTTTGCGGAGATCTCCAGTTCAAGGTCCCGCTTTTCCACATAATCGGAGTAATTCCCGGAAAATGTCCTCAGCATGCCGCTTTTCAGCTCCATGATGGATGTTGATATGGAGTCGAGGAAATATCTGTCGTGGGAGATCATGACGATCCCTCCCGTGAAATCCGTCAGGTAATCCTCGAGCCATTCCATGGTGTCGATGTCGAGATGGCTGGTAGGCTCATCAAGGAAGAGCAGATCGACATCGCTTGCCTGGACAAGGACCCTTGCCAGCATCACCTTGGTTCTTTCTCCACCGCTCAGTTGGGAGACCTTCCTGTCCATGAAGCCTTCATCGAGTCCGACCTCATCCAGGGCAGTTCCTGTCCGGGAGGAGAATACATGCCCGCCGGCAGTGCTGTATTCCTCCTGGAGTCTTGCATATTCCTCTCCCAGACCGGTCCAATCGATATCCTCTCCGCTATCCCCCATGAGCTCCTCTATCTCGGAGAGCCTCTTCGTGATGCTGGAAAGAAGCCCGTAAGGAGCCCCTACGACCTGCTTGACGGTCCAATCCGGTTTGAAATCGGGGAACTGGGGCAGGTATCCTATCTTCTCCGTCCTGAGGTCCAGCTCCCCCGAATCCCTCCTGAGCTCCCCCATCAGAAGTCTGATCAGCGTGGTCTTGCCCGCACCGTTATCCCCAACCAGGCCTATTCTGTCGCCGGCGTCGATCAGGAGGCTCGCTGACCTTATGACCTCCTTCGGACCGAAAAAACGGCTTATTCCATCCGCCTGGAGAAGCATCCTCTGGCATAATGACCAATGATTATATCAATGGTCCTGAAGAAGGGTGGCGGGGAGCAGCTCCCCGGCTGGTTCCCCGCCGGGACGAAGCTCTCCCAGGGGGAGGATGGATGATTGACCTCTCAAGGAAACCTGAAACGACCTTGCTTCGTCCTGGTATTGCATTCCACCAGGTGTGTATTTAAGCAGTCTTGTACCGCCTTTTTCATTGATATATAGGTTTTTCCGTACGGCCGAACCCCTTCAACGCCTGAGGATAATTATCGCTGTTGCAAGGAAACCCGCAAGCGCCAGAATGCCCAGACCGATTGCTCCCCCGCAAAGTGCGTCCTTTGCGGCCTCCTCCACCTCATCTTCAATGATGTCCTCCCAGTACTCGTATTCCACGGTGATATCCGTGGATTCCTCGGTGGACGGATTGAGTATCACTATGTAATAGGCGTCCTCATAATCGTAATCCTTGTTGACCTCTTTGTATGTAACTTCGATGTAGGTCTCATCCGCTCCGGTGTAGTTGAGGAGCTCATGGGCATCCATCATGGCCACCGTTGAATAGACTTCCAAAGATGAGATGATATAGATATTGATGGGCCTGTCGGATTCTATGATTATATCCACAGATCCTTCGCTTCCCGTCGGGATTATCGGATAGCTCGTTATCTGCAGCGGGTCCAACGTTTCCTCGGCCGTGAAGGGATCTGCTGCCGAAGCGATCGGGACAAGCCCCAGGAGCAGAACGGCCATCGGTATCACAGCTAAAAAGATCCTTCTCATAATATCACCTTTGAATATCCCCGGGCCATGTAGATGCTGTGCTGGATATATTTGCTTTTCATTCGAATCTGTTGTTCTCCACCTTCAGCCATCTTGGGTCGGGGTGCCTGACCTCCACCCAGAAATCATCCGTGCTACCCTCCTGGAAGTGGAACCTGTAGGTGGGCTTGAAATAGGCCCAGGTGCCCAGAAGGAAGTTCCTCGCATCCTGGACCTGCACCGTGATATTGCTCCCCTCCTTCCGGACCTCGCAGACAGGCAGGTCGATCTCACCCGGAAGGCTCTGACCGTAGAGGTCCATGGCCCTCCTCTGATATGGGCTCCCCTCCTCCTGCGATACGTTCTCGAAGGTCAGCATAGGTACCGAGCGCTCCCTTGCAGGACCCCAGATGAAGGATGCCTCGATGACCTTGTAGTGCGTCTCGTTCTCGGGATAGGCAGTTAGATATGTCGAAAAATACAGGGGGTATGTGTTCCGGAAGGAGATGTCCGCATCCTCCCTCTCCGAAAGATAAGCGACAAGGGCGGTCTTGCCCCCGGTCATAAGTATGATATAGACCAGAATGACCAGCAGGCAGGTCACCGAGAACTTCACCTGCTTCCCATTGAACCAGGAGTGGAACCTGGTGAATCTCTCCTTGAGCTTCCCTTTTCCTTTCAGGTCCGCTAGGATCACTAGGGGAATGATCAACACTGCGGTGATGTTGATCACGGGATCGAAGAAGAAGAGCACCCCCATTGTCGAGGCTCCCATATCCAACGGAAAGCCTGGCCTGACCTTCCAGGTCGTGAAGTAGTCCAGGGTGAAATGAGAGAACAATGCCACTCCGGATACAGCAGTGTACCAACCCTTCCTTGTTGCGAGCCCGACGATGCCCATGACAATGATGATGAAAAGGAACGAATGGGTGAACTCCCTGTGCTCTAAGAGATAGAACAATGTGTTGTAGGTCGCATGGTCGAAACCGAAGAGCTTGTCGAAATAGTAGAGGCCGTAGCTTGAGATCACATCAGCATCGGGGAGCATTCCTATTATGCCTATGAACCATCTCTTCCTGCCCCTGAAGCCGAATACGGTGGCGAGAAGGAGAGCGGTCCCGAGGTGTGTTAATGGATTCAATGTCCAGGCAACTGATGCCTAAAGGAAAAAGCTTTCCGTCTCTCAGATCCCTTCGACAACAGGATGAAAACGGTTGCTCTCGCCGGTCAATATTATCTCGGTCACCATAACCCCCCTTAGGGTCTTCACAAGAGGAATAACGGACATGAGCATCGTCAGGAGGAATATCGTCATCACCACAGCTCCGATCCATAGCAGCGGGTAGATAAGAAGATACACCGGAATGCATCCGAAAATGAGGACCAATATAATGATGACAGCATACCATTTGCGGACGGTGTTCGCCTTCACTTTCATATTCATCAGGGTCATCTTCCTGGTCCTGGAGATGAGGAAGATCAGACCTGGTATGGAGATCGCCGTTGAAATGAGAAATACGAAAAGGGATATTTCGACTGGGCCGTAATGTGTGAAGTCCACCAGGTCAACGGGTTCGAACGGCGCCCCCTTCCATTCACCTATGAGATGGGGAAAGATCGGAACGGCGACGATCAACGCGATCATCTGGATGATGAGCAGGATCATGGATGATCTGAAGATCCCCTTCCCCAGTCTGGGATAGTTGATGAAGTAGTATTCCCTCATTCTTCGGACCTCTCCGGCATCGTACGGCTCACCGCTCTTCCACCTCGGTTCCACATCAATGCTCCTAAGGAAAAGCTCCGCTCCGGGGTACGGAGGGTCCGGTTCGAAGGTCGAAGCCGTCTCTCTTATCTCGTTCAATACGAAGAAAAACACACTTATTGTCCCGGCAAGCAGCAGTGTTTCGATCACGAACACATTTGTCATATAGACCTCATCCACCCTTAAGAAAAGGTAGGCGACTATTGCTGAAAGTATGGCAAGGACGAAAGTGAAGATCAACATCCCGATGGTTCCGTTCCTGATTCCCCTCAATGGTTTTCCCTTGATCATGGCGATTGCCAGAAAAAAAAGTGTGAGGAATGCCGTTCCAAAGGCCACTACGATCATTCCCAATAAAATATTGCTAGCCCAAGCCAATACCATCAAGGCAACGATCAATTCAGCAAATAGCTCTTCGAGGATGCTTTCGGGTTCGTATTCCTCGATCTCCTGGTTAATGTAGTAGGCTTCCCGGAAAAATAGGAATGCAATGAAGAAGATGAAGATCATCTGGACTGCCCCGGTCCATATCAGTACCTTCCCCGCTCTTTTCCTCCTTCTCACCAATCCATGGTAAACCTGTCCATATTCCGAGGTGTCCACGTCGAAATCATCATCTGTTTCTTCATCGACGATGATCCCCCGGACAGGCTCTCCCATGGGGAGTGTATTCGCCATAGCATTAATTTAGCCTTTGTGGTAGGAATTTAGAAAGAAATACGTACAATGACGAATTAGTTATGGATATGGAAGAACAAAAATCAATTTTACTTGATTTTTATAAAGCAACCTACAATGTCAGGTTAAAAGAGTATCTTCCTTTAGGACATTGACCTTTCATGGACAAGGGAACAAGGAGAGCAAGAAGAACATCGATAATGCTCCTCTCGTCGGGAACACTCATGCTGCTCCTCGCATTGTCGTGGAACCCCATTATTGTTCCTAAGGTCATGGAATGGAGAGGTGAGCAGCAGGGCGACCTCGAGGACCTCCTTGGGAACGGTGCCCTCATGGAGGGCCAGATCGCGCTCCCCTCCATAGCGTGGTCATCCTCCGATGAGCCAATGACTGCCAGCGAAGGCGAGATCCCGGACATAACCGATGACGATCTGAGACCGGTCTGGAAGCAGATGGAGATAAGGTCCGACGGCATCTACGAGCCGGGGACAGGGTCCCTGCTCTTTGAATCCCCCGACCAGCTCTCGTTCGAAGAAGGACCTTCATTCCCCGCAGGGGGCCTCGAGAAAAGGGATTATCGGATATTCAATCCCGTGCTGAAAAGGAATGTCACGGCCCATTACGAGGGCATAGTCTATTCCGGAGGATGGGAATCCTACTCATATTCGCTCAGACTTGCCGGGGAGCGTCTCGAGGATATGGATTCCATCCCCTCGTCCGGAGGCGGGGGAGGGGCGATGTCGGACTTCTCGGAGTACATGGCCGACGGCAGCTTCGGTATGCTCTACAGCGACAGTACGAGGTATGTCCTGGATCCGAGAACCTCGATACCTGTGGATCTGCAGCTGGATCTGGAGGTGAAGATGCAGTTTCCGGACACCACCCTGCTCACCGTCCAGGAAGAGGAGGTGAGGTACTCGGAGGAAGAGCTGTGGGTCCGGAACGACGATGTATTGGGCACCAGGGAGAAGTACGAGGTCGTGAAGGAGACGAGGATCTACGGCGGCATCGACCCGGAGGACCGGAACATCGCCGTATATCAGCTGGTGATCACCTACTACGACAAGAACACCGGAGAGGTGATCGATGTCCAGGACCCTTATCAGAGGGAAACCTACGCCGTTGACCGCTCCACATACAGATACATCCCTGGATACGAAGGCACCCTTCGTACAGGGCTTCATTCGTTCCCGGTCGGACAGGTAGAGGAGAGGGACTACAGCATTTGGGACGAGATATCCAGGTCCGAGGGGATTGCCAAATATCAGGGCCCCGACCAGTTTTCCGGGATCCAGGTGATGCTGTTCAGAATGGAGAGCAAAGACATCGAGGTCGAAGCCGGAAACGCTCTTTTCCCGGTCTATAGGCATCCGGGAACCCAGTATCTTATGGATGCTGTCCAGGAATGGTACCTCGACAGCAGAACCGGCTTCATGGTGGATTACAGGATACAGGGGACAATAAGAGTGAGGAATTCGGGACCCATAAGCATCGTGGACGAGGAAGTGGCGGATTTCGAGGTCCGGCTCCCGGATAACACATCGAGCACCTTGATGGAAGTATCCGAGCTCTACCACGAATTGTTGATTCCGCTCTCCAACGAGGTCATAACCGTATTCGGAATGAAGGTCAGCTTCACGGATGATGTAAAGTCGAAAATGGTCGGTGTCATTAAGGAGGTCCACTCTGTTCTGGATGCATTCCAGATATGGGTTCCCGTATCGATCGCCTCAGCTGGTGTTGTTCTTATTGCTTCCGGCTCGTTACTCCTATTCTTGAAGAGCAGAAGAAAGACCGAAACATACATAGCAACGGAATTATGAAGATAACAAGCACAGCTACATCGCCGCATTGGTCCGATTTGTATCATCTTTTCTTGATTATGGTGATGATGCCAAGGGTGGCGAATACGAGGAGCATTGCCGCAAGCATTGTTCCGCCGCAGATACCTCCGTTTTCTTCTTCCTCGATAACATTGACATAGTATTCGATGTCGATCTCCGCACCGCTATCGGACAGGACCACGAAATACCACTGCTGCTGGTATGGTATCTCGACCTCAGCCTCGCGTGTCCTCACCTGGAATTCGGTGTGCCATCCCACGAGCGACTCCCCACCGCCGGAAGAGAAGGCAGCATAATTGGTGGAGTCCATGATGGCTACGTTCACGGACTCGTCTGGAGTTGTCACTCTAACACCGTATTCAACCTTGGTCCCCTGGTCCAGGGTTCCTATCTCGAAATAAAGCCACTGGTCATAATAAAGGTGTTTTGCTTCCCAATTGGTAGCGGCGTTGGTCTCGTCGGGAATTAAAATGAAAAATCCCGTACACACCATCATTCCGATTATCATTAGAGGTAACAGCTTCATATTATCACCCTTACAGCCCCGTCATGGGATGTTTGCCGTTGATATATAACGATATCGAAAATTCGTTGCTAGTAAACGAAAATCTATTTATCTGGATGCGGTGATTCCATCATGCCGGTATCCGGTAGATTCACTAGTGGGGGCAATACAATGGTATTCAGGTCAAAAGCGATAATTTCCATGATTTTCGGAATTTTCCTATGCGCGAGTATGGTGCCCGCTGGGGTATCCGCCGAGGTGGTCCTTGATATGAACGATCTGGCCTCGGTCACGTTCACCAATTATCTCGAATGGAGCATCTACTACCTCTTCATCAGCCCCTCGGACACCGATTATTACGGAGGAGATGTCATAGATACAACCGGAGCGATAACGATGTCTCCGTATGATTCGCTCCTGCTCTACATGTTACCCGGGGAATATGACGTCCTCATACTTGACGAGGATTTTGACGTGTGGACCGGGACCTATACGGTGGCTGACGGTTCCGAGATCATCTTCAGCGAATTCAATCTGGATTACGAGGAATACGGATTTTCCGATCAATTGATTTTTATCGACATATACGTTGAAACTGCGGCATCGGTCGAATATCTGTTCCTGTCCCCAACCGACTCTGACAGCTGGGGAGTAGATCTCCTCGGTATCTGGAACCTGTATACAGATGATGTACTGAGCGTCACACTACTTGAATACGATAATCCGGTGGATTATGATCTCCTGGCGGTATTCGACGACGGCACGCAGGTCACGATGTCAGTCGAAGCGGTCGATGGCGGTGAGTTCTATCTGGTGGACACATCCGCGGGAGATGACGATGATATCGTTGACGATGACATAGTTGACGATGATATAATGGACGATGATATCGTTGACGACGATGACAACATAACGGACGATGATGATATCGTTGACGATGATGACAACATCCCCGGAGGAGTATCCGGAAACGAGGACGATGATATTGAAGGGGAAGATAAGAAGAAGGATTCAGATGCCCTCGGCATTTCACTGCTGGTATTTTCCCTTCTTTTGATAGCTGCGGTAAAATTTGTTCGAAGAAAATAAGCAGACCGGTGCCATGAAAACACGACATTTTCACTTATGATTCATTTTAAAAGTGTTCCGAAGACATGACCACGGAACGGTTATTACGCATTCATGAATTTCTTGCCTTTAGCATCTTCTGGTGAAGCCTGTCCGCCTGGAGGCAGAAGGCCTCGAAGTTCGCCTCGATTATCTGGGGGAACGGCCCCCCGTCGCTCTCGATGGAGAGGAACGGCAGGTTCTTCGTGTCCTTCAGGACCCTTCTCACGACCTCATCATTTGTGATCTCCAGCTTCCCCTCGTCAGTCATGGTCTCCGTGAGTATTGCCTGGCAGACCCTTGAAGGCATGCAGCCGAAGGGGCCTATGGAGATGATGCCGCAGGAATGATCGACGATATCCGTCATGGATACCCCGGTGGTAAGTATGGCTTCCCCTGCCATCTCCGGCGGAATGAGATGCTGGACGTTCTTGATTATATGGTCGATGTCCGTCTCCTCGTACTTGTAGAGACCGGTGCTGGCGAGCATCTTCTTGATCTCTCTCTCGTATTTCTTCTGGACCGCGGTCTTGGCCTTGCTCTTCAATATCTCCGGGAGTGGGTGCGGATCGACGTTGTACCTCTTCTGGACCATGTAGTCGATATAGTACATCCATTCGTGGATGGGGCTCACCTTGGTAACAAAACCCCTGTCGGCGAGCCTCTTCGTGATATACCTCCTTGACAGATCGTCGTGCCTGACGAATATCTCCCCCACCAGGGTGATCATCTTCGCATCGTCGATCCCGTTCTTCATAGGTATATCCTTGAGATTCTTCACAGCGATCTCCAGCGCCTTCCTGACGACCTTCCAGTCCTTCGTCAGGGCCTTGGCTGTCATGCCGACGCCGGTCTTGTGTCCTTTGCCCCCCGTGCTAACAAGTGCCTCCATTATCCTGTTCCATTCCCTGTCGAATATCTCGAGGGCCTTCTTCCTGTCCACGGCATTGGCGCGGAGCATGTTCCTGATGTCCTCCATGACATCTGCGATGATGACTATGAACCATGTTTTCAGAAGCACGGCATTTCCGAGTCCCCCGTAGCCGTCCTCGGAGGTCAATGCAAGCACGGCGACGTTCTCGATCTCCAGCTTCCTCACCAGCAGTTCGAGGTAGAGATGATACTGTCCGAACCTGCAGGGGCCGTTTGCCGTGGGCATGAAATAGACCATGACCTCATCGCTTCCGTTCTCTCTGTATTTGAGATACTTCAGCATGCTTCCGGTTGTGATCATCATGGGCAGGCATTCCTTCCCGGTCGTGTTCGCTTTTCCGAGCTTGAGCACCTCCTCATCGGCAGGCGGCAGGGCCAGGGAGTTAACACCGATGGACTCCAATAGCTTCTCGGCCCCCACCGTACCAAGGTCGCCCATGGATGGGAACACGATCTTCACCCTGGGATGGAACATGTCGAACTTTTCCCCGTCGGAGGATGTGACCACCATCTTCTGGTCTATGATCTCGGCCTTGGCCTGCTTGAACTTGGACTTCTTCTTCTTCAGCTGCTCCTGCTGCCTGAGCTGCCTGTATCCCTTGAAGATGTCTATGGCCGCCTCGATCCTTGTTTCGAGTCCGGCGTCGGCGGTGTGGCTGTCGAGCTCCAGGGTCAGGGACGGCTTCATTCCCATCATGTCCCTGAAATAGGTAATGATGTATGAATCGGGTCCGCAGCTGAAATTGGTGATGAATGTTCCGAATAGCTGCGGGTGCCTCTCGACGATCCTCGCAGCCTTTAGGATCATCTGGCCCTGGGACCAGAACATGTGGCGGTACATCTCCTCATCCTCATAAGGAAGGAAATCGTAGGGGATGACGTAGAAACCTCGGGATGCGATCTTCTGGGGGATTCCCATGTTCGCTTCCTTTACGAAGGCGTTGTAGGACCTTCCGAAGAGGACTATGGCCATGCTCCCCCTGTCCGATTCGATGTCCTTGAGCACCTCCCGGCCAATTTTCTTGAACCGGGCAAAAAGAGCCTCCTGCTTCCTCAATGCCGCGTCGAAGGCGCTGTCGGCATCCTTTCTTGAGAATCCGAGGTCCCGTGCGATCTTGATCATCACTTCCCTGCCCTTCTCCATTCCCTTCATCATGTTCAGGGTGTCCGTTATGAGCTTGATCCCGTTCTCCTCGATCTGCTGCTTGAAGGTCTGTCTCAGATAGAAGGGCTCGCTTTGCGTTAGCGGGCATGCCTGGGCAGCCATGTATCCCTTCTTCACATGTATGCCGCGGATATGGGGGAGGAAGATGTAATCGGGCTTCTTCTTGATGAGGTTCATGAACATGCCGTGGGTGATCTCCGCAGGATAGCAGAATGGAGCTCCGATGAGGTCTGTTCCTTCCTCATCGACCTCATCCGAAAGCATTACCTTCATTCCCAATCTTGTGAAGAAGGTATGGAACATCGGATAATATGTGGCAATGAGGTAAGTCCTGTTGATCCCGATGGTCCGAGCCCCCTTCTCATTTGCGGATTTGTCATCGGCAAAGTCATGGAAAACCAGTTTCTCCCTCAATGCGGGAAGGTTCAGCTTCTCCACATCGTACTCTACCGAATGACGTAGGTTGTAGTACCTGTTGCAGGCCCCTCCGAAGGGATAGACCTTGCCCTCGATCTTTATTCTTGCCACCTTGCACCTCAGGTCGCATTTCTCCTTTCCGCCCTGGCAGGTGAATGGATCCAGGTATTCCACTTCCCTGTTGGCAAGCTCATCGAGGTCGAACTTCCCCTCCGCAAGCAGTCCCTTGTCGATCCTCTCCTTGATGGCCAGGGCGACGCCGTAGGCTCCCGCCAGGTGGGGCATGGGAGGAACGACGACCTCCTTTCCCGTCAGTGATGCCATGGCGATGGGGACCGCCCTGTTCAGGCAGACGCCCCCCTGCATGAACACCTTCTCGCCCACGGGTCTGCTCCCTTTCACGCGGTTAATGTAGTTCATGCAGATGGAATAGACCAGCCCCCCCACGATGTCCTCCCTCTCCATTCCCTCGTGGGAAGCCCTCTTGATGTCGCTGCTTATGAAGGCGGCGCACTGGTCATTGAAGTTCGGGGGATTCGTACCCTTCATTGCAACGTCGGCTATATCCTCCATTCTTATGCCCAGGGTCTCCTTTGCGGATTCCTCCAGGAAGGAGCCGGTACCGGCGCTGCACGCCTCGTTCATCGCATAGTCGGAGGGGACACCATTGGTTATGTATGTGTACTTGGCATCCTGGCCGCCTATCTCGAAGATGGTGTCAACTTCCTTGTCGAAATGGACAGCTGCCGTTGCATGGGCAATTATCTCGTTGAGGATCCCGTCCGTCAGAGCGTGAAGCCCGGCTATCTGCCTGCCTGAGCCGCATACTCCAAGTCCGACTATGTTGACGGGAACGCTCACCTGCTCGGAGAGGGCGGCATAGCACTGCCTTGAAGCCTTTACGGGATCGCCGAGCGTCCTAAGGTAGATGGATCCCAGTATGGCATCGTCCCCGGTCCGCAAAAGAACTGCCTTTGTTGTTGTCGAGCCGACGTCGAGTCCAATGATGCACCTGTCGCCTTCCTCGGCCTGTTCCACATTGATGGTCTTGAAATGGACCTTGTCCTCGAAGAGGGTCAGCCTTGGCAGGTGATCGAAGGAGGACCTGTCGGTGAAATAGAGCTTATCCGTTCCCTGGAAGGGCTTTGTCTTGTTGCCCAGGGCCCACAGGGCGGCCCCGAGGGCCTCGAAGTAGGGGGCGGATCCGGGGATGTCGAGCCCATCGATCTCCTCCCTCAGGGATTCGACCATGAGGGTGTTCTGCGATGTGCCGCCCACCATGATTATATCCTTCTTCGGTATCTTCTTCAAAAGCTCGATGATCTTGTGGGCCATCATCTCGCAAAGTCCCGCCACCACCTCTCCCTTGGGGATACCCTTGTTGGTCGCGTGGGTGCAGTCGCTCTTGCAGAAGACCGTACATCTGCTCGAGAGCTTGTGGGAGGGAGAATCCTTTCCCTGCTCCATGGCCTCCTGGATGTTCACTCCCATTCTCCTTATCTGCTGGAGGAAGAACTCACCAGTTCCGGAAGCGCATTTGCTCCCGGTATGGACATCCGTTATCTTCCCGTCGTCGTCGAGAACATAGACCATGAAGGTCTCCCCTCCGGCGGAGACGAGGGCGTTGTAGTGCTTCTTTTTCGGGTTCACAAACTCCAGGGCGTGCTCAACCGCCTCGGGTTCGCTTATGGACGAGAGGTTCACCAGCTTGCGGAACCGCCTTCCCGTTATGGCTATGCGGTCGAATGAGGTCATGTCGAGGGAGCCGATTTGTTTGGACAGAATGCTCTTCGGATCCCCTTCATGCGCCTCGATAATGACCGTGCCCACCTTTGGTCTCGATCCTTCTTCCTTCATGAGCTCCACGATCGTGACCGTGGAGCCGCCAAGACAGATTCCAAGCGATCTCATTGTCCAAACACCCTTTCGGTTCATCCCCAGCTGGAGGTCAGGTGAATCATCCTTTGACAAGAAGGTTCAATTCAGCCTCTGATCCAAGGGACGAGCAACCTGGCCCAAAAACTGTTTCTCGTATATAAGGGATTTTAAGATTCATGGTACCTTTACAAGGCATGGAAGCATCCCAGCGCTCCCATGTACTGTGAATTATCCGGAACCGTGACCTTCACCTTTAATTTCATCTCCAGGATTTCCCTGAGCCCCCCGCACTTTGAAACCCCGCCCGTGAAGACTATATCATCCGACGGGAACATCCTGAGATAGGGACGGACCCTCTCGTATATCGAGTATATCACCCCCCCCGCCATCTGCTCTTTTGAAGCTCCCTCCATCATCATCGAGATCAGTTCGGTTTCGGTGAAGACGGAGCAGGTGGACTCAAGTATCCTGGAATCTCCCCTGATGCTTCCGATCTCCTCCAGGTCCATTCCCAGCATGTCGGACATCTTCTCCAGGAATCTGCCCGTTCCCGCCGCGCACTTGTCGTTCATGTGGAAGTCCTTTATACCCCTGTTCTCCACCCGGACCACCTTGAAGTCCTGGCCTCCGATGTCGAGCAGGGTGAAATCGTCGAGGTCCAAGGTCCTGAGCACCCCGACCGTGTGAGCTCGGATCTCCGGGATCTTCCTTCCCTTGGGGACCTTGTCCCTTCCGTAGCCGGTGGTCACGATATCAGCTCCCTCGGGTATGTCCCTCCAAAGGTCCCGAAAGATCAGATCCGGGGTATCCATGATCCCTATCCCGTTCTCCAGATCGACGCAGAACTTTGTGGAGCGGGAGCCGATGTCCACCCCTATCCTTTCCCCTCTTCCGAGGGCTCCCACGGCCTCGTCCCAATCCATCAGCTCTCCCCCCGAAGGATGTCGAGGAAGGCCTCGAGTCTTATTTTTGTACGTTCGTCCATGGGACCGGGGAGGTTCCCTTCCACCGTTAGGAGTGGAATATCCAGTTCCTTGCGGAAGATGATGTCGTCTATCTGCCTGTGGCAGAAGGACTGGACGTAGTGGACGATGCCGTCTATCCTTCTTCCATCGATATTTCTCCGGACGTCCTCCACCCTGGTACCTATTTCGTATGGGTAGGTGTAATCCAGATATCTTTGGATCCAGTCTCCGGAGCCCGAGGGCATGGTGAACTGCCTCTGGGTCTCGAAAAAAACGGTATTCGCTCCCATTCTCTCCGTCACCGGAAATATATCTGTGATGATCGGGGGGACCCCTACGTAGCCTAGCCTCGGTCCCTCGGGCTCCGGCTCTCTACCTTCTTCATCTTCCAGGAGCTTCAATGCATATTCTCTCCACACCCCGGGATCGGAGTTGAGGTCAGAGGTCGAGACCTGGACCAGGTGAGCTTCCAGCGCCGTGATGCGGAGGTGCTTCCACCTCGCTTCATCCACAGCTCTTGCGAGCTTCCTGAGCTCCTCGAGCTCATCAGCCTTTCCCTCAGCTTCCTCGAAGGTCGTTCCGAGGAAGGAGCAGAGCTCCTCGATCTCCGATATCAAGGTCTTTCTGCTCCTGTTCGCAGGATAGGAGAAAGAATGAACGGACTTACCCTTCCGCTTCAGAGTCTCAAGCAGCGATTCTGTATTGGAGCAGTCCCCACGGACAACGCCCACAACGGAGTCGATGTCATCGGATGCGGTGTAGAGTCCCTTTATCCATGTGCAGATGTTCCTGGGGTATCCCCTGACCTGCGCCTCCTCCACAAAGTAGTTGGCATCACTGCTGGATATGAACAGGTTGTTCAGGTCCACGGGGAGCTTTCCGGAAGCCAGGAAGGGCTCCAGCGGGACCGTAGTGGTGATTCCAACTTTCCGCTCATTCTCACTTTCTGCCATGGGTCTCTTTGTAACCCAGGTCGAAGGCTTTAAGGTTTGCCTCCAGGGACTTCTTGGGAACCGACCGGTTGACCGCATCCCTCATCTCCTCGTAGGAAAAAGGGATGGCCCCTGTTCCAACGAGCGCTCCGAGGAGCACCACGTTGGTGCCCCTCTCGTTTCCCGCCTTTATGGCGTTCTCCCTGGCCGAGAGGTCGAAGACGCATTTCAAGTGCCTCTTCATCTCATCTACTACCTCCTGCGGCTCCGGGTATGCCTGACCTCCGGAGCTCACCGATGTAGGTCTTATGGGGTCGGTTGATACTATGACGATGGTCTCCTTGGTCAGCTGGCTCCTTGCCCTGTAAAGCTCAAGAGGCTCGAAACCTATGAGCACCGTGATGTCCTGACCGAAGGGGAGCGGGGATATGGTGTCCCCCAGCCTGATCGTGGTCTGGACCACCCCGCCCCGCTGGGCCATGCCGTGGATCTCGGATACGATGATCGGGGTGCCCTTTTTCAAGGCAGCCGCCCCGATTATCCTTGAAACCGTCAACGCTCCCTGACCTCCCACCCCCACTATCTGGATCGTGCATGCGTTCCTGTTGATGTGGTCCACTTCACTCACCCCCCTCTTTTACGGGGCCCATCGCCCCGAAGGGGCATACCTGCTCGCACACACCGCAGGACCAGCATATGTTCGGGTCTATGTAATGTTCGTCACCCACCTTGTAGAAGGCGGGACATGCGAAGATCTTCGTACAGGTGTCGCAGTGGGTGCATTTGTCCTGATAGACCATGTATTTGGTCCGCGTTTTTCCCCTCTTTCGGAGCTCCCTCTCCAATTTCAGAGCGCAAGGCGATTTGGTGATAACCACCGAAACGCCGTCATGGGCGATGGCTTCCTCGAACGCCTTCTGAGTTGCCTTGACGTTGAGCGGGTTCACGGTCTTGACGAACTCCACACCAACTCCCCTGCAGACCTTCTCGATATTGATCGCCGGGGCTTCGTCCCCCATGCCGTCGATGGGGAGCCCGGGATGGGGCTGATGCCCCGTCATTGCCGTTGTGGCATTGTCCATTATGTTGAGAACGAATCGGTGTCCGTTGTGGACGGCGTTGACCAGAGGCGGGATGCCCGTATGGAAGAATGTCGAATCTCCCATGAATGCTATCACAGGCTCGTCCACGACCCTGGACAATCCTCCCGCGGACCCGGCGGAGCTGCCCATGCATATGAGCAGGTCACCGGTGGACTGGGGAGGCTGTATGCCGAGGGTGTAGCATCCGATGTCATTGGGATACACAGCCTTCCCCTTGGTCGCCCTTCTGACAGCCAGGTAGGTCGCTCTGTGGGGGCATCCAGCGCAAAGGACCGGAGGCCTCGGGGGTTCCGGAAGTATGGTCCAATCTATGCTCTCCTTCACCGGAAGCTCCACTTTCCTCCCCGCCTCCTCCAGTGCGGAGGCGATCCCGTTGGCCACGATATCGGGATTGTACTCGTAGGGTCTGGGAAAATGACCGTCCCTCTTTCCCAGGACCTCAACAGGAATGTCCCTCTCCTTCAGTAGGGCCTTCACGAACTCCTCCAGGTACGTCTCACCTTCCTCGATGATCAGGACGAGATCGCTCTCCTGGCAGAACTCCGAGATCAGATCCTCGGGAAGGGGGCTTGTCATTCCCAGCTTCAGCACCCTCGCCTCGACCCCTAACTCGATGTTGTTCAGGACCTCCATTACGTAGTTGTAGGAAACACCGGAGGTTACGATCCCGAGCTTGATATCACCTCCGATATTGGCCTTTTCAGGCACAATGACCTTGTTGAACGGGGACACCTCGGTCTCCTTCTCCATTTCCTTGATGGTGTCCAGGAGTGCGATGTGCCTCCTCCTCGCATTGGCCGGAACCGTGACGAACCTCATTGGATCCTTCTCGAAATGGACACGGCCTGAGGGCTTTCTGATCTCTCCGAGCTCGATGACGCCCCTGACGTGGTTCATCCTTGTGGTCGTACGGAACAGCACGGGCATCTCGAACCTCTCCGAGATTTCGAAGGCGTAATGGAGCATCTGCCTTGCCTCCTCGGGCGATGAGGGCTCCACCATGGGGACTCCGGACATCTTTGCGAAGTACCGGTTGTCCTGCTCGTTCTGGGATGAATGGCAGCTTGGGTCATCGGCCGAAAGGACGACGTAGCCTCCCCTGACCCCGGTGTAAGCCAGGGTCATGAAGGCATCGGCCGCAACGTTCAATCCCACATGCTTCATGAAGGAGAAGGCCCTCACACCGGCGACTGCGGCGGCGCCGGCGGTCTCGAATGCCACCTTCTCGTTGGTGGAGAATTCGAAGTAGATGCCGGCGTCCTTGGCTATCCTGTGCATGGTATTGCCGATCTCGGAAGACGGTGTTCCGGGGTATGTGGCGGCCACGGTGACGCCCGCTTCCACAGCTGCCCTTGCTATCGCTTCGTTCCCAAGCACCAGCACCTTCTTTCCTGGCTTGTCCTCTAATATGGAATGCATCTCTCTATCAACTCCGTCTTAGATATTTGATGAATGTCAACATCCGGCCGCTTTCATTTCTTCGAGGCCATTTCATTAGTGCATTTCTCCTGGAAGAGCAGCTTCTCATAGGATTCATCCAGGTCCTTCTCCAGCTCCTCGATGAGGTCCTCGGGCATGTGCCTGAACCTTCCCTGCTTGAACAGATAGTCCTTCAGGGGTGTCTTCTGGGGTTTCATCGTCACCTTGTAGACGCCGTTCTCTATCTCATAGAGGTTGAAGGCTCTGCATGACAGTGCCTCCTTTGTTATCTTGACCGTCAGACCAGGGTCCATCTTCCATCCCGTGGGACAGGGGGCGAATATCTGGATGAACTTCAGCCCCTTGATGGAAAGAGCTTTCTGGACCTTCCTGATAAGGTCCTCCGGATAGCCCACGGCGGCCGTTGCAAGATAGGGTATCTTGTGCGCCGCCATTATCGCCATCATGTCTTTCTTCGGGGACTTCTCCCAGTCCCCTGTGGTCCCTACGGGGGTTGTGGTGGTCCATGCTCCGATGGGCGTGGATCCCGATCTCTGAATGCCTGTGTTCATGTAGGCTTCGTTGTCATACATGATGTAGAGAACGTTGTCTCCCCTGTCGGCAGTCCCCGATAGCGCCTGTATCCCGATGTCGGCGGTCCCGCCGTCACCGGCCCAGCCGATCACGTTCACATCTTCCCTTCCCAGAACGTCCAGTGCGGCCCTTATACCGGATATGGAGGCTCCGGTGGTCTCGAAGGGTGTGTACAGTTCAGGGATCTGGAGGCATGTGTTCGGCCAAACTCCTGGCATTACAGCCCAGCAGCATGCGGGAATTGATACTATCGTCTTCCTTCCCGCGGCCTTCAGTGTATATCTCATCGCCATCGTCGCCCCGCAGCCTAGGCATCCCATGTGGCCGGGGGACATGATCTCGTCTTCCGGAATTGTGAGTCTCGCCATCTTTTTCACCTCCTAGAACTCCTCCTCGGGAGTGCTGCCGTCGAGGAGCCCCCACCAATGTATCTCACCCTCGTCTCCGTAGCCTTCCTTCTCAACCTTCATCAGGTCCTTGAAGATGCTCTTCACATGCTTGATGCGGACATCTCTTCCTCCCACACCGATCACGTAGTTCTTGGTGAGGGGCCGGTTCTTGTGGTTGTAGACCTGCCCGTTGAATTCGTTGAAGAGCGGGCCACCCCTTCCGAAGGTATATGTTCTGTCCATTATACCCACTGCATGTGCCCGGTCAGCAATGTATCTGACCTCATCGACAGGGAAGGGTCTGAAGACCCTCAGGCGGGCAACTCCCACCTTATGACCCTCGCTCCTCATCTCGTCCACGGCATCCTTGGCGGTGGACATCATGGTCCCCGCACCGAAGATGATGTACTCAGCATCCTCGCATCTGTACATGTCCATCATTCCGCCGTAGGACCTCCCCGTGAGCTCGGCCCATTCCTTGTCGG
>JBLIRK010000032.1:0-42005 GCA_048569615.1 Thermoplasmatota archaeon | reverse complement strand
CTGACTGACTATAACCGGAGCCTCGCCTTTGACCCGTCAGAAGATCAATAGAACGCGTAGGCGTATTGACCGAATTGAAACGTTGTTGCGTGAAGCGAAGAACCTTGTTGACTTGGTGAAACTGGACCTCGCCGAGTTCAATATGATGCACTGGATAAGGGATGATGTGCCAATACCAGTTAGAACAATTCTCAATTTGACGTCAGAGAACGATATCAAGAATCCCTATTCCATAGACCATCAG
Source organism: Thermoplasmatota archaeon (assembly GCA_048569615.1). GTDB lineage: Archaea > Thermoplasmatota > Penumbrarchaeia > Penumbrarchaeales > Penumbrarchaeaceae > JAYEPK01. The sequence goes on along the minus strand of JBLIRK010000032.1, from coordinate 41,761 downwards.
CAGTTACTTACGTACTATTTACCGGGAAGTGACATCATTGTCTACGGATCGGTTGATTACATTCATGATGAGCATACAACAATAGAGGAGATCTATCCTGTACTTTCCGATCAGTTCCATGTGAATTGGGATATGACACCCAGGACAGGTTCCATGGGAGGAACCTTTAATCCGGATAACGACCCGGAGGAGAGATTGGACTTGGTAAAATCCAATCCAAGTTATATGATTTGGGAAAAAGATAAGGACGGGCTATTTGCGGTCTATACCAATTTCAGCAGGTATTCTTCCATATCACAATGGAAATTCTCAATCTCGGGCGAGGGTGATGAATGGGCTTGGAACTCGACCGTTGTGGCCAATAATTCGCAGGGTTTACCCATGAGGATCGAACCTGTTGACATATCGAGGGAGGAGATCGGGGAGATCCTTACCTATTCCGGGGCCGAATTCGCTCTGAAGGGATTGATCTCGGACCTTGATGAGGATCTGTCAACGAAGCTGTATGGAAGGGCCGTCCCAAATTCCAAGGATGCCGTCAGGAGTGATAAGCACAGCATCGGAGTCCGGGCTGATCATGACCTTCCACTGGCTGGGATAATCGATCCAACGATATCGAAACCCATTGAGATGTGCTTGGTAGTGGAGTCACTGGACGGATCCATGAAAATAGGTATTGATATGACCAACGGACAGCTCGCCTATGTACACCGTAGGACCGTATCCAGATAATTCCACCTCACTTGTGAATACTCTTGATCGGATCGATGTTCTATATGCAGAGATAGGAGCTTACATGTGAGATCTTCTCGATGTACCTGGGCAGTAAACCTCATTCTCTAACAAATTCCTCACAATGGTGCCATTCCAGTAGAAGGCAGTCAAAAAATATAAATACCATTTTCCAAATGGCTCATACCATGGCACCCCCCAAGAAGGGAAAGAAGGGCGAAGGCTTCCACTCGGCAGCTGGTCTGATCAGATATTTTGATGCAGAGGAAGAGACGGCCCTGAAGATAGACCCGAGGATCGTTGTAGCCGCCGGTATCATATCAGTCATCATCATTGAGATCCTCAAATGGCAGATCAAGGTCTGAACTATTCTTCCACCTTCGACCAGGGCAGTATCAGAACTGGCACATCAAGGTTTGACATTATCCTGTCCACTATCCACCCGGCTACTCCTCTTCCCTCCGTCGCACCCATGATTATCAGATCCACCTCCTGGAACTTCGCTTGTCCTATGATAGTTGATGAGATCTCGCCAACTGCGGGTACCAATTTGTATTTCACACCCTCATCATCAGCCACCCTGCTGAAAATCTCAAGGGCGACATCACCTTCTCTGGTTTCGCCTTGATCCCTTATATGGACCACTACGATAGAGGCATCGAATTTCTTGGCGATCCTTACTATCCTAAGCGCGTTCATCCTGGCAGGTTCCGGTCCAGCTGTCGGTATCAATATCTTCAAATTAAAACCTCCCTTATACCTCCAGTACCTTTGTTATCGTCTCTTTCAACTTATTAAGAACGAAGGGTTTCTCCAGGAACTCGATCACACCCATCTCCAGTACTTGGTTCTTCACTGAAGAATCCGCAGAAATGAATATTATCTTCTCATCGGGATTCAAGGAGAGCAGTTCGGTTGCGGTCTCCAAACCGTTCCTTATCGGCATCCTATGGTCCAATATTATCAGGTCAGGTTTGTTATCCAGATTCTTGTAGATCTGAAGCGCCTCATCTCCGTTCTGAACTGCGGCAACAATCTCGTGTCCGAAGAGCCTGATCATCTCTGCATAGAGCTGCAAGAGCACATCCTCATCGTCGACGATCATCACTCTGGCCATGGATACACTCCTTCGGTCAGTGGTCTAGTGGAGACTTGATATTTAAACGATTGTTCCTTAATTCTTAGTGTAATATCTGGTATCTGGTGATATTTCGATGACTTGAAATCCATGATAATTTAGTATATGGAGAAGCATTATGTATCCGCATCAAAACCCTTGGAGGAGGTTTCGAGCATCGGATGTAGGTGAGCTGTGATGAAGGGAAATATTCTGCTTCATACATGCTGCGGACCTTGTCTTACGAGTTCGAGGATGCCTTTCGAGGAAGAGGAGCTCGAGATAACGGCTTTTTGGTTCAATCCCAATATCCATCCTTCTACCGAACACGAAAAAAGACTGCAGACTTTAGAAAGGTACCTCTATCTGTATCCCATGGGTTTCATCAATCCCGAAGAATACCCTTTGCATGATTTCTTGGAGGGCCAGATCTGCGCAGCTCGTGAAGATGGGGAAAACGCCTCACATCCTTCTAGATGCAGGTTCTGCTACTTCCGGAGGTTGAAAAGAACGGCTCAGGAAGCCAAAGAGAGGGGATTTGACCATTTCTCGACAACACTTCTTCTTTCAAAATACCAGCTCCACGATATCATAAGGAAAACGGGAGAGGAAGTGGCAGAGGAGATAGGCGTTGATTTCGTCTACAAGGACCTGAGGAAGAACTGGAGGGATTCGATCAATATAAGCAGGGAGTTGAGATTATACAGGCAACCCTACTGCGGATGCATTTTCTCCGAAATGGAAAGATATGCCGGGAGAAGGACGACTTCAGGCAAGGAACAGCACCCTCAGCCATGGGAAGAAAAGTGAGGTCAGGATAAGAATCAGAACCGTGTAGGAAGCGTATTTTGATATCTTTTTGGCCCACGCCTCCAGCTTCTCTTCCTTCTTATCCTTGAAGAACCGCCTCAATATGAGGACCATTGCATCCCTGAAGACGAAACCGCCATCCAGGGGGATCATTGGTAGTGCATTGAACAGACCGAGAAGTATGTTTATCCAGAAAATATAGAATACTGTATTCGCGAGGAACCAGAAGACTCCATCGGGAAGGGCCGATAGGGGACCCTTGACCTGATATATTTCTGTCAGGGGATCGTGGAAGGGCATGATACTGAGTTCAAGCGGAAGCCTGAATGTTATATAGAGAACATTCAAGAACTTCTCCCTGAAACCGTCGCCCGATGATAACGGATGTGCAATGGAATCGAGGAATTCCTCGCTCCCGAGGCCGGCTATGCCGAGGTAGGATGATGCTATCCCAATGTATCCCTTGTTCTTGAACTGTGAAAGCGGAATGGCATCGTACTTATCAGATAGCCTTATCTGATATGACCTAAGAACATATTCGGGATATTCGATGCCTATCGGAGTGTCAAGCTGATCCATTAGATATTCAGGGGCTTTGACTCTGAGGTCGATGGTTCTGTTGTCCGGCAGGAATATGGGCTCCAGAACGGTTAGATTGACAAACTGATCCGGAACCGTCTCCTTCATGAGATCCTGGAACAGCTCGGAATTGTAGAGCAGCTCCCCGTCAAGACTGTAAAGGATGGAACCTTCACGTATGCCGGCTTCAAATGCGGGTGTGTCGTCACCGACCGAGGATACGACTATACCAGCCTGTATAGGAAGATATACCCTGTCGCCGTTCAATCTGAGTTCCGCATATGTCCAGTTGCCTGGCTCCAATCCCTCGATCTCGTAAAGGTCGTTGTATGAGTGTATCTCGATTTCTCCGATGGAGTATATTGCCTTGGGATTCTCATCCAATGCCAAGTGCAGTGTGGAATCCTCCGCAAGATCGGTAATTATCACCGGATTATCCTGTGCTTCAAGGGAGCCCATGAAACCCCAGGAGAAAATGCCAATGAAGAGGAAAGCCAGGATGAAATTCGACATCGGACCCGCTGTGAACATCCTCATTCTGGATTTTCTTGGACCTCTTTCCACTTCCTCCTCATCCGGCTCCATGAAGGCCCCCACGGGAATGAGGATGAACAGGAGCCCAAGTGATTTTACCTTGAAACCTTCCGCCCTGGCAATGATGCCGTGGCTGAGTTCATGGGCAACAACGGCAACGATCAGACCGATTATTCCGTAGATGAACGGTACATACGGGTTTATTCCTGGCAGTACAAGGACTTCTTTGGCTCCAACGGGTTGGACAAGAGGAGAAGTGATGGTAATTATGGCGGAAAGAGCGATCATGGTGAACATCAGGAGCATACCGGTGAAGAAAAGTATGAAACCGAAATTTGCCGCACCTATCCAGAATTTCTTTGCCGAGGAGATCTTTTCTATCAATCCCCTGCCCTTTTTCGTCCTCCACATCAGAGCGAAGAACCATATCCTGGACATGTTGTACTTCTTGAGGATACCTAGTTTATCCAGAAGCAGGATCACATCAAGCCATATGAGAAATGCAAGAATGATTCCCAGTCCAGTGATCAATGGTCCCAACATGTATTTCACTGCACGTATCAGGTAGTATTATAAATCTCTAACCGCCGTTTAATAATATTCTATCTGTGCATATCCCACATGCTGTCGGATATGCTGTCGTAGATGGTCTCATCCTCACTGTCAGCTTCTTCTTCTTCTTCCTTTGCTGGGATCTTAACAAGCTCTTCGATCCTCTCCCTGTTGAGTATCCAGTAATGGATCCTCCAAACCTTCCCCTTCTGGATCGTAGCTTCCTCCATTTCCGTCTTCAGAAGTCCCATTCCCTCGAGCATGTAGAATACGTCCCTGTCCTTGGGGGTCAGCCTGTTATCCAGGATCCTCTCCTCGTACCCGAAAAAATCCATTATGAACTGTGCGATCTGATCTATCCACCCCTTATCCGTTACCGCACCCTCCTTTTCGAACAGAACCTCCAAGGCGGTTTTCAGGTTCTCGACAGTGACTAGATCTCTCAAGTTCCTCACCAAGGACTGTATTTTGAGATTCCATCCATAAACCCATTTTAAGTTAATTAATTTATTATAAAAATCAGAGGTGTCGAACATGAAACTTTGGTCATGCAATGGAAAAGTCGTTGATCATGCTCCTGCGGTGTCCATGGTTCAGCGGAATGTAAATCCTAGCAATTCGAAGGTAAATGGTTATATATAGTTACATTATTGTGGTCGCGTCCCCGATGGGACCTGATAACGATCAGATCGACTGGCGCATCGAATACGGTCGATACAAGGATCGGAGGAAAGCAAATGGCACCCGAAGAACTATATTATCCTTCTGAGCAGATCAAAGCGAAGGCACATATCAACAGCTTTGAGAAATACAATGAGATGTACAAACGCTCCATAGAGGATCCCGACGGATTCTGGGGAGAGATGGCAGAAGACTTCTTCTGGAAGAAGAAGTGGGACAAGGTCTGGAACCACAATTTCGACCGCCGAAACGGGGAGATATTCCTGGAATGGTTCACAGGAGCACAGACCAATATCACCTACAACTGTCTTGACCGCCACCTCGAAAAAAGGGGCGATCAGGTTGCCATCATTTGGGAGGGGAACGATCCCGATACACACAAGAAGATAACCTATAAGGAACTCTATGATGAGGTCAACAAATTCGCCAATGTCCTTAAGGCCCACGGCGTGAAGAAGGGGGACCGCGTGAGCCTCTATATGCAGATGATCCCGGAGCTTGCCGTGGCAATGATGGCCTGCGCAAGGATCGGAGCGATCCATTCCATCGTTTTCGGTGCCTTCTCACCGGATGCCCTTGCCGACAGGATTACAGATTCTTCCTGCAGGATTGTCATCACCCAGGATACCGGACTAAGGGGAAATAAGAACAATGTTCCCATGAAGACGAATGCCGACCTGGCAGCCCAAAAAGCCGAAAATGCCGCGGAGAACCCGACCAAAGTCGAGAAGATCATCGTTGTAAAAAGAACCGGGATGGACGTTCCCATGGTGGAAGGCAGGGATGTATGGTGGCACGATGAGATGGAAAATGCTGAAGCCTACTGCGAGCCCGAGTGGATGGACGCCGAGGATCCTCTCTTCATCCTCTACACGTCCGGCTCCACAGGTAAACCCAAGGGAGTGCAGCATACCGTAGGTGGCTACATGGTCTATACGGCTGTGACCCACAAATACATTTTCGATTACCATGAGGGGGATATATACTGGTGCACTGCCGATATTGGTTGGGTAACGGGACATTCCTACATTGTCTACGGACCCCTTCAAAACGGCGCCACATCTATCATGTTCGAGGGTGTTCCCACATACCCGGATGCGGGACGTTTCTGGGAGGTTGTTCAGAAATACAAAGTGAACCAGTTCTACACCGCACCCACCGCGATCCGCGCACTTATGGCCCAGGGGAACCAGTGGCCCAAGAAATACGACCTTTCAAGTCTGAGGATACTCGGTTCCGTGGGAGAGCCCATAAATCCGGAGGCATGGATCTGGTACTACAAGAACGTGGGAAATGAGAAATGCCCGATTGTGGACACATGGTGGCAGACCGAGACCGGAGGCATACTCATCACACCCCTTCCGGGGGCATGGGGATTGAAACCCGGCTCCGCAACACTGCCGTTCTTCGGTATAACACCGGCTATACTTGAGGCCGAAAGTGGCAGGGAGATCAAAGACAAAGAGGCCTCTGGCGTCCTGGTGATAAAACAACCCTGGCCCGGCCAGATGAGGACCGTTTACGGCGATCATAAGAGGTTCGAGGAGACCTATTTCGATATGTACAAGGGATATTACTTTACCGGGGACGGCGCAAGGAGGGACAAGGACGGCTATTACTGGATCACCGGACGTGTGGATGATGTGATCAACGTTTCCGGCCACAGGTTGGGGACAGCGGAGGTCGAATCAGCCCTCGTATCCCATCCGAAGGTGGCTGAGGCTGCAGTTGTCGGTTTCCCCCATGAGATAAAGGGTCAGGGCATCTATGCTTACGTTACCCTGATTGTGGGCGAGGAATACACCGAAGAACTGAAAAAGGAGCTTGTGAAGCATGTCAGGACAGAGATCGGACCAATAGCTTCCCCGGACGTGATCCACTGGGCACCGGGTCTTCCCAAGACAAGGTCCGGCAAGATCATGAGGAGAATCCTCAGGAAGATCGCATCCAACGAGACCGATCAGATCGGCGACACATCCACGCTGGCGGACCCAAACGTTGTGGAAAACCTGATCAAGAACAAATAGTTCGGAGGATCATATCCAAAGGGCTCCCGGAAGGGGGCCCTTTCTTCCATATTTTTAATAAAGGGCATTCAATACCGTTACGGTGCCCCAAAGAGTTGTCATTACGGGCGGATCGGGATTCCTGGGCAGGAGGATATCCGAATCGCTCAGGGAAAAAGGATACATAGTCCATCAAATGGCGCTCCCCGAAGAGGAGGTGAGCGGCCAGTTCTTCAAGGGGGATATTACAGATCCCGACAAGTTCGTCTTTCCGGAAATGGATATTGTTGTTCATTGCGCTGGGCTGTTGGAATCCAGTCATCCCACCGAAGAGATGATGATGAAGGTCAACCACCAGGGAACGGTCAATGTTTACAGGGAGGGTTTGAGAAGGGGTATGAAGAAGTTCATTATGATATCAACCATCTCAGCCATGGGTCCGCAGGGATCAAAGGATCGACCGATGGATGAAAGGATTGAACCGAGACCGGATGATCCTTACGGCAGATCCAAGCTGAAAGCCGAGAAATATCTGAAGGAGAGGGGGCTCGGTGATCCGGTTGATATTACCATACTCCGACCCACCGTCCTTTATGGTGAGGGAATGAACATCCACTCCTCGGGAATGAAGACCTTCACATCCATTAAGAAGGGCATTATGCCGATCGTGGGAAGAGGAGATACCATTTTCAATTTACTTCACGTGGATAATCTCGTCCACGCCGTGGTCCTGTCCCTGGAAAGGTCGGAAGGTGTCAAGACGTACATTGTCAGCGAGGGTCCTTACACCCTCCTGCATGTTGTGAAAACAATTGAAAAAGCCATGGGAAAAAAAGGTCATATCAGCGTCCCAAAACCCGTTCTGTGGCTCCTTGCAAGAACATTCCAAGTGTTATCCCCGCTGATGAAAGGACCGCCCCCCGTTTCAATGGTAAAGTACCACGGCCTGACATCCGACTTATGGTACGTGGACGGGTCGAAGATCACAAGAGAGCTGGGATGGAAACCTGTCGTATCCCTCGAAGAGGGAGCGGTAAGAACAATAGGATTTTATGGATTGGAAGTGGTTAAAGGTTAGAATAAGGTGATGTTCTGACCTGGTTGTTCTACCTCCTGCTTCCAACCGTCTCACCCTTCCTGAGGCTTTACTGGAAGATATTCCGGATACCAGGTAGGGAGAATGTACCAAAAGGAGGTAAGATTTACGCAACCAACCATTGCTCCAATGCGGAGGGCGTTGTCCTTAACATGCTCCACATGAGACCAGTGAAATTCCTGGGAAAGTCGGAGCTTTTCAAGAATCCGATCGCAAGTATCGGATTGAAGGGATTTGCCGTGATACCCATCAACAGGGGAGCGTCTGACAGCATCGCCTTCGAGAACGCGGTAAAGGAACTGAAGAAGGGGAATTACGTGGGCATATTCCCGGAGGGCACCAGGGGAAACGGCAGAGATCTTTTACCTCCGCATACAGGCGTTATCAGACTTGCACTGCTTGCCGATGTTCCCATCGTTCCTGTTGGAATAAGCGGGGCAAAAAAAGCCTGGCCCAAAGGTGCCTTCTTTCCCAGGCCCAGGAAGATCTGGGTGAGAATAGGCGAACCTTACAAGGTTCCCAAACCTCCAAGGGGAAGGGAATATTCATATGAAGAGCTGAAGGAGCTGGCCCGGGACCTGCTTTTCAACAGGATCGAGCCCCTAATAGATGTTGAGAAGAACTTCTGAGCTCAAGGCTCCTCGTAAAGCTTCTTCCTCTCCTTTTCAAGCTCCTTTCCGGACATCTCTTTGTCCTCCAAGTGGATTCCCAGCTCCTTCTCTTCTTCCAAGGTCCTTTCCTCGTATTCGTAATCGTCCTCGGTTTTCTCAACATAGTCCAGCCGGATCTCCTCTTCCTCCATGACCTTTCGCCTCCTGAGAAGGAGCCATAGGACCACTCCTATGATCACCATCAAAACAAGGAGGAATATTATTGGTGTCAGATAATCCATGCTCTTTCCAGGCGTCGAATCATCGTCCACAACATCGTCATCGATGTCGGATGTGTTCCTGCGGACAACTTCAACATATACATCAGCACTCACATTATGTCCCGGTGTCCCATCATCAACATATACTCTGATCCTGTGCTCTCCGAGGGAATTGAGATATACATTATCCAGCCTCATCCCGCTTCCAAGATAACTGTCAATGTTCGATATCCAGGTGAACTTGAGCTCGGGATATGCACCCATTCCGTCATCATAAGAGCTGGAAGCATCCAGTGTGAGGGGGGTTCCATCGATGATCCTCGTATCGTTCAGGGGGAGATCAATGATCGCAACGGGTTTCTGGTCGACTATCCTTTCCTCCCCGATGATCCTGAATTCGGGAGAAATACCCAGATTATCGACCTTGTCCCTAGCCCTGACCTGGAAATGGTTCTCACCGACGATCACGGGAACGGTTATGCTGATCACTACCTCTTCGCCGTTTCCTACCTCTCCCGTTATAGCTCTCCAATCGGAATAGCCGGCACCTGATCTCGACCTCCATTCGACCGATCCCGACTCAACACCGGAACCGGCGATATCGGTTATCTTTACGACAACTTCCACTTGCCCTTCCTTCTGCTTAATTTCAAGGTTTGGAGAGAGAACTATGAATTGGGGCGATATCCTGTCCACGCCAATATCCAAAATAGAGGTTTCATGATCATTGTCAACCACATCCGAAACCCTCCATTGTATGGATCCCTTCCAGGTTTCGGTCAGAATGGCCGATTGAAGGAATTCTATATATCCGGGTCCGTCAATGCCTTCTATCCTTTCCAGTATCTCACCGTCGACCTTCATCCACTGGGAATAGGAGCTTTCGGAGGTTTCCTTCGTTCTGTAAAGAAGGGTCCCCAGGTCTATTCCTGATCCGAAACCCTCTCCGGCGGGATCGTAAATCTTTAAGGGAAATACAGGTGAGGAGGTATTATACCATGGCTCAATTCCGGAAATGTCAATGACAGGATCCCTTGAATCAATATAACCCTTCGAGATACGAGGAAGCGAGGAGCGCCCCACCCAGTCAACAGATCTTACTGCCAGCTCAAAATCCTCCGATCCGGGGACCATGAATTCAGTGCTGTTGCAGGGAAAAAGAAGGTTTTGAGCAGGTATTGGCGTCATGGTTCCTTCATTGTCCTGGTATTGGAGAGAGATCGAAGAGCTTGGTATCCCCGTCGGATCATAGTTGTAGTAATAGAGCACGATCTCCTTTGCATCCCCGGAGTTGATGAAGACCGGACTGGAGTAGGTGGGAGTCGATATATCCGACCACCTCACAAGCACTTCGCCGTCCAGTATCAGTTTTGCCATCCCGTTCCCCTTGATCATCAGGGTATGAAGCCTTGATTCATCAGGAGAGAACCATCCATGCCATCTCACGCTGAATCTGTTCGCTTCCAGGTAGTTGATGTCCGGACCCCAGGAACCCCACGAGAAATCGACTTTACCATCGATCCTTTCCATCTCCCGGACGACGGCCCCGAATTCCGAATCGCCGTAGTATGTGGAGAAAAGGCCTCCGCTCGACTTAGGCACGAAACCTTCTCCCCCGTCGATCGAGCAGGTGAAGTGTCTCACACCCGAACCTCCCTCATCCAGAGAACTTCCTACGGATTCCAACCAAACAACTCCCCAATCCCTGTCATCATCATAGGTGCCTGGCTCCCCATCGGGCAGGAAGGTAACGTCCTCTGGGGGATTGGGATCGGATGCATCCACCTTCACTTCTGAAGTGGCAATACCCACTATGAGCGGTCCAAAGGGTCTTCCCTGCCACTGCGGCGGCTCCCCGGCAAGAACTGCACTGAAAGTGATCTCATAAAGGGAACTCTGGCCAGGTAACTGCAGGTCAAGAGATGTTGCCGGACCGCTGTACGGTTCTTCACTCTCCTTTTCCCCGTCCACGTTCATTTCGATCAGGAAATCACCGGGGGGTACCTTCAGCCCGCTTGTTCTTTCGTAAACGATTCTGAAGGAGTCGTAAGTTACGGTCGAACCCGGAGGAAGCCAGTCGTTCATATTGTTGAGCTCCGACCCGGATGATACCGCATTGAATGTCTCAAGTAGCCTGACCTCATTGTTCAATTTGAGAGCCGATGGAAAGAACCCTCTCTCAACAATATCGAAGGAGCTGCTCCTGGCGACCACAAGAATATCCCAGGGCCTCCCCATATTGGAAAACCAGGAGATATTCATTCTGAGGCTGAGTTTGCCGAATGCTCCATTGACAGTATATTTCGATGCTCCCCTGTCAACCTCGAATATGCCAAATGGATCGGTCATTGTGAGGGAGCCGTTATCATATACCATGCTTATGTCAAGCAGATCCGGTTCAAATACTACCTCTATCCTGTTGATCTCTCCGGCATCCTGAGAATGCCTCAGTGTAAGGTTCAGATTGAAAGGAGCATAGTTAGGAAGAATCTTGCCGCTGAAAACACCTGGGCCCTGAACAGTGATCTCATCGATCGAGATGCTCGACCCCGGGAAGTAGAAGGCTTGGCCGCAGTTGCTTCTTAGGTCTCCTGGTCCGTCCGATCCAGTCATTCCGCATATCAGATCTCCGGCACTGTCGTTGTTCACATTCCCGAATCCGATGGTAAAACCTGCGTTGTCGTCCCATTGCTTCCCAAAGAACTGGAATCTCTTTGGGGAATTTGCGAGGTCCACGATATTGGAAGGGTAAGTGAAAACATCCCTTGTCTCGTAACCGATAATCGTTCCAACAGGCTCGTCATTGTCGTTTGGCCTCTTGGGGCTCCCAATGACCAATTCCAGGCCGGGATCACCATCCAGGTCCCCGATATCGAAGGCTGTGCCAAGATGATCTCCCGGAAAATCCTTTTTTTCTCCCTTCTCTCCGTGGATGACAATATCGGCATCGACCTCAGCTCCCATCCTCAGTGGAAACTGGTTGATGTCCCCTCCTTTGTATATGAATATCCCGCCGCATCCCGACCTCGTATTGGACGGTCCGTCCGAGAACGGTGCGCCGATTATTATCTCATCCTTGCCGTCATGGTCGATATCCACCATCATTGTTCGTAGCCCTATCTTGTCGTAGGATCCCTCACCCCATATGACAGGATGGGAGACCTCCATGTTGTCGATCTCCGACTGCCCCCTCATTCTCGAAGCATTGTAGATGACAAATACGGCTCCCGATTGGTACCTCGATGTTCCTTCCTCTGTCCTCAAAGGTGCAGAGATGACCAAGTCCGGCCGGCCGTCACCGTCAATATCGCCCGTATTGACGGATTCTCCGAACCTGGCACCCTCTTCTTGGTCGTCAATGATCGTCATTTCGGTTCCGAGATCGTTCTTGCTGTCTTTCCCCCACAGGATGATCACATGATGCCATCCGGGACTTGAAAAAACCAAATCATCCCTGCCGTCAAGGTCAAGGTCCTCGGCAACGACGCAGTCTCCCGTATCGTAATTTGCCTCGGGCCATGGAACGGGGGAGAGATGACCCCCTACGATGAAATAGTCCTGGTTTCTTATAAATCCGTACGGATCGCCGTTTGGTGAGAGCCTTCCAGGATCATATAGGTCAATAACGGAAGGCCAACCACCTGGTTTTCCCCATATCACGAATACCCTTCCGCACTCAGGATGGTCCCTGACACCGAGCACAAGGTCGATATACTCATCATCGTTGAGATACCCCACGTCCATTGATTCCAGGAGGTAGGAGTATTCATGACCTCCCCTGATCAGGAGATCGGGTTCATCAACTCCTAGGTCAAGATCGCGGCCCATCACCGCACTGCCTCCGTACCAGACGTAAACGTAGCCTACGTTTGAATTGCCCGTATCGACCGTACCCGGTGCTCGGGTGGAAGCGATCGCCAGGTCTTCGATGCCGTCGTCATTGATATCTCCGGTCCAAATATAATCTCCGAAATTTCCTCCGGGGCCCGGAAAATCTTCACCTGTGATGGTAACATAGGCAAGATCCTCTAGCAAACCTTCCCCGTTCAACGCCGGAACGGATCTCGAAGGCATCGCGGCGGTTCCCGGATCGAAGGGTCCCATAAACATTCCGAATCCGGTGAGTATCATCGAAAAAACCACCAGGGAAGCCGTCATCTTTGTTGCTTTGACCCAACCAAAATCATCCCTTTTCATAGACCGTGCCTCCTCGGTTCTCCTTCCAGGTACTCCACATCATACCTACTGCTGGTTATTTTAATTTCACCTATCCATGACCTATTTTTCGGTTCACTCTTCGTATCGTCAATGAATATACTATCAGAATCACGGACAGAACGATCAATCCTACGGCGGAGATAATATAGATGGTATTATCGGTCCGCAACCCGGATATCCTGTAGTCTACATTGAAATCAAAGGACCCGTCCACGGGCAGGAATACGATCTCATAATCGCCGCTGGATCCGAACTCCGTTTTTAGCTTGCAGTTATTGCCTTCAAATAAAGGTGTTGGCAGCGGCTCCTTGTAGAACCTGGGGCTTCTCATCTCATCGGCTTGATCCTTTGTAAGGAGATATACTGAAACGTTTTCCGAAGCTGAGTATTCAATGGTGAAATCATCGCCTTCTCTTGCATCGGAAAGTCTGATCCCCTTCGGGGAGGACCAATGGGGTTCTAGTGAGCCTTTGAGAGTCCTTTCCCTGGTAACCATGAAGATTGGAAGTGGTGTGAGAAGAATAAGAGATATCCCTATGATTAAAAAAGGCTTCCAGGTCCTTTTCATTTTTTTCTACCCTCCGGACCTATGACCCTCAGTTCCGGTCTCTTCAATATCTTCTTCCTCGGCCTCCTTGGTTTCCTAGGGAGAGGTATCGGACGCTTGACGATTATGATCTTCTTCACAGGTCTTTTTACCAGGGATACTTTTGGGTTTTTAATTTTGATCTCCTTCCATGGAATTTGTCCGCCCTTGAGCATCCTCAGCAATTTTGCCTTCGTTATATGCAACAAAGGAAGCAGTTCATTCACCTGCTTCTCAAGCTCGTCGATGGAACGGCCATAATCGGCTTCCATTGCAGCCCATACTTCTTTTCCTTTCGGTGCCTTTTCCCTGGATCGACCCACCCTGCTCGATATGTTCTCAATATAATAATCATATGAAAAGATCCATAGTTTCCCATCGCCCTTGATAAGTTCCATGGGCAGGGCGTTCTTCAACGATACAACCTCGGGGGAGCTGGAAGGAAGGTATCCAGCCTTCTTCAGAAGGGAAATGAAACCCTGTTTGATCCTGTTCTCGAGCTTCCAATAGGAGGACCTGTATTCGTTCACCTTTCCCATCAACGCAAGAATATCCCTTCCTATCTCCCTATCGATGAGAAGCGCCAGTTCTCCATTCATTTCCATGTTGGCCACAACAGTTATGGGAGGATCCCTTTCCAATTTCGATAGGACTTCGATGGTACCGTTTATGCTCTTAAGCGTTCGTCTGTATACGGAGTCAACACTCTTTTCCAGGCTCATCTGATGGCACCACTACATTTCGAAGAGAGGCAACTACAGATATAAAACAGATTTTATCCTTGCAATTTCCTTCGCCATATTTTTTACACCCATGAAATATTTGGAAAGGCGGGTCTGATTTGATATAGATATCGAATCTCACTATTTTCCTTGTGCAAGTAAGATAATTCCATTTTTCTCCAGATAATATACTTTAAGGGTAATGAATGAATTTTTGGTGACACCGTCGGTTTTGCAACATCACATATTAACAGCCGTGCTTCGTAATTTAAGGACTTTATACAAAATCTTCCTTTTAATTCCGTTATTAAATTATACAGAGTTTATAGTAAAAATGGGACACCATAATTTCGCTACATAAGTCATTCAAAACTCCTTTATAAAGAGAGCAAATCCCTGAAGAAAACAATAAATATCCATCAGCGATACTCCCATGAAGTAGGGATGCTCCAGCATGGGAATAATTTGGTATATTGCACATGCTGTGTCGTTCTGAAAAGGGGTTGAAGGTGAAATTGCTTGAGCGGTCTTGGTAACGATATTTTCGATATTCTGGAATTGGGGGGCAGGATATTCCGCAACAGAGAGGTCCTTCGTTATTCCTACATTCCAGATACGCTCCCACACAGGGAGAAGGAGATCCAGACCATAGCTCGAATATTAATTACATCGCTAAAGGGACATGCACCCTCCAACATCATGATATACGGAATGACCGGAACTGGAAAGACCGTCGTTTCCAAGCTTCTTATGAAAGCCCTCCAGGAAAAATCAGACCAGATAAAGAACGCGGCCATAAGGACCTTCTCGGACCTTGATGCGGAAATGATAGAACCGAATCTCGTTTCCGTTATTGAGAACGCAAGGTCCATACTTGATTTCGAGGAACTTTACGGAACATGTCTTCCCAGAATCCTGCACAAGCCCGTCAAATGCATCTATATCAACTGCCAGCAGATGGACACGCAGTACAGGGTCATGACCCAGATAGCCAACAGACTCGCAGGTTACAACGACGAGAGCAGACTTCCGGTATCCGGCCTACCGATAGATGAGGTGCACAGCAGATTGCTTGAAAAACTTGACATAGATGATTCATTGGTCATTATCATCATGGACGAGATCGACAGGCTTGTCTACAAATCCGGCGACGATATACTCTATACACTTACCAGGATCAATGAGGAGCTGAAACAGTCCAGGGTGTCTCTTATCGGCATTTCCAACAACCTGCATTTCCTTGATTATCTCGATTCAAGGGTCAGATCCTCCCTGGGCGCAGAGGAGATCGTGTTCGACCCATACAATGCGAGGCAGCTTAGAGACATATTGGTGAACAGGTCCGAGGAAGCCTTCTATCCCGAAGCCGTTGACCTGGACGTTATATCCTACTGTGCTGGACTTGCATCCCAGGAGAATGGTGACGCCAGGAAGGCACTGGACCTCCTGAGGGTTTCTGCGGAGATGGCAGAGAGGGACCATTCCCCAAAACTTGCGGAGATCTACGTTAAACAGGCCCAGAAGAAGATAGAGATGGACAGGGTGTCCCAGGTTGTCCGCACTCTTCCGCTGCAGACGAAATTGGTCCTGTATTCAATTCTTCAGCTGAAGATAGGAGGTAGGATGAAAACAACAACGAAGGAAGTTGTGGAAACCTATTCCTTCTACTCGAATTACCTAGACCTGACCACTCTCGGAAGACGGCAGGTTGTAAATCTGATGAGCGAGCTGGACAAATTGGGCCTCATCCAGGCAAAGGTAATCTCCTTTGGCCGACATGGAAGGACCACAGTCATCGAGGCTAATGTTCCGGGAACCGAGATAATAAACAATCTCCATAACGGTCTTCTCTCGAAACTCAAGGGCGTTAAACCAAGGATGCTCTATGCATCCACTTTCTAGGGCCCTTTCCGGGGGCATTTTCATTGAGGATACCCTTAATAATAGGACCAACGGCAACCGGAAAGACAGCGATGGCCGAAGAATTGTGCAGAAAGTATGACGGAGAGATAATTTCAGCTGACACGGGAACCTTTTACCGTGGTATGGACATCGGCACCGGAAAGACCACTCTTTCCGATGATATAACCTATCATCTGGTCGATATCCTGGATCCGCCTGAAAGATACACCTCAATCCAGTTCGCCACCGATTCGAGGGATATTATAGATAAAATAACAAAAAAAGGAAAACTTCCGATCATCTGCGGCGGCTCCATGCACTATATCCATACACTCGTGGATGGTCTGGATCCATCGCCCCCACCCGATGAGGAGCTGAGGAAGAGCCTCCGCAAAGAAGCCCGAAACAATCCTCCTGGCCATCTTTATTCCATGCTCATGGACCTCGATCCCGAACTATCCTCAATGGTGGACCCAAACAACATAAAAAGGATCATAAGATATATTGAAAAGACACTCAATGAGACATCGGGTGATCCACTCCCTCCACTTAATCTGGAACACATGATATTCTTCACTTCTTGCAGCAGGGAGCTACAAGAGCACAATGTCCGCGGGAGGACCAGGAAGATGTTGGATTCAGGATGGATAGACGAGGTCCGCAAGCTTTCTCTGTCGGGCCATTTGTCCAAGGACCGGCCCGTGGACCCCATCGGGTACAACGAGATAATGGTCTTTCTTGAAGATAATGGGAGCAGGAAGGAACTGGAAGAGCTCATAGTAAGGAAAACAATTGAGCTTTCGAGAAAGCAATCAAGATGGAGGAGGCGGTTCGATGCGGCGGATATCGATATCACTTGCGGACTGGATCATGCCGTCAGTACCATTTGCACTATGCTGGAAGTTCATCCCGCCGTGTAGATCCTCTCTATATCATCCCTGAACTTCTTCATGATGACGGCCCTTCTGACTTTTTGGGTTGGTGTCAGCTCACCGGACTCCCAGGTCCACTCCACCGAGTCCAATATCACCTTCTTAGGCTGCTCATGATGTGCAAATGATTCAGTCTCCTTATGGACTATGTCCTCGTAGAACTTATTGACCGTCGGGTGCTGGACGAGGTCAACATAGCTCGTGTAATGGATATTATTCTCCTGTGCTATGCTCTCCAGCCTCTTGAAATCCGGTACGATTATCGCTGAACAATGGGGTCTGGTATCGCCAATTATCATTGCCTGCGTAATGAATTCCGAACTGATCAGCTTGTCCTCGATCGGTGCTGGTGGGACATACTTTCCGTTGGACGTCTTGATCAGGTTCTTCTTCCTGTCCGTTATGGTCAGATACCCGTCCTTGCTCACCTTTCCTATGTCACCGGTGGCAAGCCATCCATTCAGAAATGCTTCCTGCTCGGCATCTGGCCTGTTCCAGAATCCCTTCATGATCGATGGGCTTTTCAGGAGGATCTCCCCGTCCTCGGCTAAACTGTATTCCAGTTCCGGAATAAACTCTCCGACGGTTCCTATCCTTCCCTTCCCGTTCCGATTGATGCTTATGAGAGGTCCGGCTTCGGTCATACCGTAAGCCTCCAGTATCTCGAAGTTCATGGACTTGAAGAAATTGGCAGTGTCCTCGGCCAGAGGGGCGCTGGAGGAAACGAAGAACCTGACATTTCCCCCCAGCTTCTCCGAGACCTTGTCGAATACCAATTTCTTAGCCACACCGTATTTCATCTTCGTCAAAAGGTCCCTGTTGCCGGAGGAATATTCCTTCCCAACCTTTGTTGACCATTTGTAAATATTGTAAGAAAGTTTTCCTTTGGACCTGGCATTCTCCTCTACCTTTGCCTTGAACTTCTCGAAAACCCTCGGGACCGCAGGGAAAACGGTTGGTTTGACAACCCTTGCATCGTCTGCAATGGTCTCGATGGATTCTGCATAGCCCACGGTACCCCCGAACCTTACGAGGAGGTAGTTGATTATACGCTCGAAGATGTGCCCAAGTGGCAAGAAGCTCATCTCGACATCCGTATTCCGAAGATCTATCATCTGGAGTATGTTCTCGACATTAGAGAGCAGATTGCCGTGGGTCAGCACAACCCCTTTGGGAATACCCGTGGAACCTGATGTGTAGATTATTGTGGCGGTGTCGTTGAGATTGACTTTAGATCCATAGGAATCGAGCTTGTCATGGGACCTCAGGCCTATCTCGAGGAATTCCCTGAAGGTCATTATGTCTCCCCTCTCCGCGTATTTCTCCTCTATATCGAGGACGATGATCCTCTCGATAGATTTGAAATGACCTTCATCCCTGGCTTTGATGAATTTCGAAGCATACTTTCCTGCGACCACTGCTATCCTCGACCCGGAATTTTCGATATTGAACTCGATCTCGTGGATCAGGAGTTTTTCGGGATCCGGAGTGACGTAATTTGTTATGTTTATGGCTCCGATCCTCTGGAGTCCGAGGTCGAGCATCATCCATTCGTACCTGTTGTTCACAACGAAGGTTACCCTGTCGCCCTTCCTTATCCCCAACTCAAGGAAAGCAGAAGCGCAATCGAGTGCTCCCTTATGCATATCCTTGTAGGTCATGGACCCCCAATGACCGGTCTGGATCTTGTACAGCACCAGCTCCTTATCCGGATATTTGCTGGCGCTGGATCTGAACATGTCAAAGATATTCTCGAAGCCTGTTTTCTCCAGGAGTGGTGACCTAACCTCCGCTCTCAATTGGTTCAGTATTTTAGCCAAGGACATCCCACCAGTAGTAGAATGCATTTAGGAAATTGCATGTTTATAACAATTTTGTTGGAGATTGCTGACATTATTATCTGCAAGGTAAATGATATGTACATTAACGATTACTCATTTGTTTTGGGAATATCCGTATCTTTTAAAGGTTTTTCATGAATTTTTTTACAGAAATCCTTATGTTGTGAAATTATTGATAAAATGATTGAGAATCTGGCATCGATTTCTAATCATATAATTTACAAAGCCATTCGACGATAAGTGTATGAAGTATCAAAGTTTTTTTTGCCTGGCCCCGAAAAATGAATATATACCAGAACTGGTGAAGGACATGGATGGTCCTATGCAATGAAAAGAAGGAATGAAAAGGTGAGAGACGGACCATTAACGGGAACAGACCGCTACATTTCCGAGCTCATGTCATCACTTCGCATAAAGGATGATGAGGCGAGAAAGGGAATCGAACTGACTTTAAGGACTTCGATATCGAGATTGAAGGAGAAGGAACCCCCGTACGCTTCAATCATTAAGGAGATAGGGGATCCCAGAGCCCTTGCCAGAGAGCTATCGGATCCTTCGAACTGGATGCTTGAGATAGGCACCCCGCTGCGACCCAAGGTACAGGTCCCATCGTACTTCTCAAAGAAAGGTCGTCTCCTTCTAATGAGCGGTTTTCTGGCCGGCATCATATTCAGCATCGTACTATATGTCGCAGGAAGGGGAGAAAACATCATTCTCCCCGGATTGATCGTTCTACTGCTTGGCTACTGGCTTGTTTGGGCCTCTCTGATCAACGACCATTTGGGATACTTCGCATTAGTAAGGGAATTAAAGAGCACCAAGATCTCTCTCTCCATGATATCCAGGAACGAACTGAAAAGGTCCGTTCTTATATTGGGAAATCTATCTATTCTGATGAGCATCACTATAGTGTTAGTACCATACCTCATCGAGCCCTCCAGTCTTGTTCTTTCGATGCCGCTGGCAGCGGTATCAAGCTGTGCGACGCTCCTCCTTTGTGTGCTGATTTGGAAAGAAGGTTCGAGGATACTGGATGCCTGACGCTGGATTCCAAAATATAATCTCACATATGACCAAAAAGGTGAAATAAATACCACTGCTAATATCCGAAAGCGAGGAAATACCAGATGCCGCTCAGATTCATCCCACTCATCATCCTAACCGTTCTAACGACCGCCGCACTTAACCCTGGTGACCTGCAGGATGGACTTTCAGATACCTTTTTCGGAAGAGATGATAATGGTATCCACCAAAATGTTGCCACGAAAGACGTTGAAAGAACTTCTCAGATGAACTTGGAGATACTCATCGAATTTGCACTATCCGAGGATAGGGAAGAAATCCGCATTTTAGAAGGAGGAATCGACGCGGGGGAGCAGGGGGAGGCAAGGCCTTTCCTTTCCATTCCGATCATGATAGAAGGAACCTTATCCTGCATGCAAGTCGATTTTAAAGATCCCAAAGGCTTCGATATCTGTGCCGCTCCTTACATTTTGCCTTCCGTCCTCGGATCGGGAGAAACGGAGGAACATCCCGAATGGAAGGGATGCCTGGACCGGGATATAGAGGAATCTTGGTCTATTGAGCCACTTTCCAAGATCGATGGTACGAACCGATTCTCCCTCAAGCTGCGACCTGTCCATTACTTCCTAATGGGTGGAGCAGAAGGATACACCAGAGCGGTCGTGACATTCATTTATTCCCCATCTCCCGTTTTACGCGATACCTTTTTCAGCGAGAACAGGCCCACCGGTCCCGTGAAATACCTCATAATCACCCATGAAGATCTTGTAGAAGGAGTGAGACCCCTTGCGAATTGGAAATCACAGAGAGGAGTATTTGCCAGGATAGTTACGACGGAAGAGATAAATTCGATGTACGGGAGCGGGGACATCCAGTACAAGATGAGAAGGTTCGTTCAGGAAATGGAGCAGTTGTACGATCTGGACTATCTTCTTCTGGCAGGGGATATCGGTCTCGTAAGAACGAGAAACACTTTGAACCTGTACCCTGAGGTGATGTACGGAGAA
The DNA here is from genome assembly GCA_048569615.1 of Thermoplasmatota archaeon. Classification (GTDB taxonomy): domain Archaea; phylum Thermoplasmatota; class Penumbrarchaeia; order Penumbrarchaeales; family Penumbrarchaeaceae; genus JAYEPK01. The sequence goes on along the minus strand of JBLIRK010000032.1, from coordinate 20,552 downwards.
CCTTCAACGTTTGCCACGGACGGTTACTTCGCCTGCGTTGATCCCGAAACCTCATGGAACAAGGACGGAGATTCTTCCTATGTGGAGATAGGCGAGATGGACGACCCGCTCCCGGACATGGCCGTCGGAAGACTTGCCGTCGATAGCCTCTCACAGCTCTCTCAACTTGTCCGGAATTACATAGACAGGGAAAGGAACTTCACATGGGAAAGCGAAATGGAGAAAGCAATATTCATAGCCGGGGATCCCCAGAGCGTTCCGGGCTACCCTCCGGATACACTTGATCACTTCTGGTCGACATACGGTTCATCGGTATTCTCGGGGAGGGAAACGATATACTACGACAACTCAGGAACATTGACCTTCGGGGCATCATCCTTCAGGGATACGGTGGGGGACAAGCATCAGGCCATCTGTTACTTCAGCCACGGAACCCAGACAGGGCTCCCCGGACTCTTCAGCAGCTCCCAGGTCAGCACCCTTCACGACACGGGACCCGAAGGATCCTTCTTTGCCATGGCCTGCCTGACAGGGTATTTCGATGGATCGACCGACTGCTTCGCCGAGACCATCACCACCACCCCGGGGAAGGGACTGCTCGGATATATCGGTTCCAGCAGGCTTGCGGTCGGAGGCATCGATACCCAGTATGAAGGCGACGCCCCAGGTCTGGAAGAGGATTACTGGAGGATGGTAAAGGAGGCGGCCAGCGGGAACATCACCCCGACCGTGGGAGATATCTACCGCGGAGCAGTCACCCATTTCGTCGATTCCTTCTACCCTTTTCCAACAAACTATAACGGATACTCGGCATTCAGGACATATCTGGAGTACAATCTCCTCGGTGAACCCGAGGCCCCGCTCTTCTTCCATCCTCCGGAGAGGCTCAATCTCCAATTCGAACTTTCACGGGATAACACGAGCGTCCAAGCATTCGTGACGAATTCAACGGGACATCCGATCGAGAACGCAACGGTAAGCTTGTTCAGGGAAGGGCAGCTGGGAGTTGCGGGGAGAACGAATTCCAGCGGATATGTCAACATCTCCATTCCCCCCTCGAACGGAGGTATTGTAAATATAACCGCCTCCAAACCCGGCGAGCTTCCGTCCAATTCCACCCTCGTCCTTCCCGATCACCTCACACCTTTCCCCTTGTATTCCATTGACCCCCCACAACCTGACGGATGGAACAATACCTACAAGACACATCCTATCATTACGATGAAGGGGGACGAGGACGTTTTGGTCGAGTGGCTTCTGGACGGAGTGCAGATGGGAGCAGATCTGTTCAGCCCCCTTGTTGTTTACGGCCCCGAAGGACATCATGAGATCAGTTTCAGGGTAACTGACCATGTCGGGCATGTCTCCAACTGGACCAGTTTCAATTTCACAGTAGATACGACGGCCCCCGAGCTTTTCATAAGAACAGATCCTGAGGTTCCGGATGGACTGTCCGGTTGGTTCACTTCCATACCAAGGGTTTATGTTGAATCGAACGAGGAGCTGACGGAAATATACTACAAGATCGGCGGTCTTGCCGAGACGCCTTATCTGGAACCGGTAGAGCTTTACAACGGAGAGCATTCGATCACTTTCAGGGCACTCGACAAGACGGGAAACCAGAACACCTCAACAGGGATTATCAAAGTGGACCTCACATCCCCCTATTCCACCATGACAGTATCCCATGGACCGGACGGCGACAACGGCTACTACATCAATCCTCCTTCCATTGTGCTGGAAGGTTTTGATGACAACGGCGCGTCAATCGTCTACAGATGGGATGGGGGCGGATGGACGAACTACACCGCACCCATCTACCCTCCCTTTGGTGTGCATTTCCTTGAGTACAGAGCGATTGACAGCACGGGAAACAACGAGACAACGACCAATTTCCAGTGGTTCAAGTACGATCCATTCCCCCCGGAGCTCATAATAAAGGTTGATCCGGAGATACCGGACGGAGCCAACGGATGGTATGTCACCAATCCAAAAGTGAATGCCACCATCAACGGAACGGAATTCAGCCAGAGCAGTATCCATTTCGTCATTGCCCAGCCGGGCCAGGGATTCGATTGGAGCAACGATTCCATGCGTGCCCAGGAGATAATGATAATTCCCGAGGGAGAATGGATGCTCTATTTCCTTGCCGTTGACGAGGCGGGAAACCAGGACTATCCAAATCCCCTCAGGTTCAAGGTCGATACGACCCCGCCCGTTTTGACCGTCAATATCACTCCCACTCAGCCCGACGGCGCAAACGGGTGGTATATCACAAATCCAACAGTGAAAATAGATAACATTTCTAGGGATGCCACAGGATATCTCAGCATGGATGGAAACTCCACCTGGATGGAGATAACCGAGAACGGACTGGAGCTCCCGGAGGGCGTGCACTCCTTCAACGTTTTATCCGTTGATCAGGCAGGAAACGAGGGATCCATCTACGAGTTCTCTTACAGAGCTGACCTGCTTGACCCGACCGCCGTGGTCTCCTCCCCGAGGAGCCAATACTTTATAAACGAGACAGTGACCTTTGATGCCACGGCCTCTTACGATGAGAACGGGATCGTTTCATACCTGTTCGAATCCTTCGACGGCCTCTCCTCCAGCTGGTTGAAGGCACCTCAGTGGATAACCACCTTCAACAGGACAGGCAACTATTCGATCATGGTACGGGTCCTGGACCCTTCTGGGAGGAATTCAACATCGCACTCACTGAACGTAACGATACTCGAGCCTCCGCCACAACCGATGATTGATGACGATCCTCCCGATGGATTGATCCCCTACGATCCTACTCCGGAAAGACCTTCCTCCTGGACAAATCCTTCGAAGGAGGAAAGGAAGTTCATCAGGGCAAGCATCATTCTGATTTTGATCCTTGTCATATCCATCCTCCTGATACTTGTTGTCAGGAGATCAAGGATAAAGGAGGTGGACTGGGAGGATGAGGACAGCTGGCTTGACGAGGATTGGGTCGATGTCGATCTGGACGAGGAGCCGGTCATCGAAGAAGACGTCATCATATTCGAATAGGTTCCTGTGATGTGGTTAAATATGGGGTCTGTCCTAACATCGATGATGACGGTATCGTGTCTCAAGGTAAAAAAGAAATTTGCGGAAACGGCGAGAAAGATCCTTCTTAAAAATGATCTGCTTGATAACGGTTTTTCCGTTGTTCAGCATGATGACCATGTTCTGCTACCCCTCTCAGGCACTAAGCTGCCGGAAGATTTAAGGGATGAGATCGGACCATTCTCCGTTGTGGAAGAGGAGATGGAGAGGAGAAAGGAGCGCCCGAGGACCTACAAGGACCTTACGGGGCTTCCATCGAATCTTCAGGAAATGCTCCCTTCTTCCTTCGATATCATAGGAGATGTAGCGATCCTCAAACTGGATGAAATCCTCTCCGATCACTATGAGCGGATCGGGAGTGCCCTGCTTGAATTCAACAGGAACATCAAGAAAGCCGCTGTTGACAGGGGAGTTAAAGGTGAACTCAGAGTGAGGGACCTGAAGGTGATCGCTGGCGGTGGGGACCTGGAAACCACACATATTGAGAACAACCTGCGATTTGTGCTGGATCCATCGAGGGTCTATTTCTCACCAAGGCTGGCGACCGAGAGAATGAGGGTCGCCTCCCTTGTCAGCGGTGAAAGGGTTCTGGACATGTTCTCCGGTATAGGGCCGTTCGCCCTGAATATCGCGAGGCACGGCGATCCGGACCATGTTGTAGGAATAGATCTCAATCCCGACTGCATCAATTATTTTCAACGGAATATTCGTCTGAACTCCCTTGAGGACACGGTGGAAGCCCAATTGGGCGATTCCAGGGAGATATCCTCAATATTCGGACCATACGACCGCGTCGTGATGAACCTTCCCCACAGTTCGAGGGAGCATCTTCCCACGGCCCTTGAGATCATGGAGGAGGGTACGATCCACCTATATCGCATCATGGAGCAGGATATGTGTATGAGGGAGGCTGCCGATATCGTAGGCCTTGGAACCGCGATGGGAAGGAAAATAACGGTCCAGGGACTGCGCGAGGTTCATAATTACTCTCCGACGCAGTCACTCTTCGTCCTTGATCTCTCCATCGGATGAAGGCCTTATCCAGAGGACTTCAGCACCGCAAAAGATCCTCCTGATCCTGTGATAAGGTATCATAGTCCCATCCTCGGTGGTGAAGAAGGACCTCCCGAGGTCGGTTATGATCCCTCCTTCAAACCTTGAAATATCTCCAGGGGAACCCCGGCTGATGCACTCGATCACCAATCTTTCAAGACCGACGCCGCTCCATTTTTCTCTCAAGAGGATGTCCCTTGCGAACCTTTTGCTCATCTGTAGCCTCGGACCCTCCTGGGTTTTTCGGGGGGCTCTTCGGGAGGCTCCTCCACTTTCTCTTCCTCCTCCCTTCTGGTCCTCTTCTTGAGGGAAGCCTCGTCAAGCCTAATGGGGCTCCAGTATCTAGCTCCACAGCTGTCGCATCTGCTGGAATCCGCTTCGACCGGCCTTCCGCAGCTGGGACAAACAAACGGATCAGGAAGGAGTATCTCACCGCAGTGTGGACACTCCTTGTCCCTGGGGTCCACCTCCCTCGCACAGTTGGAGCACTCGAAAATGCCTGCCTTCATCCTTGATCCGCAGGCAGGACATTCCTCATCATAGGGATCGACATCCTCCCCGCATTCCGGGCAGACTATTCTCTTCTTGTAGAGCGCCTCCTCCATCTCCTCATCAAAAGGTACCATCTCCCTAGCACCGTATCCCGGGCGCTCCATCTCCAAAGCCTGCACTTCGGGCTTTCTACGCGTGATTATGAAATAAACCAACACCAGTCCGAATATGAAGATAGCGCCAATGATTATCAGTAGGATCAACCAAAGCTCCATGAGCACATCACCCCATGTTTCAGGCGAGAGAGAACTTATTGAAATTTAATTGTTTCGACCTGAATAATGAATTATCCTTTCCCTATCCCACCTTGACGACCTCCATTTCTTTACATATACCACAAGGTTTAATAGAAATCCAGCGATTTGGTCGATGGAGACTGAGATGACCGAATCGTCCAAGGGCTCGACCAGATCCATCGGCGAAATGCTCCATTCCATAAACTCTTTCATATTCGAGAAGAACAAGGTGGCGACCTCAATAGTGGCCATTATCTTGATCCCGATTCTTACGGGGATTATTTTTTCCATTGAGGCAAACAAGGACGTCATGGGTCTCGAGGAGCTCAAGGCGGCCGTTTACGATGCTCACGGGGATAGGGGAAAGGATTTCAGCTCCACGGAGAGCTACATAGAAAAGACGGCCTCCTCCAGTGAGAGCGGTCAGCTGAACGAGGGAAGCTCCCGGACATTCACACTTGCAGCCAATGAATCAAAGGTCATAACGGGATTAAAGGTCACGCTGTCCTGGACCGATGAAACGAATCCTCCAAGCTTCAGAGTACGAAGATATGACAATCAACCTGATACCTTTTCGGTCAGGATCGGATTCCCGGGAGGAACCAATTGGACCCAGGCTATAACCAGCGACAGCGGAAGGGTGGAGGCATCCTTGACCCTGGTCGATGAGCAGATAGAAGAGTTCTTCGACGCCGGCGATTTCACCGTTGAGGTGAGCCTTGTAACGGCCGGAGACTGGACCGCTACGGTAAGCCTTGGCTTCCTGGACATGCCCGATAACGGCAACGATTTCGATATCTCCATCCAGGAAACATATCTTGCTCCCCCGTGAGTTCATATTTGCAATCCGAGATCCTCTCTGATATCCTATCTTTGATCAAATAAAAATTATGAATGAAAGGATGGTGCAGGGAGGGGGATTCGACTTCGCATCAACTCCTTCGGAGTTATGCTAGCTTTGGTATTTGGCGATAAGGAAACACCAAATACCAAAGACCAAGGTTCGAATCCCGAGATCCTCCCTGGTATCCTTTCTTTGATCAATTAAAAATTATGAATGAAAGGATGGTGCAGGGAGGGGGATTCGAACCCACGAACCACTGAGGACCGGATCTTAAGTCCGGCGCCGTTGGCCAGCTTGGCTATCCCTGCGAAGTAGTTTGGCGGATGAGCAGGTGATAGCCTTTGGCCAGGAAGGTCCAGATGACCTTCCTATGTTGGCCATACGGGCTATCGAAGGTGCCCCCCCGTGAACGGATTGGTCAAAGACCAATGGGTTCTTGGCTATCCCTGCGAAGTAGTTTGGCGAGCGATATTGTCTCGATTGAAGACCCTATCATCTGATCCCGTAAATTAATTTGGTCCTTCTCATGGCCTCGTTCTTGTCCGTGAACTCCTCAATCTCGAACTTGCTCTCCCCGGACATCTCCCCGAGGAGCTCCAGAAGCTTTCTCTTATCCTCTATGTTGAACCAGTCATCCACCCCGAACATCTTCTCCATGTTCTTGGGACAGACTATGATGACCAATCGATCTTTTACCCGGAGCACTATGACACCCATGATCTCCTTCCTCTCCACTTCCTTTGCCTTCTTCCCGGTCCTGAAGACCAGGGTGCCATCTTTCACGCTGAGGTTTTTCTTTACGAGAAGATCCTTCAATATAACTGCCGGGGATGCCAGGCCGAAGGCAACGGGGATCACGTAGATCACGAAATCCGCAATCCCAAGGACCATCATTACAGCTATGCTTACCGCTGCAATCATTGGGATCCCGACGAGCATGAATCCATAGACCGTTTGATGCACTGAAGGCAGATTGCGAAAAGAGGCACTCATCTCCATTTCGTTACCCCATACTTCAAGGGACCATAAAATATAGTATTTTTCGACGGTCTCCATTTCACTGTTCCGAAGGCTCCATGTAGGTCAGACGGACGGAAACTGTGACATCATTCCCGTCATCCCTCTCCCTTCTGAGTCCTGTGAGGTCCACGTATCTCGGGTGAACATCTCCCGCTTCCAAACACTCCACTGCAAGCTCCAGGTCCGATGGAAGGTAGCTCATGTTGGAGGAGCTCCATGTGAATGATATGGATCCCGTATCCGAAACCGGATCCTCAATTAGCTCCCCGGCAACAAGGAACTCCACCTTGAATGTATCAGGATCGTCCACCATCCAAGGTCTCGGTTCGCTCGGCTCCGTCCAGATAACACTGACAGAGATTCCGACGATCTGAGCGGTCTCGTTGACCGGAAGGGAGATCGAAACATCCGAACCCTCCTGAACATATATCCCATCATCGAACGAGATGATGAATTCCTGTGCTCCCTCTTCATTCCCTCCATCTCCATCCGAAGAAGAAATAGCCGACCTGTCAAAGGTGGCTCCGGGTGCAGTTAAAAGCATAACGACAATGCATACAGCCGCAACTCCCAGCAGGGACCTTCTGGTTCGTACCCGCAGCGGGACAGCATCCCTGTCAGCATGCGAAAGGGATTTCGCAATCCATATCATCTTAAGACGCTCCCCTGCTTTGACAATCGCGTTGTTGATCACCGGAACCGGACCGATTCCGAAGGAGCCCTCCGGTCTAGCTCTCTTCCAAAGGGCCACGTAGAACACGTTGATAATGATCATCGCAAGGACAGCCGAGAACAGAAGGGGTGCGAGCCAAATGACCTGCTGGAGGTAGCCAAGACCTGAATATGAATCGGTCAGACTTATATCAAGTGCCCAAACGGAAAGCACCCAATCCCAGAAACCGTGCATTATTATCGGTCCCCAGATGTTCCTAGACTGGAAATAGAAAAAGCCGAGGACCGAACCCATCGTGAACGTCCAGCAGAGCGTCAGTACTGTCTCCAGGGGATCCAACCTGTATACTATGAGATAGATCGGGATATGCGATAGAGCGAATAGAACGGATGCCAAAAAAAGCCCGGCGTAAGGAGGAAGGACCCTTCCGAACTGGTCCTGAAGGAATGACCGGTACTGCAGCTCCTCGACTGGTCCGACGATCACGAAGAAGGTGAAGGTCATAAGTACGAACCATTCCCATTGGGAGCTCCTCCATAATGATATGAGGGAGGTCGTGGATGGATCGCCGTAACCCGTAAGTACGAGTACCAGCCATGAGCCGAACTGGTAGAACACCATCAGCAGGGCCGCGGCAACTGCTCCGACCATCACGGATGAATACAGATTCTTTCCCGTGAACCTCCAGGGAAGCCCTTTTTCCTTACGTATAAACCTCCAGTATATCAATATCGGCGAAAGTCCGATGATCGGGGCCGCGAAGATATGGAATATGAACCCTATATCGGAGAATGTGTCCTGCACTATGTAAGTGTATAACAGGTAACGATATACGAGCCAGACGGCCCATTCTATCAGAATGACAAGCAGAAGCCCGAGAATGAATTTTCCCCTGTCATCTATCCTACGCTCCCCGGCCGGGGGCACACCGCCCCATTTGTTGTCGCCAATCAAACGGCTCACCTGTCAGTGCAGTACTTGAAGACAATGTCTCCTACATCAACATTGAGGTATGAAGCCACCACCTCGCATTTGACCACAAGCAGAAAGAACACTCCCGACTCGCCGCTCAGCGACTCGAAATTGCCCTGGCCCTTTGATATGAAAAGCGTTCTGCCATCATCCCATTCCTCCAGGTGCCAAGGCTTGGCCCAACCTCTTTCCGGGACCTCTATGATCTCTATGAACGACGAGCTCCCAATCCCTGCCTCAATTACATCCTCCCTGGTAACGTCGTTCAAGAGAGGAGTGCTCTTCACCACGGCCGAGATGGAAAGATCCGGAAAACGCTCCCTGATCAATCTCATGAAAAGGTGATCGAACACGACCTCCCCGGAGTTGTCCAGAAGATAGACAAGACGCTCTGCCCTCTCCATTCTTTCAATGAATATATTCCAATCATCAATGGCAAAACCCGCCTTTTCAGCCCTCTTCATGACTTCATGGATGTCAAGCATGTTCTTCGCACCATAGTCCATTACGTTCCCGGCAATGGCAGCCAACGCTCCTTCGTAGAGAGGATCCTTGGATGACCGGACCTCGCTTTCAAGCCCCGGAAGCATCTCGAGGGCCTTTCCGGTCGAATAGATCTTAAGCTCTTTGTAAGGGTCCTCCGAGACTCCGAGCTCGACCATCCTGTCATGCATGATAAGGGATATATCCACTGGAGCCTGCTCGTAATCCACCTCGGACAGCAGGAAGAGCATGTCCCTCATGATGTTCTCTTCCTTCTCACGCGTGAGCCGAGATCCTCTGAGCTCCATGAGGGCTTGTTTGATGAAGCAGGGCATGCAATCGAGGGTCATGTGCATTTTCTCACCGACGGCGACTTGAGACATTTTTCTCGGATAAAGATTTTGGTAGGTCGAAATTTCCGAATAGTTAGAAACTTGACGGATTCTGGACTACGAAATAGGACACAACCGTTTGACAAAAACTAAATACCACTCCGTTCTCCTTGATTTCCGATAACGGAGTGAGGCATATGATGCTTAACAGGTCCCTGCCGACCATTACAGCTGTTCTGATGCTGCTTCTGACCGGTGTGATACCAGTTCTCGGAGGAGAGCCAGGAGATCGGAGCGATTCGGACACATACGATCCGGTCCTCTCCACCAGAGAGGTTCCGGAAAAACAGATAGTGGACGGGAAGGAGATACGCCTACCTCCAGGTCAATTGGTTTCCACGGGTTATTACTATCCGATCCCCGAAGGATCTACGGTGCTCAATGCGTCCGTCACTTTCTCCAACCTGCCCGCCACAATTGGCGGAACGGATTACTCCGAGGAGGCCTTCGTCAACATAGGTCTTGGACAAAAGGAGTATATCTACGGCGTTCCCTCCGTCCCCCACAACGGCTTCTGGGGACGGCAGAACGTCACAAGATCGGGGGAGGATCTTCTTGATATTGACCTTTTTGTTCAGAATCCAGTGAATGCCAGGTTCGTGTTCCCGAAGAACTCCACGGTAACGTCGGCGAAGCTCAACATCTCTGGCTATCAGAGGGCAAATGAGTGGAACGGGTGGTATATAGAAGGGACGACCCTGGGTGATACAATGGGAAGCGTCGTCCAGGAACTGGATGAAGGATACATGGTCCACTCCAACCCCACGTACTCAAGGGAAACGGGATCCATTTATGTCGTGATTTCCATAGACCCCTACAGCTACTGGGGTCTGAAAACAGGCCCGTCAACATTCTCTTTGTTCGGAGCATCGATCTCCAACTCCTTCTCCCTCGGCGGAAGGCGTTACTTCGCTGTCGGCGCCCCGGAATACGATAACGACAGGGGAATGGTGGCAATAGTCGAACTTTCAAGCAGCCTCACAACATACCAGACGATACTAGGCAACAATTCGGGAGATGCCTTCGGCTCCATAGTCGAGGTCGGGGATTTCGACGGCGATGGTAAGAGGGAGCTCTTCGTGGGAGCTCCCTCCGCAAATACCGGCCAGGGACAGGTTCACTGTTTCCAGCCCGCAAGCGATGGGTCAGGCGGAGAGATCATGTCCCTCATAACGACCATAAACGGTTCCGCTTCCCAGACCGCTCTGGGGATGCGACTATCCTGCGGAGACATGAACGGCGACAAAAGGGATGACCTTGCCGTTGCATGCAGAGAGGAAGTGGAGCTTTATCTGGGCAATACAATATCCGATCTCGTTCCGGACCATACCTTCGATCCGATCACAGATTCCGGGCTCTCTTCCGGTATAGGGGATATTGAGTTCATCGGGGACCAGGGCACAAACGGAGGCGAGAGCCTGGCAGCCGGTGCGATCACTTCAAACGGGGGCAGGGTAATGATATATTTCGGGGGACCCACCATCAATACTGCGTTCGACCGATCCATAGCAGCCACTGCCAATACCGGATTCTTCGGAGCATCCATCGATGAAGGATACGATATAAACTCCGATGGCAAGGTGGATGTCGCTGTCGGAGCACCGGCATCCGGGTCATCGAACGGATGGGCGGGCATCTTTTCCATCGGCTCAAATTCCCTACTGCTGGACCAATTCTCCTCCGGGACTTCAGGAGACAGGTTCGGGAACAGCATATCCTTCGGTCCGGACCTTCAAAACGACGGATTCGGCGACCTCGCTGTGGGTGCTAACAACCATAAGGACAGCGGGACGGGAAACCTGATAGGCAGGACATACGTTTTCGAAAGGTTCCCCATTGAGGCCCTTCCCGATAATACGCCCGTGATCAAGATGGACGGAATGGAGGTATGGAGATGCACCGATGACCGTCTCTCATCGGAGGATACAGTCACAACATCTGACCTCTCGGAATACTTCAATAACCGGATATCAAACGCTTTTCCCGCCATCTCCACCCCCTACGACGAGTTCGTTTACGTGGATATGGAGTTCACCATGGACAACCCGGATCAAGAACAGATGTCATCGATGATCATCATCAGTAATTTTGAATTCATATACGATTATCAAAAGAAGCTGACGAATCTGGAATCCATTTTCAATTCCTACATCAAAAGGCCTGATGTGGATCCCGTAGACGGCAACTATCACATCCCGTTCGCCTACGGCGGTGACACGGAAGGCGGGATACGGTTCGACAGGATCGAGGTCGAGCTCGATCTCAGACCCGAGATATATGGTGCACCGTCGGAACTTCACATTGATGAGGACGACCATGATATGTACCTGATGGACCTCCATGATGTTTTCAGGGATGACAGAACCGATGTCAACGAGCTAATATATGACGTCTACGAGGTATCGGAGCAGAGCAGGTTCATAGCCAACCTGACCGAGGGAAGGTATCTTTCCATTGACCTCAACAACGGAACCGAGAACGACAACTGGACCGGGACGATCCAGGTCCGGCTCTCAGCAAGGGACGTGAACGGTGGAACGACGCAGACCGGGGATATCAATATCTCTGTGGATCCCGTCAACGACGCACCCGTTGTTAAGGCATTTCCCTCGAATACCGGCCTCCAGGATTCCCTTTGGAGATACCAGCCCAATGCCTTCGATGCGGAATTCGAAACTATCACCTATTCGCTGGAGAACGAACCGGAGAACATGACCGTCGACGTACTGGGAACGGTGACGTGGACACCCAACGCATGGCAGGTCGGGGAGCAGAGCTTCACCTACATCTTATCCGACGGTGACAAAGAGACAAGATACGAATTCAACTTGAGCATCGCCAATGAGAACGATCAACCAATAATCTCCTTCGTACCACCATCCGACCTGGCGGTTAAACCCGGTGAGACCCTCAGATTGAATATCACTGCTTACGACCTCGATCCCGGGGATATCATATTCTATTCGCTCCAGGAGGCCCCCATAGGAGCAGAGATAACATTCCAGACGGGAATATTGACATGGACCCCATTAACCTACGAGCCGGAGCCCCAGAGATTCGTTGTCAGGGTCAAGGACCTGGACGATGCATTCGCAGAGATCGAGTTCTTCGTCAACATTACTTTGATCGATGCACCTCCCGAGATCACCTCCTTGCCGATCAAGACCCTTGATGAGCTCTATCTATGGACATACCATCTTGAATTCTTCGATCCGGAGGATGATATCATCACGGTGGAGCTCATTGAATATCCCGAGGGCATGGAATACAACCTGTATCTCGATAACATTACCTGGATCCCCAACTACACTCAGGTTGGTGATTTCGACATTTCCATCAAACTCACGTCAACGAGGTTTGTGATCTACCAGAACTTCACATTGACCGTTCTCCGCTCTCCCCGCTACTGGGAACTGAATATCAGGGAGCCGCTAAACGGAGCAAAGGTCAAGGGAAGGGAAGTGAGGATCAGCGGAAATGTCTCCGTGGAGCCGAGCGAGGTAATGGCGGTCTATTTGAAGGCCGGGGATGAGGATTGGCTCCAGGTTACGCTTAACGAGGATGTGTGGCTCTACGACCTGGACACAACCGAGTTCAAGGATGGTAATCTCGTTATCCAGGTAAGAGCCTTCGATGGCTTCCAGAACTCAACAGAGAAGAGCATTACTCTCAGAGTAGCCAATGATGAGGGGAAGGTACCCCTTCTCATGATAATCCTGATAGTATTCGGGGCAGTTGCCCTTCTGGTCCTTGTCGGGCTAGTGGGCTTCTTCATCTTCAAAAAGAAGCAGGAGATGGAAAAGGAGGAAGAGGTACAACGCCAGATGGAAGAGCTTCAGAAGTCCAAGGAAGATATTGGTGACTTCCTCCAGCAGGCGGAAAAGGTGGAGGATAAGACCGGTCTCTACGATACCTCCGAGGTGCAGATCGATGCCGAGAGATTATCGGCAATTGACGACATATTCGCTCCCATGAAGGCAGGAGAGGCCGTGGCACCCACCGAGGCCGTGACAGATGAAATACCGGAGGATATTCTGCAGAAGGCATCTATGCAAGAATCGGTCCTTGACCAGGAGGCTCCATTACCCGAATCCAATGAGCAATCTGAACCGCCTTCCCTTGAAGCGGAGCAGGAGCCTTGATCGACCATTCTCGTGAGGAAGGTAACTATGTTTCGAACCACTAATAATGGGCATATGATTTGGTTCCCACAGGATAAAGTATTTAATCGTAAAATCGAATGACCTTTGAACATCTGCGATAATCCAGATATATGGAGGGATGAAATGGGTTGGCTTAGAAGGAAGAAAGAAGTTGAGGAGGAATACCCTGAGGATGAGGTCCGCATCGGCAGGTCCTACATTGACCTTGGCTTGCTTAGGGGCAGGGAAGCTGGAACCTCCCGGACAACGGACGGTCCCTCCGTGAGGTTCGCCGACATAGACGGTTACAGGCAGATCCCCGAGCTCTCGAACCTGGTATATGAGGGAAACATTCTGGTTCTGGACTTCACCCCGATAGCGAACGATGACCTAGAGCTCAAGAGGACCATTACCGAGCTCAAGAGGGTTGTGGAGGACATCAACGGCGACATCGCCGGAATCAGCCAGAATATGCTGATAATAACCCCGAAGGGTATCGGTATAGACAAGAAGAAGATGAAGAGGCTGGAGAGGAAGAGATTCTGAGCCGGCTTTCGGTAGGACTTCAATGACCGAAGAAGAACTTACCTGTCCAGCTTGTGCTGGAGAGCGGCTTTTTATAAATCAGGAGCAGTTGGATGTTCCGCATTTCGGCGAGCTCATGATCTCCACATTGATATGCAGCCGCTGTGGATTCCGCTCCACCGATGTCATACCCCTTCAGAGCCGTCCCCCAAAAAGGCACACATGTAGGATCGACGGTCCAGACAAACTCAGACTCAGGGTGGTCAGGTCCGGTTCTTCCACTGTCATCATACCGGAGATCAAGGCAAGGGTAGATCCGGGCCTCTATTCGGAAGGTTACATATCCAACATAGAGGGAGCTATGGTCAGATTCCTTGGCATATTGGAGCAGCTGAAGAGGGACCTGGAAAACTCACCAGGAGATATTTCCATTCAAGAAAGGCTATCGGTAACTGACGGATTGATCTCAAGGCTCAGGTCCATCACGGAGGGTGATGATTACACGGATCCCCTTACCTTGGTCCTGGAAGATCCCTACGGGAACAGCGCCATCATTCCAGAAAAGGAAGAGGATGTAGAGGAAGAATTGCTCAGCGATAGCGAGGTTGCACTTCTTCTGGAAGGGATCAAGGAAAGAAATACAATAGAGGAGATCTAAACACCCCTTCTTTTCGGATCCCATATGACCTTATGGGTCTGGACCATGAGCCTCAACCGGGATCCGAGCTCCCTCCTTCTCTCCTCGGAGATATCCTCCAGCCACTCCATCAGGCCCTTTGCGAGTTCCTCGCCTCCCTTGTTGTCCACTGGTGTGAAGATGAATGAAGTGGAAGGCTTCAGATCTTCGAGATATTTCACTGCTGCAAGGAGATCCTGCCGGTCTCTTACCACGAATTTTATCTGGTCCCCTTGTCCAAGAATCGATAGGTTCCTGACAAGGAGAGAGCCGTACTCTCCGGAAGCCGGGAGTTTGAGATCGATGGAAAAGCTGATCCTGGTCGAGACCTTTCTGAAGGGCTCGATATCGACGGACCCGTTGGTCTCTATGCTCACATCATAGTCCTCGGCGGCGAGGAGTGAAAGAAGCGGTATCAGCGATCTCTGAAGAAGAGGCTCCCCTCCGGTGATGCAGACGTTGGTGAATCCAACTTCTCTCACAACTTCCATTACGCCCTCAGCCGTCATATCTTCACCCGAGGAAGGGTCCAGGGCGTATTCCGTATCGCACCATGTACACCTCAGGTTGCATCCGGAGAGCCGGATGAAGGTGGTTGGTAGGCCTGTATCCCGCCCTTCTCCCTGGAAAGAGGGAAATATTTCGAATACCCTCAGGTTCAACGATTCCCTCCTTCATATTCTATGGGATCCATTGATCCCGCTTTTTCGAAGCCCCTGAGTCTGTAGATGCAGGAATCGCATCTGCCGCAGGCGAGCTTTCCCCCGGAATAGCAGGACCACGTGAGGGAATAATCCACTCCCAATTCATTACCCTTCGTTATGATCTCATCTTTGGACATTTGGAGTAAGGGAGCACATATCTCTATGGAATTCCCCTCGACCCCCCTCTTCGTCGCAAGCCCGGATGTCTTTCTAAAGGATTCTATGAATTCGGGCCTGCAGTCGGGGTATCCTGAGTAGTCCACGGAGGTCGCCCCTATGAATACTGCATCTGCCCCCATGGCTTCAGCGTAACCAAGGGCAATGGAGAGGAAAACAAGATTCCTTGCAGGAACGTATGTGTCCGGTATGGCGGACATATCATTTGGATCCCTGTTCAGCGGTATCTCCTTTTGGCCCGTAAGCGCGCTTCCGGAAAAGGTGCCATTCGGCAGCTCGATTATCTTGTGTTCCGCTGCTCCCAAAGATGAGGCGATATCCCTGGCTGCTTCCACCTCCCTGCTATGTATCTGCCCGTAGAGTAAGGTCAACGCATATAGAGAGTATCCCTCGCTCCGGGCGATTGCCATTGTGGTGCTGGAATCGATCCCGCCTGATAGAAGGACGACCGCTTTCTTCCTCATCTTGCCCACCTTGACCATGCACCCTGACCAATCCCTTCGTCCACTCCCAAAGATATTTCGCTCACGCCATCAGGGACCTGGAACTCTTCCATGAACCTTCTCAGCAGATATTTCGAGAGCTCCTCCACCGTTGTCGTGGGAATGGGCAGTTTTACAACGTCGCAAATCGGAAAGGAGTATTTTCTATCAGGCATGGAAACTTCTAGGTTTTCACCGTCGTTTATCACATTCAGACGTATATCGGGATTCTCCGTTGGAACAAGGGTCCGATGGTCAAGCTCGTCGGCAATGTACCTGATGGTCTTCTTCACCTTTCCGAAATCGACAAGCATGTGGTTCTCATCGAGTTCACCTCTCACATCGAGATGGACCCCGTAGGAATGACCGTGGAGCCTGGAGCATTTATCGTGCCTGAGCAGTACATGACATGAGGAGAATCTTAGATTAGTCCTCCAACCGTCGATCAATAGCCTGTGTTCCATAATGGTCCTATGGAGATGTCACATATTAAGATTGACCCGCGGAGGATCATTCCCTCTTTATCATCGACCTTCTGATGGGGACCGCAATGAACAGCAGCGATACTGGAACCAATACCAGTAAAGGAGAGAGTACTGGTAGCTGCTGCTGTGAGCCTGGAAGATCGGCATCGGTCAGCTTCTTGTCCGAATAGATTTTGATGGATCCGTGCTTCTCGTATTTCTCCGCTTCCTGAGATGCCTCGATATCCACAATGACCTCAGGGGGCCTCTTGACGCTGAAATAATTGTAATAATAATCGAGGTTGAAGACCGGATCGTCCTCACCAACATCCCGGTACCCTCCGTCATCTATCCAGTCCGTTATCCTGTAAGGGTCCCTGAAAAGGAATTCATGATTCACCGGATCGATGGGAGCCCTAACCGGCTCATCAAGAAGATTCCCGTTCCTGTCCTTGACTGGAATCACAACGTTGAACCAGCCGTGCCCTCCCCAGGATGGAGGATTACCCATTGGGTCGTAAAGATAGCCTATCTCCAACCATGCCGGTATCCCAACGGCCCGGCACAGTGAAGCCATAAGGAGCGATTGGTCGTCGCAATCGCCGTAGCCGTCCGCCAGACATCCGGTCGCCCATTTTGGATAATCGCCGTAAACTGATTTGTCCTGCTCTCTTTGGGTCTGGGTGGTATACTCGAAATTTTCCTGCATATAATCGTAGATGGCCTTAACCTTCTCTATGACCGTGACCTTGCCGATTGTCAGCTCCTCCGCGATCCTTATTATCTCCGGGTCAGTGGGATCATACCTGTATAACTCCCTGCCTGCACTATCCCGGTCGGGGTTTCCATCGTTGTCCAGATCCACCATCCAGTGCTTATCTATATATCTCTCAGTGTAATAATCCGGAATTTCTTCAACGGTGCCCGATTCCTCAGGGGATATCTCCCATTGATGGGCATGAAGGGTCATATGGTAGGTGACCTTGAACCTGAAACTCCCCCGTTCGTCCTGGATCTTCCATCCGGAGACCTGGTTCATTTCCCTCTGGTAATCCATCAGCGGGATCGTATTCGGCGGGGAGAATTCTACATCCAGCACATCCTGGATCACGTAAGGTTTTTCGCTCCCGTTCTTCGTGAACGGTATATCAAAAGGAGGTGCCACATGTATCTCAAGTTCATCCACCGAGCCCCTGCTTATCTCAAGGTTGTACATCAGGGACATCGTAACGTTGGCCCATTCCGGAAATGACATGTATGGTCTCATGAGGTTCTTCAGGGAATTGATGCCGGTTTCCTCCCTTATTGTCGTAAAGGGAGGCCACGGGGCAAATAGCAGCATGAGAATAAGCACCACGACCAAACCTCTAAAAGTCCATATCAATGCCTTCTTTCCATACTGCTTTCCCCTGCCGGGAGAAGATCTTGGAGTCTTCTTCTTCCTCTTCTTATCCTCCTCCTCGGCCTCAAGCTCCTTATCCTCTTCTTCTTCCTCCTCCTCATCGATAATGTCGTCTTCTTCCTCCTCCTCCTCCCAATCGTCCCATTCCTCTTCATCATTATCAAAATTCAACTTCTTGGCTTTCATTCTACTACCACCCGGAGGAAGACTGGATATGGTATCCGCCATTTTTTGTATTAAGGCTTTTGGGTATATTTGCACTGGTGTGCATTTCAAGATCATCGGAAATCATATCCATATCCCTCAAATTCTAGGGATTGACCTTGAAATCGATCTCCCTCACAGCATCATTTCCCCTTGAATCACTGGCTGTGAATATGACCTTGATGTAGATGCCATCATCGGTTTCATATGTTTTGTTGGAAAGGTCCGTGAAATCGAAATGGACGCCGTACAGATGCTCCTTCCATACGTCCCTGCTCCTCTTCAACCATTCCTCTCTGACCTTTCGAGATACGTTCTTTTCCGGATGGAAGCTGTCGTTCCATCCAATCTGAATGGTATCCAAACCGGGATCCGTGATGGTCTTCCAACCACCTTCCCTGTTCTCCTGGATCTCTACTTCAACTTTCTCCAGGTCCCAATTGTCGGTTATGGGGGTGTAGATCCAAACTCCCGTAACATCCGTCTGGTCTGAGATCGTCTGAAATTCCTTTTCCACATCATCCACATACCTGATTATCTGGTCATCGGTATGTATGTAAGTAACTTCCTTTCCGGATCCAGTTTCCACCACGACCACTAGATCATCTATCTGGGGGTCGGAGAAATCCGAGAACGGGGGATTCATCGAGAGCATCCAGACCACGAACCAGGCCAGTGCATACATGAATCCGTTCTCCAGCCATTTCTTCCATTGGACCTCCTTGATATCTATCCCGAACCTCCGGAACAAATGGAGCACCAAGGCCACGAAGACAACTGGAGAGGCGATGGGAAGTATAAGATGCGGACCGACACCCAGATAATACGAAGCGGTCATTATCCCGTAGGATACCAGACCGGCCAGAAGCGCCACTCCTAGGGATATGTAAATCATCTTGGCGCTCAGATTCTCGGTCTGGAGGAATTCCGTTTCATCGAATTCGGAGGGTTTGAAGGCTGGTCTCTTGTCCTCCTCCTTGTGCTCCTCTGCCTCCTCCCTGATTATCCTTCTTTTTGCCAAGGCTCATCACCGAATTCGACTTTATAGAGAGGGGCCAAGGTATCTGATGATAAAACCTTTTCTGAAGGTGATCAAGGACTTTTCGCCATTACCTCCTTCATAATATCCGTCATATCCCTGTCCAGATTGCCGGAGCAGCCGTCTATGACGATGTACCTCCTCCTACCCTCGCCTGCGATTACCCCGACATAGACAGGATAATGCACTATGTCGGAATCGACGATCCTGAAACTCCCCTGGAAAACGGAGAGCAGGTCCCTTGACTGTTTTTCGGAAAGGAGCGGAGGCAGGACTTTTTCCCTGACTCCCTTTGCAGCCTGAGGTCTGAAACCCGGATCCTTCTTCCATGGGCGGTCCCAGACCTCCATCCCGCTGCTGAGCGAATAGGTGCTTACCGCCCCTTGGTCCGATGTCTTCTCGGCGATTTCCTTCTTGATAAGGGATGTAAGCGCCCTTCTCGTCTGTGTGAGGTCCATACCCGCCCTGGAAGCGATATTAACATCATCCTTCCTCCCATGTGAAAGAGCCTTCAGAACCCTACGTTCCAGATCACTTGCCCTGGACATCCTCAGCAGTCCGGATGTTCTCTTCAATCCCTGCCTTCTTAGAATTACCAGCTCTCCAAGGAACGGATCCACGTAGATATCCGATTCCCTCGGTCCTCTTCCCAGGGGAGCTTTGTATGAAACAAGGAATCTATGAAGAGGTATGTAATAGGGCGCAACCTCCTCCACCACCTCCCTTGGAACCCTTAAGAAACTTCTCCTAAGGTTCTTCTTGGCGGTCTCGAGAGCGGATGCCGGTCCAACTCCGGGCTGAATGATGACGAGTTCCGGTCCCTCCTTGACCACCCGTTTCTTTTTTAAAAGTGCCTTCCTGTCCTCTTTCCCCTTTATCACAGCCAATGAAGGCGGCGATTCCCTTTCGGTGAGCTGCTCCCTTAGGCTTTCAAGCTCCCCCTGGAGGATCTTCTCGATTGTGACTAGTCTCTCCTTGCTCTCCTCCCTGTCCGTCTCCATTCGCTCGATGACCGATGTGAAGATCTCCTTTCCTTCGACCTCCGGGGGAGATATCTTGTCCAGTTTGTCCTTTAAGCCCGATACTTCCCTCACCAGTTCCTTAATGTTCTTGAAGGCTCCCTCCTCCTCCCACTCGATCACCAGCCTTTTATCTTTCTTCTTTCTAATTGCTTCCTGGTCGCCCACGATCAATTCCAGCTCCTCTATCCTCGACCTTAGTTTCTCATTCTGCTCCCTCATGGAAGCTGATTCCTGTATCATCTGCCTCACCATGAGCAGCGGATTCTCATCGGCTCCGGAGCCTGCAAGAACTCCATCGATATCCCGCATCTCATGTTGAATTATCCTTTCAAGGATCTCTGTATCCGAACCCTCCGATGGAATATCAAGGACCTCGCACATCCACCTGAGGTCAAGGCTTGACAGCGATCCT
>JBLIRK010000031.1:0-42105 GCA_048569615.1 Thermoplasmatota archaeon | reverse complement strand
GTTCCCGCCTTCGCGGTGGACACCCACGTGGGGCGGGTGTGCGAGCGCCTGGGGTTCGCGCCGAGCCGTCAGCCCTCGGAGGTGGAGCGCCGCGTCACCGCCCTGCTGCCCCCCGGCCAGTGGGTCGAGGCCCACCTGCTCCTGATCCGCTTCAATTGTGACGGTACCGTTGTCCGGATTCACCTCGAGGAACTCCAGGGTCTCGTTAGTCGTAAAGTGGATGCTCTCAATTGGATCATCATCGTCCCCGTAGGTTATGGTGTAGGCCTTCGGGATGTCCTCCTCGGCATACATGTAGAAGGTACCACCCTCGTAATCGGCATTTCCGATCCTTGTGATGTAGGGGAGATCGTTCACGCTGTTGACGATTATCTCCACGGAATCGGTTACGGAGCCGTCACGGTCCGAGCAGGAAAATGTGAGTTCCTCCGTACCGAACCAGTTCGGGTGGGGGACAACAGATACCTCAACATAGACCGGATCACCTGGATCACTGTCCGAGTAATGCAGCTCAACATCCAGATTCTCCGGTTCCGATATCATCTCGAACTCGATCGGATCCCCATTCGGTTCGGAGAAGTGGGAAGTGAGATTGATGTTGGGATACATGGGCCTGTCCTCGTTTGTCATTCTGACGGTCCATGGATCGGAGGGATTTATCTGAGGCTTTGTCAGATGGGACCATATGACGACATCCATGTTGTAGGGTTTGGTCGTAACTGGCATGGTAGCTGAATTGGAAAGAGGAATGAAGACCCTGGCTATCACTTTCTGGATATCGGAGCCGTTGTTGTAGATCCTTACCTGGTCTTCCTTTCCAAGTACGTTCGTGATATTGTACTGGGGATCGAGTACCTGTAAGACGAAGGGGAGGTCTCCCAGGAATAGCAGGGTGAGCTCTAGGGCCCTGTATCCGGGTATTGATAACTCCCAGTAATCCACGAGGTCGCCATAAGGATCGAGGGAGTTCGCGATGTTGACAGAATATGTTATGCCGCTCCCCGGAGGTACATTGTTCAGGTCGTGTTTCTCCCTGTTGTCAACACCTGTCTCTCCTCCGAGATAGATCTCGTAGGCACCGCTCTGCCCCTGGGGGTCCGTCGTTATCTTGATGTAGAAACCACCGTCTCTGGGTACAATGAACTCCAGCTCTTCCATGGTTCCGGCGGAAACAAGGGTAGCCAACTCCAGTCTGTTGGGTTCGTATATGACAGCCTTGATATTGGCACCGGATGTTCTAAGCAGACCTATTGTAAGCCTCTGTGCATGGAGCTGGTCGTTCTCGTTGTCGCCCTCCAGGCCGTTTATCAGCATGTAATCAACGTTGTCAACCGGATCTAGCGTCCCTCCCCAGGGGTCCACACTGACGATTATCTCATCGGCGGTTTCGAAGGTATCGTTGCCGTCGGCTCTGGAGGGAGGCTGGCCGTGAAGAAGAGGAACCGATAATACTACGGTCAGAACAAGCAGAGAGCTAAGGAAAAGGGATCGTACTGGCCTCATCTTAACAACCATTCTACCACCAGCTGTCCATTGGTAAACCATCCACTGATATATAAAAAAAATTAAAAAAAAAGGGCGCCCCTGAAGGAGGCGCCCAAGGGTTCAGCTGGTCCGATCTCATTCCTGCGGCGGCTGAGGGGGAATCGGCTGCTGAGGCGGTGCCACCGGGGGTGCTGCAGGAGGTGCAGGCTGCGGAGGTACGGGGGGAGCGGCGGGCTCCTCGGGCATGGGCGGAGCGGGTTCCTCGGGGACAGGTGGTGCGGGCTCCTCGGGGACCGGCTGCTCGGGCATCTGCTCCTCGTAGACCGGCTGTTCCGGCATCTGCTCTTCGGGCATCGGAGGCTCTTCCATACCCTCCATAGGCGGCTGTTCCATGCCTTCCATGGGCATCTCTTCGGTCTCCATGGGCATCTCGCCCTCAGGGGGCATCTCGGGCTCTTCCTCGCCCTTCTTGCCCTTCATCAGGAAGAACACGACGGCAAGGATGACCAGTATGGCAACAACAACGATGACTATTATGATCCAGATGGGGAAACCGCCATCATCGTCATCATCGTCATCCACAACGTCGTCGTCATCACCCGGCTGAACGTGCTGGGCTGCTCCAAATCCTCCAGAGTCGTATGCAGATTCGACACCAGTCGCAGAGATCTTGTTGTAAACTGCCTGTCCGAACAGCTGGAAGTCGTCCGTTGGGATGCCGGCGGCGGTAAGGTCCGCCAGGGAGATCGTCCATACAATGCTGTTTCCGCTTATGACCGGATCACCGGTATCGAACTCTCCCATATCCAGATAACCCCAGCTCAGCCAACCTCCCACCTCATAGAACTCACCCTCATCCGGCTCGTACTCCATGTCGGGGGTGGCCAAAGTGAAGGCAGGCTCGGTGAAGGTGCTCTTTACGAAGAATACCCTGTAGACGGCCATTTCGAACTCGGTGGGGATATTTGCTAGGTCATCCCAGTCGATCTCAGTTCCCTCAATTGGAGCTCCGCCGAGCATCATCGTGACCTTCAGGTTCTCACCCTCGATAGCCGTTGTGATGTCGAGTATATCGAGTCCCGGTTTGTCGATCTGCTTTCCTCCGCTGTAGGTATATCCCGAAATGATATCGCCGGTCGCAGTCGCACCTACGACATCCTTTGCGGGTTCTGCGGAGTAATCGACAGCTACATCGTCGGCGGTCCAGGTCGGTTCAGGCTCGGTGACATTGACGTAGAAGTAGCCAATGTCATACTCCAGATCGCCGTCGGAGACGGCAACGCTGACGTTGTAGACCTTTACAGCGGACCAGTTGTAGAGGAAATAATTCATGTTCCAGTCCGGAACCATTGTTCCGTCGATGTACCACATTATCTCCAGGTCCTCGCTGTCTATGTCGGAGACCGTGACCGATACGTTTACTTCCGCTCCGGTGAGCCTGTCAAGGGTGTCGCCGGTCATGATATCATCGAACTCTCCCATGGGAGCGTCGTTGACGTTCTCGAACTCGATCACCAGCCATATCTCGTCGGATTCGGCTCCGTCAGAGACGATCATCTTTGCCCAATAGACACCGAATATATCATCTTCGGGTGTCAATGTGAAGTTCATGGGGATGGTCACGTTCGTCTCATTGAGGTCATTGCTGTAATCGTATGGATCGGCGATGTCGCCCATCTCGAAGGTATATTCCAGGGTGTCCATCTCCACATCGGAGGCGCCGACCATGAACGACAACGGCATGTCTTCATCGCCGGTGAGGTTGTACGTGGTCCTCCATTCGCTCATGTTACCCTCGATCTCATCGACCCATGTATAATTCCATAGGTCTGCGGGAACCTCCTCTTCCATATACATGATATATTCGATCATGGGAGCATCGTTGATCTGGTCAATCGTGACCATGATCGTTCCCTCAGCGGTCATGGTCGCATAATTTGCCGTTCCCATGACATGGAACTCCCATGTACCATTGGCATTCATTGCCTGGGAGATGTTATACATTCCATCCCCGAGGTCATCGAATGTCCATCCCTCGGCTTCGAGCTCGGTCATGTTGACGATCTCGACCGAGTCCACTCCGGTGAAATTGCCCATAAGGTCAAACATGTAGACCATATCCTCATCGAAGGCGAAGTCCGCTCCGATGAATGCGGGCATCTCGTAAACCGTGAGGGTTCCCACAAGGTACCTCTCGTCCATGTCCGTATTGTTCATGACGGTGATGTTCCAGTTGTGGACACCGGCAGGAACATCTTCCAATAGGTAATGGAAGATATCTGTAGTATCGTTGTAGTCCATATCGACCGGGGTGCCCTCATTCAAAATGAACTGGACCGTATAATCCGTGGTCGAGTTAATGAGGCCCATGCTCGCGATCTCGAAAAGGACATCATCACCCACATAGGTCATCATGTCGTCTGCTGCTCCGTAATTGTCCGTTACGGTGACTGTGAGCTCGGCGGGGAGGCTGTCGTCTGCACCGACGAAGAATAAGCCGCCGAAAGCCACGGCCACCAAGGCCATAGTTACACACATTGCCATGGCTCTTTCTTTCATCATATTCATTATCATTCACCACCTGTTTTTCATATGTTTACTCTGTCTTCTACCCAGAGTGAACTATGTCCCCTTTCAGCTCACCCTTATTGCTAAAAATAATATCCCATTATTTAATGGTTTCCTGGGATTTTATACTTCATGACGAATTTTTCTGGAATAAATCACACTTCAAAGATAAATTATTATGTCAGGGTACCTTTTTGACCATATTATTTCTTTATAGGTCCAGAAAGTCCATAATTGCCCGCGAAATGGATTATTGCATATTACCAAATAGGAAAAAAATAGGAAGATTATGAAGGTGCCAGTTGCCTACTTCAAATTGATAGTACCGGAAAAAATGGACGTCCATTTAAATAACGGAATCTCCCCGGGAAGCGCGGATATAAATAGGAGTACTCTTTTGGGCGATTAGTCCGGGGGGTGGATGCTCCCTGCAACGGACACATTGTTTCCGTCCTTCTGGACTGGAATGAAAAACGCAGTTCAATCACACCCACGGTGTTGGTCGCCATGACCGATGATTCATTGATGAAAAGGAGCAAGTTCGCAGCGGAGATCGGAGAGGAGGACTACAACACCGAGGTCACCCTGTGCGGCTGGGTCCAATATACCAGAAACCTGGGAAAAATGGCCTTTGTCCATCTGAGGGACAGGTCCGGGGTTGCCCAGGTCACCGCGCTATCCAAGACCATGGACAAGGAGCTTTTCGACCTCATCGTATCCGTTCCCCGGGAATCGGCGATAGCCGTAAGGGGAATCATCAAGCAGTCCCCACAGGCTAAGGCGGGCTGGGAGATCATACCCTACAAGGTCGAGGTCCTTGGAAAGGCCAAGACCCCGCTTCCTCTGGGCGTCGTCGACAAAGTGGACGCGGACATGGATACCAGGTTCGACAACAGGTTCCTGGACCTGAGGAAACCCGAGATCCAGGCCATTTTCATGATCAGATCCACGATATTGGAAGCTGCCAGACAGGTCCTTCTGGAAGAGGGATTCATCGAGATACACACTCCCAAGATAGTTGCCACTGCAACCGAGGGAGGGACCGCCCTTTTCGAGATGAAGTACTTCGACAAGGTGGCTTACCTCAACCAGTCACCACAGCTCTTCAAGCAGACAATGATGGCAACGGGATTGGACCGGGTCTTCGAGATCGGACCCGCATTCAGGGCCGAGGAGCACGACACCAGGAGGCATTTGAACGAGTACACCTCCATCGACGTGGAGATGGCCTTTGCAAACCTCGAGGACGGCCTTGAGATACTGGAAAAGGTCATCCAGAGGAGCTATTCCAATGTCCTGAACGAGAACTTCATGGAGCTGGACACCCTCAACCACGTCATAGACGCCCCGGAGAGGCCCTTTCCTAGATTGGAGTACAAGTGCATAATAGACAAGCTCCAGAAGGCAGGACTGGAGATTCCGGATGAGAAGACCAACAGGATGAGGCTCATAGAATGGGGCGACGACATCCCTCAGGAAGGATTCAAGATCATCGCCGAGGACAGGCCTTCCCTGTACTTTGTAACCGATTGGCCGATGTCTCTGAAACCCTTCTACATCCACCCCCACCCTGACGATCCCGAGGTGTCCCTCGGCTTCGACCTGAACCACGGAGAGAAGGAACTCGTTTCCGGAGGCCAGAGGATCCACGAGCCGGAACTGCTCCTTGAGATGCTCTCGAAGAAGGGACTGAAGCCCGAGACCTTCGGTTTCTATACAAAGGCCTTCGAATACGGGATGCCTCCCCACGCCGGTTGGGGACTTGGGGCTGACAGGCTGACAATGGCTCTCACCGGCGCAGCAAACGTCAGGGAGACGGTGCTGTTCCCCAGGGACAGACACAGGCTCGTGCCATAGACAGAATTACATCCAGATCATTTGGATGAACTGAGTGCTATCCTGAACTCTGAAGATGACTGATACCTGTCGGATTTCTCCTTCTGAAGGGCTTTCATGATGACATCTGACAGGGATTGGGATATCCTTTTGCTGACACTTGCGGGAGGGTCCGGGTACTTGGATACAATGGCATACATCACCTTTGAGGCGGGACCCTCGAAGGGATGTTTTCCCGTAAAAAGTTCGTATGCAAGGGCTCCGACCTGATAGATATCCGTTCTCCAGTCAACCTTTCCGAACTTGTCCTGATCTACCTGCTCGGGGGCAGCGTAGGAGAGCGTTGCCTTGATCATTCCCTCCTTCGTCAACGTTCCACTTGTATCCAACAGCACCTTGCTCAATCCCCAGTCGGTGATCTTCCATTGTCCCTTTGAATTCCTGAGAATGTTCTCAGGTTTGATATCTCTGTGGATCATTCCGAGATGATGGACAACATGCAGGGTATCCAGGATTGAAAGCAGGCATTCCTTCTTCTCCTCAAAGGTCATCTTCTTTATCGCCTGCCTAAGATTTCCCTCGTCCATGTACTCCATGATGATATGGGGTTCCGGCTCCAGGTCGTAGCCTAATATCTCCACAACCCCGTTCCTTGCCTCCCTGTTGGTCAGGAGCTTGTCCCAGTTCTCGGCCTCCCTCAGGAACTTCTTCCTGATCTTCATTGTGTCGCCGACCTCGAAGACCTCGTCGTTTGGTCTCTTGATCGCCACCTGATTGCCTTCCCTGTCCTTTGCCAGATAAACTTCGGCAAATCCCCCCTTTCCGATCCGGCTGATCATGGAATATCCTTTGATGGCTTTCGTATCGACCTCGACCGTGCTCTCCTCCGCATCCTCCCCTCCCTTGCTCATCTGGCGGCATTCCCTGGCCTTCCCCCACATCTCCAGCTCCTCATAGATCTCGGCGGCTTTGTCGAAGTTCATGGCGAACTCGAGACCTTCTGCCCTGGCTATCTTTCTCTCTCTTTCCTGGTCCGATCTTGACGGAGGCTTGGAGAGCGGGACTTCTTCTTTCACCGGAGCTTTCTCTTTCTTTGGTGCTTTGAATTCAGGCATTGGTGTTTCAATGACCGGCTCCACACCACTCTCGATATCGGCGGGTTCTTCTTCAGGAGCCTCTCCCCATGATTCTTCAACTTCCTCCTCCGATTCCCAACTTTCCGATCCCGCTTCAATTTCGACGTCCGCCCGGTCTTTTCCTTGCTTCCTTCGGACCACAAATAATATTATGATGCCGGGAAGGACAAGGATCATTATGATCACTAAAATGATGATTAAAATTATGACCAATGGAAGAATTGAACTTCCTTCACCATCTTCGCCATCATCATCGTTCGGAGTCGGTTCCAGGATCGTGATGGTGATCGAATCCTCCGCAGTCAATCCACCTGCGTCGGTCAATGTCACCGTGAAAACATGTTTCCCGGAGGGAAGCGAGTAATCAACGAGTACCGTATCTCCTTCGGCGTACCATCCCGAGGCTGTATCCACTCTCCAAGCAACCTTGTCAACATTGCTCTCGCCATCGGTGTATTCAACTGTCAGATTGAAGACCTCACCAGCGTGGATCTGGAGCTTGTCAACGGTCACGGCATCGATCACCGGGGCCGTATTGTCGAAGGTGACGTTGACATGGAAATATCCTATATTGAAGAGCATCACGCCATCATTGACGTTTACACTGACGTTGTAGATCCCCGGGGAGGACCAATTACGAACTAGATATTCCTTGTTCCAGTTCGCAACAGATTCTCCGTTGATGAACCAGTCAACGGTCAGATCGTCCCCCTCCGGGTCGGATACCGTGACGGAGACATTCAATTCGACACCGACCTTTCTTTCGAGAATGTCGCCAACGGCAACGTTGGTGAATGAACCGAAAGGAGAATCGTTCACGTTCTCCACATCAAACCAGATCAGCTCCTCCGTTTGATCATCACCATCCGATACCGTCAAAGTCGCTTCCCATGTTCCGTAAACGTTCATGGGAGCGTTGAAGGTGAAGTTCATGGGACTCGACAGATCATTGCTGTCAATTGTGTAGGATTCGGTTCCGTCGTTCTTGACAATGTTGTAGGAAAGGTCGGAGGAAGGGGTCTCCACATCCTGTGCAATTACTGTAAAATTATATGGTCCTCCGTCCTCCTCGAAGGGGAGCTCGATAATTCTCTTGATGATCCATTCGGTTGCATCACCCGTTACATTGTCCCATGCGAGGGTGATGTTGATCTCCTCGGGAACGAATGTCATTCCCTGGAATTCGATGCCGATTATGACTGGCGCGTCATTGACGGGAGCCACAGTTACCATGAGAGGACCATAGACGCTCAAACCCGCATAGTCTGAGGTCCCCCGCAAGATGAATTCCCAAACACCATTCGCATTTTCAGCTTGAGAGATGTTATAGCTACCATTTCCCAGGTCATCGAAGGTCCAACCATCAGCTTCAAGCTCTGTCAGATTATCTATGTAAACATTATCGACACCTGTAAAATAGTCCTTAAAATCTTTTTCTATGAATTGATCCTCTTCAAACTCTAGGTAAGGTCCGCCGATATTGCCGAATGATGGATATTCCAATACTATGAGTGAGCCTGTCATGTATCTTGCATCCAAATCCGTGTTGTTTACCGCCGTGATATTCCAAAAATACTCCCCGGGTGAAACATCCGCAAGAGTGAAGTTGAAAACATCATTGATCTCATAATATACCATGTCAAACGAATTTTCATCATTGATCGTTATTTGAACTGAATAATCCCAAGATCCGATTGTAGTTCCCCATCCTAATAGGGCGAAGTACACATCATCTCCTTCGTAGGTCATCATGTCGTCTGCCGCTCCGTAATTGTCCGTCACGGTGACTGTGAGCTCGGCGGGGAGGTTGTCATCGGCTTCAACTTCATTCATGCAAGGTAAATACGACCCAACAGCGGAGATCAAGAACAGGAGAGCTAAAGTTATGATCGAATATCGCATCCTCATTATAAGAACCCCAAATTAGTACGATTTGGTAACTATATAAAATTTTAAAAAAAAGGGGGAGCCCGCTCGGAGCCCCCCCGTGGTTCCCGGTCAGGCCGGGCTCATATCTTCTTTCCGCCCTTCAGGAGCAGCGCCGCACCTACAAGGACCACGATGGCCAGGAGGATGATGAGCATGGTGGAGACTATCGGATAGTCGTTCACCAGCTCCTTCACGACGAAGGACCCTTCGACATCGACCTTGGTCTTGATGAAGTTGTTGTTCCCTTCGCCGCCTCTGGTGACGTCATCATGGCTCTCGATGATGGTGTTGTCCGGATCTATGGTGACCAGCACATCGTGCTCGCCGGCCTCTGCGACCCATGAGAAGATAACTGTCTTGACGTCATCGGTGTCGTTCTTGAGCGACCTGAGGGTCGAGACCTTCTTCTCCACGCCGTCGATCTTCAGCTGCACGTCCACGTTCTCCGCGGGTATGTCACCGGAGTTCGTGATCTTCACGATGATAGTGAGAACGTCTCCCACCTTGGCATCGTAATCATCCGATGTTCCGCCGGAAAACTCTATCTTGCCCACGAACTCGAGGTCCGGGAACAGGACGAAGAGCGTCAGCCGAGTGATATCCCAGTCCCTGGGTCCGATACCGCGGCCTGCGACCTCGACATTGGTCCCTGTGGGCTCCCCTGCATCGAATGCGGGAGCCCTGAGGGTCAGGTGCACCCACGCAACCTGGCCCTTGTCGAGGACCACGATGATCTCGCGGATCTCGTCCAGGTTGGTTCCGGATTCCGCTGCTGCAGTGTAGTTCGGTGTGTAGTACACATCGGCCTGCAGGTTGGATATCACTATTCCGTCGGGGTCCCTGAAGTCATAGGGCCTTATGTTGGTGGTGAAGTCGGGCGTGTTCGCCACGGCCACGAACTTGCCCTCCCATCCATCGTGGAGGACGTCCATGGCATCGTTGGTCTGGTCATATCTTGCGCCAAGCCGCAAGGTGATCTTCTCCGGTCCGTTGCCGTAGTTGGCCACCTTTATGATGAAGGGCATCTCCTGGTCAGGACGTATATTGGCGGTCATGTTGTTGTCGCCGTCCGCTGTGGTCACCTGCAGGTCGAAGGTCTGATTGACCCACACCTTCACGTAAACCACTTTGGATGAGCCTTCCCCGGTCAGGTTCACACCTACCACGTACGGTCCGGTCCTGGTGTCTTCGGGTACCTTGATGCGGCCCAGGAGGAAAATGTTCTCCTCGTAGTCGATGGCCACCTCATACTTCTGGAAGCCCTCCTTGTTGTAGAAGGTGAGGTTCCAGTCGAGCAGGATCTCGTACGCCGAGGGCTTGATCAGATCCTCGCCGTTACCCAGGTTGGATATCTGCATTGTGAACCATACGGTCTTGCCCGGGTCAATCTCGACGCCCTGCTTCTCGATCACCACGGAGTCGAAATCGAACACGTGGTTCACGATTACCGTCATCGGTGCTTGGTCCCTGAAATTCGTAGCACTTTCTATGGTACCTATGACGTTCAGGACCAGCTTGCTGTTGGCCCTGGCATAGCCGGGTGCCTTCACCCTTATCGGAACGGTCTTTGTTTGTCCCTGATAGACAGGGGTCGGCTCCTCTGGGAATTTAACGTCCCATCCGGATATCTTACCCTCTATGGTCAGAAGGACGTTTATCACATCCTTGTTGCCCAGATTGGATATCAGCAGGTAGAACTCCACGGTTCCGTTCGGATCGACATACTTGGTCGAGTCCTCTATCTTCAGCTGGAGTTCGTTGTGCTCACCAACGACCATGATCAGCTCATCCTTACGGGATATCTCCTCGATCTCACCGCTCTTGGATAGCACGGATGTCCCCTTCAAGAGGATCGGTATCTGTGTGTCCTTTGTGGCGGTCATCGGGCATTCTACCTTAAGGGTCAGAGTCTGCCCGCTTATTCCTCCGAAGACATCCGCAAGGTTCGGAGCCGTGAGGTCCACGGTGGCGTTTAGCGAACCGGTTTCAATGAAGTACCAGTTCCAGTCCGCATCCCTGGGAGGTGTTGTGAGGGTTATCTCGTAAGAGTCGTTGAGATTTCCCTTATTGTTGATCGATATCGTATAGATACCCTCCGCTCCCGGGTTGATCTTGTCCCATTTATGGCCTACGAGAGGCGAAAGCGGATCCGTATCCTCTTGCCTGAGATAGAACAGCTCAAAGTCTACGAACAGGTCAAGCACCGACAGGGTGGTGGCGGAATCCTCGGCCCACTCATCGGAGGACGAGTTCGCCGTTATGTTTATACGCGCCATCTCGCCGATATCTCCCTCCCACGGTGCGTAGACATGGAGTGTGACATCGGCCGTCTCCTCGGATGCCAGCCTGACGTAGTCGGGATTCTTGTTCCCTCTGTCCTCCGGTGTGTCGAGCCATGCTCTCCATCCATCGGGGACGGATTCCTGGTCGATCTTGACGAAGATCTTGTCCCTGTTGAGCTCAGTGACTCCCTTCCCGGTGTTCTCAACGGTGAGGTTGAACATTATCTCTCCGCCGGGCGGGATGGACTTCACGAGTGTTTCTCGCCTGCCGCTGGAGTCGGTCTTGGGATAGATATCCACACCGTAGGAGGTCTGGGGATTGAAGAAACCGGTCCTGTTAAGGTCGCAGTGGAACTCGGTCCAGTCCTGCTGCCCCTTCACTGACCTGCCGCCTGCGGCGATACAGTAGACATGGCCCTCCTGGTCGCCAATGACGACCTCGAGCATTCCGTCAAGGTCGATATCGGCAACTACGGGGGAAGAGATACCGATAGGTACCTGGGTGTCATAGACCCAGAGTACGTCCTGGTTGGGGCCGTCACCGGGGTATGGTATTCCCTCGTCGACACCATCGGAGGGATCGCCGTCAAAGCAGAATACCTTCCCGGAGTCCGAACCTATTACGATCTCCAGATTATCATCATTATTGATATTGCAGATCGCAGGGGAGGACATACATCTGCCTCCCGTATCGAAGGACCACAGTAGAGAATGGAACTCCGTGTTCATGACATACATCTTGCCGTTATCGGCACCGAAGACGACCTCATAGTCAAGGTGCTTCTCCTCGGGATCGTCCTTCGCAACCTGCATGTCGGCAATGGCCGGTGAGCTGAAGATGGACGCCCTGGAGCTGCCGGTGGAGTAATCCCAGAGCTTCTTGCCGGAGGGTGTGTAAACATAGAGCTTACCGCCCCACCCGGTCCATGTCCTCGGATATCCCTCGGAGCAGCCCACGAAGATCTCAACCTCGGGTGAGCCCGTCACGTTTGCAACAGCGCTTGTTGCATAGGTCTGGTGGCCTCCGAGCCATCCGCTGGTGGACTCGTCATAGTTGGGCTTGCCCTCGGCGTTCTCTCCCTGGCGCTCCCAGATCCTGAGGCCCCTGTCGTGGTTGCCTATGATGAGTTCCGTATCCCTCTCCTTGGACGGATCGGGATTGATGAGGAAGGGACCGTCCCAGAAATCTCCGTCGAGGTCGTGGGCGACGACCGAGCAGCCTATCAGACCGCCCTCACCGCCTGTGGGCGCCTCTTCCCTGAAGATGGCACCGCCGTCTACCTCGAAGGCCTCGAGCCAGCCCCTCCTTCCCTCGTCATCCGAGGCAAGGACTATCTCAAGGCTCTCCTTCTCTCCGTTCCATTCGCCCTCGAGGTCGGTGATGCAGGCGGTGGAGAAGTAGTAACCGGTGGTCAGACCCTTCTTCCACTGCTTCTCTCCGTCAGCACCGATACATAGGGCGCCGTCCTTGACACCGAGGATGATCTCGGGTGTGTCCCCAAGGTTCACATCGGCAGCGATGACCGACGCGAATATGTGGGGCGGGTCGAAGTCGAGACCGGATGTACCGGCCGTCTGACCCAGGTAATCGATCACATCATCGGAGTAGGGGTTCTGCCAGAAGTAGCTTCCGTCAGGACCCAGCGCGTAAATGTAGTCTCCTGCCGATGCCACGACGACCTCCAGGTCACCATCGTTGTTCATATCAAGAACAGCGGGGGAAGAGACATACTCTCCCTCTGCCTCGAAGAAGGTCTGCTGCCATTTCAGCTGCCCCCCTCCGGACCTGGTTATGTAGTCATCCCTCATGGGATTGCCCAGCTCATCAACCGGGGCTACCTCCCCGAGCTTCGAGAAGAGCTCCCTCTTCTCATTGAGCCAGGTATCGAAGATCAGCTGATCGACATCCATGTCGTCCGCGTATTTATACAAAACATATCCTCCAATGCCCACGGCAACCATCATCACAAGGATACCTATGGTCAGAAGGAGCATCTGAGGGGTTTTATTTGCTTGATCCATATGCTATACCTCCGATCGGAAATGTCAGCTTAACGTCTCCTACACGATTTCATCCAAAGTGATGCTATAAGTATATTACTGTACATCGTTGGAACGAAATGTGTACCAACTCCGGATGCTGGTAGGGGGCCCAGTGCAGAAAGGATATTAAAAGATATCGAGATACTTACTACAAAGTAATCAATAAATGTCCAATGGGGTCTTTAAATTGATCTCCTCCTTGATAAGGGGGATGATCTTGTAGGGCAGGATGTTCTTGTTGATCGGCGTCACCTCCAGTATCCTCACGTCATCCCTCCTGCGGATATCCTGAAGGAGAGGGTTCCTGGATTTCTTGTGGAGAGTGAGCAGAAGGGGTTTGTCAGCCTCCAGCGCATCCTTGACCACCTCAACGAAGTTCGGGGATTCAACCTCCAGTTTCCCCACCTCGTCGATGACTATGACATCGGCCTCGTCAAGGGAGCGGGCGATCGCCCTGACCCCTATATTGTCGAGCATATCGATGTTCACCCCGTAATCCATGAACCTGACCTCGGAATCGGACCTGAGGTGAGCAAGTATGCCTTCCTCCTTGGTGAGCAGGTCCTGGACCATGAAACCCACCTTGGCTCCCTTCTCCTGGATGGCGTCCGTTATCATACCGCCGACTTTTATACCCTCTGCTTCCAGCATCTCCACGACCTTGCGGAGCGCATGGGTCTTGCCGGCCCCAGGAAGGCCCGTAATCCCTATCTTGATCTTCTTGGTCACTTTTCCTCACCAGCCGACAGCAGAAGGCACCCCTTGGAAGCAGAAGGGGTAAAGGTGACAATACTAATTAATGTATGGGAAGCAAGGGAAGCGGGATTGGGTGAAGTATAATGATATATCCCGATAAAACAATCAATAATTCAACCGAGGTATTGATGGGGACTGGGGCCCTGCGAAAAGTATTTTAGGGACGCTCCCAATCGCTCCGTAGGTGAGGTCAGATGGTAGTAGGCTTCATATTGATCAGCACAGCCCCCGCAAAGGAACACGATGTGTTCAAATCCCTGATGAACGTTCCCGAGATAGTGGAGCTTCACCCGCTCTTCGGAGAGTATGACCTTATAGCCAAGATCGAGGCAAGGGACTTCAATACCCTCGGACAGATCGTGGTGGAGAAGGTTAGGTCCATACCGGGTGTCATAGATACCAAGACCCTTACCGGCATCAAGTTCACATGAGCTCGGCCGGAAAAATGGCCTCGATGCCGCGGAGAAGGCCCTATATGACATCACCGGGAAATTGGACAAAGGGGAACGCGTGCAGGTTAGCGGTTGCTTTTTTTATCATGATCGTCCTTATGCTGCTTCCATCAGTGATGATGTTGGAGGGCGCAGATGCGAAGTCCACCGAAGAATCAAAACATGACTATCACAACGATGAGTGGACCTTCCTTGTGATTTCGTTCCTAATGGCCTACGGCACGATGGCCATCCTCACCTCCCTATTCGCGATCAGGTTCGCCCAGAGGAAGGGAAAGATCGTTGCCATTCCGGTCCTGTTCTCGGGATTGCTGATATGGGGCCTCTTCCTCATGTTCAAGGTCGTTCTGAAGGCGGAATATCCGGACGACACCATCTTCGGCATTGTCTACTGGGCCACAGCGCCGATCCTCAAACCACTGATGGCAGTTTTGGGCATAATTATAGGGATCGGGCTTGCACTCTTCATCTTCCTGACGGTGGTCGTCAGGTCCTGAATTCAATCATAGACCGATTCGAATGTTTTACCGGTCCACCTGTAACCTACTTTCCTTCCGTGGTCAGGCATCCCTCTGATCCCCATTGATCCGAGAAAACGATCAAGGGCCATCTGAAGCTGAACGGCCATTATGTAATTGTCCTCCGCCACGTTGCGAATACCAAACCGGGTGACCTTCAACTCCTCCCCCAATATCTCTCCCGCCGGGGTTTTCC
Source organism: Thermoplasmatota archaeon (assembly GCA_048569615.1). GTDB lineage: Archaea > Thermoplasmatota > Penumbrarchaeia > Penumbrarchaeales > Penumbrarchaeaceae > JAYEPK01. The sequence continues at coordinate 26,904 of JBLIRK010000031.1, read as the reverse complement.
TTGCCTTCATTTTAAATGCCATCAGTCTGATGTTCATGGTCGGGAGCTCGTAACCGATCCCTTTCAATATGAGGTAGTTCTCGACCACCGGCCGGTACGGTATCTTCTTCGATCCCAGGAATTCACCCACGAGCTTGACCATCCTGTCCCTGTCCACATCCTGTGTATCCAGAACAGCTCCCCTTGCCCTCCGGAACCTCAATGAGAAGAAGACGGCTCCAATTGCAAACAATGCCACGAAACCCCAGGTTATTGATATGAAACCGACGATTTTCCAATAAGTGTTGCTTTCAGTGATGATCAGGATTGGACCCGAAAGAAACAGTGATCCTGCCAACACTGCAAGCAGGAGCACGGTCCACCTCAACTGGTCCTTGGGAGGTTGGAGTTCTACGGGGGAGTTCCAGCCGGCCTTTAGCTCGAAATGGTCCTCTTCATAAAGACGGGAGCTTTGTCCCTTGGTCGGCTCCACCATGCCCCCGATCCTGAACTCCGGTCCCGCCATCTCAGATCCCTTCCAGCTTCCTGTCGCTTGACATGAACTCCCCGAGGACCCGGAATGCAAGCTCCTGGGGATCGGCCACTATCAGGTTGCCGTCACCTGCCTTTGCGATCCTCCTCGCCGCCGTTGTATAGGCCTCATCCCTTGGCTCCAGGAGAAATATCTCGAATGCCAGGTTGGGAATTCTGAGCAGGGCGCCTGCCTCCACCAATGTCAGCTCCATCGCCCTGTCGAGGTCACCTGCCATGGGCTCCCCGTTCTCATTAATGTAGGCCTCGGGGAGTCCGTCTGTTATCAGGAAGAGGAGATGCCTGTCTGAACGGGAGGCCTCGAGGATGCTACGGGCCATGGACAGGGCTTCCTGATGGTTGGTGAAGCCCCTCGGCTCCAGGGAGAGCAATTCCTTCAGAGATATCGGGGCCGCCCTGGTCGATACCTTGATTATATCCACCTTGTTCCTCGGATTGTCGCGCTTCACAGCCTGGGAGAGGGCGAGGACTGACCTCTTGGCCGCATCCAGCCTCATGTTCTCCTCCATGGAGCCGCTCACATCGACTATGATTACACAATGGAGCTCGGAAGTGGTAACTTCCCTGTGGACGATGACATCGAAGTTGTCGATGGACCTGTCGCCTGGATGGTTCATCCTGACATTTACCATTGTCTGCAGAATGTCCATCCTGGCTTCCTCCCCCACCATCCTCATCCTGGCCTTCTCATAGACCCCCGCATCGGACACCTGGCTTCCCCTGCGGTCCCGGGGTCCTCCGGCCTTTTCCATAAGGTCCGCAAGTATGAACTCCGAGAACTTCTCGACCAGGGCTTGGGTGATCTCCCACTGGTACTGAGCTTCTTCAAGCGCTCCCTCCGGTCCTCTCTTTTCCAGATATCCCATATGGGAAAGGGTTTTGATGAGCTCTCCCTTGACCTCCTCTCTTGAAAGCTTCTCCACTCGTTGCTTCTGGTCCTCGATCTCCTTTTCCATCTCCCTTTCCAGCTTCAGGACCTCCTCCCTCCGCTTTCTTCTTCTCTCTTCCAGCTCCTCCCTTGTCCTCTTCATCTCGCTTTGAAGGGTATCCATTTCCTTCTCCTTCTCCCTTGCCTTTTCAGCGACCTCCTCCCGCAGGACCTCCTTGGCTTTCTCCCTGTACCATTCCTTATCATAGGAGCTCTTGAATTCGATGAAACCACTGTCGTATCCGTACCTGTCCGAAAGCTTCCTGTTCACCGCTTTTTGAAGGTTATCGTCCGCCTCTAGCTTCCGGTCCAAATCCTTTTCCCATCTGTCGAGGTCGCCCTCGAGCCCTGGGAAAGGCAGAGAAATGGCCCCTTTTGCCCTTCTCTTCTGGAACCCGTTCCCTCTCCTTCCCACACTTGTTCTCGTAAAAAGCGACCGTACCCATTTCCAGAAGCGGATGAAGAGTGAAGCGATCTTGAGGAAGAACTTCTTAAGGCCGTCCAGCAGCCTGCGGATCCATTTTCTCTTCTCAACGTAATCCTCGAACTCTCTCCTCCCTTCCAGTACCGCTATCAGCTCATCCGCCAGGATCTCCCCCCGGATCTGCTCGGATGTGTACCTTCTCATTGCCGACGCATCGTCCAGGAGTCCGTCAACGACCTCGCTCCCGCGGAGGCTTTCATCACGTGTGAGCCTTTTTATCTCATCATCGATCCGGCTCCTTCTCTGGACCAAAACGCTTTCCAACTGCTCCTGGATCTTCTTCCTGATCTGCTCCAGCCTGTCCAATACAGCCCCTCTTTCCCTCGGGGACTCTAGAAAGTCATCAATCCCCCTCAATCCTCTGTCAGCGATGGACCTGATAAGGGCCCTCTTCTCTCCCGCGGTCAGTTTGAACGGCCTGTAGATCCCCCGGGAGCAGTCAGGCAGGACCACTCCCGCCCCTTTCACATGGGGGTAGATGATCCCTTCAGATCCCTTCAATCTCGCCCTCCTTGCTTGTTACTCGGTGCAGCCGAAATCCGACATGGAGTTCATAATTCCGACAACTTCTCCAAGTATCTCTCCATCCGTCAACGGCCCTCTGTAGCGGTCCATCTTGAGAATGAAATCCTTCAATTTCGAGCCATCAGCATCCCCGGGTACCTTCCCGGAGGACATGGACCTGGCAAGCTTCTCCGCCCTGGCGATGCTTGAATCCAGGTCCCTCTTGAAGAAGGTGCACCAGTACATCCTGAAGCCTCTCTCTATCGAGAGCTCCATGTTCCCTTCAAGGAATTCCAGAACTATCTCCTCGTTGCGCAGGAAAGAATCCCCTCCCCTCGCCCTGATCCTTCCGTAAAGGGCATCCCTCACCCCCTTAGAGAAGCTGTCCCTGTCTATGGTTCTTTTACCCTTGAGCGCGGCAAAGGCTCTTGAACGCGACACCGTATCCAGTATGGTCCTGTTGGATCCGACCTCGGATAGTTCGGGAATATCAACCGAAAGATCCCTCCAGGCCTCGACAACGAAGACCGCCGCGTGGAGGTAGATCTCTGGAAAGAATATGTCCTGCTCCCATTTCCTCATCGCGATATCGATGATGCTCCTGTTCCTGATGTGGTCCTGGATGTAGTCCACATAGATATTGGAGAGCCTGTCGTTAAGCGGCTCGTTTATTGCATCCAGATCCCTAAGGTTGGAGGTTGTTATAGCAACAAAGCCGGCCGGGAAGGTCTCCCGTGATTTCGCAGGGGTAACGATACCTTCCTGGAGGGCCTGGAGAAGAACGTTCTGGGTTCCAAGGGGGAGCTTCCCCACCTCATCGACGAGCAGAAGCCCTCGATTCGCCTGTAGGAGCTTCCCCGGCTCAAGGATGAGGGGGCTTGTCGGGTCCCCTACCTCCTCCAGTTTATGGAGGTTATAGACTCCAGTCAGGTTATCTGGAAATACTTCCGAGGAGCCCTGGACCCTTGCAAGTCCGTAACCCTCCCTCAGTTCTACAACCTCCACCGGAACCTCTGAGGGATCGACGGCGGAAGGATCGAATGGCACACCTCTGCCGAACCGGGATTCGCATGAGGGGCAGCACTTCGACCTCCCGTGAAACTCCGGATTGATCACGGACATCGGATCATCCTGAACGGGGCACCCGGATACTGTATAGACCTCCTTGGGGAAGAGGTTCCAAAGCTCCTTGGCAAGGCTCGTCTTTCCGGTCCCGGAGGGGCCGAAAAGCAGGATGTGGGACCCTCCGACAAGAGCGGCCAGGAGGCTGTCGAGGACCTCCACGGACATTATCGTTCCGGGAAAGAGCAGGGCCATGGATTCCGCCCGGGAATAACCCTTGCCCCGGTACTCCTCCAATCTCTTGATTATCTCGTGTGCCAGGGATTCCTGGGCCGAAAGCGGCCGGTATCCCGAGGAGGCAAGCTCCCCTGCATTGCGGTATTCCTTAAGTGCCATTTTATCACCGTTTGGGACTGGAAGTCGGCTTCCAGGATGGTATTTCTTCGTATAGAGCAATAATTATAATAAATTAGCCAGTACAAGGGATGTCCGTTCCAAGAGAAAGGACAGGTGGACTTCGATGAAGATACTGGTCACCAGGACAATTCCCCGGATAGGCCTCGATATGCTATCCAGGATCGGAGAGCTGGACATCTGGGAGGAGGAAGGGCCGATACCCCGGGATGAGCTCCTGAAAAGGATCAGGGATGCCGATGCCCTCCTCAGCCTGCTGAGCGATCGAATTGACGGAGAGGTGATGGATGCGGCTTCGGATCTGAAGGTCATAGGGAATTATGCCGTCGGATGCGACAACATCGACATCCGGGAGGCGACCTCAAGGAGGATCCCCGTCGTCAACACCCCCGGGGTCCTGACCGATGCCACCGCCGATCTAGCAATGGCACTGCTTCTGGCCTCAGCAAGGAGGATAGCCGAGGGGGACCGGTATGTCCGTTCGGGCTCCTTTAAGATATGGGGCCCCAAACTCATGCTTGGAAAGGACCTCGGAGGGTCCGTCCTCGGTGTTGTTGGAGCAGGTAAGATCGGAGAGGCCGTGATGAGGCGGGCCAAATGCTTCGGCATGGATCTGGCATACCATTCAAGAAGCAGAAGAGCGGATCTGGAAGACGAGCTGGGAATCAGGTACATGGAGCTCGATGAGCTTTTGAGGGCATCCGATTTCGTCTCCCTCAACTGCCCGCTCACGCCGGAAACCCACCATCTCATCGGAGAGAGGGAGCTATCGATCATGAAGCGTGATGCAATTTTGATCAACACTGCCAGGGGGCCAGTTGTGGATGAACAGGCCCTCTGCAATGCCCTGAAGAGCGGAACTATCGGAGGTGCCGGATTGGACGTTTTCGAAAGGGAGCCGGAGATTTACGCTCCCCTTATGGACTTGGAAAACGTGACGATGGTGCCCCACGTCGGATCGGCAACGATCAGGACGAGGAACCGCATGGCGGAGCTGGTGGCGGGCGGGATCACGGACTGCCTGGGGGGAAGGAAGCCGGAGAACCTGGTGAATCCCGAGGTAATTCAAGAAAGAGGTGTGTGAACATTGTCGGGAGGGGAAGACGCCCAAATCTTATTCGAGGTCAGGGACACTGACCTTGCCGGAAGGGGAGGTACGCTGTCCATCCATGGAAGGAAGGTGGAAACACCTGAGCTGATGCCGGTCGTCAATCCGAACCTGCTCCTTTCCGATGCCTGCGTCTCTCCCCGGGAGCTCGGATCGCGGTTCGGATTCGGGATGATCATCACCAATTCCTACATAATCCGTAAGGGGGCCGAACTCCAGGAAAGGGCATTGAAGGAAGGGCTTCACAAATTGTGCGGATTCGACGGAATGATAATGACGGATTCCGGGACCTTCCAATCATACATTTACGGCGGCCGCAGGGAAAGGGAAGTAGAGGTGGACCCGATGGAGATCGTCTCCTTCCAGAAATCCATAGGTTCCGACATAGGTACGATCCTCGACAAGTTCACTGTCCCCGATAAGGATCACGATGGAGCACTGAGAGACCTTGATACAACCCTTGGGAGAGCCGCCCTGTCCCGGGAGGCATCAGGCGGCATGGGTCTGGCTGTTCCGGTCCAGGGAGGTAGGCACCCGGACCTGAGGGAGCTCTCGGGAAGATCCGTACGTGAGCTCGGTGTGGAATATGCCCCGATAGGAGGGGTTGTTCCGATAATGGAATCCTATGATTACAGACTGCTTGTAGATGTGATAGTCTCCTCAAAGAAAGGACTGGGGCCTTCGATCCCGGCACATCTGTTCGGAGCGGGGCATCCCATGATACTGCCGCTTGCAGCCGCCCTGGGCTGTGATCTGTTCGATTCGGCATCCTATGCCAAATTCGCATCGGACGACAGGTACATGACCGAACACAGGACCTTCCATCTGAAGGAGCTGGATGTGCTCCCGTGCAGCTGTCCGGTATGCTCCGGGTCCTCTCCCGAGGAGCTGAAGGAGCTCCCCAAAGCCCGACGGGTGCTCGAGCTATCAAGGCACAACCTGTGGACTCTCCGCAAGGTTTTGGACTCGATCAGGTCCGCAATCAGGGAGGGGACGCTCTGGGAGATGGTGGAGCGGTCGGCGGTGTTCAATCCACAGCTCTATTCCGCCGTCAGAAGGCTCAGGGAACATTCTGACTTTCTCGAAGAGAACGCTCCCAGGACCACAAGGAGGTTCATGTGCTCAACGGGGCTCTCCCTGGCCAGACCCGAGTTCAGCAGGTACAGGCAGCAGATAATGAACTGCTACTCCCCGCAAAGCGGCAGCATGTCCGTAGCAATGACGGACTGGTCGAGGACGCATTCAAGGAAGGTCGTCGAGCGCTTCGTGGAGCGCAGAAGCAGGGACCTCCTGCCGTTCGTGCTCACACCACTGGGTCCGGCCCCCTATGACGTCATCGACATGTACCCCCTATCCCAGATGGTCGTACCCGAACCCGGGAGTCTTGACGGGGATCTTGTTGATTGGATGAATCAGATAGAGGGTGCTTTCCTTAAGGGCAACAAATTGGAGACATTGACCTGGGACGGTGAGGAGGAATGGAGCGATCCGGTTGAACTCATCTCCGAGAACGAACTTTCGATCAGCAAAATACATGGTATTGTCGACCTTCAATTTGGCATAGGCTTTTCGGGTTCTCCCTTCAGCTCCATTATCATAAACCCTGAGCGAATAAGAGTTGTCAGGTCCAGAAGAACCGGGAAGATCAGGAATGTGATGGAGGAAGGAGGCTCGGGTGAAATTCATCTTCTTTCCCTCAGGGCCGAGGACGGCCATTTCAATTTGAGGATGGAAGCTGCAAGAAGACTTCACAATGCATCGGACCCGCCCTACCGCAGGGTAGTGGTGGAGGAAGGCACGGAGGAATTCAACGCCAGGGGCTTCAATGTATTCTGCAAGTTTGTGGTCGGCGCTGACCCGGGAATCCGACCAGGGGACGAAGTTTTGATCGTCGATCAGGTGGACAGGCTCCATGCGGTCGGCAGGGCAGCGGTATCGGCTAGGCATATGGCCGAGGGCAGGTACGGTATCGCCGTGAAGGTGAGGGAAGGCGCGGACAAGGATGCGGGGGAATCACCTTGAAACAATTCAAATAGTGATACCCGGATTGAGGTGTGATCCCGATGGCATCAGAATGTGAAACCGGCAAGGAGCCTGCCGAATCGAACATCAATGGGTATCCGCAGCGCAGGATGGGCGTCAGAAGGATGGACATAATCCAGCTTATAAAAGGAAGAAAGGCGGGAAGGAATGTAGACACCTCCTCGGTCACCCTCGTCAGGACCCCCACTAGTACGGTTGTAATGGATTCGGGCTCCGGTGATATCAGGGAAGAGCTTCTTGGGTCAATAGAGAATAACGGGATCATGCTGGAGAAGGTAAACGTACTGGTTACCTCCCGTGCCGACAAGCTCCATACGGGCAACGATGACCTCTTCGTTCATGCACTCCAGCATCTGAGAATAGAGGACTGGTCCAAGGTGGCAGGGGCGGCAAAGAGGAGGATTGCCATCAACAACAGGTACCACTGGATCGATAGATACCTGCGGTTGGATGTTCTCCCTTTCCCCGATGGAGGCTCCCTGGCCCTGCTGATCCACGTCCCAAAAAGGGAGGAGGACCTGGAGCCTGCGAGCAGGCACCTGGCGGGGAAGGTGGTTCTTCTTGCGGGTTTTTCCGTGGAATCCAAGGACCATCCCGACGTTGTGAAGGCCCTGGACCGGATACGCAGGGGGGATGTCACTCGTATGGATCACTCCCGCAACGGATTCCGCGACCTCGAGGAGCTGCTTGCATACTGCGATCACGTTGTTCCGGCCTATGGGGACATGTTCAATGTCAGGGAATGACCTGCAAGGGTCGTGTTAATATGATTAACGACAAGATGGAAGCAGTGGAAAAGGTCGCCGATGGAATAAGGGACATGTCCATCAGGGGAGCGGGCTTGATCGCCACGGAGGCTTCCCGTGCCCTTGCCCTGTATTCAGAACATTGGCAGGGGAGCGATCCTGACCTTTTTAGGGAGGACCTCAGCAGGGCGGCCAACATCCTTCATTCGACGAGACCGACTGCGGTTTCCCTCAGGAACGGCATCCTTCTCACCCTGAAAGGCGTTGAATCGAAGGAGGATGTGCCTTCGATGAAGAAAGCCCTTGCATTGAATTCCGAGGGTTTCATAAAAGGAGCAAAGGCCGCCCGTGAAGGTATAGCAGAGATAGGCAGCAAACGTATCCCCAAGGGCTCAACGGTAATGACCCACTGCAACTCAACGGCCGCGCTTCACACCATTCATAGGGCTTTCATCGACGGAAAGGTGGAGGAAGTATATTCAACCGAATCAAGGCCCTGGAGGCAGGGTCACCTGACCACGAAGTGGCTGCTCGGGAAGGGGATACCAGTCACCATGATCGTGGATTCTGCGGTAAGGCACTTCATGAAGGACATCGACATTGTGGTGGTGGGAGCGGATACGATCACAGCCAACGGCGCGGTCATCAACAAGATAGGGACATCGCAGATCGCCCTTGCCGCGAACGAATCGAGGGTTCCTTTCATAGTTTGCGCGGAGACCTTCAAATTCTCTAGGGAGAGCCTCCTTGGATCCCTTGTCGAGATAGAGGACCGGGGAGCGGAGGAAGTGGCAGATCCCGCATCCCCATCCGATTTTCCCGGAGCGAACTTCAAGAATCCCGTTTTCGATGCGACCCCTCCCGAATATATCGATGCCATAGCGACGGAGATCGGGATCGTATCACCATACCTGGCAACGGAGGTCATAAGGGAGATGTTCGGACTTGAAGGTCCCGTGGCAGTGGAGCCGAGGAAGACCCGGTTCCAGTGGCTGAAATGATCCCAACAGGTGAGAAAATGGAAAAAACACATTTGGAAACGGAACCGGCGGGACCACCGACCAACTTCAAGGTCAGAGCCATAGATCTGGAAACAGGCGAGTTCACCGTGATCCTCAATCGACAGGATGCGAAACCCCTTGGACTGAGGTCATTGGACAGGGTGAAGGTGTCCATGGGAGAAAGGAGCCTGATCGCCATAGTGGAATTGACGGACTCCGTCGTTGGGAAAGGCTGCGTAGGCATCCTGAAGAGAGGGAGGGAGAACCTGGGTGTCGGCGAGGAGGACCAGGTCAGGCTTGTTCCGATCAGCAGACCCGGTTCTGTGGAGCTGATCAAGAAGAGACTTGACAAACAGGAGCTCACCACCGAGGAGATAGCCCTTCTGACGGAGGAGATCACAAACCACAGGCTGTCCGACGTCGAACTGTCCGCTTTCGTCACATCCACGTACATGCACCCTCTGACGACCAGGGAGATCAAGGACCTCACACTTTCAATGGTGAAGACCGGGGAGATCATCGATATAGATGCCAAGCCTGTGTTCGATTTCCATTCCGTCGGCGGTGTACCCGGGAACAAGGTCACACTGATTGTCGTTCCTATAGTTGCCGCAGCAGGACTTCCGATCCCAAAAACATGTTCCAGGGCGATCTCTTCGGCAGGAGGAACGGCCGACATACTGGAAACGATAGCGAACGTGACCCTGCCCGGATGGAGGATCAAGGAGATTACGGAGACCATCGGCGGGACCATAGCATGGGGAGGTGGTGTGAACATCGCCCCGGCGGACGATATCATAATAAGAGCCGAGTACCCGCTTGCCATAGATCCCTATTCCCAGGTGATAGCCTCGGTCCTTGCAAAGAAGAAGGCGGTTGGGGCGGACTACCTTCTCATGGACATACCGACCGGGCCCCACACCAAGGTCAAGGACATGGACCTTGCGAGAACCTATGCAAGAGACTTCATGGAGATCGGGAACCTGATAGGCATACATGTCCAGTGCGCCATCACCTTCGGGGGGCAGCCGGTCGGAAGGAACATCGGACCGGCGCTTGAATGCAGGGAAGCCCTGGAAATACTTGAGGGGAATCCACCCTCTACCAGCGCTATGGAAAAAGCGACCTCCCTCGCTGGAATAATACTCGAAATGGGCGGTTACTCGGGAGAGGGAAAGGAGAGGGCCGACGAGATACTGAGGTCCAAACAGGCCCTTAACAAATTCTGGGAGATAATCGAGGCCCAGGGAACCGATTACAAGGAGATAACCAGCGCCGATGTCCCTCTTGGAAAAATGACCGAGGACATCACTTCCACTTCAAGAGGCTACGTATCTTCCATCAACAACAAGGACCTTGTCAGGATATCGAGGGCGGCCGGGTGCCCCCATGATAAAATGGGTGGGATAGTGCTCCACAGGAAGAACGGGCATCAGGTGGACAGGGGGGATGTTCTGTTCACTATCCATTCGAGTAACGAGCAGAAGCTGAAACTAGCGGCGGCCACCGCCAGGAAGCTCGATCCGTTCAAGATCGAGGGGATGGTGCTCGAGAGGGTCCCGGGAGAGCGGATAATCCACTCCATGCAGTGATACTGCCCTAAAAAGGTTTTAAATGAGCACTTCCCTCCCCATCTGAAACTCATATCAGGAGGACGAAGGGTGGCCAGGTCCGGGAGGAGAACCTTCAGGTTCTCGTACCTCTTCAGGCAGAGACCTAACCGGTTCAAGCAGGTCCAGCAGAAGCTCCGGAGGGATTCCGAGGGCAGGATGCCCCACTCATTTTACGGCTCAAGAGATATCCTGACAAAGGAGCAGTGGAAGGACCTAGTTATCAAATACAATCCCAAGGAGGTCCTCGACACCCTGGACAAGCTCGAGGAGAAGGCAAGGCTGAAGGAAGCGGGAGTCCCGATCCCCGAGACCTTTCTGGTCGTGGAGACGGAGGAGGACCTGGAGAGGTTCGACCGCTGGTTGAAGAACGTCAATAAGGGCTTCGTGGTGAAGCCCAGCAAGGGCCACGGGGGGTCCGGCGTTCTGGTTGTTGACCGGAGGGTCGCCCAGAGGTTCATTCTGGTCTCCGGCAGGGGGGTCGAGAAGGTATCCCTCCTCCGGCATGCGAAGCGCATCATGAACGGTGCATACTCAAAGGGAGCTCCGGACAGGGCAGTGGTGGAGGAAAAGCTAGTACTCAGCCGGCGCCTGAGGGAGATAATGACACCGGGCCTTCCGGACATCAGGATCGTCGCCTTGAAGGGATTCCCCATCATGGCAATGACTAGGCTGCCTTCTAAAAGGTCCGGGGGCCGGGCGAACATACACCAGGGAGCCATCGGCGCAGGAATATCGATCTCCGAGGGCAGGATAACATCGGCCACGCTGCTCAGGAAGAACGTCAAGAGGCATCCCTCCTCCGGAAAGACCATCGTAGGTTTCAGGTTCAACATGTGGGAGGAAATACTGGAAACCGCTTCGGCGGCAGCGGATGCCATGAACATGGGTTTCGTAGGCGTCGATCTTACGGTTGATGATAACAGGGGGGTGGTTGTTCTGGAGGTTAACAAGAGACCAGGCCTGGAGATCCAGAACGCCAACAGGGCCGGACTCAAGAAGAGGATGAAGTGGGTGGACTCCTACCTTAAAAAGAACAGGCTCGACCATCGGGAGCTGGGTCCAGGGATCAAGGCGGAGCTCTCCCGGACCTGGGACCTCAACGGATGGAGCAGGAAGAAGGAGGACGGCGAGGAGGAATAATCAGGCTTCATCCTCGGGGGATGACGAAATAATGGCCTTTACCACCAAACCGTTCATCATGAAGAGCACGTAGCCGTATCTGTTGAGCCTTTCCAGGGATTCCTCCACCATCCTTCTGTCCTCATCCGGCATCAGCCTATCCCTTGGGATCTCCTGTATTCCCTGCTGCTCCATCAATTCCCTGAGGTATAGGTAGATCCTCCGGTCCATCGGTTTAAGCCGAGAGCGCCAAGGGTGCTCCTTTCGCAGCGGGAGCAATTCTTCCTCCTTCATCTTCAGCCTTATCTCTTCATAGCCCCTTTTCAGAAGGGCGGTCAAGAGCTCCTTTCCCTTTCCGATATCCGTCCTCATCCTGGAGTAACCCGATCCGGTGAACTGCCTCCCCACATGGAGCCTGGAAATCCCAAGTCCGAGCTTGACGGCAGCCATCGGGTCCGGCTCACCTATGCCTGGAAGGTCAAAAAATGATTCATTGAACGCGTCCTTTAGAATTTTCACGGCCACCTCTTCCACGGCCTTTTCCGAAGGGGGGGGCATGTAGAGAGCTGTCAGCTGATAGTCGAGTATATCCAGGTCGAAATCCCTCTCCCCGGAGGTCAGCTCGGCATCCTTGATGACGAAGGGGAGCTGGACCATTACACGGGCATCCCTCATACCGGGGGTGATCCTGCCGGGGCGTGTGATGGAGAAGCACTCCTCCCGGACCCGGTCCCTCTGCAGCTCCAGCAATCCCTTGAGGGAGTCCACTGTTCGATACCTGTACTGTTCCGTTCCTGTGGTCCTGAACTCCACGGCAAGATTACGGACCACAGTTGTAGTGACATCCTTGACCGTCCCGCTGCTCGGTGTCCTCAAACCCTCGAAACCCTCTGAGCCAAGGCCGCCCTTTCCATATATCGAGAAGGGGGCCGAGACCATCAATAGGCCTATAACGATATCGAGCATATCCTCACCGGCGTTCCTCCAATCCGAAGATGCCCTGTGCAGGAATTCGTCCATGGGAATGGCGGGCGGAGGAAGCGGGACCTTTGCCTCCTTGAAATCCTCCACTGCGGAGAGTGTCCTGGTCCTGAAATCACGGCTTGTTCCGCCCCTTGGGGCTTCGAACTCCGTCCTGGCTGCGGAACCGCCGGTTTCAACCTGGATGAAGGCTCCCTCATCCGGTCCTGGCATCATATCGCCGGGAAGGACGTAGACCTTGCCGCTGTCGATGTCCGTGAACCTTGATTTCCTCAGGGTGAAGGAGCTGTGATCGAGGTACCTGACGTATCCGGTATCCCTGTAGGATTGATCGAAGATCAGCATCCTTTCCAGGGTGCAGAATTCGCTCCCCTGCCAGCGGTCCGCGAGTCTGATGCTCCTCACCGGTTTTTACCCCCTTTACCCCTGGATCCCTTCCGACGTCCGGTGGACTTTCCGCTCTTCGCTCTTCTTTGCTGTCTTTTTTTCTGCCTGACGTATTCCTTGAAATCCCTCTCTAGGTCCCTGGTCCCGCCCTGCCTGTGGAAATGGAGGGCGCTCAACCTCCTCAGGTCCGAATAGGAATCGAGATCAAGAGCAGCCTCCGGATGGACGGGAACGACCCTGACATGAATGCCTGTTGTCTCCTTGAAAACGGATTCGGCCTCCTTCAGCCCGACCCTCCACCTGAGCGCCCTGAAGAGCAGGGGGCCGAAATTGCGAATGAGAAAAGGGTACGTAATTGGATTGGCCGCCATCTTTCTAAGAGAATAGAACTTGTCGATGAAACTTCGGTCCACGGACGCGGTGCGGTAGATGAAAATATTGCCCACCATCATCTGCACACGCTCCCCCTTCCTGTCGAATAACGGGACATCATCCACGATGGGGAAGCCGAACTTGTTCAGGTTCCCCTTTTTCGGATAGTTCGGTCCTACCCTGCCCATGTGCTCCAGCCCGTGCGCCTTAATGAATTCGCCGACCTCGGCCCTTGATCCCATTCCGTAGTACATGTCCGGAGAACCGCCTCTGCTCTCCATTTCCTTTAATAAGCCCTCGACGGAGCCCGGAGTGATCAAGGGTATATCTCCTCCCACCACTAGGAAATATTTCTTTGAATAACCCAGCTCGAGGAGCCTTTCCTTTCCCAGCAGTATGTTCTCTCCTATGGACATCCCCTGAGGGACCAAGTGGATGCCCTCGATCTCCCTCGAAGCAAGCTCCTTCGATATGGGCCCTCTGGGGCCCACTATGACCATCATCTCGCTGTCCACTGATGGTGCTTCGATTATCGCCCTCAACACAAGGGAGATAGAGGAAATACCTTCCCTTGACAGGAACTCCAGGAGGTTCTGCTTGTTCTTCCGATATATCCTGTCCCCGGTCTTTCCGGCGAAGTAAAGGACCCTTTTGAGGAAGTTGATGTTCTTCTGGGAGATAAGGTCCGGATGAAGGTAGAGCAAGGTCTTGTTCTCTCCCACTATGTAATCATCCATGTTGATGGTGGAAGCGATGCTCGCCTCGATCATGGTCCGTGTCGCAAGCCACAGGCGCGGATTCCGGAGCCTGTGGAATAATCCCTTCCTCTTCACCCTCCTGATCTCGCTCTTTATCTTGGTGTTGCCCGCAAGGACAACCACTCCCAGGCCTTCCATCTCCTTTTCCTCTTTTTCTACCCCTACCGTTCATAATGATTTCATTTATATTAATGAGGAGGGGGGGCGGGACCGTGAAATATTAAATAATTCGTTTGAAAGGTACCCTCATGGACCTTGACAGGATGCTGATGGTCGCCAAACTGGCCTCCAGGTCCGCGGGGGAGCTTCTCATGGAGGTGGGAAGGGAGGAGAGAAGGATCGATTACGGAAAGGGGGGATTCTCGACAAGGTCCGACCTGCTATCCCAGTCCAGGATAGTCAAGGTCCTTGAATTGGAAAGCCCCGAGATCGGAATACTATCGGAGGAGGGAATATCGAGAATGGAGAGGGGACCATACTGGATAGTGGACCCCCTGGACGGAACATGGAACCATTCCCACGGCGGGGTCTGGTGGAGCGTATCCATAGGGCTCGTTCGCGAAGGCAGGGTAGTTCTTGGGCTTGTTCACGCCCCTGCGGCCGAAAGGACCTACTGGTGCCATCGTGAGATGGAGGGGCCGATGATGAACGGGAGGGAGGTCCGCCCTTCCGAAAGCCTCTTCCCGGGAGAGTGGATAGTGTCCCTCGGAGCCCCATCATACATGATGGAGGGATTCCGGTCCGTTGAAGAGGAAGTGTCGAAGATCATACCAACTTCCGATCCCAAGAGACCTGTGCAACTGACAACCTTCCTACCCGGCAGGGGGTCCATGGCCCTCGAGCTCTGCTCCCTTGCGGACGGAAGACTGAACGGGGTCATTAGAATGGGACAGTACGGCTGGGACCTCGCCGCAGGCGGTTACATCGCCGAGAGGGCCGGATGCGTTCTCTCCGACATTGACGGAGGGGATTGGAAGAAGATGGTGGAGCACTTCTCTTCGGAATACACGGCCTCCCTCGTCGGCGCCTCCCACAGGGAAGGTCACAGATGGCTCCTGGACCTCGTCAATGGAAGGGTCCTGAAATGGGAATCGGCTGTGATATCAACGGATAATCGTAAATAATCCTTCGAAATAGCATGAAAGGGTTGGTTGACAATGGATCACGAAGCATACACGGAACAGGTCATTGAAACGATGAGGAAGCTGGACCTGGAGAAGGTCAGGGAGCTCGTTGAGATGCTCCGGGATGCCAGGTCCGGGGATTCGTCGATCTACATTTTCGGCAACGGCGGAAGCGGCGCCGCCGCATCGCACTTCGCCGAGGACGTCGGAAAGATGACGATCCCCGATTACGACAAGCCCCAGGGAAGGTTCAGGATAATGTCACTGACGGACAACACTCCCTACATACTTTGTCTTGGCAACGATTTAGGCTACGATCAGATATTCTCGCAGCAGCTCATGAACCTCGGCAGGGAAGGCGATGTCGCCATAGGCATATCAGGATCGGGGAATTCAGAAAATGTGGTCCTGGCATTGAAGGCTGCAAGGGACATGGGCATGAAGACGGCCGCCCTTGTCGGTTACGACGGGGGAAGGATCAAGGGCATGGTGGACCTGGCGGTCCATGTGCCATCAATGGATATGCAGGTTTGCGAGGACCTCCACATGCACATCATACACCATGTGGTCAAAGCACTCTGCGACAACTGAGCTACGTTCATGTGCCTTGGCTTACCGCAATCTTTTTCTCTAACGTCCGGGGTTATTAGTCCAGCGAGGGCATTTAAAGTGAAGGCTTTCCATCATCGATCCGTTCTGTTCGCCCTGGGAATGGCTCTGCTCATACTGTCCGCAGCGGACCCTCTCCTCAGTTCGAACGATGAGACGGATGTGATGGCCGGGACCACGACCGGGCAGCCCGCATTCGCTGCCCAAGAGGGCCAAAGGACCAGGGCAGCGGAAGACCTGGCCTACATCCAGGACCTAGTCTATGCAGCCATCGGTCCCGGTGATTTCGAAGATGAGCTCAAACCGTTGATGGACTGGAAGACCCAGAAAGGGGTAAGGGCTGCATACTACCCCCTTGACGGCAAGGATGGTGTGCTCTCGATCTCGTACGGCCGCGATAAGCAGGAGAGGATCAGGAATTTTATAAGGGATCTCAAGGAGGTGAACCCCACTCTCAAATGGGTCCTGCTCGCGGGAGACGGCGAGATCATACCTCCTCGGCTTACATATGCCAATGAATCCGTGGGGGAAGGGGGGGATGAGGAGGGGAATTTCGTACTTTCGGACTATTACTACGCGGGCCTCGAGGGGAGCTGGGATTTCAACGGCAACAATGTCTTCGGGGAATACAAGGAAGCCGACTGGCAGCCCGATGTGTACGTCGGCCGCTTCCCAGCCTCAACTGAAAAAGAGATATCCATAATGGTATCCAAGCAGCTCTCCTACGAGAAAGACCCGCCACCCGGTTCATGGTCCAGTTCGATGCTGCTTGCCGGCTCCCTGATGGACACACCCAACAATCCCCTCGCGTACCAATCCTACAAGGACAATGCATACGAGCTCGTCCTCGCCATTGAGAAGGACCTGCCGGACCATGTGGACGCCTTTCCCCTGGTCGATTATCCGAAGCTTGAGTACGGCGGCTACAACCAGATGTTCGACACACTGAACAGGTCCTCCTTCGAAGCCTATTACAGCACCGGTTTCTCCACGGTTATCGTCGCCTGCCACGGCGACCCTTTCAACGGCAACTGCACCAATTACAAGGGCGAGAGCGGGGGAAGAAAGGATTACCTGCTGGATTACGAGGACCATTTCACATATGACATGGCAGAGACCATAGAGAACGGCAGGAGGTTGCCGCTCGTATATATCTCCAGCTGCGGTTCAACGAATTTCTCCGAGCAGGATGATACGAACATGGAGAGGCTTCTGAGGAATCCGAATGGAGGGGCGATAGCGCTGGTGGGGGCGACCGTTGACACTTACAGGGGCGAGTTCCGGCCCGACCCCGAGGAGCCGAACGAGAACTATTCCTACGGCAACTGGTGGCTCGCCCAGGAGTTCTACAGACTGCTCTACAACGGTAATCCGAGACCGGGTGAAGCGCTCTACAAACAGAAATGGAACTACATAAACTACGTCGAGGATTTCTTCTCCTACGATCCCCTTTATTTCAGGATGTTCTACATCGACAACCTGGCATACAACCTGATGGGTGATCCCGAAGGCCCCATATGGCTGGATGAGCCCAGGAGCCTCCGTATGGAGGTTGAGAATGCGTTCGTTTACGACAGCGGTTTTCTTCATGTCAGGGTTCTGGAAAACGATCGGACCTTGAAGGGAGCGAGGGTTACAGTGACCTGCCCCAGTGATCCTGCCCTCTTCGTATCGGAAGTAACCGATACCGAAGGTAAAGTTTCCATACCCTTGGCGAGGGAGAACCTGGCCCAGCTAAGGATCACCGCCGTCAAGGACGGCTTCATACCCAGCACAGTAAGGATCGATGTCGTGTCCGACAGGAATCTGAGGATCTCCGATCTTGTATTCGACCCTGAAGTTGCGGTTGGTAACGAGGAGCTGACCCTCTCCGTTCTCGTCTCCAACACGGGAAGCAGGGATATCGAGGCTTTCAAACTGAAGGCCAACCTGACGAACATCGCCAAGGATCAGGAGGTATTTCCCTTCCTCGACCTCAAGGCCAATACGAGTGCAAGGATCGAGATCACGCCAAGGCTGAACATCCCTTCCTACGGCTTCAACGATCTCGTTTTGCATGCGGAGATCGTATCCTTCCAGGACCAGGTGATCATTGAATCGGATATGGGTGACAATACCCTGACCAAGCGTTTCAGGGCGAACTATCCCATCCAGGTGACCGACTACTTCCCCCGTATTGAGCTCCACGAGGACAGCTCCCTGTCCTCGGATTCCGGACCTCTGAACCTGACCCCGACATTCTTCACCGATCTGGATGAATTCCCCCACCCGATATCAATTTGGACCGATATCATCTCGGGGAATCTCGAAGCGGTGGTGTCTGAGAACCAGCTCGATGTGGTTCCGTCCCCGGACTGGTTCGGAAAGGGGCGCATCATGGTCTATGCCTCGGACGGATCCGTTACAAGGTACGGCACGATCGAGGTCGAGGTCCTGCCCGTGCCGGATGCTCCGAGCTTTATCGTCTTTCCATCGAACGTGACCTTGAAGGAGGATGTTCGCTCCTCGTTCAGGGTAATCCTGGAGGATATAGATTCCGAAACCGTGGAGCTGAGGTCCGAGCTCGATTGGGTAACCACAAGCGCCGTCCCCAATTCCACGGGCATGGAGTTCATGGTGGAAATGATCCCCACGGGTGAGAATGTAGGTCAGTCGATTTTAAAACTGGTGGCCTCCGATGATGCAGGCAAGGAAGCCGAGGTCAATATTTACATACAGGTGAACCAGACCAATGATCCACCGCTCGTGGGTGGTCCCACGAACCTCACGGTCCAAAGGGGGAAGGACCTTGTGGTGGACCTGATCGTCGAGGACCCCGACGGCGACACCGACTTCGTCATCAATGTCAGCTGGGAATTCGGAACATTCACGACCACCTACACGAACTTCACTTTGAAGGTTCCGGACGATGCAGAACCGGGAGACTACTTTGTCCAGATCTCGGTCAGGGACAGCTCAGGCGGCACCTACCTGCATATTTTGGAGGTGACTGTCCAAGGCGGCAAGGGATCGGCATCGATCATGTATGTCGTTGTGATCGCCATCCTGATCATCCTCGGGCTCCTGGCCTACGGCGTCATCCTCAGGATACAGGAAACCAGGCAGAGGAGGCTTCTGGGGTCCGTGGGAACGAACGCTCCCCTGGAAGCTAGAACATTGTCAGAGAAGGATTTCCTGAGGGTTTCCAGGAGGAGGAAGAAGGACTCGGGAATTCCCATGCCTCCGGTTCCCGTCGAGGTCGAGGGTTCCCTGGCCAGGGAAGGCCGGGGGGTGGAGACGCAGAAGGAGGAGTCTGGGAAAAGGGACCTCGACACAGATGTCGATGAGGTGATCTCGGAGCTATTTCCCTGACATCCTGGGATGGAACAACCCTTAAATAACAAACCTGTATGTAGTGTCGCAGCCGAGGTGCACAGATGACCGTCAAACCTTTGAACGCCCTCAACCAGGCCATATCGAGCAGGGTTATTGTAGAGCTCAGGGCCGGAAGGGAGTTCAGGGGAACGCTGGACGGCTACGATGTCCATATGAACCTCGTCCTGAGGGACGCCGAGGAGATCATCAACGGAGAGGTCGTGGCAAGGTCCGAGACCACGATCGTAAGGGGCGACAACGTCATCTACATCTCACCATGATAGGGAGGCGATAGGGTGTCAAAGGGAACACCGTCAATGGGAAAGAAGCACAAAACCCTGCACATAAGATGCAGGAGATGCGGAGGCCACTCGTACCACATCAGGAAGAAGACCTGCTCATCCTGCGGCTTCGGCCGATCCGCCAAGCAAAGGGAATATTCCTGGGCAAAGACCCACTAGACTCTAATCACCTCTCATTCCCCCCGCCGAGGACAGGACCGTCTCCTTCCACTTCTCATCCAGGGACCTGGCCATTATCCATGTCGAAACAGCCCCGCTTAGCATTATCAGGGCCAATCCGAATATCGATATCCAGAGTATCCTGTCCATGAGGAATGAAAGGAGGGTTGCGAACATCAGCGGTCCCACCGTGAGCGCCATGTATCTGAGGAACACCGAGGCATCGAAGAGCATGGAATTCGTCCACAATCCCGTCAGATAGGCGGTTACGAAGCCCATATACGGGACCATTACGATGACAAGGGGCAGCGAAAAGAAAAGACCCCTCAAATCTCCTCTAATGAGTGCGATGACCATCAGTATGACGACCGCGAGCGGAAGGGAGATCATGAGATATACCCATACCTTGACCCTCACCAGATCGCTGGTCCTCACCGGGATGGTCTGGTCGTAATCGAGGTAGTCCATGTTGGTCAGATGGGTATATACCGACATTGTGAAGAAGGATATCATCACGGCAAAGAAAGGCATGTTGAAATCGATGGCATTCGAACCGAAGACCTGGAGGAATCCCACAAGACCCCCCATCACGATCAAGGGAAAGAAGAGGGAGAAGGAAATCCTTACGTAGGCCTTTCCCCGCAGGAGATTGATCAATTCCCTGGCAGCAAGGGCCGAATATACAGGGTCCTTGAAGGTCCCGCTCATCAGTCTGAAAAGGAAGCCGTAATCCCCGGGCTTCTTCCTGTCGTAGGATTCGTCCACTCCGCTGAATAACAGGATGCCCATCGAAATATAGAATGCGGAGAGTCCGAAGGTTATCAGGAGCCAAATCCATGATCCGTCCAGGACGGCCATGTACTGGGGAAGGAAAGCTTCCAGCCTCCCGGTGGAAAGAGGAAGCAATAGCAAGGGTATCACGGAGAGTGGAGCGTACGCAAGGGCCCTCCTTCTTCCCGCACCCACGGCGGAGGATACCGAAAGCGATAGAGAAAGACCCAGAAGGAAGGAGGCCCACTGGGAGGCCGAGATCAGAATGAACCTGTCCAAAGGGATGGGGCGTATGATCGTTCCGAGGGCAAGGCCTGCCGTTGTGGGGGCCAGGACCAGCATGATGTAGAACAGGGCATCATGGAGGAAGTAGGCAAAGTACATCCTGCGCTGCCCCACCGGCTGGTAGGTGGAGGACGCAGCAAGCATGTTCACGGGGCCGAGGGACCTTTCAAGGAACTCCTTGCCGAGAAAGGCTATTCCCCCCATGGAGATCCCGAAGAAGAAGAGGCCGGAAAGGACCGATAGATGAACCTGCGGATATGTGATGGAACCCTCGAGTATGGGAAGAAATATGTATCCCGAGAGAGCGCCTATCAGTATGAACTCGGGAAAGATGAGAAGGGAAAGGGAGGTCGAGAAGGAGCTTCTCAACCTTAGCTCCTCTATGAAGAAGAGCTTCACCATCCTGAACATCGCCGTTCAAGGGGACCGGCGGTTATTAACTCTATTCCCAACAGTCTCAGTAACCATTTTCAAGAAGCGGGATGAGGTCGAGAATGTGGGTTATGGTCGGCTCTATGGGGCCCGCTCCCTCCGGCGGTTCGCCTGATGTATGGTACTGTCTTATGTAAATGGGCTTCAAACCAGCTTCCATCGATGCCAGGAAATCTATCTTGTAGCGATCCCCGATATAAACCGATCTTCCAGGGTCCAGTTTCAGCCTTGAGACGGGTCCTTGAAAGATATCTTTCCATGGTTTTGCATAACCTAGCTCGCTGGATATGACGATATCATCGAAATACTCGGTGAGATCGTTTTCCTTCAAGAAGGCCCTTATCGCCTCGTGATCGCCCGCATTGGAAATCAGGGCGGTCTTTACGGGATCTCCGCCGCTCCCCCTCGCGGACCTTATCCCCTTCAGTACATTGATAGAATCCCGGGAGATCCATAGGCATGAGCTGAAAGCCGGCGTGTGGGTCCTTTCTAGCTCCTTTTCCTTCCCCCGGATGTCGAAACCGATTTCCCCAAGGTCCTCCACAATCGACCTTGATCTGTATGAAACGGAGGTTTCCCACTTTTCCTGGACCATTCTCCGCCTTTCCTTTTTTACGGTCCTTCTGAATGAATCAAGGAACTCCCGGAAGGGAAGATCGGACCCTTCAAGACCCGAGGAGTGATACCACTTGACAACGAACTCCATGGAATCCTTGGGAGTGAAGGGGATCAACGTGTTCCCAAGGTCGAAAAGGACCCCGTCGGTTCCCGGGAACTCCAGCATGGCAATCCGTCTTCAGAACTTTCTTTATCTGGCCTTGTTGAAATAATTGGCCAGATAAGTGAATGCCGCTCCGCCCGCTATGATCGGCCATGCCACGCTGGGTTTTCCGTACTGGGCTTCGACAATTCCCCAGATAATTATTCCCATGCCAACCGGCGTGATGAAATGATAGGACCATCTCATAAGATAGAATACCCTGGCGGCGGTGGATATCTTCCTTCTCGGCACCGGTGGAGCCGAAACACTGGCCTTTGCTGTCTGCCTCGGAGGAGCCCTTCTTACCTGTCTTACCCTTTCCTGCAAACTCTGCACCCCTTTGGAAATACTTGGTCAACGCGGAATGAATAGAATAAGATTTTGTTCATGCATGGAGCGATGGTCCGTTAGAAGGAGATCTCACCTAAGTAGATGAAGACCTCCAATATCAGACCGATGATACCCAGGACCATGGCGATGATACCCCATAGCTGGACCTTCTTGTTCTGTGAGTAGGCGGACTTGACATAGGTCATCAGTCCGAGGACCACTGCTGCCTGGCTGAATATCGGAGGGAAGAGGCAGAGTATCGAGATGAAGAGAGCTGGGAAGACCAACAGTATTCCGAATATCCCGGAGCCGATACCTATCCAGGAGAGCCACTCAAAGATCTTGCTTTTTTGTTCGGCCATGTACATCCCTCGAATGATCAAGGACACCGCTTGGGTATAGGGTGGAATGGGATTATTTATTAAAAACCCTACTATCAGGCGGCATGGAAAACTCATCCTCTTTTTCATAGGGATGAGGATGAAAGGATGATTATGGACCCACACCTAGAGCTATCCAAAACTGAAATGAAAAAAATGGGGAGCTGGAGCGCTCCCCCGGTTCCTGAACTATGTTCAGGCTTTTTCCCAAACGGTATTGAGATGGTTCTGGGCGAATATTATTCCAATACCCGCTATGCATGTCAGTATCAGGTTTACAATCGGGTTGAGCCTCTCACCCTCGGGGATGCCGACCATTCCCTCCATCTCTGCTATCTTCGCATACATCTGGTAGAGCGTTATTATGTTAAGGATGGGAATGAACATGAATACCACCTTCACGGTGGGATTGATATCCTCCTTTGTAAAGGCGGCGATCTCACTCCATACCTTGTGCAGCCAGACTAACTCGATAATGAAGCAAAGAATGCTGAGCAGCCACCATACGACTCCGCTTCTTTCCTCGCCTACCGGTCCGTGATTCTTAGCCATTTTATCACCTCTTGCTTAATCCCCATTTCATACAGGACGGTCTGATAATAATCCCAAACTATATAAAAATATATGCATTTTCTTCGCTGCTGGACCCCTTGGTTCGTAAACGACAAAGGCCGTCATATGAAAAGGAAATACAATGAATGGAAAGAGTTCAAGGAAGGATTTGGCTACCTCCGGACAGCCATCCCCTATCTGCTGAGCCATCACCCCCACTGCACTAAATACCGGAGGGATGTTCTGAATATCGGGAGGTTGAAGCTCTGCTGGGGCTGTATCGTAACCTATCCTGTTGCGATCGCTGTGGTCATCCTCATACTCCATTTCGGGACCTATAAGGACTACCCGTGGTATCTGTTCATTCTAATGGGTGTCGCCTTCGGCTCCTTCGAGTTCATCTCGCTTTGGAGAAAAGGAACGGGACTGAGGCATAGGATGATCAAGATATTCCTCGGAATAGGGATAGCGCTTGTAACGGTCGGTATCTTCATGATCCCCGTACATATACTTCTGAGACTTTACTTCCTTTTCGCGGGGTATACTGCAGCCGGGGCAGCGATGTCGCTCAGATTGAGGGGGATGGAGAAGAAATGCAAGAGATGCGAGTGGAAAGGTAATTGGTACCAGTGCCCCGGATTCGAGGAACTCAATTCCAAACTCGAGAAAAAGGGGCTCCTGAAAAGGGACAAGGACAGGAAGTGGGACGTTGCGCGTAAGAAAAGCAAGGTTAGGGGAACTTGACGAGATGATCGAGCTATGGAAGAAATTCATGGAGCACCAGAGGGGGCTGGGGAGAGCCGCAGGCGAGGATCTATTGCCTAAAATGAAGGAGAACGCTCCCGAGATAGTTGGAAAGTACTTCGAGCGCAGCATCCGGTCCCGCCACGGATACGTCCTCGTCCTCGAGGACGGGGGGAGCATCAAAGGCTACATGCTCTCCAGGATACAGAAGAACGTTCCCGTCTTCAAGGATGAATGGATAGGCTATCTGAGCGATATCTACCTCGAGGAGCCGTACCGGGGCAGGGGGTATGCTTCGAAAATGTGGGAGCAGACGCTCGAGTGGTTCCGCTCCAAGGGAATAAATACGATCTCAATAAGAGTACTCTGCTGCAATCCCTCGGCGAGGGAAGTCTATTCCCGGTGGGGATTTACGGACCTTTTACTTGAGATGAACACCCATATCTGACCATCCTATGATCTCTCTCCGATCATGTTGAGCCTGTGCTGCCTGTGCGATAGCTTGATGCACAGGTATATCGGGACTCCCCTGAAGGCAATGTGCTTTGTCTTTGTTTCGTCCTCTCCATCCAGCTCGACGACCTCGATCTCCTCCGGGTCAGCGTTCCTCAGTATCCTTCTCGCCGTTTCCGGCGAGAGCTTAAGTTTCTCCGGATTGGTCATCTTTATGACCCTGCGGAGCTTCTTTACGACCCTGTCCTCCTTCTTAGGCTTCATCATCCTCTTCACCTCCCTCTGCATCGTCGTTTATCTCCAGGGCGATCTCGATCGCCCAGAGGTCCTCGTTCATCTCCTCCACGAACTCCTCGAGTTCGGGATGTTCCCTTCCGAGGACCGACAGGGCGGTCCTCATCTCTCCGATCTCCTTTGCTGAACTCATTCTTTTTCTCTCCTCACAAGGACGACCTTCCCGGTTGAAGGGGAGCTCCCCGGACATCGCCATCCGGTTCACGGCATCCTTCATCCGGTTTCGGTCTTCTCAGGTGTGATGAAAAGATTGCCGAGGATTATTAAAACGGATTTGGGACCCCTATTATACGGTTATAAAAATCTAATGGTACGGAGCCTTTATCATTTCAGGCGCAGATCCCCATGTCCGGATACCCTATTTCCAATCAGTAATCGAAGAGAATCAATAGGGTATGGTGGACCGGATTGGACCTTTGGATCGTCCATTCAGCATCGACATTTCAAATCCAAAGGTCCAGCAGCGAACTTACGATTATTATCTCATTTGTTCGCTGCGTGTACCATCGTTTTCTAGCATTGAAATCCGAGATCATATTTGAATTGACGAAAAGATTTCAATGCGGAATAGGTCTGCGATCAGATTTGAACTTATATTGGAGTGGACCGGACGGGATTTGAACCCGTGGCCTCCTGATTGCAAATCAGGCGATCTACCGAGCTGATCTACCGGCCCTGCAAATTGGGAATAGGGCTAATGAAGAAGCGTATTTAAGGTTTAGCCCAGGTTTCGTAAGTAATTTTCAACGCATTTTTTCAATGGGCGTTTCCAAGTTCAATAATAAATGAAGTATCGAAAAATCCGATCTCCATCTCCCCCCGGGGCACAATACAATGAACTGGAATTGAATGAATATTTTCAATATGGATATTAAGGGACAAGCTATCTAAACGATATCGGCAAATACGAACGGATGGATGGTTATGCCAAGGGTCTGATGCTCGAGTACCTGACTGTGGGTTACAATATCCTTGAAGCTGTCCTCTCGATCCTCTTCGGAGCCCTTTCAGGAAGCGTCGCGCTTGTGGGATTCGGGCTCGACAGCATTGTTGAATCCCTTTCGGGCGGAGTGCTTATCTGGAGGCTCCACCAGCACAAGAGGGTGACCGAGGAGCAGGAGGAGAGGATAGAGTTCATCGCCGTCAGATTGGTGGCGGTCACCTTCCTCGTTCTGGGCCTTTATGTCCTGATAGAATCCCTGACATCACTCGGGGTTTTCGATCTTCTCGGTCTTTCAAAAGGTATGGCGTTCCTGCAGCAGGAGGAGCCAGGAGTTTCGCTCCCAGGCATTTTGATAGCCACTGCATCATTGATAATAATGCCATTGCTGGCATACCACAAGAGGAAGACCGGGGAGCGGATAGGGAGCAAGGCCCTTATCGCGGATTCCAAGGAGACGCTCGTATGCGCATGGTTATCCGTGGCTCTGCTTCTGGGCTTGGGTCTCAACTACCTTTTGGGATGGTGGTGGGCCGACCCCGTCGCGGGACTTGTGATCGTAGCGTTCCTGTTCAAGGAAGGTGTCGAGCAGTGGAGGGAGGCCGGAGAGGATGATGATGATTAGCTCTTCAATTCAGAAAGAGGGCCTCTGAGATCTTCAACCATTTTCTTTGCATCCTCAAGAGCTTCGAGGGCCTTTTCTCTGTCGCTCTCAGACAGTTCCAGATCTCCGAACTCGTCCATGTCCAGAACGAGATACGAAGTATCCGTCCTCACCCATATGTCGATGGCGAGGTCAAACCATTGAATAATCTCATCCCCGATGACCGGGGGTTTGGTGATATTGATATAGAATCCCTTGAGCTCCCCGTTCCTGTCGGCGATCCTGAATATGTTGTACCATCTTTTCCTGTAGAAGGTCTCCACCCATCTGTCATCGGGCTGGAAGAGAACGTATCCGAGGTCGAGGGGCTCCCTGGACCATCCGGTATCGATCGAGATATATTCCTCGTTGCTCTCCCTGACATTACCTGAATATTCAATCTTCAAGGACCCATCCGGCAGGAGTTTCTGTACTCTCATTCGATCTGTCCATTAGTTTCAAAATAGAAAAAGAAAGGGGTATCATTCCGATATGCGACATTTGAAGTGCTCGAGGAACCGAACAGGTTAAGAGGTGGGGGAGCCGGAGCTCCCCCTTTTTCAATTCTTAGGAGGTGATCCATCCGCAGGTTCCCCTACGGATACCTTGTTACGACTTAACCCTCCTTGCTGAACCTCGGTTCGAATGCCGCACTAGTCGGCATCCTCACCGAGACCCAACTCAGATGGTTTGACGGGCGGTGTGTGCAAGGAGCAGGGGC
>JBLIRK010000030.1:0-42616 GCA_048569615.1 Thermoplasmatota archaeon | reverse complement strand
AATGGTCGGAATATCCCCATCTATGTTAGTGTCAGAAAAAAGCCGCCCGAGGCCAAGGTGCTGAAGCTGTTGCGTAAGGGCGAGGAAAACCCGGCCGATGCCGTTGACGACGAACTCGGCCTGATGGATCATCTCGGAATAGACCGGTTCATGGTAAATGTCACCTACAACCAACCGGGGACCAGGGAAGTTCATTCTGCCGTCAAGGGCGAGATCATCAACACTACCTATTTCTCCGTTTCCTGGAACCTTAGGGACGGTTACATCTACAACATCGAGGTATCGGCCTTATCCGGAAGCGGGGTCTCAACCGCTGTTCGATCCATTGATGGTACTAGGGTCGATCTAAACAGGCCGCAGCCGCCGTGGAACCTGCAATTCGAGCACAAGGAAGCCGGAAGCCTGGAATATGAGCTAACCTGGTCAACAGTGGAACAGACCTACCTGGAAGACATTCAGCATTTTGAGGTCTGGACCCGTAAAGCTGAGGGCGAATGGCAGCTTGCAGGAACGTCAAAAGAGAACATTACGGTTGTAAAAAGACCTCTGGGACACCTTCTGGAGGCAAGGGTCAGAGCAGTTGACAGTTCGGGTCAAATAAGCGATTTCTCGCATCCGACGATCATGGAGAACATCGCCCCGGATCCAAAGCTCATCATTTCGGAGCATGTTTTGGAAGGTGCTTCGATTTCCATGGATTTGGATGCTTATCCGGATATCGACGGAAGTCTGTCAAGCTGTATCTGGATTATGGAAGGCAGGGTCATTTCCATCGAGGAGTACCTGATGATCACACTTCCTGAGGGGGATCACCATTTCACTCTGGAGGTTGCAGATGATGTCGGGGCGCAGGTTTCCCGGGATTTCACCGTCCGGGTGGAAGCCTCGACCGATTTCCCAGCAGGTTCATTCTCTGATTATATCAGAACAAGCCAGATAGTTGATATGGATCTGGAGCCGGTCGTAAAAGTTCATTACAGCAACAACACCATCCTGCTCCAGGATAATTCAACATCTGAAGGGCCGAGGACGAAGCAGGAGTTGTTTAAGGCCTCCATCATCACGACCGGGTCGATCCTTCTCCTTCTGATAATCTTCTCGGCCCTGGGCATAGTTGTAAGGGATGTCCGCCTCTTTGTGAAACGGAAGAGAAAGAGAAACATCATAGTTGCACCCGGAGCTGACAGGACTTCGCAACCCGGTCCTCAGACAGCTCATCGGAGCGTTGAATGGTATAGGAATGAGAGGCAGGAAGCCCTATCGAGATTCCAGCACGGGGAGGTCCCTGCATCCCGATCACAGACCTCGCTTCCCTGGGCAAAGGCACCTCTGACAAGGGCAAATGAAGTCCAATGGGATGAGGATATTGAAGAACTGGAGGAATGGGACGTCGAGGAATATAAGGTGAGGGAAGAAAAGGACAGGCTGCTTCCGGGGGGTGGGGCCACGTGAAAAGCCGCTATCTTATGCTACTGATCGTTATCGTAATTCTGATCGTTCCCGTTCATCTCCCTGCATCGGCAGGGGATTCTCAGCTACCTCCCGTCAGATCCTTTGTCGAACCCCCGACAAGGGATTATCCGCAGCAGGACGGAGGAAGCGACGACAGGCTATTCGAATACAGGTCCATGTGGACCGACGGATACCAGATAGTGAACAGGTCCGAGATCCAGGCCATGGTGAAGTTCGCCGTCGATCATAATTTCAACTGCATATCCCCGAACATCAACGGACATTATCTTGGAGTATTCTACAACTCCACGTATTTCCCGAAATATGTTGAGGTCCACTGGAGCTTTGATCCCTTGATGGAACTGATCAGGGAGGCACACAAATACAACATCCATGTGATGCCCTGGTTCCATACACTCTACAATTATCCTCTGTTAAGGGAGCATCCCGAGTGGAGGGACAGGTCAAGCTCCGGCTCCTATAGTAGTCATTGGATAGATCCGGCAAATCCGGATGCCAGGAATTATTTAGCGAATATGACCAAGGAGCTGTTTGCCAACTACCCTCTTGACGGGATAAAACTTGATACCATAAGATACGGAAGCTCGATATACGGCTACACCGACATCTCCATCCAGAAATACTATGATGAGGGATGGACAAACTTCAATGACTTCAGGAGGAACCAGGTGACCGAGGTTGTTGACCTGTTATACAACACGATAATGGATATCAGACCCTATGTTTGGGTGGGTGCGGACATATGGCACGGCTATTGGTCCTGGTACAATGGTGTGTTCCAGGATTCAAGAACATGGGCCCAGAGGGGGATAATCGACTTTGTGACTACGATGAGCTATACGACCTCCAAATCCTATTTTCAGAGTACCCTTCAGGACAATTTGGACAATTTTGAGTGTCCTGTCGTTGCCGGACCCTATGTCTATTATCCGGGGAATACGGCACATGGCAGCGTTCCGTCCGAGGAAGCGGGAATAGACATACTCGTCAACCAGACAGAGACCGCCCAGAGGCTCGGAGCCCTGGGAACGTGCGATTTCGCATACAAGTCCTTGCGGGAATGGCCTTCCTATGCAAGGGCGTTGAGGGATGGACCATTCAAGGAAAAGGCATTATGTCCTCTCAAGAAGCAGAGTATACCAGTGAGATCCACCATATGGGATTTCGAGGATGACCAGGACAGGGAAGGTTGGAGAACGACCGGCATGGGGCAGTTCTATCCCGGAGGGGGGGTATGGTCGATCTCAAATTGCAGAGCTCCTTCTCTCATGTCCCCTCTTGTTCACACCACTGCGGAAGGAAAGAACGTTCTGGAGCTGTCCATGAGGGCCGATTCAAGATCAGGAAAACTGAACATCTACTGGTCCAGCCTTAAGCCGGTCTTTTCCGAGGACAGGAAGATGGAGATCGACATCATAGATACGGAGGACTGGCATCTATATTCGATCCACCTTGACGAGGAAGAGAAGTGGACTGGGGTGATCAGGTACATCCGCATAGTACCGACATTCCAGGCTCCTACCAATATAACGATAGACCTCATCCATCTTGTCTGGATGCCGTACTGCGTGAGGAACTGGTCCTATCTTGGACCCTTCGTTTCCGGGGATCGCGACTCCCTTCTGAACAGGCAGTTCCTGGAAAGAGAGAACGATCCGCGCCCCCGGCTCGGCGATCAGATGGCAGGCAACACCTGGAAACCCTTCGGGATGGAAAGGGATCAGGTAGATCTCAGGTTCGCTCTTGGCAGATTGGAAGATGCGGTTACCTATGTCCATGTTTATGTAAGGTCCGAGTACGAAGGCCCCGTTGAGCTTCGGGTAGGCAATTCTGACGGGGTAAAAGTGTATTTCAATGGCAACGAGGTCTTTGAGCAGAGGGCTCCCCGGAGGGTCGCACCGGATCAGAACCTCACATTCGTGATAATGAAGAGAGGGATCAACACGGTCCTCATTAAACTAGCGGTTTACAAGAACGAGAATTCCTTCTATCTCAGATTCACGGAGCCGGGGAATACATCCATCGAAGGTTTGGAATATTTCGAAGAGCTGCCCTTGATGGAAGCTCCTTTGTTCGAAGCTCCCCCGGTTGACTGGATTTCTGAAAAGGATGTCGCTATTGGCTGGACGCTTCCGAACGGAAGCACGGGGCTCGATCATTTTGAATGGAGGATCGATGGTTCCGGGTGGAATTCAACATTGGAGCCATCCCTGAATCTTTCCGGATTGAATAACGGGAGGCACCGATTGGAGGTCAGGGCAGTGGATGAAATGGGCTTCATCGGGGACATATCGGGCATATTCATCTGCATCGACAGGGAAAGTCCCGAGATCTCCGAACCTGAGCCAATCAGCCCGATCACAACATCTCCCGTACTAAGTTGGGATTGGTTTATCCTGAAGAAACCCATCTCCGGCATTGAGGGTTATCTGGTCACCGTCGAGGCTTGGAGATCGGGAAGGACCGAGGTCATGACGCTCATCAAGGAAATGGAGGTAAAGGAAGATCATTTCCGAATTGATGAGAACGTGCAGGATGGATATCTCTACAGGATAATTGTCGAGGCAGTATCCGGCAGCGGCCTGACCCACAAGGTCAATTCGTCGGAAAACATTCTTGTGGACCTTCAGGCTCCGAGCGCACCTTCGGATTTGATCATAAAACATCTTTCCCCTGGCGAAACGAAATACAGAATTGATTGGCAGCCCTCGATTGACAACACTAAAAACGGGGTCATATACTACGAGTTCTGGACCAGAACGAACGATGGAGATTGGTTGATAACGGGCAGACCGTCAACGAGCGGTTACAATTTCGAAAGGCCCTTGGGTTGCACCATGGACATCCGGATAAGGGCCGTGGACATGGCCGGGCAGAGAAGCCAGTTCTCCAAGGTGATCCCGGTGGAGAACATTCCTCCGGAGCCACATATCCTGCTCCCGGATAACATGGTGGAGGGTGCGGCCTTTACAATCTCCCCCTCTGGTATAATCGACCAGGATGGGGTGGTTGAGGAATACGTATGGACAATGAACGGGATGATAATATCCCGCCAGTCCTTCCTGACCTTGACCCTTTCAGCCGGAAGGCATGAGGTCCAGCTCCAGGTGTCCGATGATCTGGGCTCGGAAACACGCAAGATCCTCTATCTTGACGTTAGAAAAGCTCTGGATGGAACAGGAAACTCGATCACCGATACGCTCGAGGATACGGCGGTAAAGGACCAATATCTAGATCCCGTCACCTTGATTCATTACAACAACAGGACATTGATTACGGACAACTCATCGGAGCATGCACGCCCACCACTTAAAAGAACGCTTTTCAATGGTGCGACGGTCGTGATCGGTACGGTCATGGCGGTTGTCCTTTTCTTCCTGCTTGCAGCTATTTTCCTGAAGGAGATAGACCAGGGAAGAGAAAGGCTCAAGATGAGCAGGGAAAGAAAGAAGGTCCAGAAAGAGACAATAAGGACAGCCGGGACCGGGGAGCTCACGATGGACGTGAGGAGCTATCAGTGGCATACCTTCCAGCGTTCAAGGGCTTTGACCATGCTGCAATCCAGAGGCCTCGGCCCGACAAGGGCACCGGCCAGGGAAAATCTCCCGAGGAATGTGATTGCCCGACCGATGAGCGGCGAAGGCATTCAAGGTGCAGACGATATCGAAGATTATGAGGAATGGAAGGTTGAGGAAATCGAGGACGACGATCATTACAAGAAACTTCCGGGGAGGGCGGGTATTTGAGGATATACAGGTTGATCGCCCTGGTCGCGGCCTTCTTTGCCATGATACCGCTGCTGATCATCCCTGCATATATCGGGCTGACGGTGTCCAATGGAACATTGGAGCTGACGGGGTATCAACGTCCGGATACGGCTTGGGAGCTGCTGACCTTCAGGGTGCTCGATGCTTACTACTTCCTGTTTCTCATGGTAAGCATCTATCCGTTCATCGTTCTGGTTCTATGGTCGTTCATCGCGAGAATCCAGGAGAGAAGGATAAGGTCGAACGTTTCCAACACGAAGAATTGGATGCAGGAGAAGCCTTCGGACATCTTTTTCAAGGACAGGTTTCCGAAGGTTTCCGTCATAATACCATGTTACAATGAGGACAGGTATCTAGGCTCGGCGATAGCAAATATTTACAAACAGAGCTACCAGGGGGAGATAGAGGTAGTTGTGGTGGACGACGGCTCAAGAGACAACACATGGTCCATAGGCAGGATATTCAGGTCCAAGAAGGGTAAAAGGACTACGAACATCTACCATAAGGAGAACGGAGGAAAAGCCTCTGCATTGAAATACGGTATCGATAGGGCAGCTGGAAAGATCATAATAATGACCGACGGCGACAGTGAAATGGACAATGATGCTGTCAGGGAGATAGTGGAGACATTCAGGCGATATCCCGATGCAGGCATCGTTGGAGGGTTCGTATCCATCAAGAACTCACACGAAGGTTACCTTACCAAGGTCCAGCAGCTTGAATACTACATAACCCAGCATATAATCAGGACCAACCAGAGCATGGACGGCTCAGTTCTGATCGCCCCGGGCCCCATATTCGGAATGAGGGCTGACCTGGCAAGTTCAATGCCCCCGCTCGACCGGACCATAGTGGAGGACTGTGACCTTACCATGTCGATACTTCCCACCGGATTCACAACAAGAGCGACCACAAGGTCGGTCTCATATACGAATGCCCCTTCGACTTGGTCAAGCTGGCTGAGGCAGAGGAAAAGATGGATATACGGCCAGTTCCAGGCATGGCGTGTGAACAGGTGGCATCTTAAGAAGAACCCGTGGGGTCTGTTCACATATTTCACCTGGGTGACCACATCCATATCCGCCATCGTTTTCATCATAGGTCTCCTGTGGACACTCTCCCTGATCATCACCGGCAGCGATTACTATTCCTTCCTGGAATTCATTTCCCTCAGGACCGTTCTCATCTTCCTCCTATATTTCATCACAAGATCGATGATAGTGATCTCATACCGTCAGACGCGTTTCTTGATCCTTTATCTGCCTCTGAAGATCCTATACGACATGGTCAACGGAATGCTCACGGCCTATCTCTACATACGATACATAACTGGTGTGGGGGTTAAGATGAGATGGGGAAACAGGCAGGAGGTCGTCTATTGAATCCCAAGGTCGAGACCTCGGAAGTCAAGAAAAAGCCCGGTTCGCTGCTGGACCTCCAGGAAGATGAGGGATGCATCTTCTGCAGCTGCGAAACAGAGAAGGACGAGGATACATGCGATGCATGTCATCTGCACTTCAAACCCTCACCCTTGGAGGGACTTTCTCTTCCTTTCGTCCTCTCTTACATATCGATATTGATCTCGTTCCTTTTTCTTCTGGGAGAGCAGATCCTCGTGGAGAGGCTTGAGCTGGTGAATTCGCCCGGAGATGATGTGGGATTCCTTTTCGTCGTTCTGGCACTTCTTTCCGCCGTTCTGCTCATAATCGAGAACAGAGGGAGTATGTTCCATCCGGGCGTCTTGAAGTTCTCGACCATGATATTCCTGATCCCTCTGGCGGCTGTTTCCTCTCTCCCCCTCCTTTTAGGTCATTTCTCACTGGCAGCCTTCTTCTTCCCGCTGATAGTGGTATCCGCACTTTCGATCGCTGCAGCCCTATCCTTCAAGGAACTCGACCGGAAACGGCTGCTGCCTCTGCTCTTCATGCTTCTGGGAGGCATCCTGTGCTCCCTTGGGTTGTATCTGTCCGTCGAGGATATCGGACTTGGATGGATACTCTGGTTCCTCTCCGGAGAGCATTTCTCATCCGCAGGGATACTGGTAATTGTCACGGCTTCCTTCGTTGTATTCTCAAGATCGTCCATGCCGGAGAGGTTCGGATCCTGTCTCCTGACCATGGTGGGAGGCTCCACTCTGATACTCTTCCTAGGCATAATCCGGTCGATTCACGAAACTGTGGGCTACATGGATGAAGCCCTGATGCTCGGCTCACTGGCAATGGTCGCAGTTTCAGTGGGAGCTTATCTGAGGATCAAGTTCAACGAAGTTGATATGACCAATTCCTTGAAAGGCATGGAGGAATCACTCTCCAAGGCCGCTGAGTTGGAGAAGGACGGAAGGTACTTCTACGCCCTCCAGCAGTACGACCGGGCCCTGGCATTGAATCCCGTATCGGGTCTTGGAAGGGTGGAATCCAGGGATAATGTTCTTTACAGGATCGAGAGCGGACCGCATGTGAAGGAGCTTGTCTTCGAGCCCTCCGAATATGAGATATCCTACAACGAGAAGGGGAAGATCCTCTCATCGCAGGGGAAGTTCGTGGAAGCCTCCAAGGAATACCTGGAAGCCATAAGGAAGAGACCCGATTATGTGGAAAGCTATCTCAACATCGCTATGCTATATGCTTCCATTCCCGGTAGGAGGAACGAATCGAGGAATTACATGCGTTATCTCCTGGTGATGAAGGTGATATACCTGAGAAGATGGTACAGACCCGATCTTCCATCCTTCTATGCAAGGTGGATGATGAAGAGCTTCAGAAAGTACCACGAGACCCTTGAGAAGAAATCCGAACTACTGAATCGATTTTCAAAGGAAGGGGATATATGGTCCTACTACTCCCTTGCGAGGTATTGAGCAGTTCAATCCATCATTTTATCCAGTAGTTCATCTTTGGCAAGGTGCGGTTCGGTGATATGACCCCTGTTTCGATTGTTCCGATTCCATTCCTTAACCACCTTTACGGAATTGGAATTCCTCGCCCATGCTCTTCTGGAAACACCAACCATCACGTCCCATTCGAGAGAGCTCCTTATCACTTCATCGACGTAACCGCTGCCGTCCAAGACCAGCCCGTATCCGCTGTTCCTGACCTTTCCGATACCAACTCCACCTCCGTTGGCGATGACTACCATTGTCATGCCCCTGGCGATATTGCCTGCGAAACAGTGGGTGGCCATGTCGGTTGTTACGTTGCTCCCGTCCTTGATATTTGAGGTCTCTCTGTAGGGTGAATCCGTTCCCCCAGGATCATGGTGGTCCCTTCCTATCATGATGGGGCCCACCTCTCCCTTGCGGACCATCTCGTTGAACCTCAGGGCGATCTTCACCCTTCCCCGCGCGTCCTGATAGAGTATTCTTGCCTGGGAGCCCACAACGAGAGCGTTCCTTCCCGCTTCCTTGATCCATCTGTGATTGTCCCTGTCCTGCGGGCATCGGTCCGGATCTATGCATTCCATGGCTGCCCGATCGGTCCTTTCAAGGTCCTTGGGATCTCCGGAAAGACAGATCCATCTGAAGGGTCCGTAGCCGTAATCGAACACCATAGGACCCATCAGGTCCTCGATGTAGGAGGGAAAAACGAATCCTTCGGAAGGGTTGTCGGGATTCTTGGCTATGTCCTTTGCGCCCGCGTCGAATACGGATTTCATGAAGGAATTCCCGTAGTCCCAGAAGTTCATTCCCTTATCCGTCAATTCCTTGATAAGCCTGTACTGTTCGATAAGGGATGCATCGACCATCTCCCTGAACCTTTCCGGGTCCGTCTCGATCAATCCTTTCAAGCCGCTTTCCTTTTCTCCCATGGCCTCTTCATAGGTCAATCCCCGGGGCGTGTATCCTCCGTCGTAGGCGGCATGGCAGGAGGTCTGGTCGGAACCCAGCTCGACCTTTATGTCATTGTCCAGAACGTAGCGCCAAAGGTCCACTATATTTCCCCTGTAGGCGATTGAAACGGATTCGCCGCTGATTCTATGCTCATCCACCCAGGAGAATACCTCATCGAGGTCATCGGAGACCTTTGACACCCAACCCTGCTTATGGCGTTTGAATGTTTGCTTGTCGTTGACCTCGGCGATGACGCCTATTCCACCGGCTATCTCTATTGCCTTGGCCTGCGCCCCGCTCATCCCTCCTAGTCCGGAGGTGATGAACAGCTTCCCCGATAGGTCCTCGTTATCCCCCATTCCCAAATACTGCCTTCCCGCGTTCAGTACAGTGATATAGGTTCCATGGACGATACCCTGGGGCCCGATATACATCCACCCGCCTGCCGTCATCTGGCCGTAGTTCGTTACACCAAGGGCCGCTGCCCGGTTGAACTCCTTCTGATTATCATATTCCCCAATTAGGAGGCCGTTCGTCATTATTACCCTAGGGGCTTCCTTTCTCGAAGGGAATAGACCCAGAGGATGACCTGAGAAGACCACCAGTGTCTGCTCCTCGGTTATTTTCTCAAGGTACTGCTTGATCAATCCGTACTGCATCCAGTTCTGACAGACCTGCCCCGTCGATCCGTAGGTCACGAGCTCATATGGAAAAAGGGCCACATCGAAGTCCAGGTTGTTGTCTATCATGAGCTGGACCGCCCTTCCCTGGAGAGTCCTTCCTCTGTATTCATGGACGGGTTTCGCATGGATCCTTCCCTCGGGTCGGAACCTGTATCCATATATCCTTCCCCTGGTCCGGAGCTCCTTCATAAATTCCGGTCCAAGGACCTCGTGGTATTCTTCCGGAATGTACCTCAAAGCATTCTTCAGGGCAAGTTTCGTTTCTTCCCGGGTAAGGAAATGACCCCTGCTGGGAGCCCTGTCTATATCTTTCCGGAATTCAGGGAGCTTCGGAAGCTCCCTTATACCGAACCTTACGTCATCATGGGCCATATCGATCCACCACCATACCTTATGTCCCAGTATTCTCTGTATATGTTGAACTGCGGTCCCAGGCTGTTGACTTCCGGCTCCTCGGATACCGAATTATTTACAGGTGTTTCCGGCTCCAGGGCGGAATTCTCCAGATATTTGACGTTCATTTGCAGATCGTATGTGTTTCCAGGATCGTTCCACCCCAGGATGGCAAGCGGGCTGAACCATCCCCCCGCCTCGACCATCTCGATGGTGGCGACAACATCATATTTTCCGAAGGTTTCCATTATTGCACTGTCGTTCACCTTGACGATTATCCTCACCGAGCCTGAGCCGCCTTCGGTATTCACAGCCTGGTCGGTGGCGGTTATATTGGGTGCTGTTATTGTCAAACGGAAGGTGTCAGGATTGTTGGTATAAGGCCTTATCGTTGGTCGTCCGGGTTTTTCCGCCTCATCTTGCCATGAGAGCAGGAACTCAACTTCCTTTATGATCTTCCAGCTGGTCGAGTTCAGAGCAACCGTCTCCGTATCCCCCACGTCCATGTCTCCGTCCATTAATACCGTATCACTGGTCTGGGTGAATTCTTCCAAGACGAAATCACCGGAAGGTCCAGTTCTTTCCTCGCTGGGATATAGCTTGTCCAAGGATTTCAAACCGACCGCCGAGGTAAGACCGAATAATACAACAAGCGTAACAACGGTTACCGCGGACAGCGCTCCGGCGGGGATGAGGGAGGTCTTGGAACCGTTGTCCAGAGAGAAGCTGAACCTCTGAAGTCCCATCCACCTTCCTCCGAAGGCCGCCTCGCCCCTTCTCTGCGGCTCCCAGTAGTATTTATGAACGAGGAAGAAGGCTATGATCATGAGCGCATTTGCAAAGATGGACACGGCCAGGTCCGCAAGGTAGGCATTAGTACCTACGAGACCCTCCGCCGTGAACTTGTTGCTTATCCAGAACACCGAGAGCTGCCAGTTGCCGATACCGTGCATCACGATGCAGGCAAAGATGTTCCTGGACCACATATAGAGGGCTCCGAAGGTTGCCCCGGCGGCCATCCATCCGATCTGCATGAAGAAGATGTCCGTGGCGGTTGCATTGTACGGAGGCTGAGTGTAAATGAAAAGGGCGATCGGCATGTGGCTGAGGCCGAAGAAGACCGATGAGAAGACGAGGGCTGCCCATTTGGGGAGAATCCTCTGGGACTGGTCATGAGCGAAGGACCTGAACTGGAACTCCTCTACGGGTCCGACTATGAAGAACATGACGAAGGTCATCAAAAAGAATGTGGGCCATCCCATTCCTTCAAGGGTGAAAACGTCAACGACGTTCGGTGTCATGAACTGCTGACCCCCGAGTACCGAGCTGAAGAAATTGTATATGATCATCTCCGAGACCCGCCACATGACCCCTCCGAAAAGACCGACCAATACCGCTGTGAAAAGGCGTTTCTTGGTGAGCTTGAACGGACCGATGTTGAAGCTCATGAATTTGCCGTTCTCAAGATCATCCTTCTGGAAAAGCTTCTCCTTCCTTACAACGGTCCACCAAACGAGAATCGGGATCAGAGCTATTGTCGGAGCGGCAATGATATGTCCTATGAAGAAAGGTATGTTGAAACCGGGTCCGTAGATGTCCTTTGTGAGGTAGCGGTAGGTTCCCCATAATGTGAACTCTATGAGAAGGAAGATCACTATCCAAAGGAGGAACATTCCCTTTCCCAGTATGGGTTTCTTTCCGGCGGGGGGAACGCCATGCCATTTATCGTCATCAAATTCCTCGACAACGGCCTCTTCGTAGTTCTCGGATTCCATCTCGTCCATGAGTGGGGGCCTCCTTGTAGGTGGGGGTAAGAAGCATTATATATAATACATCTGCGAAAGTGTCCTGAAAGTCAAACTTATTTCAGTCTGAATTTATATCCGTATTGGATCGTACCCGACTTACCCTCCTCACCTAGCTTCCTGAATACCATTTCGACCTCCTTCCCGATGGAGACCTCCGAAAGTTCGCAGTCCACTATCTGCCCCAGAACGGTATCTCCTTCCTCCAATTCTATCGTGGCAAGAGCGTAGGGGACCTGGGATCGGTAGCCTGGCATCGAATCATGCACTATGGTATATGATGATACCTTCCCGTTGCCGGTAAAGTAATATTTCTTCATCTTACCAAGGGATCTCCTGTGGCAGACGGGGCAAATGGTCTTGTTTGGGAAGAACTTCCTGCCGCATACACCGCATTCGTTGCCGGCAAGGTTGTATCTCTGGTCCTGCTGTCTCCAGTATCTCGCAACCGCCATCACATCACCTCCAGTATGTGCACAACTGCAGTTCCGCCAGTGCCGCCAACGTTGTGTGTCAACCCTACGGAGGCATCCTTGACCTGCCTCTTGTCCGCCTTTTTCCTGAGTTGGAGAACGATCTCGTTCACCTGGGCTATTCCGGTGGCCCCGAGTGGATGGCCTCTGGCTTTTAGTCCCCCCGATGTATTTACCGGTATGATCCCTCCGAGCGTTGTATCCCCTCTCTCTGTCGCGGGGCCGCCTTCACCCTTCCGGAAGAACCCAAGGTCCTCCACAGCCATTATCTCCGCAATGGAATATGAATCATGTACCTCAGCAACATGAATATCACCTGGACCCAGTCCCGCCATCCCGTATGCCAGCTCACCGGCCTTTCTAGTTGCCTTCATTTCGGTCAGGCTCATCCTGTTGGACAGGGAGAGAGTATCCGATCCCTGGCCGGTACCCGATATTCGTATGGGGTCCGAGGAGATCTCCCTGGCTGTATCCATAGAGCACAGCACAAGGGCCGCCGCTCCGTCGGAAACTGGAGCGCAGTCGTAAAGTCCGAGGGGTTCGGCAACGGGTGATGCGCTGAGAACGGTCTTAACGGACACCTCCTTTTGGAACTGGGCAAAGGGATTCAAAGCCCCGTGCTTGTGGTTCTTCACCGCAACGGAAGCGAGCTGCTCCCTTGTCGTTCCATAATCCTTCATGTGTCTCCTTGCCATGAGGGCGTAGAGAGCGGGCAAAGTCGCTCCGAAGAGTGCTTCCCAGGATTGGTCCGCACCGGCGGCGATGAACTCAGCGGCAATATCCGATGTGACATCCGACATCTTCTCCGCACCTCCCACCACCACCATGTCGCTGTGGCCGGATGCGATCTCGAAAATTGCCTGTCTGAGTGCAAGACCTCCTGATGCATCCGCTGCCTCTATCCTTGTTGCCGGTACCTGTCTGTCAGTCAGACCCACCTCCTCTGCTATCATAGAGGCAATATGCTCCTGGTCAAGGAACAGGCCGGCGGACATGTTCCCTATGTAAAGCGCTTCTATCTGTCTGCTGTCTATACCCGCATCCATTATCGCTTCTATTCCCGCCCGTATCCCCAGTTCCCTGAATGAGAGGTCCCAGTGCTCGCCGAAATGTGTCTGACCTATGCCGATGACAGCCACTTCTCTGGAAAGCTTCCCCATCATTCTCCCTCCATCTTAATCTTCTGACGGAACTTGACATATGTTGCATAGTCTATGTACATGGTCCTGGTCAGCGTCTGTTCGACCGTCGGAGCGTCAGATAACCGATAGCCGGTCATCTCATCGGTGACCTGGATCTCAAAACCGTCCGAGCCGGCTCCGGAACCGTAGGAAATTGCCAGTATTCGATCTCCGGGCTTTGCTATGTCAAGGATCGAGGCCAGACCTATCATCATTGAGCCGGAATATGTGTTCCCGATCTTCGGTGTCATCAAACCCTGTTCGATCTGCTCATTGGTGAAACCAAGCTTTTTGGCGACCGTGATCGGGAATTTCCCATTTGGCTGATGGAAAACCGCATATTGATAATCGGCGGGGGAGCTGCCCATTCTATCCATTACCATCTTCGCGGTCTGCTGAATATGCTTGAAGTATGCCGGTTTCCCCGTGAACCTCTCCCCATGGGAGGGGTACTTCATACCCTCCCTCCTCCAGAAATCCGGTGTATCGGTCGTATATGACATCGTAAGAACGATCTCCGCAATCACCTTTGAGCTTCCGAGGAGAAAGGCGACCCCTCCCGCTGAAGCGGAATATTCAAGGGCATTTCCGGGAGCGCCCTGTGATGTATCCGTCCCTATGGCCATGGCATAGTTCACCGGTATGTTGGCATTGGAGCTGTTGATCAGCCCCAGGCATGCCTGCATGCCTGCCGTCCCCGCCTTGCACGCAAACTCCAGGTCAGCTGCGGTCAGGGCGGGAGATGCACCGATGGCCTCCGACACGATAGTTGCCGTAGGTTTCACGGCATATGGATGTGATTCGGAACCCACATATATCGCTCCTATCTCGGTGGGATCGACATCTATCCTTTTCAGTGCTCTCCTTGCAGCCATGACCGCTATGGTTGCCGCGTCCTCGTCAGGTGCGGGAACCGATTTGGCGATGATGTTCAGGGATCTTCCCATTGCCTCCCCGTCCTGACCCCATACCCTCCCTATATCAACGGGTCTGATCCTGTATCTGGGCACATAGACTCCGTAGCTGACGATCCCTGATTTCATGAAGATCCCTCATATGAGCTTCCTTAACCTTCTGCTCAATTCTTCTATGTCCAGTTTGGTTGTTACCAACGGTATCCTTTCCAATCTGGCGAGCTTTATGGCAAGTGGATCGACCTTCTCCGGTTTGATGTAGACAACCATGGCAGGTTTGATGGGATGGGCCCTTACGGCTATCATCGGAGAGCGGCCGTAGGCGACCTTTGTGAAAAAGAGCGATCTTTCGGTTGATCTGCCATAGATCCTCATGTAATCAAGGGATGAGAACCTTAGAATGCCCAGGATGGAATCTATTATGGAATAACCCATGATGGGCCTTCTAATGTAATCCTCGTTCTCCAGGTCGCTCTCGGATTGGAGCGTCCCCTCGATGACATCGATGAAGACGGTTGGATTTATTCCGACGGTGAACTCGGCTATATCGAGTATTGCCTCATCCTGGAGGTCCATGGAGTATTTCTTGATGGTTGGCGCCCCTCTCTTCTCATCCAGCCCGATAAGTCCGTTGATGACCCTTTTTATCAGATTAAGGGAAGGATTTTTCCTCCTGCCTTTCTCGTAATCCGAAAGCTGGGAAGGGGAGACACCTATCTCAACTGCCAGATCGTGCTGGGAGACATTGAACTGGTCCCTCCATGCCCTGAATGTCTGGCTCGGGCTCTTTGACAGGATGATCTCGGAGGATAGTTTTTCCGCAAGCCTCTCCCTCGCCAGCCACATTGTGTCCTTGGGCTCATCGTCGCTTCCATCGATGTACTGGACCATAGGGACCGGATTACAAGATCTCTATTAATACTTATGCTATCGTTGAATATCAAATGTAACAATGAGTGTATATTTGTATATGGATAGCCATGGACTTTTAGCTTCCACTGTATGCCTATGTGATGATTTGGTTAATTATAAGCATGGTCAACATTTGCCTTTTTTGGCTTCATCTTCATGGGCTTCCTGGAAAGCTCCGTATCCTTATCCGGAGGAGGTCGGTTGTGGTTCATTACCTTTATGCTGACCACCCAGTCCATGATGATCTTCACATATCTTCCATCTCCATCCACCAGTTCCAGATCATCCTTCATGGAGAGAAGCCTTCCATTTACTTTGATAAGTTCGTTTCCGGCAATGACCAGGACCTCGATATCGTCATCTATTCTGATCCCGTACCTTCTGGATTTCAGCTCACCGGTGAATACATCTTCCACTGCTTCTTTTTCCTCTGGAGCTTCCTCCGGTTCGCTTTTCTTCCCTCGTCTGGGCATGCACCTAAATCACATTATTAATATATCATCTTCTCCCTCCCTGACCCCTGGAATTCGATTTTCGCCTTTCCGGGTAGTGATGGCATGGAGTTCGATATCAGGGTTGTAAGGAACGATCCGCTGACCGGCCAATATGACCTGAACGAGGCACTGAGAACATTTCTCAAGCAGATCGGCTACCTCCCGGAATCCTACGATGACGATGTGGCATTCAGGCTGATGAGAGAATGCTTCCTTCAGTATCCGAAGAAACCCTGGACGGTCGATGAGCTTCTTACGGAGCTCGACACTTCCAAATCCACCCTCTACCGCTATCTCAATAAATTGAAGGGCCTTGACATAATAGATGAGGAGGTCATACCCTTCGAGGGTCAGAGGGAAGGACCATTCAAAAAGACAAGAAAGGGTTACAAGATAAGGTTCTCATCCTTGTCGCTTGCCTGGTCTCTGGTTGAATCCCATACAAAGGTCGCGATGGAGAACTACAGGAGGTCCGTGGACCATATAGATTCACTGGTCCAGGGAAGGTCAAAGCTGGTTGAGGAAAAGATCCCTATGAAACCTTCCCTGGCCGTTGACGCAGTTGTTCTCAAGGGCGTGAAGGGAGAGGAAGAGGTTCTTCTTGTGAAAAGGGGAAAGGAACCCTTCAAGGGGACATGGGCCCTTCCGGGCGGGTTCGTGGAATATGGAGAGACAACGGAAAATGCCGTCATCAGGGAATTGAAGGAGGAGACCGGACTTGACTGCTTCATCCGTGACATGGTCAAGGTCGCCTCCGCTCCTGGCAGGGACCCAAGAGGACACACTGTATCGGTTGTATATCTACTGGGGGCAGAGGGAGAAGCACCTCCGAAGGGAGGTGACGATGCGGACGAGGCGGATTGGTTCCCGCTGGATTCTGTACCCGAACTGGCCTTCGATCATCTGGATATTATCGATTCCGTTAGGGAATTCATTGAGAGATGATCATCTGATATGGTCCAGGGAGAAGGAGCC
Source organism: Thermoplasmatota archaeon (assembly GCA_048569615.1). Lineage (GTDB taxonomy): Archaea > Thermoplasmatota > Penumbrarchaeia > Penumbrarchaeales > Penumbrarchaeaceae > JAYEPK01. The sequence goes on along the minus strand of JBLIRK010000030.1, from coordinate 25,720 downwards.
CCTCAGGTCCAAGGATTTGTCTGTAAAGGTGTATTCGATCCAGGCCCTGGACATGACATCTCCTCCCCCTTCCACCCTCAGGTAATATTTAAGGTCGTCCAGCTTGAATTCTATGAAACCGGTCATGACATGTTTCAGGGTCTGGATGTCCGATGCCTTGTGCATGCCGGTATCTACCACATAGACTGCAACGGCATTGTTCCTCTTGTTCTTGGAGTTGAGAACCTGGAAGAACCTGAAGATGTTGAGAGGCTCGATGTATGTGAGGAGCGTGGAGACCGAGAAAAATACTATTTTGTGGTAGGGATGATCGCCCTTGAACTCGTCCTGGAAGGTCCCAATGGCATTCTCTATGGCATCCAGGTCCGTGGGTTTCTCGACGTATATGGTATTCGGATATTCCTCCTCGATACCCATTGATTTGGAATAGAGATCGATGAACTTGAGAAGTCCCTTTTCTTCGTAGGCATCCACCTTGGGGATCACTACCCTTAGCTGGTCCTTGACCTCGTTGGGGGAATGCTGCGTGGTCACGTATATCGAGGGGATGCCCTTCTTCAATCCCTCGGCAATGAAAAGGTTCGTGAAGGTCCTCCTTCCCGAATATGCCGGGCCGAAAAGTATGAAGTTGGAGTTGAACGGGAATCCGCCGTAGCAGAGATCGTCGAAACGCCTCACGCCGGTCCGGACCCGGTTCAGGTCTTCTTTTGAATCCATTATCTCCATCTTCATCTCCTGGTCCACGATGCTCGATCTCAGACTTGAGAGCTCCTGCTCCCTTTTCCTGAGATATTCCTCCTTGTCCTTGAGCTTCGTTTCGATCTCCCTGAGCTGCCGCTGCCTGTTTGCGAGTTCCTCGTTGAGCTCTGCGACCTGCGTGCCGTCGCCGGATTCCCTCATCTTCTTCATCTGCTCGTCGATCTGCTTCCGTTCCTTGAGCATGAGCTCCTGCCTTCTTGCAAGCCTCTCCTCGGAGAAGGCGATCTCGTTCATCCTCTCCTTCAGCTCCCTCTCCAGCAGGGTGACCCTCAGTTTCTCGGCCGAGAGCTGGTCGCCAAGCATTTCAAGCTCCTCGTTCCTGACCTTCAGCGTATCTACCTTTCCCTTGAGGGAATCCACCATGTTCTTGTAATTGCCCTCGATCATGTTGATCTTGGTCTGGTATTCCTTTTCAAGGACCTCTTTCATCTCCTTGACCTCGGCCGTGTCACCTGTGGCGCTTTTCTGCTCTTCTTTGAGGCTCAGCAGCTCCTCCTTGATACGATTCTCGTTCTCCAGCTCCTTGATCCGGGAGTCCTTGATCTCCAGACCTTCCATGAACTTGTTGATCTCCTTCTGCTTGTTCCTGATCTGCTCCTCAAGCTTCAGCAGCTGCTTCTCCCTTTCATTTAGGGCTTCTATGACCTTCTTGTCCTCATCGGTGACACCTACGGGCTTTGACCTTTCCGCGGACTTCAGTTCCTCTTCCTTGCGGATGAGGTCAATTTCCTTCTGCTCCAGTTCTGTCCTTTTCTTTTCCAGAGATTTCTTAAGGTCCTCGGTCTCCTTCAGCTTCCGCTGCAGGTCCGGTGTTGGAGCGCTCACGTCTCCAACAATGTCCGCCGTGCTTCTGAGGAGCTCGATCTCCTCGGATTTGGATTGGATCTCGTTCTCAAGGTTCAGGATCTTGTTCTTGAGGTCACCGACTTCCGTGATATCTATGACATCCTTCGATTTATCCTGAAGTTCCATCTCCCTAGCCTGGAACGAAAGGAATTCCAGGATGGCGTTTATCTGGACTTCCTTTTCCTGTATGTTGAGCTCCTCCTGCCTTTTGAGGAGCTTCCCTTCCACTTCGTCCAGCCTTTTGGTCTTCTCGTCAATTTCAGCGACCTTTTTCTCCAGTCTCTGTTCGCTCTTGGAAAGCGCATCCTCCATTTTCTTAAGCAGTTCTTCCTTCTTCTTCAGGTCAACCTTCAATTTAGCCAGCATCTGGGTGATCTTTTCTATCTCCTTCATATTGTTCAGGAGTTCCTGCCTGTTCTTCCCTTCAGCCGCCATGCACATCCCTTGGAGAACATTCCTTACCAATCTACAATCTGGACCATTTTAATTTATTTTCTCCCGTTAAGTGTAGTCAGGGTATTTATTTTTTTTACTACAAATTCTTGGGGGAAATATTGGTCATAGATTAAAAAGGTGAAGCTCCATCAGCCCATATGGTCGTTGTCACCGTCGGAGGCCCTCCCGGTTCAGGGACAAGCACCTTGAGCAGACTTTTGGAGGAAGCTTTGGGACTGAGATACGTCTATGCCGGACAGCTCTTCAGGGACAAGGCAAGATCCATGGGATTGACCTTGGCCGAATTCGGGGAGCTGTGTGAGAAGGACCAGGGATACGACCGGGAACTTGACGATATGATGATGGACATTGCCAGGAAAGGGGACGTCATTCTCGAGGGAAGGATGACAGGTCCCTTATGTCATCTCCATGCCGTAGAGTCCTTCAAGGTATATGTGGATGCCAATCCATTTGTCAGGGCCGAAAGGGTCCTTGAAAGGGACGGAGGGACCCTTGAAGAAGTTGTATCGATGATGAGGGAAAGGGAAGAGAGCGAAATCCAGCGATACAGGGAATACTACGACATCGATCCGAGGGAGAGAAAATATTACGATATGGTGATAGATTCCTCGGAACTTTCTCCTCCTGAGGAGTTGAAAATGGTCCTCGGGGGTCTTCAACGGGCTAAGTGAGACTATGGAAAAGGAACTGGGTTTCTGGAATTTCATCAAGGGGGTGGGTCTGGACCTCGCAGCTGGCGGAATAATCCTGGTGCTTGTTTTCTTCATGACGCTTGTCATGGGAACCCTTTTCGTCCTTATTGCGATATTCGGAGAGAGCATGGCCCTTCTCGGGACCATTGTTACAATATCCCTCCTTCCGGTCTTTATCATAGGAGGCCTGTTCTTAAACATCCATCTTACCCGGATCATAAGGAGGTCCCGAAATCCATTGTTAAAAAGGTTCAGGGAGAGGACCCTGCCGTATTCGGAATACTCTTCCGGCTACCGGACCAGGTATATCCTTCAGCGGATCGTTTCACTTACGATAATGGTGGGTCTTTTCCTGATCTGCACCATATTTGTCGCTTTGACCCTTTCAATTCCCCTTTTGTGCTGTCTCCTGTTTCCGGTTGTATATCCCGCTCTATTGGCTTCCATAGCCCTTCCGGCCGTGGCATGGGTGGTGTTCACGTACGCTTTTGACCCGTACGAGCCCGAGCCACGCTCATTTCTCATCCTCGGGCTTTTCTGGGGGATGCTTTCGACCTTCCCTTCCCTTTTCCTCAATACCTACAACGACACATGGATGCCCTCTGTCGGATTGTCAACGGCAGTTGTGTCCGCACCTGTTTTCGAGGAGCTCTTCAAAGCGATAGGGTTCGTGCTTATATTTTCCCAGATAAAGGACGAAACGGATGGGATCATATACGGTGCCACATTCGGGGCAGGATTTGCCCTCCTTGAAAACGTTCTGTATTCTGCCAATGGCATCCTTCTCTCGGATGGAAATCCTGCAATTACCTACACGATCCTCATCCTCTTCAGGTCCTTCTTCAACATGGTAGTTCACATGATCGGTCCGGTCCTAATAGGTTTCTTGATTGGCTCGATAAGAGCGAGGCAATGCAGGGACATTGATTCTTGCGGATCAAAGCTGCCGATGACGGCATTTCTACTGCTTGTCATCCCGATAGGCTACCTTTTCGCTGTATTGAACCATGCCCTCTGGAACTACATAGCGGGATTCAACTCCCTGCTCTCCATTGCTATCCTGATGCTCATAGGCGGAGCCGAGGCTTGTCTCTTTGTAGCATTCGTTCTATTGGGATACGTGCAGGCCACAAACCGCTATCTCAAAAACAACCCGATGTCAAACCCAGGGGGTATCTAATCCCCGAAATCCTCGAATTCCACATATTTACTTGTATCAGTGGATATATTTTCGTGATATATCTGTTCCCCGTGGTCCAGCTCGAGATCGTCAAGAGTTGATTGGTCGGGGCCAAAATCATCTCCCGCAAGGAAGGATCCTCCGTAAAGGTCCCTTATCTCCTTCTGTCGATGTCCCATATCCGAGATCTTCATCTCTACTTCATTCTCCTCTTCGATTTCCCTTCTCTTCTGGACCCTGTAGATTATAATGGAACCGGAAAGGATCGAGAGCAGGAAGAATACAACCGCAATCATAATCAAGGAATACCAAAATGGCAAGTGAATATCGTTTTTTTCCTCGACGATATCATCGTCATCATCATCGTCATCATACCATGGAAACTTACTTGTCGGATCCATCACTCTTCTATCGATATAGTAGGGGAACCCCTTCTCAGTATCCATCAGAGGAAAATGAAATCCGATTTCCTCAATGTTCGTATATCCATCCCCATCATAGTCAACATCGGGTTCCTGGTCCAGATTGCCCCAGAAATACAATTCCCTGGTATCAGGCATACCATCGTTGTCGTTGTCATGATCGGGAGATATCCATAGTTCCCTGTAGAAGTAGATATCAGGCGTTGAATCATCTCCGTCGGATACCGTAAGGTTGATCTGCATCTTCTCCGTCTGGATCCTGGAAAGGTTGCCGTCGGAGGGGAGGAACTTCACATCCACGACCTTCCCCGTCCTGGAGAAGGATCTCTGGGAATTCTCGTTCGTGAACCTCCAGATATAGGTGAGGGTATCATTGTCCGGATCATAGGCGAAACCTTCGAAACGAATATCCTCGTTCCATTCGGGCGCCGGATCCTTGGGCAAGTTCCATTCGTTCATATCCGTTTCGTCGTATATGTATCGGACCGATACCTTTTCCCTTCCCTCCAACCAACTGGGAGAATCGGGTATGTTCCTTACTTCGATATGAAGGTCCAGGGTGGAAATACTGGTCTTCAGTTTATCCAGCAATTCAAGTGTGAAATCGAAGTAACCAATCACCGCATCTTCGGGTAAGGCTGAAATGAACACCGTCCAGTTGGTCTTGCCCGTCATTTCGATCCTAGGTCTTTTTGACATGGATAATAATGTGAGTTCTTCCTTGGGATCGATATCATTGGCTTCGACAGAGAGTGAGATAGAACTGTTGGGTCCGTATTCCTCAATTTCGAAAAACAACCTACCTCCTGAAGGTAAAACAGGGTCTCCGTTGACCGATGTGAAGTACGGTGCGTCATTGACATTCTCGACCGGCAGATGGAGGGTGAGCTCCCTTTTTCCTCCTTTTCCATCATCCACGGATATAGTTATGTTCGTTATTGGTACATCCGAATTCAATGGTATGAAAGTGAAGATGGATTTTCGATGCGGCTCGAAGGGATCCTTCTCAATCACAAATCGATCCTCGTCCCCACCCTTCACCCTGAAATCCACGAAATCCCCGTCAATATCATCGGCCGTCAAAGCAAAGGAATATTCCTGACCCTGGACGCATCCGATCTCTTCGATGGAGAGTGCAAATTCCGAGGATTGGGAAGGGATTTTCATCATCATTTTTGTCGCTAGATCCTGGAAGAAACCCCAGACAGGTATGTCGTTTATGGAATTCACCTTAATTGCGAACTCATTGGAGTGGCCTGTCATATCGTCTTTGCTGCCGAGTGCACCATCTTTCCCGGCATCGGTAACGGAGATCCTGAAAGTTTCCGTTCCGAACCAGTTGTGTCTGCTGGTAAAGATATCAAGATACGAATAGAAAGGATATGACCCGATATTTCTTATCGTCGCAGTTAAGTTCGGTTCATCCGAAGATGTGCATTCGACATCGAATTCCAGAATATCATGCCCGTTGTAATGATCATCGATAATCCAGTCGTTCTGAATCCATGCCGACAGATTCAAAGCAGGAACGAGACTGGTATCCTCGAACATGTCGATCGTCGGTATATCCCGCCTGAAAGATGGGCACATGTTAACAGGCCTTGTCCTGAAGGCTATCTCGTTCGATATCGAGATGAGCCCGTCCTGGTCTTCGATCACCAACTTTGCGGAGTACATCGTATCCGGTTCCATGTCCCTTCTGAAGAATTCAAGATGTTTGAGCTGGTCGGTGGATATATTGTAAAGTGTGCCGAATGGCCAGTAGCTTTCGGAGATGGCGAAATTCTCTGACATTCCAATATGTATCTCGTATCCTTTGAAATCCGGTATTCTTGTCGGGGTCCATCCGATTATTGCCATCCTCTCATCCGTCAGAATGACATGAAGATCGTCAACCCTTGGCGGAGCGACATTTTCAATGGATCCCGAATGAACGAAATCGTTGTCGGAATTCTGATCTTCTCTTTCCGTCCATATCACATGAAGGCATTCCGCCTGATCGACGACGACCCTTGGCTTCTCACGATATCTTTCAGGGTGATGCTCATTGGCCCTCGCGGGATTCGACCAGGTGCTTCCGTTATCGTTGGAGATGGAAGCGAATATGTTCGGATGCCCCATGGTGTGATCCATCCAGGCAATTCCAAGCCTACCGTCCGGGCCCAGTGAAAGGTCCGGAGCGGAATGCCAAGCATCGGGGGATGACGAATTGATGATGATTTCCTGTGAACCGTTAACTTCCCATGTGGCTCCGTTATCAAAGGAATGGGTGTATTTGACGGAGGGGCGGTCCATGTTGATGTCCTTATTATCGGCTCCGTTGGAATCCGTTGAAAAATCCCACCAGACCAGATGAACGCCGTTCCTATCGGCCTCAAGCTGCGGAAGGTAGGTTTGATAATCATAGGGCATGGATCTAGCAATCCTCTGTGGATCTGAGAATGCTAACATCGGATACTCAGAAATTGAGGAGGTGGGAGCCCGGCTGATCCAGCTGAATTCCCTCCATGTGCTCTCGTCGTTCCAGGCAACATACACGTAACTTCCATCCGATGCTACGGAAGAGAGCTTGTGATTGTAATTTTGAGCTATGTTAGTTTCTACATTATCGGGAAGAACAAGGATCTTTGACCAGTTCTTCCCAAGGTCCGTTGAATAGGCAAGATTGATCCTGTCATCTCCGTCCATGTTCGTCCATGTTACGAATATATTCCCGTTCGGATCGAAGGCCATAGAAGGGTCCTTGATATGATCATTGGTATAAATGGATCCCAGGGGAGTGACGTATCTTGGAGGCTCCCAGGTAAATCCTCCATCGCTGGATATTCTGACCACTATCACCCATTCCATGACATTTTGATACTCCCTCAGGGTTGAATCCAGATATGCCACTGCAATTGTCCGGGTGCTCCCATTAGAGTATACATCAATGACCGGACTTATGTGGCGATCACCAGCTGCAGATATGAAGGATATGAAGTCAATTGGATTCTGCCAGTTTCTTCCACCATCCAGGGATCTTTTGAAATGGACATGTGCATCGTTCCTTATCGCATAATCCTCGTAAACGATGTAGACTTCAGTTGTGTTCCCGTTGCTGTTTGATGCGATATCACAGTTCTTCTGTTCGATATTATCCCTGACGGGATAATCGTTTGAATTGAAGTTAAGACCATTTCCGGAAATTACTGAATAATCAAATATCCCAGATAATAATAAAATTAAGAATACTAATATAATAATTGCTCTTGCTCCCATCGTGCCTTTCTCAATCTGCGACATCGAAATAAAGATTTGATTCATTCAAAAATAAAGGTATTTTGGATTTATCTCATATGGTTCAAAGGTATATCAACGATCTTCATGATCCAAGGACCGGTCGGGACCTTTGGATTGTCTAATAGGCTTCGACGATTCAAATCCAAAGGTCCAGCAACAAACATCCGAATAAATTTTAATCTGTTTGTTGCGTGTATAATTATTTTCGAGCGATGGATCCTGTGAACATAATACAATTGACGAAAGGGATTCATCGCGGAAAAGGTCCACGAAATAAAGTGTATTTAAAGTTGAGTGGACCGGTCGGGATTTGAACCCGAGGCCTCTCGCATGCCAAGCGAGCGATCTACCGGTCTGATCTACCGGCCCACGTATTCGGCAAGTCAGGAGTAAAGGGATGAATTATAAAACCTTTACCTAAATCAAAACTCCTGGATTTTCAGAAACATATTATACGGGATGGACTCCGTAGAATATCGAGGCAACGTATGTCGGAGCCTCGGTATCCAGTATAAGAGAGTAATCGGAGAGACAATGGCTGAAGATCTTGTACTCAAGATGTTCCCCGAGTATGGTGCTTGCGACGATCATAGGTCTTGTCTGATCGTTCAGGACCTTGAATGCCTTATCCCTTAATGCGTAATGGTCCTTTTTCACATAGGCAAGGTCAAGCTGCTCCCTGACCCATTCCATGTACTGCTGCTCCACATCAGCGACGTCTATGACCATGCCGTAGCCATGACCGTAATGCACGAGGTCGCCGGTCAATGCCATGATGCTTCCATCGATCATCATGTCCCTAACGACTTCGGTCTCCTTCCGGCATCTTTCCAGGGTTTCCTCGATCGTCTTCTCTTCTGCATAATTGATAGGGAGGACCACCTTCTTGAGATCGAGATGGACCTCCGGGTCAATTTCATTGCTCACATTAACCACATGCTCAAGGAGGTCAAGGCAGAACTCATCATCATAGGACCCGATATTAACGAAATGGAGAGGTCCAAGTCCAACGATGGTTTCACCTCTCTTCCGTTTTACGGCACAGACCGTCCTTACCACAGGTACCATGCTGTGGTCGAGGAATGTATGTGGAAAAGAAAGGAGGCCTCCCTGATTAAGCATGGCATCGGCCTCGGGATCGTTCTCCTTCAATCTGGACCTTACCTCTTCAAATATCTCGATATGACGCAATCTTCTCTCTCTACTATAGAATTCTTTCCAATCCATTCAATCATCTTCTTGAATATTGATCATCTTATTGTGGATAATATCTCATTCTTGAATTGAATTATCCTGTGTTCACATTTTAATATCTGCGCATACCTCTCTACACCAAGGAGAAGCCAATATGTATCGTCGCCGAAATCGTAAAGGGTTCTCCTGAAATCCTGATACAGGTGGAAGTCCACCTCTCCTTTATTAAATGTACTCTCGGATGTCTCCTTTGCTTTCTCGAAATATGGCCCGAGGAGGTCGTTCAGGTCCCTTCGGTCCTCTCCGTTCATCTTCACCAGCTTGAAGAACTTCTCATTAAGATTGTTCTGATACAATCGGATCATGTTGGAATAGAAGGCTCCTTCAACGTAATTCACGGCATCCTCGTGGAGCGGAGCGTACTTGTGTGTTGTGGACCTTATTATCTTCTCGGTGGATTCTATCAGCTGACAGAGATTGTCATAGAATGATGAATCAGCTTCTGTATCCTTATCGATCATTTGGGGGCACCCGCTCCAGAGTACGGAGACATCAATGCACTATGGGAATTTACACTTTTTTCATGTTATCAGGTGAAATCCCTTATAATGACCTCCAATGTTTCGGCTAACAGATCGATCTCCTCCCTGGTGTTGTAGGCGTAGAAAGAAGCCCTGGCAGTGCTTTCCACCTTCCTGCTGTTGAACCATGAATGAACACAGTGCCGCCCGGAGCGAAGGGCGATATTGGCCAACTCGTCAAGCATCATGGCTATGTCATGACTGTTCAATCCTCCTACAATGAACGGAAGAATCCCTCCCCGATCCTTAGGATCGGACGGCCCCTGTATCTCTATGAGGTCCTTCAATCTCGATGTTGCGTATCCGTTAAGTGATATCTCATGTTCATGGACCTCATTCACCCCCATCTCATCCAGGAATCTGAGTGCCTCCCCGAGTCCGATGAAGCCGGGATAATGCTGCAGCCCCGCCTCGAACCTCTTGGGCGGAGCAAGGAATTCAACGGAATCATATCTTGTTTCGAGAACCGTATCACCACCGACGATGTAAGGGTCCAGTTCTTCGATGATCTCCTTCCTGCCTGCCAGAACACCCGTTCCGGTGGGCCCCATCGCCTTATGGCCGGAGAACGCCATCAGGTCCAGGTCCAGGTTCTTCATGTCGATTGGTAAATGAGGCACTGATTGGGCGCAGTCAAGAAGGACCAAAGCGCCTGAATCGTGTGCGATCTCTATTATCTCCTTTGCAGGTATCATTCTTCCATCCAGATTGGAAACATGCACCATGGAAACAAGTCTAGCACCCTTCACCATGTCCTTGTATGCTTCCATATCGAAGGAATGGTCCTCAAGTGATGGGACAGGTCTGTATTCGATCTTTCCCTTGCTCATCAGATGGACCCAGGGAACCAGGTTGGAATTGTGCTCGTGGTCCGTACCAAGCACAAGGTCTCCCTTCTGGAATCTGAACGAGCTGGCAACGAGATTGATGGATTCTGTTGTGTTCTTGGTGAAAACAACACCGTCAATATCTGGGGCTCCTATGAAATCCTTGATGATCTCTCTGGAGCGCTCGAAATTGTCCGTTACCCTGGAAGAGATCTTATGGAGGGACCTGCCTCCGCATCCGGGGTATTCCGTGTAATACTCCACCAGCTTGTCTATGACCCTTTTCGGTCTGAGAGTCATGCAGGCATTATCGAAATATATCAGCGGATTCTCCCTTTCATCCGATAGGATGGGGAACTCCTTTCGTATATAGATAGGGTCCATCTTTGATCTCACCCCAATATCGGTATTATGCCCAGGAGGAATAGGAGGGGCAGCACGAGGAGGGATGCCAGAATGACATACACTGCCTTACTCCATCTCCAGATCTTCGATCCGTCGAACGGTCTTATCGGTATCATGTTGAATGCGCCCAGGAAGAGGTTTACAATGGCTATTATCATCAGTCCGTTCCCTATAAAGGCGTCTATGAAGAATCCTGGGATGGCTAGGATGAAGAAGGTTCCGCCTATCAGAAGGTTCGTTCCGGGGCCGGCGGCTGAGATGATGCCGTTCTCTTTTCTGCTGGGTCTCCCGTAGATCACTACAGCACCGGGTGCAGCGACCAAGAAACCGATCACGACGGATATCAATGCGCCTAAAAGGAGCATCTTCTGCGAATAGGAAAAAGCCGCCGGGTAGCCGAAGATGTTGGCTGATATCTTGTGTCCAAGCTCATGTAATGCGAATCCCGTAAGAACTGCTATGAAGGAGAAGGGCAGAAGCAGCAGCATACCAATGAAGTTGATCCTTCCATCCAGCAGGTCGCTTCCGGAGAAAACGAATGCGAAAGCGAGTGTAAGAACCCCGGTAGCTATTGAAAGCTCCCTGATCTCCTGTCTGTCGAACCTGATACCGACCTTCCTTCTTCTGGACATCTGGAAGTCATTTCCGTAGGAGAAGCTGATATAATGCTCGCTGTCGTCTCCGTAGGCCATATCCATGCTCCTTAATGAATACCCTAAAAGATAGGTTATAGAAAAAAGTAGAGCCTAATGGGACATCGGCCCTAATCAAGCTTCGAAATCAGGGACACGGCCTGATCTTTGTTTATGTTGAAGGCCATCATGATGTACTTCAATGATGTCTGGAGGATCTCATCATCCGTCATTTTCGGATACATATGTTTGAAGTTCCTAGCCGAGAAGTAATACGTGGTCGCCAGGTCGGACAGGTAAAGGGCCGAGTTCTCTTCATCGATCTCGGCGGCCCGGAGAAAGCACTCCTCTCCCTTCTTTAGTATTCCGCTCTCGAAGCAGAAATTGCCGTAGGTGGCGAAATACAGTGCGTTATCGGGGGAAAGATCGCATGCCTTTTGATAGTAGGACGCTATATCCTGGATTTTCAGTTTCGGGATCCCCACAGCAGCTTCGGCCATTCCGAAATAGGCCTCTGCAACGTCAGGTTCCCCGCCAACGAGCTTTTTGAGGGTGTTGAAGGATTTCTGATACTCGCCGCTTGCAAGCTGGATGTTCGCCTTTTCCAGTATCTTCTGCGCTTCTTCGGATGTCACGTTTTTCCCTCCGAACCTCGAACATAGTAATTAGGATAAATACATGACGCTCATATTACCCCTTGAAATCCCTGTAGACAGGCTCCACTGCCTCTTCTGGGAGCGGACAGTACCTGTTCAGTGTCTGTTTGAACCTCTCCCATTGATCATATCTGTTCGTGCAAATATGGTCTGTGAAGAAATCATCTTCCTGCAATTCCTTCAGGATCAGCCTTATCTGGACCTGGGTCAGCTTGTGTTTGGTAATTCCCCTTCTTCTGAGAACTTCGGCCTTTCTCTGTATCTCCTTGAGAAGATTGATGTAAAATCCCATTTTCTTCGCGCGTGCGCTTCCCTGGTATTTCATCTTTCCGCAGATGACGCAGTAGCTCTTCTTCTGGCTGGGTGCGTGTATCTTCTCACTTGGGTGCGGTTTGACCCAGACGGACTTGTCCTTGTGGGACATGATATGGGAGCATTGGGGCTTGTCTGTGGACTCTTCCATCGGCTGTGAAGCTCCTTTACCTGTTAATATCTTTTTCATCACGGACCATCAATTCTTAATATCCAGGTTTTCATCACAGGTCATGACCGTGGGAGCCGTATTCGCCGGAGGCCTTGGAAAAAGACTTCACCCTCTTACGGAAAGGGTCCCAAAGGTAATGGTGGAGATAGAGAATAAGACTCCACTTCTGAGTTTCAACCTTGAGAAGATGAAGAATGCTGGAATAGAAAGGGTCTTCCTCATGGTAGGGCACCTTGGATACGAGGTGGAAAAATACTATGGGAAGAACTGGAAAGGCATTGGGCTGGAATACCTTGTGGAAGATGAGCCGATGGGAACGCTCTGGGCTGTATCAAATCTCCTGAAGCACATAGACAATTCCCCTTTTCTCCTAATTAACGGGGATGTCGTTTCCGATATCGATTTCGGTGAACTGATCTCCCATGCCGAAGGAAATGAATTTCCAGTGAATCTTGTCCATACTGGAATGCCTTCCCCGTACGGAATATTAGAGATCCGAAACGCCATGGTCGTTCGGATAAGAGAGAAACCGATACTTGACATACCCATCAACGCGGGCATATACCACATAAAACCTGAAGCCTTCCCTTATTTCAAGAGAAGCTACGATTCAAAGTACATAGAGGATACAGCGCTTTCGGCTCTTGTGAACGAGGGAAAGGTCAGGGGATTTGCTCATTCGGGCTTCCACTGCTCCCTGGAATCCATGAAGGACCTGGAAAGGATCAAGGATTGGCTCTCCAAAAAAAAGTAGTGATCCAGTGCTAGAACCCTATGGTTGCCTTAAAAACAATGTGATATAAGCAATATTTCCCACCGAAATATATTTCTAGGGAAGCTCCAATCCAAAAGCATGGTCAGCCTCTATTCTGTAACCTTCAGGTATTGGTCCAGGTTGAGGCACGACCGCCGCTTCCAGCTCAAGGCTTCGGTCATGTTCTTCTTCGTGCTCTCCCTGGTTTTCTCACTTGGCGACGGGCCCATGTACTCCTTCGGATGGATAACGCTGGGGCTCACGGGTTTTGCCCTTCTTTACAGGCTCCAGGAGCGATATTTTTTCGTGAGCCTATGGCTTTCAATAGTTTATGCCATTGTATTTCTCGGATCGATGACGGCCTTCAGGTTCGCCGAATTGACTGGAAACTGGTTCCTTCAGATCTTCGGGTATTCCATACTCGTCGGAGCCTTCATCGGATGCCTGTTCCTGATATTGATGATCAAGGAAAGGAGAGACCTGATAGCACTTGAAGGTGAGTACGTTCCCATAGGTTTATGGTCGGCGCTTGTCCTGCTCTTCTTCTGGTCCTCCGTATTCTCCATTCTCGGTTTCATACGATGGGCGGACGGCTCTCTGGGAAATCCTGGCATATATCTTTCCATGTACATAACCGCCGAGCTTATCCTTATCCCGACCTTTATCTTCGTGGTAACCTTTCCCGATGAGAAATTCGTACTTCCGGATTTTGATAAGGTCCACGAGAAATCCTTCTTCAGGGACCTGGCCGTAAACTTGACCTTCAGCGAATTCAGGAAGAGGATCGAGGACAGGCAGAAGGAAGCAGGAGTAAGATGTCCATCCTGCAATGATCTCCTCCTTAAAGAGATCAAGAAATGTCCGACCTGCGATTCTCCAAGATACTTCTACTGGTGCAATACATCGCAGGATTATTTCGTTAGATGCCCCAGCTGCAGAATGCTGACACCGGTCGGACCTCCACGTTGCATAAACTGCTCTGCCAGGATGAGCTCACGGATAAGATGCTCCAAATGCAGGGATGTCAACAGGATAAGCGAATGGACCTGATCTATTTTTTGTTCTTGAGGACAGCATGGGCCGCCGAGAGCCTGGCGATGGGGACTCTGAAGGGGGAGCAGCTGACGTAATTCATTCCTACCTCGTTGCAGAAATCTATGGACCTTGGCTCACCGCCGTGCTCGCCGCAAATACCCACCTTGAGATCGGGCTTTGTCTGCCTTCCCTTTCTTGTTCCCATCTCTACAAGCTGACCGACTCCTGTGGTATCCAGAACCTTGAACGGGTCGTGTTCGAGGATCTTGTTCTCGATATAATCCGGAAGAAAGCTCCCCGAATCATCCCTCGAATAGCCGAACGTCATCTGTGTAAGGTCATTGGTGCCGAAGGAGAAGAACTGGGCGGACACCGCTATCTCATCCGCAGTCAGCGCCGCCCTCGGGATCTCTATCATCGTTCCCACGAGATATTCAAGTTCCGCTCCTTTCTCGTCGAATACCTGCCTGGCCACTTCGTCTATGATCTCTTTCTGTATCCGGAGCTCCTCGACCTTTCCCACAAGGGGGACCATTATCTCGGGGATAACCTTCACTCCTTCCCTCATGACATTGACAGCAGCTTCAAGGATCGCCCTGGCCTGCATCCGGGTGATCTCGGGATATGTGATCCCGAGTCTGCACCCCCTGTGCCCCAGCATAGGATTGAATTCCTTAAGGGATTCTGTTCTTCTGGCAACATCCTCCGGTGTGATCCCAAGTTCGTCGGCTATCTCCTCGATAGCATCCTTCTCATGGGGGAGGAACTCGTGCAGCGGGGGATCGAGAAGTCTTATGGTTACAGGAAAACCATCCATGGCCCTGAAGATCCCCTCGAAATCGCTCCTCTGCATGGGGAGTAGTTTGGAGAGTGCTTTCTCTCTACCATCGAGGTCTTCCGCAAGTATCATCTCCCTCATGGCCTTTATTCGGTCTCCCTCGAAGAACATGTGCTCCGTCCTGCAGAGGCCTATTCCATCGGCCCCGAATTCCCTGGCCTTCGAGGCATCCTCGGGAGTATCGGCGTTGGTCCTGACTCCGAGTTGCCTTATTTCATCAGCCCATGACATGAGCTTCGCGAAGTCACCGCCGATCGAGGGGGGTTTTGTTTTCAATCTGCCCTCGAATATCTCTCCCGTGGAGCCGTCCAGGGAGATCCATTCCCCCTCTTTGACAATGCTCTCTCCTGCGGAGAACATTCTCTTCTCATAGCTGATCTTAAGCTCACCGCATCCGGAAACGCAGCATTTTCCCATACCTCTGGCAACGACAGCGGCGTGGCTTGTCATTCCTCCCCTCGAGGTAAGTATTCCCTTTGCTGATTTCATACCGCCTATGTCTTCCGGGGATGTCTCTATCCTGACCAGAATGACTGATTCTCCCTTTTCAGCCCATTCTTCCGCATCCTCAGCATTGAAGACAACCCTTCCGGAGGCTGCACCCGGGGAAGCCGGAAGCCCCTTTGAGATCCTTGTTCTGTGACCTGTATCGTCGAAAGTTGGATGAAGCAGCTGATCAAGCTGATCGGGCTTGATCCTTCTAACCGCTGTCTC
Organism: Thermoplasmatota archaeon; assembly: GCA_048569615.1. Classification (GTDB taxonomy): domain Archaea; phylum Thermoplasmatota; class Penumbrarchaeia; order Penumbrarchaeales; family Penumbrarchaeaceae; genus JAYEPK01. The sequence continues at coordinate 9,966 of JBLIRK010000030.1, read as the reverse complement.
CTTGTCGATCCTGCCCTCTCCAACCATATCAACGGCTATCTTAACTGCAGCGGCGGCTGTCCTCTTGCCGTTGCGTGTCTGGAGAAGCCATAGTTTTCCGCTTTGTATCGTGAATTCGATGTCCTGCATGTCTCCGTAATGGTCCTCGAGTTTGGTGTAGACATCGACGAGCTCACGGTAGATTCCCGGCATCAATTCCTCCAAAGATGGAAATTTGGAGGATCTTTCCTCATCAGGGATGTTCTCCCTTTCGGCCCATCTCCTTGATCCGTCGAGAGTGACCTGGTAAGGTGTCCTTATTCCGGCCACGACATCCTCGCCCTGGGCGTTTGTCAAATATTCGCCGTAAAAAGCATTCTCACCCGTTCCGGGATCCCTTGTGAAAGCCACGCCGGTTGCGCATCCTTCTCCCATGTTTCCGAAGACCATGACCTGAACATTGACGGCTGTTCCCCATTCTTCGGGTATGTTATTGATCTCCCTGTATTTCCTGGCCCTTTCGTTCTTCCACGATCCCAAAACCGCTCCTACGGCTCCCCAAAGCTGATCCCAGGGATCGGTGGGAAAATCCCTTCCTAATTTCTGGTTGATCATCTTTTTGAATGATCGAGCAAGTCCCTTGAGATCATCTACATTCAGTTCGGTATCAAGTTTTACCCCTTTCTCCTTTTTCAATTCTTCGATGATTATCTCGAAGGGGTCCTCCTCGTCCCTGCTTTCCGGTTTCAGACCCATCACGACATCGCCGTACATCTGAATGAATCTTCGATATGAATCCCACGCAAATCTCTCATCTCCGGATTTATCGGCGAGACCCTGGACAATTTCCTCATTTATTCCAAGGTTGAGCACAGTATCCATCATTCCAGGCATGGAGACCCTTGCACCCGACCTTACTGAGAGCAGAAGGGGATTGCGGACGCTGCCGAATTCCATTCCCAATTTCCCTTGTATATGAGCCACTGCGGACCTGATGTCATCCATCAATTCCTTGTCCAGACCGCCGACATCGTAATATCTGCAGCATACATCCGTTGTTATCGTGAAGCCCGGTGGAACAGGAATTCCCATCCTGGTCATTTCAGCAAGATTGGCTCCTTTGCCTCCAAGCAGATTCTTCATTCCTTTGTTTCCTTCGCTGAAAAGATAGACCATCTTGTTAGATCTTGACACGGTCCAGCCTCCTTTTTTCAACTTTAGTATCAACACATATGAATATCTTTCCTATGATTGATGAGGAGAAGATGGAAAAAAAGGGATATGCAGGCGCCTCATTTTCTCTTCTTTGACATGGACCGGCCGATCATCATCAATACCTGGGTCTTGGGCTTATCAATCTGGACCCTTATCCTTCCCGATGATCTGAACCATCTGCTGGGATGGGATTTCGAGGTTTCCAGGACAGGGGATAATCCGAGCTTCTTTGCGATTTGAAAAAGCTCTTCGGAATTGGGATTTTCGATCGCCAGGTGCTTGGGAACCCTCCTTCCCTCTTCCCTGGTCAGATGTATGTCAAAATATTCGGGCCAGATGATAAGACTCGTATCCCTGGTCCTTGCCAAAAATATCACCTTTGCCCGCTCACTGTATCAATACGGCATTTATCGTGCCGTGCTGGCCAGGTCTTGATGTTATCCGGGCCTTTCCCTTCTCCGTATCGATGATGGCTCCCTTGGTGATGATGTTCCTCCTGACATAATGGGGATTGGCGGGATTCTCCAGAACCGTCTTCATTGTGATCTTCATCGATTTCTTGGTCTTGGGATCGTAGACGTTGACGGCCGTTGCCGAAAGCACCCTGAACTTCAGATTGTTGCCCCTGGTCCTGACCCTTTTCTTCGTTTCCTTCCCGATAACGGTGATCTGCTTTTCCCTTCCGATCTCGGTTTTTCTTTTACCACGGTGGAGCCTCAATCGTCCGCCCGTTGTCTTCCTTCTGGATTTTCCCTGCCATAGAGCCATCATATCACCATTGGAACGGCCGCCAATATTTGAATACCTATTTAAAGATATCTAGGATGGGCCATTTGCTGGTCAGTTTTATTCTTTGAGGATCGGACCCGCCGGTGCAGATAATCTTTAAGGAATGGTATGCATAACACGTTCCGGTGAATGGATGACCGAACTCCTCTACATGGATACCGTAAATGACTGCTACATAAAGGATTTCGAGGCAGAGGTTGTTGGGGTCGAAGAAGGAGAGCATCCCGCGATCATGCTGGACAGGACAGCATTCTATCCACTTGGGGGTGGTCAGCCCAATGACATCGGAAAAATTAGGTGGAAATCAGGGTCCTGCAAGGTTGTGGAAGTTGTCAAGAAGAACAGGATTAAGCACTTCATTCAGGGAGACATACCATCAGTCGGGGAGCGCGTCATGGGGGAACTGGACTGGGAAATGAGATATGCTCATATGAGGATGCATACGGCGCAGCATCTTCTGTCGGCATTGATATGGAACAGGTTCCGTGCTTCGACCGTGGGAAACCAGATACATGCCGATTATTCCCATATAGACTTCCATCCCGCTGAATTCTCCATGGAGGACCTGAAGGACATAGAGCGGGAAGTGAATGAGATGATCAAGAAGGACGAACCGGTTATCGTCGATCACCTCCCGAGGGAGGAGGTCACATCCAGGATTGAAAACGAGAGGGTGGACCTGTCGAGACTCCCCTCCTTCATCAAGGAGCTCAGGACGGTTTACATAGGCGAGAGCGGTGATATCGATATATGTCCTTGTGCCGGAACCCATGTTAGACGGCTTTCGGAGCTGAAGGGCATCGAGATCATAAAGAGAAAATCCAAGGGGCAGGACAAGATCAGGGTCCAGTACAAACTTCGCTGATCAGTGCTTCCATTGCGGTACCTGCTTCCCGTAGCCAATGAGCTTTATTCCTGTCGTTGAAGCCGTGTCGAGACTCAAAGTGCTGAGCATATCAATGTTCAGATGTCCTGAACGGGTGATATTCAAAAACGAAAGCGAGTCTCTATAACCCTTCATGATGTCCTTTATAAAAAGATTGCAAAGCTCCCCGACCTCTGCCCAATCCGTACCCCCTTCACCACCGGATCCCAGAGCTATCTGGTGGGCGGCCATTGTCGAAAGGTTCTCCATGAGGAACGTCATTCCTATCCCGTCGGCACCAAGGGTTCTCATCTTCAGGAGGTCCTCGATCCCGCGGAAAGGAGCATCAATAATGAGCTTGACACCCTTTTTCCTGGAGTTAAAGGTCTCGAAATGTCTGGATGCCTCAACGAGGGAGTGCACAGGATGTGGGAAAGAGTGAATCAGATGGCCCTTGGGAAGGCAATCTATTACAACTGAATCCGCCCTTGTAACCAGAACAAGATCAAGATCATTTGAGAGGTCCATGCAGTCGATCCTCACAGAGATATCCGCTTCGGTGATCTCCTTGAATAGGTCCACTATCTTGATGAGATCTTTTCCTTTCCTGATCTCCGGGATCCTTCTATCCGAATAGTTGATCCCTTTTTTATTCATTACTTGAGTTTTTTCGTACTGGATCTCTATGCTCTTTGCCCTCTTCAGCATATCTAGATCAAGATCTTTTCTGTTATCTGATATCGAAAAGACGATCTCGGGACCGTAGGTATTGAGGAATTCCGTTATAGGTCCCTCAAGGTCATTTCCAACCATTACAGGTATATTGGAAAGTGCAAGTCCGAGGAAGATGCCCAGCCTTGTCTCCGGATCGGTACAGGACGGGTCCCATCTTGGAGGATAAAGAGCCATTTCATCAAAATCCCCGTCGGACCTATTCTCATCTGAAAGGATGGACCGGGAGAAGAAGATAGAATCGAAAACCTCCGAGCTTCCCACCTCGCCGCACTTTTTATCGAGATGCCACCAGAGTTCGTCCAGCCTTTCCCGGCCCTTTCCGTTTTCCATCAGGGCTCCCCCCTGTATTTCGTAAAGATCCCCGGTGATGCCTGAATTGCATAATGCTGAAAGTATTTTGTAAGTTTCGATACATCCCTGTTTGAGAGCGGGATTTCTTTTAACCCTGTTCCAGGCGGATCGTGCTTTCCACCTATGAACATCTCACAGCTGCCATGGCCTGCTCCGAATCCACCTTTCAGATTCCCGGATATTATCAAGGTCCCCGATCCGATCCCTCCGCCGATATTACCCTCCACATTCCCATCGATGATAATAGTCCCACCGTACATCCCGAAACCAACACCTCCAAGAACGTTTCCTTTGACCACTATTATACCGCTGTTCATACAGGTACCCACGCCAAATCCCGCCTTCCCCAGTATTATAAGCCCACCTCCAAGGAGCGTATCACCGGCGTAATCGGATGCGTTCCCGTGGAGGGTGATCACGGCTCTCTGATTGAAAGCTCCGAGAAAACAGCCGGGATTCCCTTCAACTGTTATCTCCACATTTCTCTGGATCCCAACTGCAATGCTGTCCTGCCCGTTAAGTCCAGATATCTTGATCCTGCTGGATTTTTTTAACAGGTTCTCTATTGCGTCGTTAATATCCCTGGTTGTCAGCTTCTTCTCGATTTTTTCATTTTGGGAGGATCCAACCATGGTATGACCATAGCATTATGATATGTGATATTCTTAAAGTTAATCTTGGTCAAACCAAACTTGTCAGCAAGTAGGTTTAACATACTGAAAGGACTTTACAAATGAGGAGGTATCAGAATTGGATGGTTCATCGATACTGGAGGGATATACGGCACTTGCCGCCAAGGACCTTAAAAAAGCCCATGGCACCTTCAGAGGCATCCTGGATGAGACAAAGGATAAAAAGACGAGGTACGATGCCCTAATCGGCCTGGCCATAACCTACCGCGAGCTCGGTGAGAGCAAAGAGGCCATCGATACCCTTAAGAAAGCGGTTGAATCCTATCCGACCCCTAAGGAAGCATTGTACGATCTGGGTAATCTCTATGAAGAGATGGAGCAGCATGCACTTGCCATCCAGAATTTCGATCTTGCCATTGCAATGGATCCCAACTTCACGGATGCCTACATAAACAGGGGAGTTGCATGGTTCAACATGACGAAGTATGATCAGGGACTCAGGGATTTTAGGAACGCTTTGGAAAATGACCCCCGCTCTTCAAGGGCTCTTTCCAATGCTGGTATTACATATCTTGAAGAGAAAAAATACGAAAAAGCAATCGATTTTTTCGACAGGTCCCTGGAGGAGGATCCCGAGAACATCCATTCTTTGTGCGGTAAGGGACTAGCTCTCTTTTACATGGACCAGTACGATGAGTCCATCATTTGCTTCGATGCAGCGATATCCATAAATCCGGACTTCTACCTGGCTAACTATTACAAGGGTCATATTTTGAAAAAATTGGACCTTATCGAGGAGGCGGAAGAAGCGATACTCGAGGCTTTGGATTCCAGGGAGGAATATGCACTGGCATGGTTTGAACTTGGAGAGATATACAGATCAAAGGGAGATGACCAGAGAGCTTTGGGTGCATATGATAAAGCAATCAAATATCAGGGAGATTCCTTTGAAGAGGCCCTGTACCAGAAAGGTAGGATGCTGAACAAGAAAGGAGACCACCGGGGCGCCGTGGCATGCTACAAACGCATCTGCAAGAAGAATCCGTACATCCCGGATGTATGGCTACAGATGGGCATCTCACTGGCCAAACTGGAGGGCCAGCAGAATAGGTCCATGGCAGCGTTGAAGAATGCATTCCTTCTCGATCAATCCGATCCGGAGATCGTTTACAACCTAGCCGTTGGGCATATTAGGAACGGTGACAAGGAGAGGGCTTTAAAGGCACTCACCGACGGCATGGAGAGATTCCAGGATCCCAAGAATGGGGTCCTGCTCGCCAGACTTCTCTACGAGACGGGATCCTACAACGAAGCGATCATCACAAGCGAAGAAGTGACTTCGAAGGACCAGAACCACCCGGAAGCCTGGCTGATAATGGGTAGAGCATACGGTTCTCTTGGAAAGTCGGAGGAGTACAAACAATGCCTCCGCAAGTACCTCCACATCAGACCTGACGATACGAAGGTAAAAAGGGAGATGGAAAGGATATCCTGAACTTCTCCTCACATCTCGATGACGTTCATCACTTTGTCCAGTACCGATCCGTCGATATACTCGATAAGGGCAACCACCCTGTCTCCAAGGTCTGGGAAGGTCTCGTCGGGTCCATCCTTTTGAGCCATCTTCCTGAGTTCGTCCATTGAATGTACCGGTAAACCTGCTTTTATGCAGGCTTTTTCTATATCCTGGTTGCGCTCCCTGAACCGGGGTCTGGTCTTTTCAGTATTCACGGTTAATCCTTTTTCGGTTACAACCACATCTATGAGCTCCCCGGGTGTTGTTATGGTTATTACCTCGTCCCTTATTATGGGATTGCCCTTCCTTGCCAGTGGAATGGTAATGAATGTTAACTGTGAGCCGTAGGCAACATCCTGATGCCCTCCTATGCCGTGCAGAAGGTACCCGTCGCTGTGTGTATTCACATTGACATTGAAATCCACATCCACCTCCGTGGCTCCGAGGAAGGCAGCCTGCTCGACCTCCGTTGAGGTTGCTCCCCCATGGATATTGGAATACTGGTCCACGCATATCTCCTGATGGGCATCATCCTCGAGCAGGCTTCGAATGCTTTCCAGATCAAAACACTGGCCCGTCAACAGGTTCTTGAGGTTCCCGTTATGAAGCATCTCTACCAGGTACCGCGTGGTCCCCCCGTTTGCATATGAAGCGATCATTCCCTTTTCCCTGAAAAGATCGGATATGTATTTCGTCAGGGCCAGTGAGATGCCTCCGGCTCCTGCCTGGAAGGCGAATCCGTCCTTTAAAAGTCCCATTGCATCCATCGTCTTCATCGTCAGATCGACGATCCTGAGATGGTCCGGTCTGTTGGTGATCATCAGGGATCCGGAAAGTATTCCACCGGGATCACCTATCGAATCTATCTTGACGATCTTGTCGATGTTGGTCCCGGGAATGGATATCGGATTGCAGGGAAAGTCCACGATGTTGTCGGTTATAAGGATGGACTTATCTGCGAATAGAGCATCCGCATGGGCAAAACCCATGGGTCCGAAGGCAGAGGGGCCTCTCATTCCGTTGCAATTGCCCAGGTGATCGCTGCAGGAAGCCGCAATGAATGCCACATCGATACGGACATCGCCTTGGGCTATGGCTCTTGCCCTTCCCGAATGGCTCCTGAGTATGGCGGTTCCCTCCATATTCCCAAGAGATACATAACGGCCCACCGGTCCGTTCATAGATCCCTCTATCGATGCGAGGGTTCCGTCCTTCAACCTGTCAACAACAGGTTCGTGGACTGGAAAAAGGGCGCTTGGAAATAGTCTGAGACCTTTGATGTTTCTCCTCATTATCCTATCAAGAACAAGGTTCACTATACTGTCCCCGTTCCTTAGATGGTGGTGGAAGGAGATGGTCATTCCGTCCTCCAATCCAGACCATTTAATGGCATCGTCTATGCTGCTCAATAATTTGCTGTCTCCGGGTTTCCTGTGCCTCGCGATCCTTCCGATCTCTCTCTTGACCCTGGGTTCCTTCCCGTAGGGTCCTTCATAAGGAAAGAAGACCGAATCCCCAATCTTCGAAGGGACGGTCCTGCCCTTGGCATTAGCAACCATCTCAACATTCATTCGGAGCTCCCCACATGTGATTGCCGGGTCCGTAATAAATGTATTCTATGGTCGGTTTAAAAATTTCTTATTGTAAGGCATTTAAAGAGTTCGAGAGCTCCACGAACTCTTCAGGAGCAAGGGAATCCGGTCTCCTTCCGGACAATCCGTTGGAATCAAGTAAATTCACTAGACTTGTAGGGTTGACATCAAGGTTTAAGGGTGGGGGGAGAATGGAATTCTTCAATTTCTTTCTCCTGTTCATGAAGGCGACGTTGACTAACTTTCTGAAGAGAAGGTCATTGCTTGGAATGGTGATCGGATCCCTTTTCTGCTCGAATCCAATTACCATCGCATCCACCTTCGGCACCGGTTTGAAATTATATCTGGATACTTCGAACAGCGTTCTGTAATCCATCTTTGTCTGGAACATCACCGAAAGTCTTCCGTAGCTCTTGTTTCCCGGTGGAGCGACAAGTCTCTTTGCGAATTCCTTCTGGAACATTATTATACCTCCGTCCAGGGCCTTGCTCCCGGAGGCGAGATCTATCCTGTCAAGGAGAAATCCGATGAGCTCGGAGGAGATGTTGAAAGGAAGGTTGGACACAATGAACGGGATACTATTCGATTTGATCTCATTCAGGTACCTCATGCCATCCATATTATGAAGTTGCAGGTCTGAGCCTAGCCTTTGGGAAAACAGATCAGAGAGATGGTCGCAGAGGTCTTGATCTATCTCAAGGGCGATCACCTCATATCCGGAATCAAGGAGCTCTCCCGTAAGGATCCCCAGTCCGGGACCGATCTCCATAACCGTATTGATCCGCTCTCTCGGGATCTCATCCACGATCCTTCTGCATACGGACCTATCATTCAGAAAATTCTGTCCGAACCTTTTCTTATATTGGTGATCCCTGAGGGTGTTCATTCGATACCTCGATGGCGGCCAAATTCCCCTGGTTGTCACTCGAATGAGCAAAAGGTATAAGTAGTATTCCACTTTCCACACCTTGATATAATGAATGTCAAACTTCTCAGTAAGGAAAAGGATGGAATGGAGCTCAAGATCGAGGAAGGAGGAGAGACCATTCTCATTCCCTTGAAGAACCAGCTCCTTTCTGATCCTGCGGTGGACCACGCAAATTACAACGTGAGACATCCGAAGCTCGACACTCCGGTTTTCTACTTCAAGGTCAGTTCCGGCAAGCCCCAGAACTCTTTTAAAAAGGCTGCAAAGGCCCTCTCCAACAATTACAGGGAGATGTTAGCCCAGTTCGAGAAGCAGAGTTGATCTGCATGGCATCCAAACCTGTCCCTCCCCCTGAGGAAAGGGACCTGGGTCTCATGTTCTACTACACCGACACGGACCCCCTGGGAGGGATCATAAAAAAGGAACCGGAGGATTTCATAGTAGCGGAAATCTCCGATGACCCCAGGGAAGAAGCTGCAGGACCTTATACGATAGCAAAGATAAGATCCAGAAATTGGGAAACAAACAGGCTTGTAAGGGCTTTTTCAAAAAATTTTGGTATTTCCAGGAAGCAGATCAAATTCGCAGGAACGAAGGATAAAAGGGCCGTCACAACACAGCTTTTCTCATTCAGGCTTGAGCCCGAAGCTCTTGACGATCTTTCACTTGCCGATGTTGAGGTCCTTTCGAGATATCGGTCAAATCGGGAACTAGAACTGGGCTATCTCATGGGAAATTCTTTCCACATAAGGATTAGGGATATGCAGAAGAAAAAGCAAGAGATCGAGGAGATCGCAAGGGATACCATGAATGAACTGGTTTCGACTGGCGGGTTTCCGAATTATTTCGGTGTACAGAGATTCGGAGTTATCAGACCCATAACCCATTTGGTCGGAAAACATATCCTCCATGGAAGGTTGAAAGAAGCTGTCATGACCTACGTGGGCCAACCGATGCAACTGGAGGAGAGCGAAATAAGGAGTGCGAGGGAAAGGATCGAGGTGGAGATGGATTTCCAGGAAGCCGTGGATTATTATCCCGCCAACTTTCTTTTCGAGAGATCGATGATCCACCACCTGAAAAGGAAACCTGATGATTGGGCAGGGGCGCTGGACCAGCTTCCGGACAACCTGAAAATGATGTTCGTCCATGCCTATCAATCTTATCTGTTCAATATGATATTATCAGAAAGGATCAAACGTTCGATACCGCTGAACGAGCCCATACCTGGGGATCTGGTCCTGCCTCTTAACAAGAAAGGTCTTCCTGACCATTACAATCCGGTCGAGGTGAATCCATCCAACATGAAAGCGATGACAGGACTGGTAAATGACAGGAAAGGATTCGTATCAGCACTCATAGCC
>JBLIRK010000029.1:0-42984 GCA_048569615.1 Thermoplasmatota archaeon | reverse complement strand
CGGAGCTGTATCTGGTGGAGGGTGATTCCGCCGGCGGCTCAGCCAAACAGGGAAGGGACAGGGCATTCCAGGCGATCCTCCCCCTCAGAGGAAAGATATTGAACGTGGAGAAGGCGAGGCTGGATAAGGTTCTGTCGAACAACGAGATAAGAGCCATGATCACAGCCCTGGGTTGCGGAATAGGGGATGAGTTCGATATAGAGAGCCTGAGATATCATAAGATAATAATAATGACCGATGCGGACGTGGACGGGGCCCATATCAGAACCCTGCTGCTTACATTCTTTTACAGGTATCTGCAGGACCTTATCACAATGGGGCATCTTTACATCGCTCAACCACCCCTATTCAAGGTCAAGAAGGGCAAGCAGGAATTCTACTGCTTCACCGAGGTGAGGAAGGATGAGCTGGTTCGGGATCTGGGGCAGGGTGTTTCCATTCAAAGGTACAAGGGTCTTGGTGAGATGAATCCCGACCAGCTATGGTCAACCACCATGGATCCAGACTCCAGGACTCTTCTCAGGGTGAATGTGGAGGATGCAATAGCGGCCGATGAGCTTTTCACGATATTGATGGGGGACCAGGTCCAGCCCAGGAAGGAGTTCATAGAGACCCACGCCAAGGAGGTGACGGACCTTGACGTCTGAGGAGGACGAGAACAACACGGAGGGTATTGAGGGCGGAGGGATCGTGAGCAAGGAACTTGTTGAGGAGTTAAGGACATCCTACATGAACTACTCGATGTCCGTTATCGTGGGGAGGGCGCTTCCGGATGCAAGGGACGGCCTGAAACCGGTCCACCGCAGGATCCTTCATGCAATGAACGAGGGCGGTATGGTCTTCGGAAAACCCTACAAGAAATCGGCAAGGGTGGTGGGTGATGTTCTCGGGAAATATCACCCCCACGGTGATTCCGCCGTTTACGATGCAATGGTGAGGATGGCGCAGGACTTCTCCCTCAGGTACCCGTTGATTGACGGACAGGGCAATTTCGGCTCCATAGACGGCGATTCCGCGGCGGCAATGCGTTATACCGAGTCCAAAACAACAAAGATAGCCATGGAGATGCTCCAGGACATAGACAGGGAAACAGTGGATTTCGTCCCCAACTATGATGGAACGCTGCAGGAGCCCACCGTGCTCCCCTCCAAGCTCCCCAATCTGCTGGTGAACGGAACCTCGGGGATAGCTGTAGGCATGGCAACCAACATGCCCCCCCACAACCTGACTGAGATCGCGGACGGCCTCCTGACGGTATTGGAGGACCCGGATATCGACACCCTTGATCTCATGGAGATCGTCAAAGCTCCGGATTTTCCAACGGGCGGAATAATATACGGCAAGACGGGGGTCTACGAAGCCCATTCAACCGGAAGGGGAAAGATAACGATCAGGGCAAGGGCAGAGATCGAGGAGCGCGAAGGTGACAGGCAGAGGATAGTCGTCACCGAGATCCCGTACATGGTCAACAAATCAAACATGCTCCAGAAGATTGCCGAGCTCGTTAAGGCAAAGGTATTCGAGGGCATCACCGATATCAGGGACGAGAGCGACAAGAGAGGGATAAGGGTAGTTTTCGATCTCAAGAAGGATGCCGTTGCGGAGGTTGTCCTGAACAAGCTCTACACCCACTCCGACATGCAGACGACCTTCGGCGTGATCAACCTTGCTCTGGTGGACGGTCAGCCCCGCATTCTGAATCTCAAGGAGCTGATGCAGGTCTATATTGACCACAGAAGGGAGATAATCAGGAGGAGGGTCGCCTTTGACCTGAAGAAGGCGCAGGAGAGGCTCCATATCATTCAGGGGCTGATAATCGCCTTGGACAATATCGATGAGGTCATAAAGATCATCAGGGGCTCAAAGGACCCCTCCATAGCCCATACCGGTCTCGTGGAGCGCTTCGAGCTCTCCGAGATCCAGGCCAAGGCAATCCTCGATATGAGGCTCCAGAAGCTCACCTCCCTCGAGGTGGATTCGATTAAAAAGGAGGGAGAGGAGCTGGAGAGGACCATTGCCGATTACGAGGACATCCTCTCGAAACCCGGGAGGGTGGACGGGATGATCGCCGATGATCTACGGGAGCTGAAAGACAAATACGGAGATGAACGGAGGACCGCGATCGAGGAGAATGCCGAGGAGATCGACCTGGAGGACCTCATCGTTAAGAGGGATGTGGTCATCACCATTACCAATACAGGCTACATCAAGAGAATGGACCTCGATACCTACAAGACCCAGAACAGGGGCGGTAAGGGCCTCAGGGGAATGGCCATGAAGGAGGAGGATTACGTTGTTGACATATTCGTATGCTCCAGCCATGATTACATTCTTTTCTTCACCTCCTTCGGAAAAGTATTCTGGTTGAAGGCATACAATGTCCCATCCGGCACCAGGCAGGCCCGCGGTAAGCCCATGATCAACCTTCTGCCGAATCTCGAGGAAGGGGAGGTGGTCAGGTCTTTCCGTGCCGTTTCTGCGTTCGACAAGGACAAATATCTTCTTTTCTCCACCAAGAACGGCATCGTCAAAAGAACAAGCCTGGAGGCCTATTCCAGGCCTCGATCAACGGGAATAAGGGCGATCACCCTCAACGAGGGGGATGAGCTCGTTGAGACCCAGCTCTGCGAGGAAGAGGACGAGGCAGTCCTGGCTACTGTGATGGGCTTGGCCAACCGTTTCAAGGTGTCGGATGTCAGGGCAATGGGCAGGACCGCTGCAGGCGTAATAGGAATGCGCTTGAAATACGATGACGATGAAGTTGTATCCCTCGTGGTCATACCCCCCCAAGGAGGCGAGATGGTAGAGGATGACGAACTCGAAGAAGAGGCGGGCATCGACGATGAGGAGTCCGAGGGCGTTCTAGAGGGCCCGGTTCTGATAACCATAACGGAAAACGGATTCGGGAAGCGGGCACTGGCATCGAACTACAGGCTGACCCGCAGGGGATCTGCCGGTGTCACTAACATTCGTAGAGATCAGATAGAGGAGACCGGAAGGGTAGTGAAATTGAAGCTGGAGGAGCCGGATTCGGAGCTCCTGCTTGCTACCCAGGAAGGAATGGTCATCAGGACCACTTCCTCGTGCATAAGGGTCGTCAAACGCGTTGGAAAGGGCGTTTACGTTATGAGGCTCAAGGAGGACGACAAGGTCCGAGCTGTTGCGCTGATAAGAAAGCTGAACGGGGAGGAGGACGAAGAGTCCTGTGAAATGCCGGAGGAGAGAGAGGGGGACGGTGAGCCTACTTCCTGATCAGCGAGACACCGCATTCCGGACAGAACTTCCACTGCTCCTCGAGGCTATAACCGCATAGCGGGCAGTGCCGTTGCTGAGAGGTCGGGGATGATGCGGGGGCTCCCTGTCCCTCTGCCTCTTTTCTCCTCTGCTCCGCGAAGTATCGTGCTTCGTATTCGGATGCGGCCTTCTTCTTGGCATAGAGCTTCTCCCTTTCCTTAGCGAAATCGTAAGGATCTATGACGCTCTCCCTCTTCTGGGTCAGATTATTCCCGCCACAGATCGGACAGAGCATCCTTCCGCCGCATCCGTACCTCTCACAGGTCTTGATCCCGTAGTTCATCGCACAGATCTCACAGTACTGGTTGACGTAACGTTTGCAATCGTTACAATAGGCCACCATGTTCTCACCCCTGGAGATAGTATCTTTTCAGGTAAAAAGGTTTTTCAGTGTAATCATCGCACTTTGAAATTCAAGGCGGATCATCTGGTCTTGACGTTGAATTGCCTTCTCCTTTCAATGACCTGCTTCTCGAAGTCGGGACCCAGCTGTATGGCCAGTTCTTCGATCTCATCGATGTTGCGGACGAAATTGGCCTTGGAATCAGTTGTGATCAGCTCGTTGAACCTCTTGAAGTTCTTGTTATGGTCGTGGAAATAGAGCCACCCGGCTATCATTATTATTCCGCCTATCCCCAGGGATATCCAAGAATAATTGTCCATTTTATCGACCAGGGGGATCTGGTAATCGACGGCAGGTTCCGTTCCCCATGTGGCCAGGAGCTCCCATCCGGACAGAACGAAAACGGCGGTGGAAACTATGCTGAGGAGGAATAGCTTGCCTCTTTTTCCCTTCTGCCAGAACTTCTTCCAAGCGGCCCCAAGCTTCTCTATCGGGTTCATCAGGATTCCCACCCCTTAACTCCATTGATTATTTATCATTTATCTCCCCGATCCCCCACCCGTGAAAAGTTCTATATAGGTCTGTCATTCCTTTGTGTGCTCCCCAGGCTTTCGAAGACGGCGGTGATAAGTGATCCGCCTTGGCAATGCCGGGGGAACACGAACTGGTGTCTTCAAGGGTCCCTTGCAGACCTATCAGACGTGACGTCAAGGAATGATGCAAAGACCAACCCAGGCACCGTACACATACCCCGGGATCGGGTCAGAGTCCGGAGAGGGCGCAGGCCTTGCTGTGATAGGATTCGTTACATCCCGGGGACAACTAATTCTCGAAGTCAGATCAGAGCATCTGACTTCGTCTTTTAGAGATCCAAGAAAATGAAGAGAAGAATAAGGTGAGATCAGAGCATCTTGAGATTTGAAATACGTTGACGAAATACCAAATCTCAAGGTCCAGCAATGAACTTATCAACATTAATTCATTTGCTCATTGCGTATATAATTACTTTCAACCACTTTATTCCGCAGCTTGATGTTATTGACGAGAGGAAAAAAGTGGGAGCAATAGGATCTCGTCTTGTCTTCTAGAAAACGAAGATAACAATGAAAAAAGAAGAAGAGAAGAAAGACGAGATCAAAGCATTGAACTTTGACCTTAAGAAAACAAAGAGAACGATAAAAAGAAGTAGATTTCATTCGCCGATGACCGTGACATAGACAGTTCTGTCCCTGGAAGCCCTGACATCAAGCTCGAGGAAAATGGCATGCTGCCAGGTTCCATGGACCATCTTGCCGTTCCTCACAGGCATAGTCAGGTCCGGCCCAATCAGGCTGGCCCTTACGTGAGAATGGCCGTTGCCGTCGTTCCATGTTCTGTGATGAGCATACTCCAGATCCCTGGGAGCGATCCTCTCGAGCATGGCCGGAAAGTCCTCAAGAAGTCCCGGTTCGTATTCGATGACGGTCAGTGCCGCGGTTGCACCCGCCACCGAGCTCGTAACCATCCCGTTCTTGATCCCGGACCTTTCAACGATCGTCTCGATCCTTTGTGTTATATCTACGATCTCACCCTCCCCGCCCGTCTTGAAGGAGAACTCCTCGGTGTAGATACCCATGTTCAAGCACCCCGTGATGGAATTCCAAATGCGGATATTATATTCTTAATTGTTCCGCTGGACCAAAGCTTCAAGATAGGGGCCTAGGATCCCCTTCGTTGGGAACCATGCAGATGAACATCAGGTCCTCATCACCATTGTTATCGTAACCGTGGGGCTCGTCACCGGGTATGTAAAGCACATCACCTGACCTTATCTCGACTCTTTCCTTGTCATTGTAGGCTATTCCGCTCCCCTTGAGGATGTATATCTCGTGCTCCCAGGGATGATTATGGAGATTGATCTTACCACCAGGTTCCATGGTGAACCTCCTCATGGCAAAATGAGGGGCGCCGTCAAATTTGGATGCGAGCCATTGAATCATAGTACCTTCCACACCGGCCATTGCAACTTCTTCCTTTTTCACATCTTCGGCATTTACAACCATCATTAGGATCACCGCATCGGCATTGTTCAGATTATGCAAACATAAAAAGAGGTTCCCGTTAAAAGTTTATTCCTTAACAGGAAATAGAAAGAACGGACCCGCCCCTGTGCAGGTCCGTTCCCATCAGGCTCAGCGGTAGGACTTCTGTCTCCTCTTCCTTGCACCGCGACCAAGCGGCTTCTTGGGCAAATGCCTTCTCGGATCATTGACGAGGAGTGCCCTGTCGTATTTCAGGTATCTCTCCTTGAGCTCCTCATCGTTGAAATATTCCACAAGACCCCTTGCGATGGCGGTTCGGACGGAATCCGCCTGCCCCATGAAACCCCCGCCGTTCACCTGGACGGTTATGTCCACCTTTTCAGCCATCTCCCTTGCAAGGACGAGGGGCTCCATCATCTTCAGCCTTGCGATTTCAGGCTCCACAAGTTCGATTGGTTTTTGGTTGATCTTCACCCTGCCCTTTCCGGACCTTACGGTTGCGCGTGCTATGGCACTCTTTCTCTTTCCGCTGGTATTCACAAGCTTTGCCATATTGAATGCCTCCTCAGATCTTTGCTCCCAGGATCCTCGATATCTCCTTCAGTTCCATATACTGCTCGAGGTCCTTGTTCATGGCGCTTTCCACGGTCCTTGTCTTCTTTCCCTCGAATTCCTTCGGGATGCCGATGTAAACCTTCACTCTTTTAAAAGCCTCTCGTCCCTTTGGCTGCTGGTACGGGAGCATTCCCCTTATGGTCCTTTTCAGGATCCTATCGGGCATCTTTGGGAAGTAGGGCCCCTTTCTGGGATGGTTGAGCTCCCTTCTTTCCGTGTACTCCCTTATCACCCTCTTCCTGCTTCCGGAGATGATCGCCTTCTCGGCGTTGACGATGGCTATCTCCAGGTCCTTCTCTTTCAGAAGCCTCTTTGCCACATGTGTGGAAAGCCTTCCTATGATGAGACCTTCGGCGTTGATTATTTCCACCATCTATTCACCCCATGATCCTGATTCCCTTTCCCTTCGGATTCTCATGAACCATCTGGGAAATGGAGAGCACGGTTCCGCCGGCTGCGGTGATCTTTTCCCTGGCTCCCTTTGAGGCCTTGAAAGCCGCAACGGTAACAGGATAGTCAATATCGCCAGCGCCAAGGAGCTTTCCGGGAACGATGAGGGTATCGCCCTTCTTGGTGTAAAGGGCCAGCCTTGATACGTTCACCTCGGCCCAAACCCTGGAGGGTTTCTCGAGGCGCTTTGCGATGTCTCGCCAGATAGGGGCATTGTTCTCCCTTGAGGCCTTCTTAAGGTCCGAGATCAAGGATACAAGCCCCGGATCGGTTTTTTGTGGGCTTGCCATTCTGACTCCTCCGACATCGTGTTCATTTCACATGCCAATCCGCTCAATCCCTTTACAGGTCGGAGCGGAGGCCCCTCTACGTCCACATTATTTAAAAACCTTTTCCCGTCTTCACATTGAAAGCAGGAGGATAGCATGACCCCGAATTCGAATCCGGCCATATATGCCGGGAATGAACGGATCGACATCGTAGAGCTCATCAACAGAACCCCTTTAAAAGGGATTCCTCCCGGGTCGATAAAGGAAAAGGTGGACCTTCTCTGGAGGAGATATCAACGGGAAAGGAGCAGGATCCAAAAAGATTCTCCAGTGGAAATGGAGGGGTTGGAGAGGGGCCAGAACCGGATATTATCCGACATTGCATCAACAAGGTCCAGATCTACCGATAAATATTCCCGGGGGGAGCATCTGTTCTTCACCTCCAGCGGACTAAGATGGGCTACACCCGAGGCAGCTGCGAAGCACTGCGCCGAGAGGCTGAGGGGAACCGATGTCCTTGACCTTACATGCGGTCAGGGAGGTCAGGTGATCTTTCTAGCCCGGACCTGCAGGTCCGTCATCGCGGTGGATATCGATCCCATGAACTGCCTCATAACCATGCTTAACTCCTCCTCCTTGGGTCTGGAGAATGTGACCGTAGTCCTGGGGGACTGCCTCAATGAGGATGTGCTCTCGCATGCGGAGAAGGGATGTTTCATCTTCAGCGATCCGGCCAGACCTCCCGGGGCCGAGGAAAGGACCATGGAGCAGATAGTCCCGAATCCGGTCAAGGTACTTGATAGATATTCGGGTTTTGCGTCAGGAGCATGTTTCGAAGTGCCACCCTATCTCGACATCGGAAGGATCCCCTTCGACTGCGAAGCGGAGTATATCTCCATAGACGGGAGGTTGAACCGGTTGAACCTGTACACCGGGAACCTGAAAAAACACCGTAGATCAGCAGTCATTCTGCCTTCCGGGTCCATGATATTCGGAAAACCCGGCGGAAAACCCAGCGCGGATGCACCAGATATTAAGACGGGTCAGTTTCTCCACGAGGTTGATCCTGCCCTTGTCAAGGCAGAGCTTCTCGATGAGCTTCTTCAGGGCCTCGGCTCCAACGCATCGATCACGGAGCTGGATGCCAGAAGGACAGTCCTTGTCTCCCCCGAGTTGGAGAATTCACCGTTCTTGTCGGCTCCCCAGAGGATTCTTGCCATTGCTGTCTCGGAAGATGAAGTTAAGTCAAGCCTTAATGAGATATCCGCAGGCTCGGTAACCCTCCGTTACAATGTAGATCCTTCAAAGTACTGGGAAGTGAGGAGGGATTTTGAAAAAGGGCTTAAGGGAGAACTCAAGGTGAACCTCTTCAAGGGCGGATTTTTCATAATCACCGAAAGACCGAAAAGATGGGATGTTGAGCATGATGGAATCTAAGCTGAACTTATCCAAAAGGGTGCTGAACACGGAGGCTCCCATAATGCAGATCATGAAGGATCTTTCTGCCGGAATGGATGTCATTTCCCTTTCCCAGGGAGTGCCGTTCTTCGGACCTCCGGATGGCCTTTTGAAGTTCGTAAACGAGAGGGAAGGGATCGATCGATACGGTCCGGACGGCGGGGACCCGGAACTCAAAGAGGCAATCGCTGTCAAATTGAAGCAGAAGAACGGTATCGAGGCGGACCCGGAGCACGGATTGATGGTGACCTCCGGGGCAAATCTAGGTTTTTTCAATGCCGCGGCCTCGATATGCGATCCCGGGGACGAGATGGTCCTGATAGGGCCCTATTATTTCAACCACAGGATGACCCTGGATGTTTTGGGGGTGAATTTCACGGTCTCACGAGCCGATGATGGACACATCCCCCTTCCTGATGATATCAGCTCCTCCATCTCGGAAAGGACAAGGGCTGTCGTATTGGTTTCACCGAACAATCCGACAGGCATGTCCTATCCGAAAAGCGTAGTCAGTGAGATCATTGACATATGCGTTGACAATGACCTGTGGCTGATTTCGGATGAGACATACGAGGATTTCACATACGAGAATGACCATTTCAGTCCCGGCTCCGAAGGAGGCGACCTTCCGGTTGTCTCTCTCTTTTCGCTCTCCAAGTCCTACGGCATATCGGGCTGGAGGGTGGGTTATGCCGCATATCCGGAGATCCTTCATGAAAGCATGCTGAAAGTACAGGACACCACGGTCATATGTCCTTCAAGGGTATCCCAGTCCGCGGCATTGTTCTGCATCCGGGAGCACCCCGGCCATACCGCAAGGTTCATTCCATACCTGGACAGGAACCGCTCGATGCTGATCGACTGGAAGAGGAGGCTCCCACAGCTGTCGGGACCGAATCCCGACGGAGCGTACTATTCACTTTTAGGATACGTCGGGGAGCGCCCCTTCGAAACCTCCATGGACCTGGCACGGAGCATCCTGGAAATGACCGGAGTGCTGGTTGTTCCTTCGAGCCCCTTCGGTCTTGAGGACCCTCCATCGTTCAGGATGGCCTACGGCAATGTTGGGAATGAAGAGCTGCGGGAAGCCCTTGAGCGTTTGGATGAGTTCTTTCAGGATTGATGATCAGTTGACCGTAACCTGAAAGGAATCCCAGGTCCCGGTCTGCATGATAGACTCCTTTCCTGTGTTGTCGGTCACCAAGAGCGTAACGAAGTGGCTTCCGGCCGCAGCGAAGGCATATGTTGTCTGGGGCGATTGGCTGGTTCTGACATATTCCTCACCGGTTTCGAGGAATATGGACCATTTGTATTCGACTATTGTGCCGTCGTCCCACGAATCCGAGCCGTCGAAGGTTACAACCGCCTCGCCGCCGGTCAGCTGGACATTCTTGTCCTCCCCCGCAACGGCAAAGGGTGCCGCATCGAAATAATAGGTGGAATTGTAGGTGCTCCCCGTAACGGTCAATGTCCTGTAGGGCGAGTCAGGGTGGCAGAAATCGTTGGTCAGCGTTCCGGTGATCGAGTACTCGCCGGCCTTCGTGTGGAGTATCCTCTTTTGATTCCTGTAGCTGACGCCGTCGGAATTCAGCTGGACATCGGACCCTTCCGGCGGTGATATCACCGTTTTCAAGGTGTATCCGCTAGGGTATGGGTCTCTCGGTATCTTGCTTCCGTCAAACAGATATGTGACGTTTACCTGAATGTAGTGCTCCGGATTCTCCCTTGGTTTGTCAGCATATCCATCCCATTCTATATCCAGAGATGTCACAACCCTCTTCAGCTGGAATCTGGAATAGTCCTCCTTCCCTTCGGCTTTGGCATAGATCGAGTAGTTTCCGTTCCCCCAGATGAAATCCTTGTAGTCCACATCGTGGGTTCCGTAATCGCTGTTCACGTCCACCTTTCCGGTGTAAACGGGATTCTCATCATCCTCATAGTATATCTCCACGGTCACAGGTCCGGACCATTCTCCGAAGTATCTTGAGGTTGTCCTTACCTCGAAAGAGATCCCTTCGGGGCCTTTTTCGGCATTTCCAGCTGCGATGCTCCCGAGTTTTCCCCCGGAGAGAGAAAACGCGACCGCTACCACTACGAGGATAACAACAACAGCGATGACCCCGATCACTATCTTCGGATCTGGACCAGACCTCTCCCGCCCGGGCTGCCGCTCCTCGTCTTCCTTCTTCGGACCCCTTCGTCGCCCTATTGGTTCCGCTCTCCTTTCCGACATGGCACTAAAAAGGTCAATTCACTTGAAATATTTTGTCTATAAATAGGCTAAGGCTCAGCGGGGCGGACGGCAGGAGGGAATTCTATTATGAACCTAACTCCATCACGGTAATGTCCGGCTTTCCTGTCCTCAACGAATATCTTCGCGTTGCACCTGTCGACCAGGGCTTTGATAAGAGATAGACCGAGCCCTGTATGCTTTCTCTTGGTGGGTTCCTTTATCCTGTTGAACAGGTCCTTCTTATCATCATCGGAGATCCCCTGACCATGGTCGGAGATCGTTATCCTCAATCCCCCTTTCTCATTTCTATCAAGGGCGGTCTCGATCCTGATTCTTTCCGGATCCTGGAACTTGATGGCATTGTGATAAAGGTTGAAAAGGGCTTCCTGGAATAGGGGCTCGACCATGGCAGTTGCGTCCACCGTTCTTATCGACAATTCATGCTCGATCCTAACATCAGGGAAGGAAGAAAAAGCGCTTTGTGCCCCATTCTCCAAAAGCGCCCTCACGTCCATGGGCTCCAGTTCTATTGGCTCGGAGGACAATTTCGTGAATGTCTTTATGTTTTCCACCAGTTTCAAAGATCGATTTAACAACTGCCTGACCATATCCAGGGCCTTCGCCTGTCTCTCAGCATTGTCGCAAGACATGGAGTACAGGTCCAATCCCGAAAGTATGCCGTGGTGCAGGTTTCCCACATCGTGGGCAAGCAGGTCTAGGTAGAATTCAGCTCTGTTCCTCTCCTCTATGAGCTGCAGCCTAGCTCTCTTCTTCTCGGTTACATCCCTTGATACCACGCAGAGCATGGACCGGTTGCCGTATTTAATATGGCTGGCGCTGACCTCCACATCCCTTACCTCTCCGTTCTTCTTGGTATATTTTCTCTCTCCGATGATGGCTCTCCCCTTTTCAAGCACCTTCCTGATCTGCCCTTTGACATCCTGCTCCTCATGTGCAATGAAATCTCCAGGCACCATCCCGATCATCTCTTCCTTGGTGTATCCAAGGAGATCGCAGAGTGCCTGGTTCACCTCTATCAGTTTGTTCGTGTCCACGTCGAAGATATAGATGTTCTCAGCGCTCTGCTCCACGGTTGCACGGTATTTTTCCTCACTGTCCTTCAGTGCCTTTGCGGCCCTCTTCTGGTCCGTGATGTCCAGTAGCAGGCCGATGCTTCCCTTGAACTCACCCCGCTCGCTTGTCCACGGCGCGGCCGAGACCAGCACATCCTTGATCGTCCCATCCCTGCATCTCATCCTTGTCTGGTAGTCATCGGTAATGCCCATCATCCTTGTCTTGGTCTTCCCCCGTATAAGCTGGAGGTCTTCCGGCACCACGAGGTCCGATATGTTCATGCCTCTCAGTTCATCGACGCTGAATCCCAATAGCCGGGAAAGCGCGGGATTGGCATAGATTATATTGTCATCCGGATCGTTAATTCCCACACCCTCATGAAGGTTCTCCACAAGCGACCGGAACCTATGTGCGCTCTCGATGATGGCCTGCTCGAATTCCTTCCTTTTGGTTATGTCCGAGGCGGTGATTATATGACCGGTGGTATTGCCCTCATTGTCCTTGATCGGGTCCGTTCTTATCCCGAGCCACATGTTTGCTCCGTCGGCAAAGGTGACCTTGAGGCTAGTCTCTCCTTCGGCGTCGACGAATCCTCCGGTTCCCATGAAGGATGTGACGTCCTTTCTGGCCGTATCGTCGAAGATGCTGAGGTCAACGAAATGTTTCCCCATCTCTCCCTCGGAGATGTTGAATATCTTCCTGGCTGTTGGATTGGCAGCGGTGACCTTTCCCTGGGGGTCGATGGTGAAGATCGCATCCTTGGAATTGAAGAACACCGACCTCATTATCTCCAACATACCGTCCGCACCGGGACCGACTTCCTCTCCGCTCATCGGATACACTCTACCCCAATCCTGAATTCGATCTCTTTCCTTCAATTGTTATTTCCCTCGATACTTGATGAACTTGCTTTTAGGTATGGTAATATCCATCTTTATTTCTGTCGGGAAGCTTTTTCAACCCTTTAACCATTTGGAATCGGAGAGATTCCATGAAAAGACCGAAGAAGCTTGTGATATGCAAGGATATGGAATCAACCGAGATAGATAGGATACGGAGAGGTTTTCCATGGCTTCGCATAATCCTCTGCCAAACGGAGGAGGAGCAGGCAGAGGCCATCAAGGATGCGGACATATTGCTCACCCGCATACTCCCTTCCACCGTCGAAGATGCACCATCCTTGAAATGGGTCCAATTTTTCTGGGAGGGGGTGGATGCCATGTCAAATGACCTTTCCGAAAGCTCAGTGATCCTAACGAATGCCAGCGGCATCCATACCCAGCACATAGCGGAGCATGTGTTCATGTATCTGCTCTCGCTGGGCAGAAAGGTCCATATGTACCACGAATACCAGCAGAGAAGGGTGTGGCTTGGATGGTGGGATCAGCCCAGGCTGGTTAAACTTGAAGGTAGTACCATCGGCATAATCGGATACGGCAGGATAGGGCAGGCGGTGGCAAGAATAGCAGAAGGATTCGGTATGGATGTCATTGCTTTGAAAAGGGATCATGGGATCGTATCCATGGATCACAAGGTGGGCGGAACTCCGCTCGACTCCTCAAAACAAGGTCCGGAAGTGGTCAATGGACCAGGCGGATTTGATGATCTCCTTTCCCGGGCGGACCATATTGTCCTTTCTCTCCCCCTGACCGAAGAAACCGAAGGTATCGTAGGAGAGCGGGAGTTCCGTTTGATGAAGAGAAACGCATTTTTTATCAATATAGGCAGGGGAAAGCTGGTTATGGAGGAAGATATGATAAAGGCTCTGGAAGAGGGATGGATAGCCGGTGCGGGTCTGGACGTATTCGAGATCGAGCCGCTTCCAGCCGAGAGTCCATTATGGGGCATGGACAATGTTGTCATAACCCCTCACTCATCGGTTGGAGGAGACCCTGCCGATCACGATGTGGTGAGCCTGTTCATCGAGAACTTGGAGAGGTTCATTAAGGGAGAAAGGCTTCTGAATCTGATCGATAAACGGGCCGGTTACTAGCAATTAATAAAAGCCCCATAGAACAATATGTGTACGGAGATGATGAGATTGGTGGTAGCTTTCATACTCATCAAGACCGAAAAGGACCTGGGAACCCATATCCTGAAGAAGATGAGGACGATGGAAGAATTCGACGAGGTTCATCCCCTCTTCGGAGAGTATGACCTCATAGCTAAGATCACGGCGAGGGATTTCAAGCAGACCTCCAGTATCGTTCTCACAAAGATACGGACGATCAATGGTGTGATAGAGACGGAAACCCTTCCCGGGTTGACACTATGAGGGGATCGATCTCTCTTCCATAAGCTCCGTTCCAATTACTCTGGTGAATCAAATTTTATAAACCAAATGGACGTTAGACGGTGTGATAGAGTATGGGTTTGGAGGAGCGTTCCGATATCATAAGAAGGGAGAGCCTGGAGCTGGATGAGCTTGGGGAATCCCTCTCGGACAACATCATATACCGGTCCACGCTGACCCAGACAAGGGTGGGGGAGCTCAATATCAAAGAGGAGAAGAAGCTTCTCTGTCCTACCTGCAGCAATCCGATATCGGAGAAGAATCCCAGGCTTGTCTGCGAGATATGCGGATCGTCGAATTTCTGTTCGGAATGCGACAAGCAGCTTACAAGGATCTTGACACACAAGGGATTGAAGCTGGAATATGACTGGCCGCTGTGCAGGAAGTGCTACAGGGTGGAGAGGGACAGGCAGATCCTCGACATAGACAAGGGGAATGTCCAGTATTACAAGAAAGCGGGAGGCCCATCGGAAACAGCAAGGAACATAACGGACTCCCTGGAAAGGACGGACCTCGAGCCGGTGCTGGAAACCAAGGATCCGGAGCAGGTTGGCAACATATGCGGGATGATGGGACTCATCCTCGGGATCATAAGCATATTCTTCCTTGGTTTCCTGCTGGGACTTCCCGCTGTGATATTAGGTTACATGGCGAGGGTAAGAGGCAATCCTCTTGGCAACTATGCCATATTGACGGGGGTACTCGGCCTTGCAAGCTCCATATTCTGGTTCTTCCTTACGGGCTTCGCGGTGTGGTACCTCTAATATTTCCAATCCGGTGGTCTGTTCTTCTGTTTCTCCTTATCCTTGTTCAGTATCTTCACTATCAGTATGATGACCACCACGACCACAGCGGCGATGAAAAGCAGGAAGGCTAGGGGGATCAGGAGAGGAAGTATGAAGGCCAATGCAAAGACTCCCGTGAAACAGCACAGGAACGCTTCGGCATCCCCGTTCTCTTCCGGATCCTCCTCCGGCTCCCACTGCGCCACGGCATAGGGAAGCATCGAATATGCTGCGCAAAGCACCGTCAAGACCAACATTATGGCCCCGAAACGGTACCAGGCCCTCCTCTTCCTCTTCAAACATTCTATCATACCGCTCTCCCACCAAGACCTAATCCACTAGGCCTGATAAAGTATTTTCCTTTGAAGGAATTAGCTGCCGTGTGCTATCCTGTACTGCTCATCGTAATCGGCGTTGAAGGGCACTTCCTCGTCGGGTAAGAGGTCCATGTAAACCATGGTGTAAAGAGAGATGAGCTCCCAGGTGTTCTGATTGAGCTCCCTCATTCCCTCGATATCATACTTCTTTCTGACGAATTCGAACCTCCTTATCCCCTTTGGATAGTTCATGATCGACAGGGAATCGGCATCTCCGAATATCTCCGAGTGCATGATGAAGTTGCGCTCCTCGATGATCTCTGCCGTTATCTTGAAGAGGTCGTTGAAGAAGCCCGAATGCCCCAGTTTGAGCTTCAACAATTTGCAGAGCTTGTTGTTCTTCGCCATGATGCTGATCTCATCGACCAGAACGAGGTTCGTTGTATTATCTAATTGGAAGAGCTCCTTGAATATGGAATTCATCACCGATTCGAGGTACTGGAAATTGACGACGAACCTGCCGAGTTCTGTGAGGAGGGTCTCTCCCTCCTTGGTGTAGATCGAGACCGTGTTCGTTTGTTTGACATACGAATGAAGGAGCCCCATTCTGCTCTTTGCCATGATATCGCTCCCCGATGGGTCTCATCCGATAATAATGGTGTGAATCCGACCATATTGCCGGCCCGAGGAATTTGGTGCTCCCCTGGGAGCTCCCTTGGTAATTATATATTGGATTCAAGAGAATTTGAATCAAACTTTGATCCCGGATGGGGGTTTGTATATGAGATGCGAAAGATGCGGGACCCGGATGGAAGAGGAATGGAAGGAGAGCTTTTTAAGAGGAACCATGATGGTCTTCTACTGTTACAAGTGCGGACACAAGATAAAGGAAAGCGTGGGACCTTCGCCGCTTTTCTCGATACTCAACTTCCACAATCAGGAGGACAGCTCCGGGCTGAGAAGGGCGCGGCCCATTGATCTGAACAGAACCGCTCACCACAGGTAATCATGTGAATACTGCATGTAACCAACGATGGCTCCCGTTGGGGAGCGCCATAGTCAATGGAAAAATAGAAAGAGCGGCGGAAGAAGGAATTGAAACACCTTTTACCTAAGGAGCAGTGCTCAATTGGAGTCCTGTTCTCCGCCTATAATCTGACTATTTTCCTGGTATATATAAATTTTGTAGTAAAGACATTCAATATTCTTTTTCAAATTTCTTTTTTCCAACTTTTCCATTTAAATGGCATATATAATTGAAATATCCATTATTATATAAACAGCCATAATCGACTTCTGATGGAAATAAACGGACCTTAACAATTGTTCTGATATTGGGAGCACTGGGACCTTTGAGCTGCACAGCAATTGACGATCAGCGAAGCTCAAAGGTCCATGAATATCAGAGACATTCATTCTCTGGATGTTAACCTGTATTCTGATTATTTCTTAAACATCCAGATCCAGCAACGATTGATATTGCATATTTTTAGCCAATCGTTGCGTGTATCAGCATATTCGACCACTTATTTTCGAGACCTGAAAAAAATTGGCGCCAGAAAATAAGTGGGAGCACTGGGATTTGAACCCAGACAAACGGGTATCACCTACGGGTAAGCGTAACGGGACTTTGGGTCCCAGCGTTTACGGGTCATCGCTCCAGTCATTCATCACCGTCCGGGCGTCCCCGAACCTCAGCAGACCCGTTTGATATCATTCTCGTAACTGGAGCCCGTTGTGCTACCTGGTTACACCATGCTCCCATAAGGGTTCCTTGGCTGCCACCTGAACAATGAGAGGGAGGATTTTAAGCTTTTCAGGAATGAGCTCCCAGGTCAGCACTACTTGTGCTTCCTTGCGGCCCTCTTCCTGCGGCGCATCCTCTTCTTTCTCCACTTCCACCGCATGTTTCCGCGTTTCTTCCATGCCCGTGAACTGCGCTTCATGTAGTAGCCTCATATGGGTCGTTATCGGGAATGGCGGACCCGGAGGGATTCGAACCCTCGACATCCGGCTTAGAAGGCCGGCGCCATGTCCTGGCTAGGCCACGGGCCCGGGGTTCGAGAAAGTCGCCTGTGACAGGCCCAATTTCCCGTAGGAGGGCCCTAAAAGAGAACTTGGTTATAAGCCTTTTTATAAATAATACATACCAGATGTTCTACATCTGTTCGGAAAGGCTTATTATAGATGTCACATGGATAATGCACGCGGCAAGGCGATCCGCGAGGTGGAAAATGATGAAGGGACCAATCCAACAGGACCGTTCACTTGCATCGGCGCTTACGGCGGTTATACTGCTCTCCCTCATTATTTCCATGATATCTTTCGATCCAAAGGACGGTTCGGTATCCGGCTCCCCCTACATACATGACCACATGTACCAATATGCGGATGTGGAATATGCCATAGTTGTCCATCCCGATACTGCATTCGGCTTCGATGATCTGTTCGAATGGAGGTCCCAGACCGGAACCAAAGCGAAATTCTTCGGAACTAATTCGATACTTGACGAACGTACTGGATACCTCGGAAGGGACGATTCCGAGAAGCTCTTCAACTTCATCAAGGACCTCTACGAAGGAACCGATGGCAATCTGAAATTCGTCCTTCTGGGAGGAGATGCGGACCTTATTCCCACAAGATATCTTCACGCTGGAGCCTCCGCATGGGGGATGGACGACCAGTACCTAAGCGACGTCTATTACTCAGCTCCCACCGTCAACTGGGACATGGACGGGGACGGCATATACGGGGAGCGCGAGGACATCGAGGCCTTCGGATACGAGAATCTCTCATTCCCCATAAAAGTTGGAAGGCTCCCGGTGAGCAACAGCACAGAAGCCCAGAGATACTGTCAAAGGATCGTGGAATACGAGAAGGACCCTCCCAAGGGCAACTGGACTAGAAGAGGCATCATTTCAAGCTCGCTGATGGACAGGCCCAATGTCGCCGATGATCCCGGAACACCGGAGGACGAAGGCTACAACGCCTACAAGGACAACGGATACAAAGCGATCGAGAACTACACGCTCTCCTATATCCCTAGGTCCCTGGACCTCGTCCAAGCCCATGATTACGAAATCTACGAAGGAGGGGAGTATGCGGAGGCCAATGATACCCTGGCCAACGATACGCTGGCAGCTCTCCTTTCCGAAGGCGCCTCCTTCTTCACGTTCGCAGGCCAGTCGTTCTACGACGTCGAATATCCCGTCTCACCGCTCATCGCATATTCACTTGCCCAGTGGTTCGCTCCCGGGGATGCCCCCATGGAGCTTGGCTTCGACACCGCTCTTACTTCAAGGGAGACCTGGAATATCACCAACGGAAACAAGCTCCCGGTCGTCTACATCTCCTCCTGCGATTCTGCCAATTTCTCCGATCCGCAGGGCCTGGACCTGAGCAATATCCTCTATGCACCAAACGGCGGAGCCCTCTGCTTCATAGGCTCCACAGGGATATCCTGGAGAGGAGAAGGCGAGGATTACTCTCTGGGAAACTGGTTCCTCATGCCCAGGTACTGGGAGCGCTTCATGAAGAGCGGAATGCCAGGGGAAGCCCTGTATGAGCTCAAGGAATACTACCTCAGCTCCAAATGGGGCGAGATCGCAACCAAGGAGACCATCCTAGTGGGACTCTATGCCTACAATTATCTCGGAGACCCGGCAGCCAGGGCATGGGTGGGTGAGCCAAAGGAGATGAAGATCACGAGCTATCCCGAACAGCTGTATGCAGGAGGGGATACTGCTGCGGTAGAGGTCAAGGACAAACTTGGGACCCCGGTCCTGGAAGCTAAAGTGGCGATCCGTGACAACTACGGCAATCAGGTATTCTCCGGTCTCACCGGACCCGACGGAAGAATAGATCTGGAAACGGATTTCTTTTTCAGTTATCCCGGAGTCACGGGGCCAGGCATTCGCAACCTGACCTTGACTGCGACCGCAAGGAACAAGCTTCCGGTAACCGACATTGAAATCACACTATTGGAGCAGGCCCCGAACATAAGGGCGGTTCCCGGCTCGATCGTCGTATCTCCCGAATTCCCGACGGAGGGCTCCGTGATCACTATTACTGGCCAGTTCGAAAATATCGGCGTCTCAAACATCCAGCATGCGGTCGTGGAGCTCCATTCCTATATTTGGGAGGGGCCCGAAGGCGGAGCCGGGATGGAACCGGAAGATACTTTGACCGTATCCATTCCCGCAGGTTCTATAGCAAACATAACCTTCGAGATCGAACCTCTCCGGTCATGGACAGGGATAACTATCGCCGCCCGGAGAGTGGGTGCCGAATTGGACATATCGGACAATTACGCGACACTACCGCTCCATATCAATTCCAGACCCAGATTCCTTCCATTCGACCTGATAGAGATGGAAGAGGACAGCCAGTCGCCCAGGGAATTGAATCTCACAAGTTATGTTTTCGATCCCGATCCGGACGATCTGGTCTTCACACTTGATCCCGGAAGTCCGGACTGGATAACAATCACCGGCGGAGATCTTTTAAGGATCACCCCCCCCCCCAACTGGTCCGGTCTTATTTCGGTGAACCTTCACGTAACCGACGGATCCGCCGAGGACGCCGCAGGTTTCGACCTCTACGTCACTCCTGTCAACGATCCCCCGGTACTTATGGGGCTGATGGAGGCCTATACGGCATATGTTGACAGTCCGTTCTCCCTGAGATTGGAAACCCTGGACGTCGAGGGCGATGAGGTGAACATCTCCTTCACATCGGATATCCAAAGCCTCTACCTTTCCGGAAATACACTGAAGTTCGTTCCCTATGATTCCGACGTCGGGCTCCACGAGCTAGCAATAACAATTGCAGATACAAACGGAGCGAACTCCACCTATCAAACCCAAATTGATGTGAAGGAAGCCCAGAGCAGACTATACTTCACAGAGCCTTCCCTGCACCTCCCGGACGCTTTGATCGGTGAAAGCTACTCATACAGGTTGAAAGTGGGAGGAGATCTTGCAGCCCGTGCCGTCTTTACGGATAACACCACGCTATTCGACATCGATCCGGCATCAGGCCTGATCGAGTTCAATCCAAGGGCGGAAGACAAGGGAGAGCACTGGGTAAAGATAACGGTAACCAGCGGTAATACGACCATCACCAGGTCATTCCTGCTCAACGTCAGGGAGCAGAGCTCGACATCAACCCTATGGTACTGGGTCCTCGGAGGTGGAATCGTCATTCTGCTTGCTGTCATCATCGGGCTGTACCTGTGGTCGGGAAGGGAGCTGGAGCAGTACGGGCTGGAAGAATAGAATTGGGAACCATACCCCAAACCTTATTTATCAAACTCCGAAGTTTTTATTCCATGTTGGAAAAGGGTATTGAATGCAGGGGAAGGAAAAGCTTGTTAAAAGCTGCTCTAGTCATAACAGCATTGACCTTATCTTTGGTCCCTCTCAATCTTGCAGACGGGTCCACTCGCGTTGCGAACAATGTCCACGGCTGGGTGACGGGGGAGGGTGGTGTGCCCCTGGAGGGCGCCGAGGTCAGGATATCTTCACTTGACGGGAGCTGGTATGACGGGGACGTCACCAATGAGACCGGTTACTATCGGATCTTTCTGCCCGGGAACGGCATCTTCAGGATGGAATATCTGAAGAGCGGTTTCCTTAACCGTATGGATTACCTCCTGGTCGAGAACTACGATTCATTTGAAAGGAACCAGCAGCTGTCGGTTCTTCCGGAGGAGACGGAGACACTCACCGTCAACCTCTTCTATCTGACCAGATCCCCCGCGGAAGGAAAGGATGTGAGGGCGGTCTACGAGGAGATGAATGACAGGTATGTATACGGCGGAAAGACCGATGCTTCGGGATCGGTCTCATGGAGCGTTTTCCCTGCCGATTATACCATCGAGGTCGTGCAGGACGGACTCTGGATACTGGAAGAGGATGTTTCGGTGGACGAAGGGATGGGCAATTATGTTTTCAGCAGCGATCTCCCGATGCTTCCACCGAAGGATTCGATCATTAAAGGTTATGTACACAACAGCACAGGACCGATGGAGGACGTGATGGTCGCCGTAATGGACACCGTCACTGAAGTGGCCAATCATACGGCCACCAACGAGACCGGCTATTTCGAGCTTGGTTTCTGGGAAGGAAGACATGTTCTGATTTCCATGGCGGAGGACCACGATGTTTTCTTCAGATCCTTCGAACTCGGGGCCGATGAAACGATCTGGATGAACATCACGCTCAGGGAGGAGAAGTACACGATAAAGGGAGTGGTAAGGGACCCGGAGGGTGAGCCTATAGAGAACATTACCGTTCAGTTCTATTCCATGAACTCCTTCCCGGAGGACAACTCCGACGTCACCGATGACAAGGGAGAGTTCGGTTTCAAGGTGGCAGGGGGCGAGGGTTATCTGATGGCAACCGAGGATAATCCCTTCGACGTAGAGGAATATGACCTGTATTTCAAGAAATACAATGTCACAAGCAACCTTGACCTTGAGATAGACCTGACGGATCTCGACAGCGTCACCGGAAATATGAACGTGAACTTCCCGGGATGGTCGAATTTCGAGGTGGAAGCCGATATGCTCCTCCCGCTCAACAACACACTGGCGGCGAGGCTGATGATAGATCTGATGATGGGGAACGGGGATATGGTGGTCTCGCAATCGGAGGCAGATGCCTGGGTGGATGTGATGTTATCCGAGGATTCCGACATCATTGAAGGACCCTTCGGTCTATCCACTGAGGGGAACATCTCGATCAACGGCCTTCATTTCAACCTTGATGAGGGCGGACTGGCAGTTGAATTCCTGAACGTCACCGGATCTCCAGAGACCATGAGCCGTATTCAGCTCCATCAGGAGGGCGAATACGATCTGAACGGCTCCGTCGGCGATGCGAAATACGTAGAGATGGAGCTCAACATCACATTTGAGGAGAACAGCGAGAACCTCGAGATGTCCATGGCGATCCCGGAGGGATGGATGTACACCGACCATGAATGCGAATACCATACGGTCGTCGGGCAGGGAAGGGAACTGAAGCTGGTGCCTGGAGAGGACCCGGATCCGGGCGATGACATCGACCATGAGATCATAACCATCAAGTTCTACGATGATACATTCGAGGCAGGTCCCTTGGTCCCGGTCAATGGGACGGAGGGCGAGCCGGTCAACTTCACATTCGACATCACCGACCATGTTCCGGACAGCACCCCGCTGTTCCAATGGCTGCTTGACGGAGAGCAGTGGGGCAATACAACAGAGCCCTGGTATAATCACACCTTCGCTGACAACGGGACGTTCGACATATCCGTCCTGGTAACGGACAGCTACGGCAGGGAGACCGCAACATCGGGGACCATCGAGATATTCAATCTGCCCCCCCGGGTCACCCTTGAAATGGTCGGAGGTCTAAACAGGACCTTCTACGAGGGAGAGACCGTAGAACTGATCCTGAACGCGTCCGATGTTTCAGGTGATATTCTTACCTTTAAGTGGGGGTTCAATGGCGTTTACGGTGATGTCCATAATTATACCGAGGCCAACAGGACCGCTGAATTCCTTCTGAAGGACGACGGGGAAGCATCGTTCCTTGCCATGGTCATGGATGATGACGGGAATATGACGGTCGCAGAACTTGCCATAGATGTTTTGAACGTTGCTCCCTCTTTTAAGAACGAGCTTCTTGTCAACGGGAACAGGGAACCCGGGAACGAGGTCATGCAGGGAGAGAACGTTACCTTGAGGGCATACGAACTCTTCGATCCGTCGGATATGGACACGATACTCATCGAATGGGTCGTTCCCGAAACCGGCGTCGATCACTATACTTTCGGGGGCGGCACACATTTATCGATGATGTTCTTCGAACCGGGCAACTATACGATCGGATTGAACGTTTCGGACGAGGACGGAGGCTGGACCCTTGAGCACATTGACCTTGTTGTCCTCGAGAACGAAACCTTCGACCAGGATGGTGACGGGCTGCCTGATTGGTACGAGAAGGAATACGGCTTCTCGGTCACGGACCCGACCGATGCGCTTCTGGACCCGGATAACGACGGGTGGACAACGCTCCAGGAATTCGAGAACTTCACAGATCCGCTTCAGAGCGATCCCGACGGGGACGGAGTCCCTGATCCGTGGGACCAGGATCCCTTTGATGGCGAGATACTCGGATTTGATACGGACGGGGACGGAGTATCGGATTGGGATGAGATGGAAGCCGGGACGGATCCGAACGATCCCGAGGATTATCCTGGAAAGAAGGAGGACAAGGATAATAACCTGTGGATTTGGATGATCCTGATCATCGCCGGCCTGCTTCTCCTCGTTGGCGCCGCCATCTATATAATGGCCGGCAGGACCCAGAAGGGTATGGACTACGAAGAGTGAACTCAATCCCTCAGGGCGATCACGTCGATTTCCACTAGGGCGTCCATCGGAAGGTCCGAAGCTTCCAAGGCAGCCCTTGCGGGCGGATCGTCCTTGAAATACCCCGCATATACCTCGTTGAACTTGCTGAAATCGCTCAGGTCCTCGAAATAGACCGTTACCTTCAGCACCTGCTCCAGGGATGAACACGCCGCATCAAGGATGGCTGCTATGTTCTCCATGGCCTGCTCCGTCTGCTCCGCTATGGTCTCGCCAGCGAACTGTCTGGTACCGGGAACCAGGCCGAGCTGACCCGAAACGAACACGAACGGACCTGCGCAGACAGCCTGCGAGTACGGTCCAACTGCGGCCGGCGCGTCATCCGTTGAGACATTCTCCTTGATCCACTTTGTCACAGGAATCGTCATTTTCCAACCCCCTACTAGGGCTCAACTAACACTTTGGACCATAAAAAATTATCCGAATCCCAGCTTGAAGGTCTTGATCTTTTCGTAGATCGGGCCGGTTGGGATCAGGGTGGAATTAAAGAGGTGGATCTCCTCTACATGAATGGAATATCCATCCCTTAGCAATTCATCAACACATTTCTCAAGAGCCTGTTTCGCCTGCGTCAGATCGGTCTTCCGGCTCTCCCGAACCCTTGCGGCTGTGATGTGGGCCCGGAACTCCCGTCTCTCCGTCTTAATGCCGCATAATCTGTTCAGCTGCCTGTCCATATCATCTGCGAGCTCCTTCAGCCTGTTCTCTCCCTCGAGGCCTATCCACAGCACTTTGGGTCTGTACCAATTGGGGAACGCTCCGGAGGTTCCTATTCCCATCCGGAAGGCTGAGTGGTTGGAGGTAGCAGATTCACCTACGTTATTGATCTCCTCTACGGTGCAGGGAGGCTCCCCGACGAACTTCAAAGTGAGGTGCTGATTGCCGGGTCTGACCGGTTTCAATCCGTTTCCCGCCGTCTTCAGGCCTTCATAGAGCTTCTCGAAGGCCTCATGCGATGGCAGATCGACGGCAATGAACAGCCTCAGAATCCTCCCTCCATATTACGAAGCAGTTCCTCAACTGATCGGTGAAAGGTATCGAGATCTTCCTCGTTCACGAGGACGATGTCGGCAAGGGCGATGACCTCTCCCAGGCCCCATATCAGTTCTCTCTGGTCCCTCTCATCGAACTTCTTTCTGTCCTTGGGATCGTCGCTCCTTCCCCTCTCCAGGAGCCTCCTGAACCTCTTCTCGGGCGATGAGTGCACAGCCATTATCCTGAAATTCGCTCCCCAGTGGGACCTGAAGAGGTTCGCCTCGTTCCTGCTTCTCAAACCGTCGATCATCACAAGGGTGACGGAGGGATCATCCTGGGCATCTATGGTATCGATGAGTCTTCCCGCCCATATCTCCTTGCCGTGCCTCTTCCTCTCCATGTCCGCATAGATGCCAGTTTCGATCGGATCCCTTTCCGGGCAGTTCCGTGAAAAGAACTCTCTGACAACGTCTCCCATGGAAAATACCGGCACTCCTTTTTGCGACGCGATCAGCGAAACCTCCCCTTTACCGGAGCCAGGCATGCCACACACAGCAGCTACTAACATCGAATGATCCCTTTATGACAATATTTCCTACACCTATAAATGTGCTTACAAAAATACTATAAAGATAGTATTCGATAGCCTAGTTGTGGGAAAATCAGATTCCTAATAACCTGTTAGGTGAATAGGTTAAATACCATACCTAAGGTGAAATCCATTTGAAGGTGATGCATATGAGATCTTCGATTCTAAAGGTTGCGGCAATAACGATCGCAATTGTATTTTCACTCCAGGCAGCCCTCTGGTTGATCCAGGCCCACACCGGAGATGACTCCGGCCAAGCTGATGCTGCCATGAAGGAAGAGAAGGACAGCTACGGATACATGTGGGTGGATTCCAACGACCCGACCCCTAAAACAAGATATGAATGGATTGAAGCAAGGGGCGCCGGAACCAAGGTGTCCATCTCAGGTGATGACAGTTACACGACGGTACCTTTCCCCTTCCAATTTCCATATTACGGCAGGTACTACGACAGAGGATATCCAAATACAAATGGGCTCCTCGGATTGACCGGTCAATACTATCATTATTATAATTATGACATACCGACCAGCAATCCTTCCGGATCAATCTTCGTTTACTGGGATGATCTGAGCATAGTCTACAGCGGAGAGATATGGTACATCGACGGAACCAACGAATATGGAGTGGACTACATCTGTATAGAGTGGTATCAGGTAGATTGTCCGCTGTACGGTTCCGACCAGATCACCTTTGAGGTCATCCTCTACGAAGATGGAATGATAAAGATGCAGTACTACGAGGTTACCGCAACCTCGAGCGGACAGGGTTCGTCGGCAACCGTGGGACTGCAGTCGCATGATTCGACTGTCGGGTGTAAATATTCCTACAACCAAGCGGTCATCTACAATGGACTGGCCATCATGTTCGGCAATCAGATCGCCGAGATGGCCGGAGTGGAATTCGAGACCGATGAGGGTGGCGTTCTCTACGCCCAGCACCGGTATTATTCTGTCTCCGCCAAGGTAAAACATCCCTTCGACAATGATCTTATGAAGCAGACATCCGTCACCTTCGGAGCGGACCTTGCCGATGCCGTCTGCAACTTCAATCCTGATGGGACCTACTATTTTTCGGCCTTTGATCCGAACGGGTATCTCAACGTGGATACAGTGAATTCCTATGTTACGGAGGATGAACAGGGCTACATGAACGTCCATTTCCTTGTTTGTCCTACATTCTCCTACCCCACGAACGGATTCCAGAACCTCGCTGTATCCACCGCAGCAGTTGGGGTAATGCCGGGTTCGCAGGAGATACCGGATGCCTACTGGGTGGAGACCCAGCTCGATACCGCCGGATCGCTCTATGCATACAACGATGCCAGGGGATTCATCGAGAACGGAGGCTGGGTGGGAGGCAATGCGGAGTTCTACTTCAGAGGTGTAAGGGCGGTATATCCGGGAACAGCGCTCTCCCCGATGTCGGGTTCCATTCAATTTACGGTTACCGACGAACTAGGCAATCCATGGGTCCAGGATTATGTTGATGGAGATATCAACCTCAGGGTCCAGGCGGAGAACGATTATGTGACGAAACTCTACAACGTTTCCATATCGGGGGTGCCGCCCGGTACGGACATATCCGAAATACAACCCTACCAGCTCAGGATAGATCCGTTCAGACCGAATCCCCCCGTGGAGATAATGATACATGCCGACTCCTACGAGGACAAGAACACGGAATTCGATGATGATAACGAGGTTTACGTCACCTGGGAGCCTGCGGAGGATTTCGAATCGGGAATAATGGGGTATTACGTTACCACCTACGACCCGCTGGCGGAAACGACCGACGATCTCCCCCCTCCCATTTGGGTGGAGAGTCCCGACACATCGACCAAGGTGGAGTTCGAGGGAGCTGGAGCCAGGAAGGTCTGGGTATGGGCAGTGGATCGGGCGGGAAATCCTTCAATTCCCGACTTTGCAATAACCAAGATCGACAACAGGGAGGTAAATTTCGCAGAGTTCTCCCCGGGCAACCAGATATGGGTCAATACCCACACCCCCGTTTGCTCCGTGCTTGTCAGCGACGGGGATGGATCGGGGGTATCGGCCAAGGACCTTCAGTACTCGATATCAACCTCGACCATAAACGAATACAGCGCATGGCAGTCTGCAAAGATCCCCCGCGACTCCCCCGAGATCAGGCTTTCCGTCTCCACAAATCTGGTGAACGGGAAGACCAACTGGATCAAGTTCCGGGGCAAGGACGTTGCCGGCAACGGCTGGACAGAGTCGCAGGACTTCAATGTCTGGGTCGATGAGGAGCCCCCCTCCTTCACAAATTTCAGGCCCTATGAAAGCGAGTACCAGAACGGTGCGACCGTCGTGGTTTCCCTTGACCTGACCGACATCCATGGCAGCAGGGAAGGATCCGGCGTGAAGCTCGAAGCAATCGAGTTCCGATATACAACAGCAGGCAAGGGTCTCTACGGCGACTGGGCTCCCTTGGAAGCGACATCCGTCAATCCCACCTATACTCACATAGAGGTCGAGATAGATTTCGATGAGGGGACGGACAATTACATCCAGTTCAGGGCATACGACAATGTCGGGAACTACGCCACTTCCAAGGAGTTTAATATCAAGGTGAATTCGGCCCCGGTTGTGGAGGCCTTCCTGAGCGAGCCCAAGAACGGCGTGAGCTATCTATCCACAGAGAAGATACTCTTCGATGCCTCGGGCACCGTCGATATCGACGGCGACGATCTCACCTATTCCTGGTATTCGGACATCAACCGCTTCCTGAGTTCCAGTCCCTCCTTCTTCAGGTCGCTCTCTCCCGGGGTCCACAGCATAACCCTCGTTGTGAACGATCCCGCACACAGTGTTGTGAAGCAGTTCGAGATCACTGTATACGAGGAGGACCAGATCGATCCCATGTCCATAGACAGCGACGGCGACGGCATCTACGACGATTGGGAGATAATGTACAAGCTGAATCCCTATCGTCCGGACAGCTTCCTTGACAGCGACAACGACATGTTCACCAATTTCCAGGAGTATCAGAACGGGACTGACCCGACCCGCCGCTCATCCCATCCCCCCTATCCCGAGGTAATACAGCCGGAGGGAGACGATGATGATGGTGTTGACGAGCAGTATCAGGCGGTGACCCTTGCCATAGTCCTGATCTCGGTGATAGTGATCGCTGCCCTTCTCATCCTTGCCTTCTCGAGGAGGAGGAACTTCCGGATGGAGGTTGAGGACGAGAAGCAGATCGAGGCGGACGAGCTCGATTACAGATCGAGCATGGAAAGAAAAAGGAATTAACTTCACAAGATTTGTTGCTGCCCGGATTCGCAAACATAGAATCCCACCTCCACGGCGGAAAATCTTGCATCGGGTCAAAAGAGTAGCTACAGGTTTTAATATCCAATCCGCCTCTTCCATGCCCGGAGGCGAGAGATATCAGCATCCACCAGTTCGCTGCACTTCTATTAATTATATTTACCATCCTTGCCTTTATTTTGGAATTTGCCGGGAAGCGCATACCAAAATTGAGGAAGTGGCTGAACGAGCATTCGGTGGACCACTACGTTTCCGACCGATGGAAATGGATACTGATGCTGACATTGATCCTGGGCGTAATACCCTTGTATCTCTACTGCTGGCTCTGCAAGGTATACGACTGGCACGGACCCGGTGATGACAGACAGTTCCTTGATTGGATATTCAGGGACCTCCTCGGGATCCTGCCGTGGTTCGTGTGGGGATGCCTTCTGGCCGGAATTGTGAACAAATACGTCTCCCTTGGAAAGATGAGACTCCCCAGGAGCATGCTGACGGCTGGAATTTTCGCATCCGTACTGCCTATATGCAGCTGCGCCGCAGCTCCCATGGCCCATGGAATGATGATGGGCAGGCAGATGCGGTTCAGAGCCGTAATAACATTCCTGATAGTCGTACCGGTCCTCAGCCCGATCGTGTTCGTCCTTGCCGTTAGCCAGATCGGATGGCAGTATCTTCTCGTGGAGATAGTGTCCGTTTTTGCCCTGGCCTTTGCCATGGGATTCATAATAGAAAGGCTGGCCGGTGTAAAGGAGAATACTGCCGGGAAAAAGGTATGCTATTCGTGCGAGGGATGCAAGACGGCAACAATGGTCAAGCACAGGAGCTCGGCACTGCTCTCAAGCTGGGACCAGTTCACATATCTTCTGAAATACATCTTCCTGGGAATAATAATCGGAGGGATCATCGCCACCCAGATCTCAGATGAGACGATAACGCAGCTGTTCGGGACCCATGAGCAGTTCTTGATGGGCCTTCCGGGACTGATCCTGATAGTTGCCGTTGCGATACCGATATTCATCTGCTCCGGAGAGGATGTCATCATCCTTGCTCCCCTTCTCGCCGCAGGCCTTCCGCTGGGGCATGCGATCGCTTTCGCCATAGGCGGGAATGCGATCTGCCTGACGGCCGCCCCCGTGCTGAATGCCACATTCGGCAGAAAGGTGACCATCCTCCTCTTTGCGGGCTTTTTCTTGGGCTCTATAACAATTGGTATGATCATCAACCTAATTGCCGGGATCTTTTGATCCGTCATCGACATGGCCCGGTCTTTTGCCCTTTCCAGGTCTGAAAACAAGGATGAAGAACAGTGCAGCCCCCATCACGAAGGCAATGAGGTAAGCCATGGAGGATGTAAGGTTGAAAGCGTCGTCATCCACATCTCCGTAATTTCCATTTTCACCTGTCCTATTGAGAATTACCGAGACAAGGTCCGAAGCAGTGCCGGGACCTGCCGCATTTTGAGCTTCAACGGCATAGAAATATTGTGTACCGTAGAGGAACTCGGTATCGGTGAACTCAACGCTGTTTCCCGTGGCTCTAAGGAGCTCCAGCGAATCCGGTTCCGCGCCCCTGTATATGTTGTAACCAAGGATACCGGAGCCTCCGTTGTTCTGGGGAGGTTGCCAAGTGAGCAGAATGCATCCAAATTTGCCGCTTGCGTTTGGAAGGATTGGTTGGGAGGGGCGGTCGGGTGCTGCCAGCAACCTATCTGAGATCTGACCCTCTCCAAAGTCGTTGAAACACGCCACCTGATAGTAGTATCTCTCTCCGGCAGTTGCATTACGGTCAGCGTAGGAATGCACATCATCCAACACTATCTCGATACCATTTTCTTCGTCGTGTGGGGCTTCCCTCGTCAATCGATATCCCATTACCTCCATTCCCCAGTTATTTTCGGGGGGATCCCACTCGATTAGGTATGAATCCACGGTTGCCGTAAATCGGAGGTTTCTGGGTGGGCCAGGAGGTCCCGGTTCTTCTCCCAATTCCATGAGCAGGGAGTAAGAGAGCTCCCCTGCACCGAATTCGTTGGAAGCCGAGATCCGGTACCGATACGAATTTCCGATCTCAACATCTTCATCCAGGTATTCGTATTTCCCTTCCACATCCGCCAGTTCGGTCCATTCCTGCCCGTTGACGGATCTGAATATGGAATAATTGATCCCCCCTTCACTTCCGGAATATTCGGGTTCCTGCCATGTCAGCTGCACCCCGCCCGGATTTTCACGGACGGTGAGATATCGAACAGGCCCGGGTGTATCCGTGAACATGCCCGTGGCGATATTCGACCTCGGACCTTCACCTGCTGGATTGACAGCAGTTACCTGGTAGAGATAGCCAACCCGCCTCCCTGCGGTACGGTCGGTGAAATTCCCAACCGAACCTACGGTGGTCAAGTATTTCAAATCCTCACCATTCCCGCCTCTGTAGATGTTGAAGGAGATGACAGGCGCCCCGCCGTTATCGGCAACATCCAGCCAATCGAGAAGGGGGCCTTCAACTTCAGAAGATGATATCTCCAGCAACGGTGCGCACGGAACTTCAGCCGGTACCGAGTTTACGGATATCCTATCGAAAGCAATGGAAGCCGGGATGCAGTTCTTCCTGTATTTCAGGAAGGAAAATTCGATATGATTCATGACCGCGCTCCTTGACTCTCCGGTATATTTCGTCTCTCCGCCTATCTCGAGCGAAAGCGTTTCCATGTTCTGGGTCAGTTCCATCGGGACATCCTTGAAGACGGAATACTCGAAGTCGGCTTTCGTGCTGAACAGCACATCGGAATCATCGATGCCATAGAGGGTTACGGAGCTCCTGCCGTCGCTTATCGATACGTCCCTCCAGCTCAGGGAGAGCAGCTGGTTCCCGGCATGATCGAGGACCCTCATGTCGGCCCTGGCGATCGTGACCCCCTCTGCGAAGCAGTTCATCAGGAGTTCTATGCTGAAATTCATGGATGCGGGAAGCGAAGTCCTCAACCAGGGACCGTGCCAGTCATCGGTGATGCCTTTGTCAAGGAAGTGCTTTACCATCACGGATGAATCACCGTCCATACCGAGAATTCCAGGGCCTCCAGTGCTCCACCCCTCCGGAATTCGCTCACCTGTGAAATCCTCT
Source organism: Thermoplasmatota archaeon (assembly GCA_048569615.1). Taxonomy (GTDB): domain Archaea; phylum Thermoplasmatota; class Penumbrarchaeia; order Penumbrarchaeales; family Penumbrarchaeaceae; genus JAYEPK01. The sequence continues at coordinate 11,436 of JBLIRK010000029.1, read as the reverse complement.
TCGAGCTGGAGCTGGAATTCGTTGATGTGTGTCTCCCCTCTAGTGGAGTTGGGAATGAACAGGCTGCTTATAAGCAGGAGGACCGTGCAGACGATCGATGCTCCGCGTTTCAAGTCATTCCTCCATGCATGTTATCTACCCGTTTGCCTCATAGGGCGATGGTATCTCGTTCTAAAGGAATGGGCGGTCCTGATATTAAATTTCAGGATATCGCTACCCTGGAGAATCCTTCTTCTCCCCGATTGGTACCAAGCTGATCGTAAACAGGGGAGCCCACCCAAAGAGTGAATATATCATCGGCCTTCTGTGCCGGATCGATGTCGGTAAAAGCATCCGGGAAGATGATCTTGCCTCCCCAGTAGCAGTTTGCCAGCATGGTATCGAAATTGTAGCCGTATTTGTAATGGTCTAGGACCGTGTACACAGCATCATTTATGATCGCGGTGACGTTGGCCCATGTCTCGTTTTCAAGGTCGAAGACCTCGTTCAAGTCCACGGTGCAGGAGCCGAAACCTGCCGGATAGAGGAACATGATATCGGGATCCAGCAGTGCTATCTCCTCCTTGGTTATCTCCCCCTCTGCTCCTCCTATGAGCTCCTCAGTGACAACATTCTTCGCTCCGATGTGGTCAAGCATCGGGTGTTTTGAGAATGTCTCGATTATCACATCCTCGCCTTCGATGGGCATTCCTCCCACGTATGCGGTCCTCTTTTCCTCTTCCGGTATGTTCATTGTTCTGTCATGGAGATCATCGATTATCTCCTCCACGTTCTCGATAAGGCGCTCCCCCCTTTCCTCCGTTCCAAGCACCTCACCGATCAACCGGATCTGGGCGAAGAGCTGGTCGATGTTATCGCCGAGGTCGGGTGCCGCCGCCCAGCTGCAGTATCCGACAAGACCAACCACGGGGATCCCCAGTTCCTTCTGGAGTTCATCGCAGTCCCCTTCGGCATAAGTGGTCTTGAAGATGACCTGGGGGGACGCGGCCTTTATCTTGTCCGGCTCTCCGCCGTGGTTGGGACCGATGGACGGAAGATCGTCGTATTCTGGATGGGCCAGGAGATAGGTCTTCGCTTGCACATTGGTTTCCGGTCCTTCCTTTAGGCTTGTTTCAACTCCGACAACCTTATCGGATCCGTCGAGATAGGTGATGAACCTAAGAGCTCCGACGCCGAGGCCCACGACCCTGTCCACTTCAAGAGGGATATCGACATTCCTACCAAGCATATCGACTACGGTCCTTGTGTCTTCCTCGCCCTCTGCCTGGTCCAGGCAACCGGAAAAGAATACCGCTGTCATCATTACAGCTAATAGCAGGGTTCCTGTCATGATAAATGAATATCTAACCATTGGTCCACCATCCGCCGAGCTTCCTAACATTTTCCTGCTACTATTTCAAACATACCCAGTTTGCTTTTACCATAGGATACGGGAAGCATTTTCAAAAGAATATTAACATACAAATTAGCAAGAGCATACATGAGTTCTTTCCTATCGAAGGCTATTATCATGTGAAATGAAAAAGTATTAAAATCAAAAAATGTAAGGGAGTAGGTATATATAAGCGTACAAACACCTTCAACAAGTTTAAATAATAACCTCATTCGATGCATTCCTTGTCAAAGGCGATGCGATCTTATCTGCAAGCAGCAAGTTACCGACGGGTAATCGGTAGAAGAATGGGGTGTACACCATGGATAGTGCGGCAAAGAAACTGATATGCTCTCTCATAGGACTCGTGATCCTGACGTCGGGATCACTGTTATTCATCGAATTGGCCTCCAAGGAGAATGTCACGGTCGAGGATGCGGATGGGACAATATCCTCCGGGCAGGATAGTTATGGATACATGTGGATCGACAACAAGGATCCCGATCCGAAGGTCGACTTCGATTGGATTGATGCGACACAAGGGACCCAACTGACCAAGATAAAATACAGACAGGCAACCTCCCAGTGCTCGGGAAGTGGTGAGAACAATCAACTGTTCAAACTCCCCTTCGAATTCGAGTTCTACGGCCAGAGATATACCGAGGTATGGGTCCTGACATACGGCACCCTGGATTTCGGGAGCAGGTACGGCAGATATACCTATGATATGCCATCCACCTCATACGGAAATGGTGTCATATGCGCTTATGGCACCTATCTGGGACCGAGTCGCTACAACAGCAAGATCGGTCAGAATTTCAAGGTTTACGCCCTTGAGGGGAGGACATCGTGGGGTGAGAGATATGTCTGCTTCGAATGGTGTAATGTTCCCCAGTACGGATGTTACGACGGAATGACCTTTCAGATCATTTTATACGAATTCGGCTTGATCAAATTCCAATATCTGTCGATGGATACCACTTATACCTCGGGGAATTACGGGGCCTATGCAGTATGCGGCATAGAGGATCATACTGGGACGGTCGCAACTGTATATTCGAAAAGGCAAGCGGTACTCAGAAGCGGCACTGCCATAATGTTCGGAAAGACCTCCTCCGAGGTCGGTAAGGTCGTCCTTGATACGGAGGAGAACGGTGCCCTTTATGCCATGCACAGGGATTATACAATGGAGGCTTGGGTGAGGCATCCAGTGAATAATGATCTGATCAATACCGTTACGTTTTCCACATGCGAGGGTCTGGTCGACCTTCTCTATGTCCAGAACCAGGATGGGAGCTATTATTTCTCCAAGACCGATCCGAACGGTTACATGAACCTGAATGTGGATGGGTGCACTGCGGTTCAGGAGGACGGTTGGATAAAGCTGAATTTCAGGTTCTGTCCAACGTTCAGCTATCCTTTCCAGACTCCACAAAGCGTGAGAGTGGCCGCCTACGGCATAGGGGTCATGCCAATACCCCAGACCATACTCGATGCTTTCTGGGTGGAGACCCAGCTGACGCAGATGGGCAATCCCTATGCCTATTCCTTCGAGCGAGGTTTCATCGAGAACGGGGGCTGGGTCCACGGCAACGAGCATTTCCAGATCAGAGGCATCAAAGCGGTCTATCCGGGAACATCCATTACCCCCATGCCAGGAGCCATCTCATTCATTGCTTCCGATAGTGAGGGGAATTCATACATCCAGGAAAAAGTGGAGGGAGAATGCGCCATCGATATCGTCGCAGAGAACGATTTCATTAGGAAGATCTACAACATCACCATAGGCGGCCTACCTCCCGGATCGGATATCTCGAAGCCCGTGAGCTACCAGATAAACATAGATCCCTTCAGACCACAACCTCCCAGCGAGATCCTAATCCATGCGGATTCCTTCGAGGACCGGAATACGCTTTTTGACGACGACAACGAGGTCTTCGTGACATGGGAGCCCGCGGAGGACTATGAGTCGGGGATACTCGGGTATTACCTCACAACGTACGATCCGCTAAAGCCTGAAACTAGGGGAGAAGCACTCTGGGTGGCATCTCCGGACACTTCGGCCAAGGTGCAGCTTCAGGGCGTCGGGAACAAGAAGGTCTGGGTCTGGTCCGTTGACAAGGCCGGCAACCCTTCCGTCCCGGAATTCTCCATGACCAATATCGATACTTCGGAGGTCACCTTCGCCGAGTTCTCCCCTGGTAATCAGATCTGGATAAATACACATACGCCTTTATGTTCCGTACTGGTAAGCGACGGGGATGGCTCAGGGGTCGCCGCCAAGGATGTTCAATACTGCATTTCAACAACGACGCTCGAGGAGTATGGCTCATGGCAGTCGGGGAGGGTTCCCCGCGATGCATCGGAGATCAGGTTCTCCGTCCCTACAACACTGGTGAACGGGAAGACCAACTGGATAAAGTTCCGCGGCAAGGACGTGGCTGGAAATGGCTGGACCGAGTCCGAGAACTACAACGTATGGGTTGATGAGGAGCCTCCTACCTTCACAAATTTCAGACCGTACGAGAGCGAATATCAGAACGGCAGAACGGTCGTGGTATCCCTTGACCTGACGGACATTCACGGGAACAGGGCAGGATCCGGGGTGAAGCTCAATACCATTGAATACAGGTATTCCTCCGGAGGAAAGGGTCTTTACGGAGACTGGACCCCCGTAGAGGTGACCTCCGTGAATTCCATATATGCCCACCTTGAACTGGAGATAGATTTCGAAGAGGGTACCGATAACTACATCCAGTTCCGTGTGTATGACAATGTGGGCAACTTCGCCACCTCCAAGGAGTTCAACATCAAGGTGAACTCGGCTCCGGTGGTGGAGGCGTTCCTGAGTGAACCAAAGAACGGTATGAACCACCTATCCACCGAGAAGATCCTCTTCGACGCTTCGGGGACGGTTGATGTGGATGGGGATGATCTCACCTATACTTGGTATTCCGACATCAACCGCTTCCTGAGCTCCAGCCCCTCCTTCTTCAGGTCGCTCTCTCCCGGGGTTCACAGCATAACCCTCGTTGTGAACGATCCCGCACACAGTGTTGTGAAGCATTTCGAGATAACCGTGTACGAGGAGGACCAGATCGATCCGATGTCCATAGACAGCGACGGCGACGGCATCTACGACGATTGGGAGATAATGTACAAGCTGAATCCATATCGTCCGGACAGCTTCCTTGACAGCGACAACGACATGTTCACCAATTACCAGGAATATCAGAACGGGACTGACCCGACCCGCCGCTCCTCCCATCCTCCGTATCCCGCGGTAATTCAGGCCGAGGGCGACGATGATGATGGTGTTGAAGAGCAGTATCAGGCTGTGACAATTGCCATCGTTCTGATATCGCTTGTTGTTATTGCAGTTCTTCTCATCCTTGCCTTCTCAAAGAGAAGGAACTTCCGGATGGATGTTGAGGAGGAGAAGGAGATCGAGGCGGACGAACTCGACTACAGGTCAACCATTGAAAGAATAAAGACGGACATCACGAAGAGGTGACGGACACAAAGGAGTTTATGGGTCTCATAGACCGACAGCACGTCGACAGGAGCAGCATCCTGTAAAATACCATTTGCCAATCACAATACGATGTGAATTTCTTTAGATGTGGTCTTATTAATCTCCCTGACCAATGGATATTGTTAAAAATTCTACGTTGTAAATGTCGCATCCCATCGAGCAATTTTAAATAATAGTAATACGGCCTCCAGAAAACTAAAATATATACCTTGTCCCTCTTATGTTAGTCCGTTTGTGTGATGTTCTGCCTTTTTAGGTTGAACTGGAGATGTCCGTTTATTAAGAGGTGTGACGTATGAACAGATTGTCCAGGCATATGGTATGTTTATCGCTCATTTTAGTAATGCTGCTTTCGGGAGCCCTGTTGGGATTGAGCCTGATCTCGGATGAGGAACCGGAATTCGAGGAGGTCGATGCCTCGATGTCAAGCGGGCAGGACAGCTACGGATATATGTGGATCGATAACAAGGATCCGGAGCCGAAGGTGGAGTTCGACTGGATAGATGCAACGAAAGGAACCCATCTGAGCAATATCAAATGGAAGAGCGGCACCCGCCAATGTTCGGGCGGGGGCAACAACAGGCAGGTTTACACTCTGCCATTCGAATTCGAATTTTACGGCCAGAGGTATAGTTCGGTCCATGTCATGGCCTACGGAACCCTGGATTTCGGTGATTATTACGGGAGATATACCTATCAGATGCCTTCCACCTCGTACGGGAATGCCATCATCTGCCCCCATGCATATCATTGCGGAGCACCTCAACGAAGCGGCCCAAAGGATTTCAAGGTCTATGCCCTCGAGGGTGTTACACCATGGGGGGAAAGGTTTGTCTGCTTCGAATGGTACAGTTGCTATGTTTATGGCTGCTATGACGGCGTGACCTTCGAAGCGATACTCTACGAATACGGCCTGATAAAGTTCCAATACCTTGACATGGAATCTTCATATACCTACTGCGCGAACGGATATTACGCGATCTGCGGTATCGAGGATCATAAAGGCACGACCGCCACGGTCTATTCCAGCAGACAACCCGTCCTCAAGGACGGACTTGCGATAATGTTCGGAAAGTCATCATCCGAGGTTGGCAAGGTTGTCCTTGATGTGGAGGATAACGGAGCACTCTATGCGATGCACAGGGAATATACGATGGAAGCATGGGTAAAGCATCCGGTCAGCAACGACCTCATAAGCACCGTGTCCTTCTCGACATGCGAGGGATTGGTTGACCTTCTATACGTCCAGAGCCAGGACGGTTCCTACTACTTCACAAAGAGCGATCCCAACGGGTATATGTATTTGAACACCGAGGATTCCTGGGCGGTCCATGAGGACGGCTGGATCAAGCTGTATTTCAAGTTCTCCCCGACCTTCGCCTATCCCTACAGCTCACCTCAAGGAGTCAAGGTAGCTGCTTACGGCATTGGCGTTATGCCGATTCCCCAGACGATACCGGATGCGTTCTGGGTGGAGACCCAGCTGTCGCAGGCGGGGAATCCGTACGCCTATTCCTTCGAGAGAGGTTTCATCGAGAACGGAGGATGGGTACACGGCAACGAGCATTTCCAGATCAGGGGCGTGAAGGCCGTTTATCCCGGAACATCACTGAGCCCCATGCCGGGAGCTGTTTCCTACGCAGCCTCCGATAATGAAGGAAACACATTTACCCAGGATATCGTCGAGGGAGAATGCGCCATCGATATCGTCGCGGAGAACGATTACCGCAGGAAGACATATAACATAACCTTGGAGGGAGTCCCTCCGGGGACCGACATCTCGGACGGGATATCATACCAGATCAACATAGATCCCTTCAAACCCCTCCCTCCCAAGGATATCGCCATCCATGCGGATTCATACGAGGATAAGAACACCCTGTTCGATGATGACAACGAGGTCTATGTGACCTGGGAGCCTGCAGAGGATTTCGAATCCGGGATTATGGGATATTACGTCACCACCTTCGATCCCCAGGAAGCGGAGACCAGAGGAGAGGCCGTATGGGTGGCCTCCCCGGACACGTCTGCAAAGGTCCAGTTCGAAGGAGCAGGCGTGAAGAAGGTTTGGGTATGGTCCGTTGACAAGGCCGGCAACCCTTCGGTTCCCGAATTCTCGCTGACCAACATAGATTCGACGGAGGTCACCTTTGCGGAGTTCTCTCCGGGGAACCAGATATGGGTGAATACCCACACTCCGATCTGCTCCGTACTGGTGAGCGATAGTGACGGTTCGGGTGTTGCCGCAAAGGACGTTCAGTACTGTATTTCGACGACCACTCTTGAGGAATACGGCTCGTGGCAGTCGGGAAGGGTTCCCCGTGACGCCCCCGAGATTCGTTTCTCAGTCCCGACCATACTGGTGAACGGGAAGACAAACTGGATCAAGTTCCGCGGCAAGGACGTTGCCGGCAACGGCTGGACCGAGTCTGGGGACTACAATGTCTGGGTTGATGAAGAGCCCCCCATTTTCACCAACTTCAGACCCTATGAGACCGAATATCAGAACGGCAGAACGGTGGTGGTTTCCCTTGACCTGACGGACATCCACGGGAGCAGGGAAGGATCAGGGGTGAAGCTCGATACCATCGAATACAGATTCACAACGGGAGGCAAAGGTCTATATGGAGACTGGGCTCCCTTGGAAGTTACATCCGTCAATCCCACCTATGCACATGTTGAGCTAGAGATAGACTTCGAGGAAGGAACGGACAACTACATCCAGTTCCGTGCCTACGACAATGTCGGGAACTACGCAACCTCCAAAGAGTTCAACATAAAGGTGAATTCGGCCCCGGTTGTGGAAGCCTTCTTGAGCGAACCCAAGGATGGGGTAAATTACGTATCCACCGAGAAGATACTCTTCGACGCTTCGGGAACCGTTGATATCGACGGCGATGACCTGACCTATACCTGGTATTCGGACATCAACCGCTTCCTGAGCTCCAGCCCCTCCTTCTTCAGGTCGTTGTCTCCGGGTGTTCACAGCATAACCCTCGTTGTGAACGATCCCGCCCACAGCGTCGTGAAGCAGTTCGAGATCACTGTATATGAGGAGGACCAGATCGATCCGATGTCCATAGACAGCGACGGCGACGGCATCTACGACGATTGGGAGATAATGTACAAGCTGAATCCCTATCGTCCGGACAGCTTCCTTGACAGCGACAACGACATGTTCACCAATTACCAGGAATATCAGAACGGGACTGACCCGACCCGCCGCTCATCACATCCCCCCTATCCCGAGGTAATGCAGGCCGAGGGTGACGATGACGAGGTTGACGAGCAGTATCAGGCTGTGACCCTTGCCATAGTACTTGTCTCGCTTGTCGTTATAACCGCACTTCTGATCCTTGCCTTCTCGAGGAGGAGGAACTTCCACATGGAAGTGGAGGAAGAGAAGGAGCTCGAGGCGGACGAACTCGATTACCGGTTAAAAATGGACAATAGGAAGAACGGATAGTATTCATGGTACGAATTCCATATCAACGAGATTCCATGAATGGATGATAGAAATAATAGTTACGTACTATCATTCAGAGCGCATTGAAACAGCCAAACAGACCATCCAGATACAATCGATGAAATATATATATGAGGAAAAACGGGAAGCAAAAATTTTTAAATACGCCCTCACTCGATGGGAAAACCTTCCCTATTTAGGGATTCATCTTAATAGAGGTGGCCTCATGCGCAGTTCTATGAACAGAGTACCGTATCTATTCCTTGCATTGCTGATGGTCGCATCCACCTTCGCAGCCATTGCGATCGTGACCGCTCCGGACACCGAAGTGGAAGCGGCAAAATCGGAAAAATCCGACAAATCAGGATATATTTGGGTTGATAACAAGAATCCCGATCCCAAGGTCGAGTTCGATTGGATAGACGGAACAAAGGGTGAATATCTTGACGGTGCGAAATATTACTATGACTACCAGGGCGGAGAAACACATGATTTCTACGATCTGCCCTTCCAGTTCGAATTCTACGGAAGGTATTTCGACAGGGTAATGGTCCACGCCTCCGGATACCTTGATTTCGCACCTTACTACGATTATTACTACAGTTATAATGGCATACCTTATACCGGCTACTCAAACGGATTCATAGCAGTCCATTGGGGGTACACAGGAGCCTATTACTATTATGGAGTTGGGGAGTTCAAAGTTTTCGCCCTGGAGGGAGAGACCTTCGGTGACAGGTGGGTTTGCTTCCAGTGGGACCATGCATACTCTCCCGGTTCATACAAGGACCAGTCTGGAGACTACTTCATCACATACCAGTGCATCATTTACGAGTCGGGTCTTATCAAAATGCAGTATCTTGACGTAACCTCCGATTATTCCTACGGGGGGTATACTAAAGGCGGCTATTCCGTCGTGGGCATAGAGGACCATGATGGGAGGGACGGACTCCAGTACTCCGCCTATGCCGATTCAAACCTCGACGACGGACTTGCCATAATGTTCGGCAAGAACCTCATGGAGGTTCAGAGCGCAGATGTGGATACCGATGAGGGAGGTGCGATGTATGCTGAATCCAGGGATTACTCTATAACGGCCGATGTCAGGCATCCCATAGGCAATGAACTTGTCCAGGTTGTCGGAGTTACGCTTGGGGACGGTTTTGCAAGTGCCGTCATGTTCTACAACAGCGACGGTTCTTACTACTTCTCGGAGGTGGATCCCAACGGATATCTCCAGGTAAACACAGAGGGATCATCGGTCCAGACCGTAGGGGACGTATTGAGAATTACCTTCCTATTGACACCAACATTCGAATATCCAACGAACACATTCCAAGATTTGAAAATTACAGCCATGGGGCTCGGCGCAATGCCCGGAGGTATGGCGTTCCCGGATGCTTTCTGGGTGGAGAACAAGCTTACGATATCCGGTTCATTGCTCGCCTACTCCTTCGATCGTGGTTTTGTCGAGAACGGCGGCTGGGTCCACGGCAACGAACACTTCCAGTTCCGAGGAGTGAGAGCGGTCTACCCGGGAACGGCGATATCCCCGATGCCAGGCGCCATCTCATTCACGGTAACCGATGAGCTTGGAAACCCGTTCGTCCAGTCCGATGTTGAGGAATACTGCCAGGTGGACGTCCTTGCCGAGAACGATTTCGTCAGGAAGCTCTACAACCTGACGATCACAGGCGTTCCGCCAGGAACGGATATTTCAGACGGCATCAGCTATCTCCTCAACGTTGATCCTTACAAGCCTCTCCCGCCGCAGGATATTGCCATCCATGCAGATTCCTATGACGATCGAAATATACTGTACGATGATGACAACGAGGTCTATGTGACCTGGGAGCCCGCCGAGGATTTCGAATCGGGCATCCTCGGATATTACGTGACAACATACGATCCATCCTCAGCAGAAACCCGTGGCGAGGCCACATGGGTCCAGAGTCCGGACACGTCCGTAAAGATCATATTCAGCGGCTCAGGCTCCAGAAAGGTCTGGGTCTGGTCGGTTGACAAGGCCGGCAATCCCTCCGTTCCCGAATTCTCCGTCACGAAGATCGACAACAGTGAGATCTCATTCTCAGAGTTCTCCCCCGGCCACCAGATATGGGTCAACACCCACACACCGATATGCTCTGTCCTGATAAACGACGGTGAAGGCTCGGGTGTATCGGCCAAGGATATCCAGTATGCGATCTCGACATCGACCATAAACGAATACAGCGCTTGGCAGTCTGCAAAGATCCCCCGCGACTCCCCCGAGATCAGGCTTTCCGTCTCAACAAATCTGGTGAACGGGAAGACCAACTGGATCAAGTTCCGGGGCAAGGACGTTGCCGGCAACGGCTGGACCGAGTCCCAGGACTACAATGTATGGGTCGATGAGGAGCCCCCCATTTTCACCAACTTCAGGCCATATGAGACCGAATATCAGAACGGCAGAACGGTTGTAGTTTCCCTTGACCTGACGGACATCCACAGCAACAGGGAGGGATCCGGCGTGAGGACCGAAACGATCGAGTTCAGATATACAACCGCCGGCAAGGGTCTCTACGGCGACTGGACACCTGTGGAGGTCACTTCCCTGAATCCGACATATGCCCACGTGGAGATGGAGATAGAATTCGAGGAAGGGATGGACAATTACATCCAGTTCCGTGCCTACGACAATGTCGGGAACTACGCCACTTCCAAGGAGTTCAACATAAAGGTGAACTCCGCTCCCATGGTGAAAGCTTTCCTCAGCGAGCCCAAGGACGGAATGAACTACGTATCCACAGAGAAGATACTCTTCGATGCCTCGGGAACCGTCGATATCGACGGCGACGATCTTACTTACTCATGGTATTCGGACATCAACCGCTTCCTGAGCTCCAGCCCCTCCTTCTTCAGGTCGCTATCTCCCGGGGTCCACAGCATAACCCTCGTTGTGAACGATCCCGCCCACAGCGTGGTCACGCATTTCGAGATCACTGTATACGAGGAGGACCAGATCGATCCGATGTCCATAGACAGCGACGGCGACGGCATCTACGACGATTGGGAGATAATGTA
>JBLIRK010000028.1:0-45494 GCA_048569615.1 Thermoplasmatota archaeon | reverse complement strand
AAGCAGTTCGCCCAGCTCGACGGAGCGTTCATCCTTGATTCCAGGGGCAAGATCATCTCCGCCGGAAGGTACATCATGGTGGACCCGCAGGTCCAGACCACGGGAGGATTGGGCGGCAGGCACCTGGCGGCGGCATCCATAACCTATACCACCGATGCCGTATCCTTCGCCCTGTCATCCTCCGGCGTCGTAAGGATATTCAGGAAGGGAAAGGTGGTCCTCAAGGAGGACCTAAACTGATCCGGAGGTAAGGAAGACGACACCCTTCGAACCTTACAACGATATTCTCATCGCGTTGCTACTCCTCCTGCTAATGAGCAGGCTCTTCGGTCTCATATTCAAGAGGTTCCACATTTCTCCGATAGCCGGGGAAGTTCTCGGGGGCCTCCTTCTATCCCCTCTGATCCTCAACCTCATATCGGAGAAACCGGTGATCGGAACACCGGAGCTCATCACATTCTCCGAGTTCGCGATCATTGTCATCATGTTCCACAGCGGTCTCCACACCGATTTCACCACGTTCAGAGAGCGCAAGTGGACTTCCATAACAGTGGGTGCCATGGGGGTGCTTGTTTCCTTCACGGTCATCTTCATCCTCTCCCTGATAGTGTTCAGGCTCTCCCTGGAGACATCACTGTTCCTGGGCGCCATCCTTTCCAACTCCGCGATAGAGGTCTCCTCTGCCATGCTCAACAATACCAAATACGACAAGTTAAGGACCATCGTGGTGGGAGCGAGCTTCATAGATGACATCCTGGCAGTGTTCATACTAGGTGTTGTGCTGTCATTGGTGACAGGCACTCCCGGTTTCCTCATCCCACTCATAGGAGAGGTGACGGGACCGGCATCAACCGTCATCGGGCTGGGATGGACCTCAATCAAGGTCATCTCCTTCCTCCTGATCACCTTCCTTCTTCTATCCAGGGTTTCCCAGAAGATACTGGACAGGTTCGCTTCAAAGGGTTTCGAGATACTTCTCTCAATAGGATTCCTGTCAGCCTTGGGGCTCGGCATAATCTCAAAGTGGGTGGGTCTGCACGAGGTGATCGGAGTCTACCTCGCAGGGCTGATACTTAGCCAATGGGGTGTAATACCGGACCCGATGCTCACACGCGGTGTCGCATGGATGAAGTTCAAGGAGACCTTCACCTACATGATGGATGCCCTCTTCTCCCCCATATTCTTCGGTGTGGTGGGGCTCCTCCTGGGTTCGGCGCTCATAGATGAAGGGGGCAATTCCCTGGTATTCATAATCATCGGGGTGGTCCTCTTCTCTTTCTTCGCCTTTATGGGAAAGATAGTGGGATGCGGATTCGGAGCCAGGGTCAGGAAGGTCGTTCCGGCCGGAGCGCTGATGATAGGGGTCTCCATGGGAGGGAGGGGAGCCCTGGAGTTCATATTGATCAAATCCGGCTTGAAGGAGGGTTACCTATCACCGGACGAGTTCTCGATAATCATCATTGTGACGCTGATCACGATCCTTGTGACCCCGATCCTCTACAGACTTATCCAGAAATGGAAGAGGGAGGAGCTCGACAGCTCTGACCTTTAAGAACCATCATGAAAGCAAGAGAAACATAAATGCACAATATTCCGAAATCATTTCATAATATTATTCAATCACTTATCATTGTATAGATTGTTTTTTTTATATATTCTAACCAGTTATTCTGATTTTATTATATTTCTATGATGAATATATTATTATATTTTAAATACAATATTACATCGGGAGATGATTGAAATGAGAACGGTTCACCTTGTTGTGGGAATCGTCATATTGACAATTGCGCTTGGAGGAGGAATAACATCACTGGTCCTTGGTCTGGGTATGAGGAAGGATCCTTCAGAGAATTGCGTCTGCTCCATCTCTTCGTCAGGCCAGAAACTGTCTCTGAAGGGGGGCACGTATGACATTTGGGTCCAGGATGGACTTGACGGGGATATCAAGATCAGAACAAGTTCGGATTCCACATTGAAGATCGAAAAACCGATGGTGAAGGAAAATTTCAAGGATCTAAGAAAATACGGAACATTCAAGATCGGAGATACGGATGAAGTGGACCCCTTCTTCGGACTGATACTAGAAACATACACCATACATTATTCAATGTCCGGTTCACCAAAGGTCTATATCACCGAGCCTATCCATATGTTCGAATCCAATCTATTGGTATATGGCGGCTCCATTGTAGGAACTTTATTGATCGTCATCGGATCTTTTTTAACATACAGGGGAATCAAAGGTCAAAAGAAAAAAAGAACAATTATCGATACCAGAACGAATGAAGAGATCGAGTATGAATTGTTATACGGGAAGAAAGACGGAGACCTTTGAAACTTCATTTCACCGGATTATTTCTTTTTCATCAATGGAACAACGCTCTGCCATGGGGACCTCTTGGGCGGATTGAAATCGTCCTTGAAGGTTGAACCGCTAACGGCCCTTACATCCTCAATCGTATAGAAGGCATGAGGATTGAACTTCTTGACCGTGGATACGACATCCCTGACCTCCCTCCTCTTGAGCGGCATGTAGATGATGCTAACGAGCCCCCAATCGCTCCTTGCATCTACGATTGTGAACTTCCTTCCGCTCTGCTCCAGCCATTCTATCAGGTTGGTCGCGGATCTCCTTGTGATTATCCTCACGAGCACGAAACCGAGGGATATCTTGTTCTCTAGCATTATCCCTATGTAGTTCCCCATGGCGAAACCGAGACCGTAAGCGATGTAATTCACTACGTTGGAAAGATTCTGCATGATCTGGCCTATTGCCACGAGCCAGATTATGACCTCGAAGAAACCCATTATGGGGGCAAGGATCTTCAAACCCTTGGATAGGAATATTATTCTCAACGTCCCGATGGTGACATCGACTATCCTGGCGAGGCAGATCAGAATGGGTATTAGGACCCATTCGAACCACCAGTAGTCGAAGAATTCCAAGGTCAGCTCTCCCAGTGCATGGGGATTATTTTCTACTGGAATTTAAATTTAATTAAAACGCCGGGGGGCGGTAGCCCCCCGTAAACCAACAGTATCACTGCTGGGGCATCTGTGGCGTCGGGGGCATCTCCACCGTCTGCTCGGTTCCCTGGGGAGGAGCCAATGGTTGCTGCGGATCCGTGGCAGGCTGCGACGGGGGCAGTTCGGGCTTCGGCTGCTGGGTCTGCGGTGCCGGAGGCAGCTGTGCAGCGGGTGTTGTAGCACCCGGAAGCTGGCCGCCGGTCACAGGGGGCAGACCCGGTCCCTGCGGGGCCGGAGGGAATCCACCGGGCGGAGGAAGTTTTGCCTCCTGGTCCCTCTTTTTCATCACCACCACTCCTACAATGACCAGGGCTATGATCAGCACCATTGCGATGCCTGCTACGACAACAAGCACCAGTAGCATCGAGGAGCTGCTGGAGTCGTCGTCATCGCCGGATATCGGCTGTGTATCATCATCGTCGTCATCGATCACGTCTGCAACGTGTTTCACGGTGAAGGTTGTTGTTATGAGCTCTGTCTCCAGCCTCTGACCGGACTCCTCCGAGGCAACTATCTTGAGCTCATATGTACCGTCCTCGAAATCCTCCAGATCGATCATGAGGGATGTTGACGGGACCTTGTATCCGCCTTCGAAGGGTATCCATCCATCGGTTCCCAATGGTCTGTAGTAAACGGAATAGACCAGGGGGTTCCCCTCCGGATCAGTTCCGGACCAAGAGAGGGAAAGGGTCTTGTCATATTCGATACTCGGGTCCGGACCTTGTGTCACCTCCAGTTCGGGAGGATCGTTGTTGTCGACCACAAGGGGCGGGAACAAATGCTCGGCTGACATATTGAAATCGCCCTCCTGGCAGTCCCAGACCACCATCTTGACGCTATAGGTGGCATCCTCCAGCTCAGATACGTCCATGATATACGTGCCGGAGTTCATGAGCCCCTCCGCAACCAGGTCCCAGATCTCGCCGTCGCTCGAGATGAAGAACCAGATCTTCAGGTTCTCGGTCTCGCTGGGATCGGGATCCTCGGCATACCATGTGAAGGATGCGACACCGGCAACGGTGCCCGCGGGTCCGGTGGCGCTAACGATCTCGGGCGGGTCGGGGTTGTATACGTAGAAATAAACCGATGAGGAAGGGGAGAACTCGCCCCTCGAATCCTTCACCACCAGTTTCAGTGTATATACTCCGTCACCTTCCTCCAGCTCGGTTGTGTCCAGCTCGTACTCTCCGGTATTGGCCAGGTCCTCGGCCAGGATCTTGTCATAGCTCCCGGAGGCGTGTCTGTAATATAGGGAGTATGTCAGACCTTCCCTTCCGTCCTCCTCGTCCTTGGAAGACCATTCCACCATGACCGTGCCCGTCACCAGGTCCTCTTCCTTGGGCTCCAGAAGAATGCATTCCGGGATGTCGTTGTTGTATATGGTGAAGGTATCCGAAACCGCCTCGGCGGATCTATCCGATGTATCCGTTATTACGAGTTTGATCTTATAGGTGAATCCGTCATTGTAGTAATTGGAGTCGAAGTTGTAGGATCCCGTGGAAGCGACACCCATGACGAGGGGCTGCCAGCTTACGCCATCATCGGATGAGATGTAGATATCCACCATCAGCTGTGTTGCTGAATCCTCGTCGTCGTGGGCTGACCACCTGATCGTCGGGGACCCTGACAGCTCCTGACCTGCCTTGGGAACCTGGATCTCGATCACAGGGGCATCGGGATTGTCTATCTCGAAGTTGAAGCTGGTCCACTGCTCCACGGACATCTCATCCGAATCCGTGACCCTGACCATGACCTGGTACCTGTCGTTGTCAGGAACCCTGGGATCGAAGGTGTCCCAGCTGTAGGTGCCTATGTTCTCGATGCCCTCTTCGATGGGCGTCCAGTCTATGTCCGGCCTCTTGTAGTAAAGGTCCACCGAAAGCACGTTCCCGTCCTCGTCGTCGGAAGCCTGCCATTTAATATCAAAGACTCCGCCCATTATACCGTCCAGGTCCAGCTGGTTCTGCATGAACTCGTTATCGATCGAGAGGACAGGCAGGTCCGGATTCAGGACGGAAACCTCGAAGATATGCTCGGAGGTCTCGTCCCAGTAGTCCTTGGCCCATATCCTGACCTCGTAGTCGCCGTCGGGGAAGAGGTAGGTTCCGCCGGTCTTTTCGGCGGTCTTCCATGTATAGGCGCCCCCCTCCTTGGCAATGGGGGTCCAATCCACCTCTCCCTTCTCCCTGATCCCCACGGATGTGACTATCTTGCTGTCATCCGCATCGGCATCTGTAACGTCAAATGTTATCTGCACCTGCCCGTTCAGAACTGAATCCTCGGACGGAAGCACGTTGCTGATCACCGGATTGCTGCCGGAAACCGATTGGAAGATGGTGACGGTCTGCATGGACTGAGCTATCCATCCCAGGTAGGCGTCGGTGTCGTAGCCGTGCCTTCTGGGGAATGCATCCTGGACCATGAGAACCCTGCAATCCACCATCTTATTGTCGAAGTTCTGGTCCTCAACGCTAAAGGAAAAATCGACCCAGGCGGAATTCGTGGAATGACCCGCCTTTGCAGTAATGCTGATCGGGGAGGTGGTTATCCTGTTGTTTATCTTGCTCTTAATTGTGTTGTCCGTGGATGTCGAGTTGGGATCCGTTCCGCCCCCAATGGTCGCATCGACTCCGTCGATGATCCATGTGGGTATTCCTGAGCTGGAGCAGTAATAGTTCTTTCGCGAGGTGCCGATGGAGTTCCCGTAGGTCCCGGAAGTGTGGTACTCAACACCGATGTACTTGTTCGGCCACCAGTTGGAGTCATGGTCGAGCCTCTCCATGGCCCCGACGATGGACGTGCAGTAGGGGCACCATGTGGCAGTGAAATCCTCCATCAGGATTGTCTGGGTGGTCCCCGTTGTCTTCGACTTTCCGCTGAGGTTGACGAAGACCGCCTGGTATATGTCGGCGATTGTCACAGTGTTCGTTCCGACAGTGGTTGTCGACGTGTGCTGGTCCTGGAAGAATATTACGAAAGCGATATCGTCCCACGTGTTGTTCTCCAGTTTGTTGGACGGATAGTTGGCGTCCGTGTCATCGTAGAATGTCGGGGCCGAAAAGGTCAGATTGTGGGACTCCGTGTGCTTGTATAAAACTCCCCTTGTGGGAGGGGAGCTTGCCGAGGCATCCTTTCCGGCGGGTACGAGTGCCAGGAAGGCCCCGCAGACCATAAGCGCGGTCAACATGATCGTTATCCATATCCTTTTTCCATGCATGATTATCACCCGTTTCTTTGCGGAACATCCTATAGCTAGGGATAGGAGCTCATCCCTAGTATGGTTATTTATTTGTTTTGATAGGTACGGCTCTGTGTATTTATCTGTTTTGGGTCTGGCCTTACTTTTATAGATATATTATCCAACATATGACAAATGGGAAAAAAAACCATTTATTGTCCTCTTCTTCTAGATTATTTTCCAATCATCATTGCATTTTGTCGAATAAACCGGAAAAAGGAACTCCGCCGAACACCTCTCTTTCAGGGATTTAACATTTAAAGTAGCCCACCTCGACCACCATTTTAAATATCTCTCCCTTTTACGGGATAATCGCCCCCTGGGGCTCCTCTTCGAGAGCTGATGACGATGCATGATGATGTGGACTTCGAGGCCCTTGGTTTCAAGTGCGGGCTTGAAATACACCAGCAGCTGGATACCGACAGGAAGCTCTTCTGCAGGTGTCCCCCCGTTTACAGGAACGATCCGGCCCACTACGAGATCATCAGGCACATGAGGCCTACGCTTTCGGAGATGGGCACATACGACGGAACCGCCCTCATGGAGTTCAAGACCAGGAAGAACGTCACATATCAGTTCTTCTCGGATACCACCTGCTCCTACGAGATCGACGATACGCCGCCCTTCGAGATGGACGATAAGGCCCTGGAGATCTCCATGGTTATAGCCAGGGCAATGAACTGCGCACTTGTGGACGAGGTCCATGTATCGAGAAAGCAGTACCTGGACGGCTCCATTCCCACGGGATTCCAGAGAACCGCGATCATCTCACTGGGGGGTCATGTCCACTGGAAGGACGGACGCGAAATAGAGATCAGGCAGATCTCGCTGGAGGAGGATGCCTGCAGGGAAATGGGGGACTCCGGGCATGAGATCATTTTCAGGACGGACCGGCTTTCGATACCCCTGGTGGAGGTGGTGACCGAGCCGAATGCGAGGAATCCCGGAGAAGCCGGGGAGCTTGCCGAGGTTCTGGGATGGGTGATGAGGTCCACCGGACTCGTCAGGAGGGGCTGCGGAGCCACAAGGCAGGATGTCAACGTTTCGGTAGAGGGGGGCCTCAGGGTGGAGATCAAAGGGGTACCGAGGATAGACCTTATCCCGTCCATTACCGCCGGTGAAGGCGTCAGGCAGCACAACCTTCTCAATATCAAGAAGGAGCTGGAATCAAGAGGCCTTGATCCCGTCAATATGGATGCCGACGGATTCACTACCATGACTTACGAAAACGTGACGGACCTGTTCAAGGACAGGGATATCGAACTGTTCAAACCCTGGTTCGCGGGTCCAGTTGATGAGAGGGATGACCTCGACATAAAAGCGGTCCTGATCCCGGGATTCGAATCCATCTTCTCCCACCCGACCCACGGAGATCAAACATTTGCGGACGAGGTTTCCGGGAGGCTAAGGGTCATAGCCTGCCTCGACAGGATGCCGAACGTCTTCACCTCCGATGACGAGCCCTTCGGCGGTCTGGAAAAAGAAGATGTTGACAGTGTAATGGAAAGGCTGAAGGGGACAGATAAGGACTCCTTCGTCCTCGTCTGGGGTTCGAGAGAGGACACACTCACCGGTGTCAGGGAGGTTTACATCAGGTCCAAGGAGGCCTTCTACGGTGTCCCGCACGAGACCAGGCAGGTGCTTACTCCGCATACGACCACATTCGAGAGGATACTGCCCGGTCCCGACAGGATGTATCCCGATACAGACAGGCCACCCATAGTCGTGACCAATGAGATACTGGAAAAAGTGGAGGCCCAGGTGCCGAGGAGCTGGTGGGAGGACGAGGAGGATTTGGTGAAAGCAGGCATCGGAAGGGGTATCGCACATAGGCTGGTTGTCTCCAAATGGATGGGCGTATACAGAACGGCCGTAGCAGGCGGGGCGGAAAGAAAGAGAACGGGCTATTTCGTCTCCGAAAGGCTCAAGGCCCTGGAAAGGTCCGGCCTCGATATATCCGGAATCGAAAAGGATGAGATCGCAAAGGCCCTTATCCATGCATCCAAGGGGGAGCTTGCATGGCAGTGTCTTCCGGATCTGATAGGTCGGATGGCCAGGGAAGGGAAGGGCCTTGACCAGCTGATGAGAGACGGCGAATTCTCCCCCATGAAAAGCGAAGAGGTCTCCCAAGTCATCAAAAAGGAAATGAAGGCCCAGACCGACCTAGTATCCTCCTTTGCAGAAGGAAGACACGGGCCCCTTATGGGACTCCTTATGGGGAAGCTCGCGGGAAGGGCCGATGGGGCAGAGGTCTGGAGGTCAGTTTTCGCGGTGATCAAATCCCGATAACATTATTACTTCCGGTCTCCTATGCCCCTGAGGAAAGGTGATAAAAATGGAGAGCGAGCAGCATCTGGGCAAGTTCTTCTCGTCCTCACTCGAGGAGGTTCTCGGAGGTGAGGACCTTCTCCTGGAAGTCGCAAGGGACATGGTCAAGGACGAGATCAAGGCCAAGGTCCAGAAAGCACTTGATGAGAATCCCGAGCTCAAGCAGGAGATGAAGGAGGCACTGGAGGAGTACTACGAGGCAAGGCTGAGGCAGACCCTTGCGGCAATGAAGATCGCCAAGGCCAGTGTGAGGCTGGGACTGAGAACGGTCCCGGAGGACCTCCAGAAGGAGGTAAAGCTCGAGCTGGAAAAGGAGATCACCCGGATAATCGATGACACTCTTTAGATCCCCCTTGCCGGTTCCATTAGTCATTTTATTGTAGAAAGTTATCTATAATCTCTATTTTGTAATACCGGACGAGGTGAGCCCGTTGAAGGCCGTAGTACTAGCTGCCGGCGAGGGAAGGAGGCTTCGGCCCCTGACCGGAACCATGGGCAAGGGTATGCTCCCCGTTGCGAAGAAGCCCATCCTGTCCTACGTGGTGGAAGCCCTGGCCGATGTAAATGTCCGGGATATCGTCATGGTGGTCGGATACCAGAAAGAGAAGGTGATGAACCATTTCGGGGACGGAAAAGATTTCGGCGTGAACATCGAATACGTCAACCAGAAGTTCCAGCTGGGGACCGCCCACGCGCTCTACCAGGCCAAATCCAAGGTGGACGGAAGGTTCCTGGTGGTCCCCGGGGATTCGATGATCGGACCCGGCCCCCTCAGGGAGCTCTTGTCCACTCCGGAAGGAGAATGGGGGCTGCTGGTCGCGGACACCTCCAATTCATCCAAATACGGGGTAGTGGAGATGAAGGGGGACAGGCTGAGCGCTTTGAGGGAGAAGCAGAAGCTCACCGAGGACCTGGTGAGTTCCGGGGCTCCGTCCATATTCGCCCTCGCGCTCTGGGAATACCAGGACCCATCCCTTTCCACGATCATAAATACGGGCACCTACCTCCTGGACGGACAGATATTCAGTAAGCTTGAAGAGAAGGGAGTTGGGGAGCCGCTGTCACTGACGAGCTGCATCTCTGAGGAGGCGGAGAGAAGGACAATAAGGGTCAAGAGGGCCGACCTGTGGCTCGATGCCGTCTATCCATGGGACATCCTGGACCTAAACGAGCACGCCCTTTCCTCCGTTCCCAAGGACGTACAGGGAACCATAGAAGAGGGGGTGGTCATAAAGGGTCCCGTGACCATCGGACCGCAGTCAAGGATCAGGGCCAACACCGTGATACAGGGGCCGGTCGTCATAGGTTCGAATACGGCTGTCGGGCCCTCCGCCTACATAAGTTCGAATGTTTCAATCGGCGACAATTGCAACATAGGCCCTTTCTCCGTTGTCAAGGAGTCGGTCCTGATGGACGACATAACCCTCGGGGCGCATTCATCGATCTACAGATCTGTTGTGGCAAATGGTGCCTCCATCGGGGATTTCTTCGGAGTGGAGGAAGGCGAGTATACGATCAAGCTCGAGCGCTATGTTGCGACAAAGACGCTCGGTGCAATCGTGGGCCACGATTGCGAGATATCACACCATGTCTCCCTGGCCCCCGGCATGATACTTGGGAACAACTGCAGTGTCGGGTCCCTCAGAAGACTGAGGGACAACATACCCGACGATACAAACGTCGTGTGAGGTGTCCGGATTGTGCGGAATCGTGGGTTACGTGGGAGAGAGGGAGACGGTCCCGGTCCTCATCGATGCATTAAAGAGGCTGGAATACAGGGGCTACGATTCTTCAGGCATCGCTGTCCTTGTAAGCGGTTCAGGTAAGACGGACCTCCTCGTCAGAAAAAGCCAGGGCTATATTTCGAACCTTGAGAAGATCATCGGGGACATTGCTTCCAAGATCGGCATTTCCCACACCCGGTGGGCAACCCACGGGGTCCCGAACGAGATCAACGCCCACCCGCACACGGACGGGACCGGGGCCATAGCTGTTGTACATAACGGGATCATCGACAACCACCTAGAACTCAAGGAAGAGCTCAAACAGAAGGGGCATGTCTTCCTTTCGCAGACGGATTCCGAGGTCATACCACACCTCATCTTCGAGGAATACAATGAGAACGGAGGGGACCTCTACGAGGCGGTAAGGGCCGCAGGGAAGAAGCTGGAGGGATCCTTCGGGATAATGGCCCTCCACAGGGACCACCCAGATATGCTCATTGCAGCCAGGGAGAAGAGCCCGCTTGTCTTAGGGGAAGGGGTAGGAGAGTCATTCGTGGCCTCGGACGTAACGGCCCTGTTGAAGTTCACGGACCGTTTCTTCTTCATGGGCGACGGCCAGGTGGCAAGGGTTACCAGGGATGACGTTAGAGTGGAAACCCTGGAAGGTGAAGAGGTTCCCATCAGCTGGACAAAGGTGGACTGGTCCCTGGAGGACGCCGAAAAGGGCGGCTTCAAGCATTACATGCTCAAGGAGATCTTCGAACAGGCCAGATCCCTGCACCAGTCCCTCGCCGGCTGGAAGTCCGAAGAGGATTCCATACCAAAGGACCTTGCGACGACGAGGATGATAAGAATTGTCGCCTGCGGGACATCATACCATGCCGGCCTTGTGGGCAAGTACCTCTTCGAGAAGTTCACCGGAGTGCCGACGATAGTCTCCATGGCATCCGAATATAGATTCGCCGACGCGACCAAGGATGAAGCTCTCATGATCTTCATCACCCAATCAGGGGAGACCCTGGACACGATCATGGCCGCCAGGGAGGCAAGGGGTAGGGGGCTGAGGACCCTCGCCATAACCAACGTCATAGGTTCCACGATCACGAGGGAGACCGATATGACCCTTTATCTCCGATCCGGTCCTGAGATCGGGGTGGCTGCCTCCAAGACCTTCACATCACAGCTGATGATGATGTACCTGCTCTCCACACATATGGGCTACCAGATGGGAAGGGTGAAGAGGGAGGAGTTCAACAAGCTCAGGGACGGGCTCCGGCAGACCATACGGTCGGTCGAGGGCATCCTGAGCGACACCGGGGCCATCATAGAGCAGGCGGGATGGTTCGCAAAAGCTGAGAACGCCTTCTTCCTGGGCAGATACATCAACTATCCTACGGCGCTCGAAGGTGCCCTCAAGATGAAGGAGATATCCTACATACACTGCGAGGGATATCCCGCTGGAGAGCTTAAGCACGGACCCCTCGCCCTGCTTACAAGGAACACACCCGTGGTTGCCATTGCCGCTGATGACCACACATACGACAAGATACTGGGCAACATAGGGGAGTGCTCGGCAAGGGGCAGCCCGGTCCTGGCCGTTGCCCCCGAAGACGACTTGGAGATTGTCAAATACACCGACAGGGTGCTTCGCTACCCTAGGGTGGATCCGCTCTTCACCCCTATTCCGGTATCGGTGATCCTTCAATTACTTGCATACCACGCTGCTGACCTGAGGGGGTGTACCATAGACAAACCAAGGAACCTGGCAAAATCCGTCACGGTAGAATAGGAACAATATGGAGGAATGGGATGATATCGATCAGAAGAACGAAGCTGGTCCGGACCTGGGTCATTCCGACCATATCCCTAATCATGCTGCTTATATTTTCATCGACGGCGGGGAATTCGGCCCCCCTCAGTGTTGTCGGAGATATAAGCATACCCGCTGACGTACCAGCTTCTGGGTCATCCGAGAATGTCACAAGGGTCGTGGTGGAGGGGCACTTCGTTGTTACCGAGAAGAACGGCGCTGACGCTGTCTTACCCATATCTGCTTCCCTTTCCATAAGCAGCGGAGCATGGGACGCTTCGCTGTCAAAGGCCCAGTGGGATAACGTACAGAGAATGGAGGAGAACAGCTTCACCGTCACGGTTACCGTCCCGGGTGGTGTTTCCGTCGGGGATTCAGCCTCCTATCAGCTCAATGTCAGGTTCGTCAACAGCCTGGGCCAGGAATCCGGCTCCGCACAGGCCCCGCTCACTGTGAGGGTTGACACCATGGAAGAAGGGGTGGACGACGATGACGGGGACGATGACGATGGGTCCAACATCATCAAGGATGATTCAATGCCCCTGTGGCCAATATTCATCATCGGAGTTGTCGTCGTACTCATCGCGGGGGCGTTCTGGTTCTTCAAGAACTACGAGATAGTCAGGGAGCTCGACAGCGAGAGGAAGATCAGGCTGAGGGAGAAGGATACCGGCCGGATAATCGGAAAGGACCGCAAATGAGCGCTTCAATCGAATAGGCGCTCCAGAAGATCATCGGTCTCCCTGTCGCCGGTCTCTATCTTCTCCTTTTTGACCTCGACCGTGGGCACCTCCGAGGGTCCGATCCGTTCCTGAGGCGCCTCTTCTCCTTCCCTGCCGCCCTCGGCCGGCGCTTCAGCAGGCTCTTTTGCAGGGGCTTCTTCCTGACCCTCCTTGATGAAATCGTCAATGGAGCCCTCCTCCTCCTTCTGGGACTTCATTGCGGCGAGCTCCTCCTGGGTGGGCTCCCTGCCGTATATCTCCTTGAACACCTTCCTCTGCTCGGAATAGGG
Source organism: Thermoplasmatota archaeon (assembly GCA_048569615.1). Taxonomy (GTDB): domain Archaea; phylum Thermoplasmatota; class Penumbrarchaeia; order Penumbrarchaeales; family Penumbrarchaeaceae; genus JAYEPK01. The sequence goes on along the minus strand of JBLIRK010000028.1, from coordinate 32,352 downwards.
ATCGCCCTCCTTCTTCCTCAGGGAGCGCTTGGCGATCATGATCCCGGTTGCTACAATGACCGCGATGATGAGCAGGACTATCAGCAGGAATATGGCGATGATGAGCCACTGAGGCAGCCCTCCGAGGAACGGAAGAATGTCGGTTATGAACTCCGAGAAGTCGTCGGTGAAGGATTCGCCGCCACCTTCGTCGGGAGCATCCCTGACGTAGACGATGACCGGGCCGTATGGCACCCCCCATCCGTCCTCCGAGAAAATATCGAAATTTAAAACATATGGTCCGTTCTCGGCCGTATCGGGAACCTGAATGCTGATTGTAAACCTGAAGGGCTGCACACCCGCATCGTGGAGGGAGGTATCGACAAAATAGGTATCCGTCACCTCGCCGGACGAGTTGAGGAACGCCCAACCTTGGTCGACGAGGGTTCCGTTGATCCTCACGGTTATGTTGTCCCCGAAGGTCCCGTTGTTGTAAAGGTAGCAGACGAAGGGCTCAGTCAATCTGATCCCCCTGGAGCCCTTGTAGGCTGTGTGGGAATCCTCGAAGGTGGAGTGGATATCATATCTGGAAATCTTGTAGACCCCTTGGGCAACCCTGGAGAAATTCCCGTTTCCAAAGGCCTTCACCTGGATGGAATAGATGCCGGGCTCCAGGTCCATCCCTATGGTATTGTAATGGGTTACGGGCCCGAGGTCCTTCCACTCCAGGATGTCACCGTAGAAATCCCTGGTCCCGACCCTTATCCAGTAATCGTAGGAGCCGTCATCATCTGGTGACGGAAGCCATTCCATTCTCTTATCGGAGGTCCTTGTGTAAATGGGTCCGAATTCTGGGAGGTCCTCGGGAGGCGGAATTCCGGTGTCCACCACCTGGAAAACATGGTCCTTGACGGCGTAACCTCCGATACGGTCCGTTACGTTTATCCTAAGGATGTAGAAGTTCGGATCGAGGGCCTCGGAGTTGGGGATGTCGTAGTAGGTCCTCGGACCAAGCTCCACCCAGTCCATCAGCAGGAGCTCCGAAGGGTACTTGAGGAGCTGGATCCGGTAGTATAGCATATCCCCTTCCTCGTCGTATGCATCCTCCCAGTAGATGTGCGGTGTCGGTGAGGAGATCTTCGGCGGAAAGGCGTTCTTCTTGAAGAAGACCGGCCGGTAATTGTCCGGAACGTCCACACTGATCCTGAAGGGCTGGGTCTCGAAAAGGTTGCCCAGCATATCCTCCGCACTCCATTTGATGAAGCTGAAGACTCCCTCGTCGGGGAACTCAACATGAACCCAAGCATCGTAGGATTCGGACCCGTTGGGGACGTATCCGTCGGGAATCATCCAATCCGTGAAATCTCCGCTGGTGTTCTTATAAGCATACCTGATGGTCCCGGGTTCGACCCCGGTATAATTGTAAAGGGTGCTCCCGGGATTCATGTCCCTCCAGGTTATGGAGCAGTTGACCAGCGGATATATCTGAATATCCTTCGGGCCCGGCCTTGCATTGGTTGCGTACGGGGCCTCGGGATCGAGCCATATGTTGACGGCATCCGATTCCGATTCACCATTCCCCACCCGGTCCCTAGCAACGAACTTTACATAGTTCTCCGTACCCGGAGAAAGCCCCACCAGGGCCCATGCTTCGTAGGTGTCGTTATCGATGCGGTTGAAGCCGTCAACGGGGACGGGGTCCTCGAAATGGTCCAGGCCGTGGAAGGATTTCCTGTAGCCGATGGACGTGTTCCTTACACCCGCTCCCCCCTCGTCCCTCACGATGACCCTGCATTCCACCCTCTGGGCGGACATCCAAATCCCGCCCTCCGGGGCGGTGAGCTCAAGGGTTGGATTGGTGTCGTCTATCCTGGGGCCCGGGATCACGGGGGAGCTCACGACCGTCGGGTCCACACCGTCGGTAACCTCGATCCGGAAGAAGAAATCGCCTTCCTCGGGTACTACGGCGTTGGCGTGGTACCTCACCCCGTCTATGAAGTAGATGTCCGAGGGCCCCAGGGTCCTCTGCATGGGCTTCCATTCCGGCAGGACCGGATCGGTTCCGGCGGCATCCCTGAATATCTGGATCCTGGGGTATCCGGTTCCCGGCTCGTCGTTCTCTCCGTCCTTGTAAGTGAATGTGAAATTGTATACCGAGCCCGTGTTTCCAATTATTCTGTTAAATTCGTACTCCCCCAGGAAATCCGGGGCCAGTATGACGGGCAGGGTGTTGATCTGGGTCAGTGACAGGCTGTGTCTCGAGAAATAGAGGTCGTAGACCCAGGACCCCACAACATAATCCCTGGTATCCTTCCAGACGCAGAGAGCCCTACCGTCGTTGTTGAACGCCGTGAGGATGCCGTCCTGGTTGGTCCTGTCCGTCTTGTACCGGTCGGTGTCATCCACCTTCAGTATCTTTGACCATGAGCGGCCTCCGTCCGACGAGTTCATGTAGAAGACTTCGGTCTCGGTGGATTGGCCGGCCCCCAGCTGATAGGGAACGTGGCGCTCCCAGACAAGGGCGATCTCCCCGCTACCCTCGGCGGTGAGTCTCGGATACATATCGGACACCTCGTCCGGTATCTGGAATGGGCGGGTATCCTGGGAGAAGGTTGCTCCGTTGTCCTCGCTCCTGATGAAGAATACCTCGTCCCGCTCGCTCCTCATGTCATGCCACACAACGTATAGGTTGCCGCTGTCGTCAACCACCGGATAAGCATGGTCCCTTTTGGCATTCACCTGGGAATCGCTGCTGAGGGGGAACTCCTCTCCGAATGTTTCTCCTCCGTCGTGGGAGATAGCCATATACGGCTTGATGCCGGTTGTGGTGTTCCTGCCGTCGTGCCATGTCACATAGACGTGGTCGCCTGACATGGCGATCCTCGGGTACTCGTGGTCCCTGACGCCAATATCATCGGTGTTGATCCTTATCGGGACTGACCAGGTATCTCCATCATCCGTTGAATAGGAGGACCAGATGTTCCTGTAGGCATTCACCTGGTCCTTGTCCTCCCATACGCAGACCAGCCTGCCCTCCGAGTTCACGGCAATGTCCGGTCTATAGGCATGCCACGAGTTATGCCCCTTCGGACGAGTTATCTCCTTACTGGGTGTGAAGGTCTCGCCGTCTGACGACCTTGAAAAGCGGATCTTTATGGTTCCGGTAAAGAGGGGCTCGTCCTTCATGTAGTCCCTCCTGTCCTCCCAAACGACGTAGTACGTGTCATCCGGACCGAGGGCCATGGAAGGCTCCAACTGGCCGGAAAGATCGTTGCTCTCGTTCCCGTCCTTTAAAACATCATCCACCCGGATCGGGCCCCCCCAGGTTAGCCCGTCGTCATCGGAATGGACGATGAACACGTCCAGGTTGAAGTTCTTGTTGCTCTCATAAAGCACTGACACCCCCCCGTCGCTTCCGACCACCATATCCTTGGGGACCTGGTTGTTGAGGGATTCGGATGCGGACAGGATCTTGATCGATGCCTGGAAGACGGCTTTTCCCCCTTCTGCCGGCCCGATCATTATCTGGACCATGGGTACTGTCAGCATCAATGCAAAGACGATGATAAGGAACCTCTTTCCGTTCAAGCGCGTCCCTCCATGGGGGCGGGAAACCCCGTTCCCCATCAAAGAGGTAGTAGGTATATAACAGTAATCTGGAGGGGGGCTGGGTCCTTGGGTTCCTGGTCTGAAGTTACGATCCCTTGCCGTAGTCCCGTGCAACATCGGATAGGATGTCCATGCCAAGGTCGAGGTGGTCCCTGGAATTGACGAAGGAGAACCTCAGATGATATTCCCCGCCGGGTCCGAAGGTCGTCCCGGGAGAACATATCAGGTCGTTCTTTGCCAGCTCCATGGCCAGGTCCATGGATTTGACCTGCTTGCCCCCGTCGAATAGCTCGAAGGAGGGAAAGGTATAGAATGTTCCGGGGGGCGGGATGGCCTTGAAACCGGGGATCTCGTTGAGCCTCTTTGTTATGAGGTTCCTCCTCCTCAGGAATTCCCTCACCATATTGTCGATGTATTCTCCGCCGCTCCTAAGTGCCGCAAGAGCCCCGTACTGTATCGGGGTAGGTGGGCAGGCGACCATGTGGTAATGGGCAAGTCCTATCTTGGCCACCATTTCATCCGGGGCGGCCGCATATCCCATCCGCCACCCGGTCATGGCATATATCTTGGAGAAGGAGTTGACGACCATTGCTTTCTCGTACACCCCGAGGAAGGAATAGTGTGTCGAACCGGGATAGACCATAGTATCGTACACCTCATCGGAGATGATTATCAGGTCCTTGTCCCTGGCCACGTCCACCAGGTCGTCGCGATCCTGTCTCGTGATCATTCCTCCCGTGGGATTGGAGGGCGAGTTGACGACAAGGACCTTGGTTCTTTCCTGGATCAGCCTCTCAATGACATCCGCATCGGGCCGGAAGGAGTTCTCTATGGTCAGCGGATAGTCTGTGTAGGTGCCTCCCATCAGCTTTGCATGCGGGCGGTACAAAACGAAACCGGGATCGGGAACAAGAGCGTCCTGGCCGGGATCCATGAAGGTCAGGAAACCGGAGAAGAGCGCCTCGGAGCCCGAGCTTGTAACAACGATGTTGCCGGGTTGGATATCCTTCCAGTATCTGGACATCCTTTTGGATATCTCCTCCCTGAGGGCGGGCATGCCGTTGGTGGGCCCGTACTTGTTGAAGCCCATCCTCATTGCTTCTTCCACAGCCGCCACGGCTTCCTCGGGAGGCTGGAAATCCGGCTCACCCAGACCGAGATTGACCGAGTTGTCGGTTGCAAGCTCGAACATCTTCCTGAGCCCCGAGAGCTCGATACCGTCCATTCTGGAGGAGAACATCAGTGATACCCTTCTTCAGAATGGAACAAGATATTATAATCTATCGGAATCCAATTCAATAGAACATATTCCGGGGATTGATATATATAAACAAAGGGCTTTACATGGCAGATTCCGGAACATCTCCGCAGGTTCGTACACCGACTGTCCAGATTACCGGAGAGGGAGCATCGAAGATGAAGGGTCCAGGCAGCCCTCCAGCAGCAAAGGCGAAAGGATACCATACCAGATTCGAGAGCCTGGGAGCTAAGGTTCCGAGCAGGAACATCACCACAAAGGAGCTGATGGACTCCCTCAAACACAGGGTCAAGCTGGACCTAGAAGCCGTCACCGGGATCACGGGAAGGAGGAAATGCGAGGGGGACGAGGATTCGCTCACACTGGCCATAGGAGCGGCCAGGGACTGCCTGGAGCATTCGAGATATTCCCCGGAGGACCTTGAGATCATCATCAACTGCTCGATCTCCCGAACAAAGGATGGAAGCATGTTGTTCGAGCCCCCTTTATCACCGTATGTCAAGGACGCCGTGGGGGCGAAGAAGGCCAGGGCCATCGACATCTCCAATGCATGCGCGGGAATGTTCACGGGGGTTTACTTACTTGAGAACATGATCCGCAGGGGCATCGTGAAGAACGGAATGGTCGTAAGCGGAGAGCATATCACCCCCATCAGCGACAGTGCCGTCAGGTTCGTCAGGACCATAGCCTCCAAGCAGATGGCCTCGCTCACGGTGGGTGACGCCGGAGCCGCCGTGATAATGGAGAAGACCCGAAAGAAGGGTCTTTCCCTTTCGGGATTCACAACATTTGCTAAATACAGCGACCTCTGCATTGGCAAAGCCTGCAAGAGGGACCCCGGGGCATACATGGAGGCAAATGCCAGGAAGATCCACAGGGTGGCAAAGGAGGTCTCTCCTCCGATCCTCGAGAACGCCCTGGCCGATTTCCAACTCAGCCTGGCCCAGTACGACCACCTGATCCCGCACCAGACCTCGGAGAGGTCCATACGGTCCGGTATGAGGCAGATGAAGAAGATCTTCGGAGAGGAGCCCAAGAACCTGATTATCAACCTCAAGAACTACGGCAATACAGCATCGACGACCCATTTCCTTGCCCTTTACAAGAACATGATGGACGGAGTCATAAAGAAGGGGGAGCGCGTGCTCCTCGTGTCCCATGCTTCGGGGCTCGTGATGGCCGTAATGAGTTTCATGATGGACGAGCTGGTGGATACCTATGGGAGCGCTAATTAAGGGAGTAGGGACCGCGATACCCAAGCCGGCCCTGAAACGGGCGTCCTCTGTGGACCTTGCCGTCAGGGCCGCCAACAAATCGCTGTCCAGGGCTGGGATAGGCCCCGAGAAGGTCGGTCTTCTCGTCTTTTCTGGAGTCTATAGGGAAGGTTTCATCGGAGAACCCGCCTTGGCCTCCTTCATCCAGAGGAGGATCAAGGCCAATCCCCTGGGGGATGGAAAACACAGCACCTTCTCCTTCGATATAAACGAGGGGGCAAGGGGATTGATCTCGGGCATGGAGCTTGTGGATGGTTTTATTAGCGCCGGGGAAGGCAAGTTCGGCCTGGCTGTCACGGCAGATGTGAATCCGCTGCCTGGCCAGACCATCAATTTCCCCTTCCATCCAGGGGCGGCCGCAGTCCTTCTTTCAAGGGGGGGGGAGGAGACGGGTTTCACCGATTTCGCCACTTACGATTTCCCAGAATACAGGGAAAGTTTCCAGAGCACCGTATCTTACATGCCAAATCCGGGAGGAAGCTTCCTCCAGAGGAAGAGGATGGGGAACGTCCTCCGGGTCAAGGAGTCCGAGGACCTTCTGAAGGCCTGCCTCAAAAGTGTCAGGGAGGGATTGGACCAGTTCTGCTCCAGGGTGGATTTGAAGCCAGGTGATTTCGACCTTGTCATACCGTCCCAGTACCCCAAGGGTCTGGCCGTGTCGATCCAGAAGAGGACCGGGTTCAGGAAGGACTCGGTGATCGCCATCCCCGACCATTATGGAAACCACCATACTTCGGGTCCCGGTTTCGCGCTGAGATGGGCCTTGAGGAAGGGCATGTTCGATTCCTCGAAGAAGATCCTTTTCCTTGGAGTCGGGGCGGGCATCGCCGTAGGCGCCGCACTTTACTTCCATCCAGAATGAGGCGCCTCCGCATCATCTTTCAACCGTAATTGTTATATCGGGGCGTTCTTTCAAGTTTCTCTATATATACTGCCTGCCTTCCATGGAAGGTTTGAGAATCTGCGGAGCCAATTGATGTACCCGAGGATAGCCCTTTACCACGATGAGGCGAGCGGAGAGCGATACGAGGAGAAGGCTTTCAACAAGACAGGGGTCAAATACGAAAAGATCGGGCCCGGACAGATGGCATCCGAATTCCTCGACAGATATGATGTCCTCTTCCTCCCCGGTGCATTCCCTCTAAGGAGGCATGACAAGGGCGGGTTCTTCTCCTTCCTGCAGTTCCTCCGAAGGCTCGGGACCACCTACAGGTCCACAATAAGGGATTATATTCAGAGCGGAGGCGGGGTCATAGCCGTGTGCGCATCCGTTGCGGTCATGGGAAAGGGAGCCAGCATTCCGCTCCCGATAAAACCCTTTTTTATCGGATCAAATCCGATGGGTGTCTTCGATTTCTACGCCAAGTACGGACCAAAGACAGGAGTAGTGGACCTTGAGCCTGTTGAATACAGGGATTCGCCCGGGGCCAGAAAGGTCGTGGAGAACGTATTGGGGGACTACTCGGATGATTCCTTCTCCTCCCTCTACTTCCGGGGCCCGGCGATCAGCTACGACGGGAAGCTCGATATAATCCACCCATCCATAAAGGAAAGCGAGGAGAGACCCAGGGAGGTCGTTGTTGCACGATACGCCGATCCGGAACCTCAGCTCAGGGACAAGGGAGCCATTGTCTACAGGGAGTTCGGACAGGGCAGGTCGATATCCTGCTCCGTCCATCCTGAATTCTCCACCTGGGACCTCTTCGACTCCATGATAGATGTCGCCGCCAGGAAGTGAGGTAATCGAAATGGCCCTTGATATGGAGAGCGAATTCTACAAGCTGGCAAAGGACATCCTGAGCAGGCCCAAGAACCTTTACAAGCTGACGGCCCTGGGCCCGAAGACATCCAGGGTGACCGTCATGGGAGCCGACGGCTTCGTGATGGTCGGAAAGAGCGTGCTGGAATCTTTCACAAAGGGCCCCGAGGAGAAGGCTTACAGGACCGGAAAGAGATGCGGCCGGGAAGTGTTTGGATCCCTCATCAGGGAGTTCGACGAGGAGATCGAGAACCTTCCTCCCCGAAAGCTGTTGGAGCTTGGGATGCTCCTTTCCTCCACTCTCGGATGGGGGGACATGAAGGTTGCTAAGCTGGATGAAAAGGCGGGAAGGATCGTCATCGAATGCGAGAGGACCATAGAACTGGGATACAGGAATTCCAGACATCACCGGTTGACATGCGGATTCCTGACCGGATTGTCCTCGGTGGGATTGAAGAGGGAGATGGAGGGGCAGGTGCTCGGGGCTTCCGAAAAAAGCGTGACCTTCGTCGTTGAAGCTGCATAGGACCATCCAAAATCCTTATCTGAGCTGCATCACCTTAGGGGTCCCTGTTGTCCATCGAACTCAACATCTCCAGGATAGGACCTCAGCAGGTAGAGGAGGCCAGGAGCCTGGCCAACCGCAGGCTCAGGGAGACATACTCAGCGGAGCTTTTCCAGCATTTCTTCGAGAACTTCAACTCCTGTTTCCTTGTAGCCTCCCACGATGGCAGGATTGCCGGATTCATACTGGGCGTCCCCCTGGAAGGGATCACGCTCAGGATACTGATGCTGGCGGTTGATGAGGGTTTTCTCAAGATGGGAGTGGGCAGCACCCTGATGGCATCCGCGGAGGCCTATGCCTCATCCAGGAAGATGAGCGCGATATCCCTCGAGGTGGGTGTCAAAAACGAGGTTGCGATCAACTTCTACAAGAGGCTGGGATTCGCATTGACCGGGATGCTCCCCCACTACTACGAGGACGGCTCAGATGCATTTGTCATGAGGAAGGCGCTTCCTGTCTGACCCTCTTCTTCCTTCCCTTTATCCTGTAGTATTTTATCGGATTGGAAAGCCATTCCTTCTCGCAGAGTGCATCCGGATTGAAGCATATGCCACCCGATTTCATGGTATCGCAGTTCGGAGGCGAATAGCTGGTGGCAGATGTGGTCCCGGTTATATGCTCAACCTGGTACCTCACGATGTCCTCCTTGAAATCGGGTGCGGAGGTGAAGACCCTGAATATCTCCTCGGAGGACAGGCCTATGGCGTTCAGAAAGGCCACCAGGGCGAACCTTGCGTGGTGGGGAAGGTTTTCTCCCGCCTGGGATGCTCCCAGGATCTGCCTCATGCAGGGAGGCAGCCGGGTTATCGACATCCTCCCGAGGTCAGTCGGGGAGTAGCGTTTCTTCCTGGCATCTATCTTCGCCTTGAGAGAGCCTATCATCTCCTTGAGCCTTTGGTTCCCCGGGGCCGAGACCTTGCGCTCGAGTCCCTCCTCCACCCTCTTCTTGACCAGTTCCTGAAGGAGCCGGGTGTACTGATGCTTGTTGAGCTCCACGTAGCCTTCCACCAGCCGCTGGTTGATCAGGTCCCATTCCGAACCTGATATGTTCCTCTTCGGGGGAAGGTAGTCAGCGAAAAGGACCCAGTACGACCTCCTCTCCATGGTCATGGCCTCTGGATTCGGTCTCACTCCCTTTACTACCTCTGGACGGCGGACCGTCTCCGCAGCCTTTTTTGGGGCTCTTTCGAAGGCTTCGAGTCCCATTTCCTTTCCGATGTCGAGCATCCTTTCCCCGGGCTCCCTATCAAGATAGACCCTCGCCCTTTCTCCCTCATGATGGGCGAACCACTTGATGAGGTGCATATCGCCCACGGCCGCGACCATGAATCTGGATACTGGATATGAGAGCAGCTCCACCTCCTCGCCCATTGGCATGGGATTCTCCTCCTGGACCGGGTGCCCTTCGACGGCTTCCTCGATCCTCTGGAGGGCCCTCCGCTGAATGTTCTCGGAATCCTCCGAGAGCATGTCCTCCATGGTGAGCTCCATCCCCCTCACCTCCTCCCTGGCAGCCTGGAGGAAAGGATACCTTGCAGAGAAAGAGAGGTCCGCCATCCTGCTCACCTAGAAATAATTCACCGCTCCAACCGTGAAGCCGCAGTTCCCGCAGAACACCAGCTGATAACCGGTCATGTCCCTGAGCCTTGCCTGGATGGCCAGGTTGGACTGGCAGGCAGGACACAGAGGATCCACCCTTTCGACCATGCCGGCCACAATGCCATCCCATATTATCAGGTATCCTGGGGGGTCGGTGAAAATACGTTCCCGATATTACGACATAAGATATTTCACCGATGTCCTTATAGGGTATGCAAATGGAGGAAAGAAGATGTCGGATGTAATGGAAAGGTTCCTAAGATATGTTCAGGTATGGACCACATCGGAGGAGGGTGTGGAGGACAGATATCCCTCGACGGAGAGGCAGAAGGACCTGCTAGGGATGCTAGTTTCCGAGCTGAAGGAGCTTGGGATAGAGGACGCTTCCATGGATGAGTACGGCTATGTGATGGGGACGCTCCCCTCCAACCTTCCACCGGAGAAGGAGTCCAAGGTTCCGACCATAGGCCTTATTGCACATGTGGATACCTCGCCCGAGGTATCCGGAGAGAACGTGAGGCCCGTCATCCACGAGAACTATGACGGGAAGGACATCGTCCTCCCCGGTGATCCCTCGGTGGTGATCGGGACGGAAGACAACCCCCACCTGCTGGAAAACATCGGGAACACCATTATAACCTCCGACGGGACCACTCTGCTGGGAGCCGACGACAAGGCCGGGGTGGCCGAGATAATGGCAGCCGTAAGGATGATGGCGGATGATCCGTCCCTCCCCCATGGAAAGATCAGGATCGGCTTCACACCCGACGAGGAGGTGGGGAACGGCACCAAGTTCTTCGACGTTGAGAAGTTCGGAGCCGATATCGGATACACAGTTGACGGCGGGGAGATCGGTGAGGTCGAGGATGAGACGTTCAACGCCATGGGCGCCACATTTACCATCAAGGGCATGAACGTCCATCCGGGCTATGCAAAGGGCAAGATGGTCAATGCCCTGCGGATCGCCTCCGAGATCGTCAACATGGTCCCGGATCTGATCTCCCCCGAGAATACGGAGGGGAGGGTGGGATATATTCACCCACACCACATTACGGGAGGGGTGGAGGAGGCCGTCCTCAAGCTCCTGATCAGGGATTTCACAATGGAAGGAATGGGCGAGAAGGTGAACATACTCGAGAACATAGCGGAGCTGCAGAGGTCGAGATATCCCAGGGCGGATATCGACCTTGACATCAAGGAGTCGTATCGGAACATGAAGTTCAAGCTAAACGAGGAGCCTCGGGCCGTGGAGTTCGCCGTCGAGGCCGTCAGGAGGGCCGAAGTGGAGCTAAAAAAAGCCATAATCAGAGGCGGGACCGACGGTGCGATGCTCTCCTACAGAGGTCTTCCCACGCCCAACCTGTTCGCCGGCGGGATGAACTTCCATTCCAAGAGGGAATATGTTCCGAAGGAATCCATGGAGGCTGCGGTCGGGACCATCCTTGAGCTCGTGAAACTGTATGCCGAGAGATATTGAAATAGAGCACTGGCTCCCCCTCACAGGGGAAGGTAAAGGTTAAATATCACCATCTTGGATTTGACCGCATGAGGCAGCTTGCCGTTCTCACAACTTTCATCCTGCTCCTGGGTCCGGTCTTCGCCGACCTCGAAGCGGGATCCGGCGAAGAAGCCCCTCCAAGGGGAATAGGGCCGGACCTGATGGTGGTCCTGAACATCCCCCTGGACGGAGGAAGCTACCAGAAGGAGCTGGGGCTCTATCCCAATGTTACCGTAACGAATATTGGGGATCCCATGGGCCCGGAGGGAGCAAACGTATCGGTAATAGTAAGGACCATTGAGACCCCCAGTCAGAACGTGTACACAACCATACCGGTACCAGTTTCCGGACTGGGATCCGGAGAGAACGTCACCCTCACCTTCAAGAATTGGACCCAGATAGTGGCGGGAAGGTTCGTATGCAATGCAACAATATTCTACCCGCAGGACGTCAACAGGTCAAATAACTATGCTCAGTCAACGTTCTCCGTGTGGTCCGACTACTATCCCTTCGATCCGAAGTTCGGGTCAGGGTCCCTGTCGGACCAGAAAGGGGACGTTGATACGGAATTCGAATTCACTGTGGATTACGTCCACAACAAGCTCCCGAGCGGGATCAGGATCGAGATCGACGGGATCAACCGGACCATGATGGAGGACGATCCGGAAGATGATGTCCCCGAGGACGGGAAGCTTTACACCTACACCACAAAACTCCCCATAGGGAACCACAAATACCGTTTCTTCGGCGAGACGCCGGGCTTTGATGTGTTCAAATCCCCTTTCTACACCGGCCCATGGGTCAATGTATCCTTGAAGGACCACAGGCTCACGCCCACAAGCGGTTACGTGACAACCGACTTCCTTTTCATGGTGAACTACGGATCGGATTCCAACCTGCCCCCCGACAGGATATTCGTCATAGTGAACGGAAAGGAATTCAATCTCTCAAGGTCCTCCCCCACACCCAACTACCAGTCAGGGCTGGTTGAATTCAGTACCAGGGTGAAGGGAATAGAAATGATCCCCTCCCCCATCACCTACGGATTCTCGGTCACCACCGGTCCCGACAGTTACACCATAGGGCCCTTTAAGGCCCCGGGACCGAAGATGAGGCAGGTCAACCTCACCGGCACAGTCACGGATATCAAGGGGGCCAGCATCGAAGGCGCCACGGTCAAGGTGGAACCGGGGCCCACTGTGACCACCGACTCCTCGGGATACTATTCGCTTGTGACCTATGTCGGCAGGAACTTCAAGATCACCTACTCCAAGAATGGATACCTTCCAAGGACCTACGAGATAGATATGGACGAGGACAGGAACTTAGACATAGAGCTTGAGCCCCTCCCCGTCGGGGGGACCGTCACCGGAAAGGTCAGCTCCAACCTCGGAGGCACCATATCCTCCCTCAAAGGGGCGAAGGTCAACATCTCGGGATATGGATACGGCAAAGAGGTCTCAACTGACGAGTCGGGTTTTTACACCTTCGAGCACGTACCCTCCGGGAACGAGTATACTTTGAGAATATCGGAGTTCAGGCATCAGACCCAGACAGTCGGCATTCAGGTTCAGGACGGCAGGGTCTCATACAGGAACGTCACTATGCTGGAGAGAAACATGAACATCCTGATAGATCCAGACCCTGAGGAGGAACCCATATCCGTGGACCAGACATTCATCCTAACATTCCCCTCCATGCCCGATCCCGGGTCAATAGGGATTTACTTCGTAAACGGTACCGGCAGCATCGAGGGCGTTGTGGAGCCGGTCGAAAATACCACGGACGTCCTGGTCACCCCCGAATCCCCGCTTAACTATTTCGAGCCCTATGCTATTATTCTCGAAACAGGTGTCATGAACTCCACCGGTGTGCTGCTGGTCTGGAGGAACATGACCTGGGACGCCATCACCGAGATGCAGCCCATAAGCGAGCCTCAGATGGATCCACAGAGGGACGCCGAAGGAGTACCACTGGATACTGCCATCAGGGTCTGGTTCCAGATAGGCCTCAACCGCTCCTCGGTCCAGGTGGGAATAATGAACCTCGACGATATTGGAGCGGATGTTGACTTCGAGGTCTCGTTCATCGAGATCGTGAACTGGTCCAGGTCCGGGTTCAGGAACACCGTCATCCGCATCGATCCCGTCAATCTGTCATACCTCTCCAGGTACTCGGTTGAGATATCCCCCACCCTCAAGGACCAGTACGGAAGGAACGTGATGGACGAGCCGCTGGAATTCGGTTTCAGGACCGTCAACGAGACCGACAGCGACGGGGACGGGGTGCCCGACAGCTTGGATGCTTTTCGCTTCGACATCACACAATGGATGGACACGGACGGCGACGGCTACGGCGACAATCCTCCCGGCATGGAGATCACCATAGCCGGAAAGAAGTACATCGTTGAATTCGGGGACATGTTCCCCAACGACAAGAACGAATGGATGGACACGGACGGCGACGGGATCGGAGACAACTCCGATGAGGATGATGACAACGACGGCATGGACGACCAGTGGGAGCTGGATAACGGGCTTGATCCCAACGATCCCTCCGATGCCTTCGAGGATGCCGACGGTGATGGGTACAGCAACCTCGACGAGTATCTGGCCGGCACGGATCCCCAGGACCGCTCCGACCATCCGGAGGAGGAGGGGCTTGAGCTCTGGATAATCATCACCGCCGTTGCTCTGGTGGCAGTGGTGCTGATAGGGGCCGGACTGTACCTCACCGGAGTGGTGGGCGATAGGCGCGGGAAGAAAGGTTCCGAACTGTCATATGAGGAGTAGAATGAACCCTCAAGTGCTGAACATGTATCGACATTCCCCTAAATTCCAAATATGAACGAGTAATATTATAAGCCATGGCCGGGATTTTCTGGGTCATGACAGGCAGGTCAGCTCTTCTTCTGGCGCTCGTACTTCTAACAGGTCTGTTCCCCGCATTTGCGGGATCGGGGCATTTTGAAGGAAGCAAAGAATCCAGGGCTGCCGAATCCTGGACGATCCTCTCCTATATGAGCGGGGACAACAATCTGGAATCAGACCTCCTGGACGACCTCAACGAGATGGAGATTGTGGGCTCCTCATCGGATGTAAACATAGTCGTGCAGATAGACATATCGGACGAATACGGACCCCAAAACGTCGCCTGGACAGACACCAGGAGATATCTAGTCCAGAAGGACACCACAGGTGAGATCGCATCGCTCCGGATGGATGCACCACCATACGGCGAACAGCTCGGTGAGCTTTCCATGAACGACCCGGCCACACTCCGCGATTTCCTTGTCTGGGGATTCTCGAACTTCCCCGCGGACCACTACATGGTCATATTCGAAGGCCACGCTGACGCCCCGGCCCAGGGAATGCTCAAGGACAAGGATTCCACACTGGGCTACAAGCATATGGCCACGGACGAAGCGGGAAAAGCCTTCAGGGATGCTGTTGAAGAGACGATAAAGAGGCCCGTTGACATCGTATCCCTTGATGTCTGCTGGATGGGTATGGCCGGGGCGTCAGCTGAGTTCATGGACCACGCCCTTTACATCCTCGCGTCCTTCGACTACGTCCCAGGGGCAGGGTGGCCCTACGACATATGCCTGCCCAAGGTCTATGACGGCTCCCTGACAATGGAGGAGCGGCTGTCCAGGATAGTGGACCTCTATGTCGAGGAATACACGCAGGGCGAGAACGAGAAGGACTATGCAAGCCTTGCGGCCATCGATCTTGGCGGCATCAGGGATGAATTCGTCCCCGGCCTCTCGAAGCTCTCAACGGATCTCTTCTATACTGCCAACGAGAACAGGGAGCTCTACGAATCGTTGATCGGACCCGTGGACAAACCTCTGGACCTCGACGGCTCCACCAGCAACAGCCGCTACCTGGACGCCTACCAGTTCTTCCAGTTCCTCTCCGGGGATCCCCGGGTCCCCGTCAGGGTGAGGAACTCGGCCTCCGCCATTCTTTCCACCGAGGATGATGTAATCGTTCACAGCAGCGGAGGGCCGAACCACCCCAAGGACTCACGGCTGCTTGGAATTTACCTTCCCGAGAAATGGGATGCTCCCCTATACTCCGACCTGGTCCTTTCGGACCTGACCCCCTGGGACGATCTCATCAGGCTCCACGTCAGGAACATAGACATCGAACCTCAAGGTTTCAACTGGAGCAGCGAGCGGCCGGAAACCCACACATTCGGTTTCTGGACCTACAAGCCTGATGAGATTTCAAAAGCATGGGTGGAAGTGCTCTCCGCCCAAGGATACACCAATGTGACCCTGATAGGGTCAGGCGGATTATTCTCCGGGAAGCTGAAGGTCCCGGATGTGGAGGAGCTCCGGTTCAGGTACAGGATAGACAGCGTGTACGGGGGCACCATAGATTACCCGCCGGACGGCATGACCCTGGTCTCATTCGGCGAGGACTCCGAACCGCCAGAAGTTGAGCATACGCCGCCCCAGACGCTGGAGGTCGACCTGGATAGCGGCGGTCTGACCTTTTTCATCCGGGACGATACCGGGATCAAGACGTCGGTCCCCACCGAGGTTCCCAGGATCGAGTACAGGGAGGCGGGCTCCCAATCCTGGTACAGCATCCCCCTCTCCCAGAAGAGGGAGGACGGCTTCACCGGGTGGATAGAGTACTGGGCGCTCCCTTCGGGCATGACACCCGGGGAGGTCGTGGAATACCATGTCGTTGTCAGAGATATCGATGGAAATCAGGGCAGATATCCCTCATCGGGAGAATGGACGACGACTATGGGAGTGGGGGGAAGGTTCTATCTGGACAGCTACAGGTCCTTCACCGGAAACCATCAAGGCTTGATCGACGCCTTCATGGACCTCGGTATGTCCGTGGAAATGAGGGTGGACGGTTCCGGGCTGTCCGACCTGGACGGTTACAAGGGCTATATCCTGATAGAGCCAAAGGAGGCGTTTGGTGGTGACGATATGGAAGACCTGACAAATTTCATCGAGGGAGGCGGGGAGCTGCTGCTGATCATCGATCCCGGCGACCCGGACCAGATCGCAAACGGTTACCTCCTCATGGAGGAACTTTCCATTTCGACCACCGATGGGGGGGAGGTGAACGGTTTCTACCCCTCCAATCCTTCCTCCGAGCTGGGATCCCCCCTTCCGAAGATAACCGGCCAGGCCAAGGGCTCCTTCGTTCTAGGGGAGGGGCAGGTTCCCGCATACTACACCTCCCCCCCTTTTGCCTCGCTCTTCACGGCCCATTCGGGATACGGCAGGATCGTGGCTACAACGCCCTACATGCTTTCGGATAACGTGATCGGACGGACCTCCAACGACCTGCTTGCAGATATCGTGATCACCTATCTTTTCCAGAACGTGGCTCCGGTGGTCCAGCTCAAGGTGGGGCCCTCAGATGTCGTCAAGCCCGGTGAAGTTGTCACGATAGACCTGTCGGGATCCCATGATACGGACGGCACCCTTGCCCAGTACTCATTCTCCTCATCGGACGGGACTGTCAAGATGGGTACCGAACCGGTCTTCCAGCACTCCTACGAGAGCTCCGGCCTCTACACCATAACCGGAAGGGTATGGGATTACGAGGAGGGAGAGGCATCAGCAACGGCAAGCATCCGCGTCAATAGTCCCCCCGACACGGATATGGGATTGTCCACGAACAAGGCCCATGCAGGAGAGGATATCATTTTCTCATACAAGGGAAGGGACCCCGAGGGTGATGACATAATAGTCGAATGGGACTTCGGCGACGGATACAAGGTGGCAGGGCAGGTTGTAAAACACGCATACCGGACCAAGGGGATCTTCACCTATACATTGAGGGTCAGGGACATCTGGGGCCAGGAATCCAGGAAGAACGGGACCATAACTATAGAGAACTCGGACCCGGTCATCGTCCTTGACAAGGAGAGGATCACCGTCAACGGTCTTCCCGGAAATTTCTCGGGATCGCTGAAGGTCACATTATACGTGGAGGAGGGGGACCTGATCGAGGTCCATGCGGATACCTCCTACGACCCCGACCAGGGGGATGAGCTCAACTACACATGGAAGATGGGTGACGGTATCAAACTCTACGGGTCCGAGGTGGTCCATTCCTACCTGGGATCGGGATTGATGAACATGAACCTGACCCTGACCGACGGATACGGAGGCATCGACCATTACCTGCTTGCGGTCTTCGTTACGAACAGGGCACCGTTCGCCGTCTTCAACTGGAGCGGGGACGGCAGAAAGGTGGTTTTCGACGGATCGCTCTCAGCCGATGACAGCTGGGACTTACCGGGGCTCATCTATGAATGGGACTTCGGCGACGGAGAGAAGGTCACGACCGATAAAAGCCGGGTGGAGCATGAGTACTCCTTCGGCGGGTCCTACAGGGTAAGGCTCACGGTAATCGACGGCGACGGGGCAGAATCGGTTTACACAAGGAATATCGAGGTCCAGGGATGGGAGAGATGGCATCTTATCGTTGTGGTCATTGCCGGTGCGGCGGTTTTGGCCTCGGTCATGCTGCTGATGTATGTTAGATACCGCTCCGGGCTCAGGGCAAGGTCCGTGCGAGAGATGGAGGAGGTGGGACCGGAGGAAGGTCCCAGCAGGAGGGCAAGGATACGGGGTTTCAGCCGTCCGGAGCCCGTGGAGAAAGACAGGGGGGGCGGGATCTCACGGTCCCCAAGCCTAGAGCCCCCCGGGCACCGCTGAGTGGTCGAAATGAAGTTTGCGGTCATCTCCGACATCCACGCAAATCCCTGGGCTCTTGAGGTGGTGCTTGAGCAACTGCATGATGTGGATGAGATATTCTGCCTGGGCGATGTTGTCGGTATCGGGCCTGATCCCTCGGGAGCTCTTGAAATGCTGATGAGGGAAAGAAGGCTCATATGCGTGATGGGGAACCACGATCACAATACCATTTTCGGGACTGAGCTGGGCCCTTTGAATTTCGTTCCTAGACGGCCCCATCATGAATGGGTCAGGAACGAGCTCTCGGAAGCCCAGCTGGAATTCCTGAAGGTACCCATGAGCATCTCAAAGGAGGAGGGGATCAGATTCCAATTCATGCATCGCCATCCCCAGGATTGCGGCTCCAAGGTCCCTTACTTTGATGACGGCTCCCCGGAGGTACTCGACGACTTCTACAGCGATGTTCCCGGTGACGTACTCTTCTTCGGACACACACACTTCGAGATGGACGTCACGGGAAGAACGGGAAGGAGATACCTGAATCCGGGGGCCGTTGGAGCTCAGAACGGAGGAAGTGCGCATTTTCTGAAGGTAATAGCTGGGGAGGACTATTTCGAGATCGAAAAGGCATCGGCATCGTACGATCTGGGAGCTGTCAAAGAGGAGCTGGACAGGATCAAACCCCCGTACTGGGAGTTCATACGCGGTCATTTCTTCTGATCCGATGGTATGTTCCCACCGATAATGATATTAACGGACCCCATCATTTGCAGAGAAGGAGATACCTGGGGGCCTATGATGAGAGCGTCGAGCTTTGCAACAGCCTTCCTCTTCCTGATTGTTCCCCTTCTCGCTGTCATTCCCTTTCCTTCGGATGCAAGCCTCGTAAACATGACGGATGAGGAAGAAGACGTCATGCTCCACGGCTACAAGACCACCGAGACTGGAGATCATCCGGAAATTGACATAATATCGCTCGTCTCCTCCGCCTCGATCCAGTCCATAACCGTCGAACTGACAATGGAGGACGATGTGACCGACGGCTTCGGATACACCTATTCCATATCGGCGAGCGGTGTTGTGGTCCTATACCAGGAGGGGATCTTCAGAGCCTGGAGATGGGTGGGGGAGGTCCAGGAGCTGGACAATGTCCAGATGGGAGTGAACGGCAGGATCATCACGGCTGTCATACCCAGAACCCTCATCGGAAGCGAGCTCGTGCTCAACGCTACGAACCAGTACCTTCCGCCCATGGACCCGGACATGGAGGGTCCGGAGACCTATTATGACGAAGCGGGGGAGATTGACGGTGTGAACGGCTCGCCGGGAGTCGGGGGGTTCGAGAAGGAGCTGGAGGATGACAGCGGGGATGTCGTTCTCAGATACTGGGCCGTCCAGAGAACTGAAGACCAATCTCTGGACATCATAGAATACTCCATCGATCAGATCTACGAAGGGACCAGGTTCGAGCTCTCATTGATGGGAGATGTCGCGGATGATCCCAGGGTCAACTACACCCTCTACGGCGGTGGGATTGAGGTCCGCTACAGCAACGGAAAAGCTTACCGGGTGGAAGGGGGGGCCGAATTCCCCATCGATGATGTAGCCGTCGACGGGAATCATCTGGAAATCATCGTGGAGACGGGTGAGGGGGACCTGACCGTCGGATTGGCCTTTGCCGCCGCCATCAGGATGCAGCAGGAAGGAGCCTACTCCATGGACACCGTTCCGGAGGACCCCTTCTCATCGACTGACCTCCTTCCCTTCGCCCCGGGCAGCAGGGAGGACACACTCATTGAGGTTCTCTTCGATCTAAACGTCGTCGTCACCAGATCGTTCTCCGGATTCACGGCAGATGAATCCTATTCCATCAGGTCAGCCATGGACGAGAACGACGATGGATCGGTGTCTGAGGACGAGATGTGGGATTTCTTCCGGGAATCCATACTTGAGGTCCAGATCGCCCATGGAGCCGCAGTGAAGATGGATGCGAAGGCGGGCGATCTATCGGTGGATCTCGATACCGAGGGAATGATCGGACTATTAGGTTCTCCGGACGTTCTCACTGTCAAATGGACATTGAACTATTCCTTTTCGGATTCCCCAGGGGACTCCCACACGTTCGAGATGGATTACCCGACAAACCCCCTACCCGAGATCAGCACCGATGGATCCGAAGGACCGGAAAGGGAACTTCACATCAATATCATCCTCGATCGCGGCTTCAAGTTATATCCGCTGACGCTGAGGCCAGAGGAGCTGGCGAATTCCATGAACATGGAAGCGAACCGGATCGAACACACCATCTTAGGGCGGGAGGCGGATGATTTCCGTCTGGGTGATCTGCAGTTCGAATTCTACATGGATGCAGAGAAGGACGATGATGATGACGATGATGCTTCCGGAGATGGGGAGGATGAGGAGCTGTGGCCATTCATACTGATACTGATCGCGATGGTGACGGTCATGGCCGCCATCTTCGTCTGGTCCAGAAGCAGGGAGACATAGAGGGATAAAGAGGCAAGATTTATTTCAGCTGGCTGTAATATACATAGCCATGAAGCCATCCCAGGAATTTGCCAGGATCATGCCGGAGCAGCTCATACCTGTGACCGATATCAACGTAAGGGAGCTCGCCGAGATCTACGAAGAGACGGATTCATACCTCTCCATCTACCTCCCCACGGCCTCGCGGGAGGAAGAGACCATGAACGAAACTTATTTGAACACCAGGATTAGGGCGGTGGAGAAGGCGATCGAAGGCAAAGTGAAAAAGGAGTTCCATGAAACACTCGCCATTGCCAACGAGCATCTCTCGATGAAGCCCATACCGGGGGAGAAGGGCAGAATCGTCATGGCTTCCTCAGCAGCCGGATTCCTCCACGTTTACAGGATAGGCCTAGTCCCCGAGAGGAAGTTCGTACTGGACACTTCCCCTTTCCTGCTACCCCTAGCCAAGCTCAGGGACGACTTCGAGGACTATGCCCTCCTGCTCCTAGATTCGCAACAGGCCAAGCTTTTCTCGGTGAGGTCTAATATCATGAAGATGGAGGACGCCGATTCGATTGACCTCATGAACAAGCACAAGAAGGGAGGCATGAGCCAGATGAGATTCAACAGGCTCAGGCGGGGGGCGATCAACTCCTTCCTGGACGAGGTTGTGAGGGATATCCAGGGATTGGAGGAGCTCAAGGACATAAGGGGCCTTGTGGTCGCAGGTCCGGGCGAAGCGAAGAAGCAGCTTGTGGAGGATCTTCCCCAGGCTCTCCGGGAGATGGTCATAGGCATCCAGGACATACCTATGGACACGCCCATGGGCGACCTACTGG
Organism: Thermoplasmatota archaeon; assembly: GCA_048569615.1. GTDB lineage: Archaea > Thermoplasmatota > Penumbrarchaeia > Penumbrarchaeales > Penumbrarchaeaceae > JAYEPK01. The sequence goes on along the minus strand of JBLIRK010000028.1, from coordinate 10,803 downwards.
AGATGGGAGAGAAGATAGCCGAGAAGGACGAGAGGGAGAAAGAGAAGATAATCATGGAGGAGTTTAGGTCTTCCGTAATGAAGGGGCAGCCCGCCGCCTACGGCGCCCAGAAGGTCAAGATCGCCCTGAAAAACGGGAGGGTGAACCTGCTCATCGTGCTTGCCAACGCCTCGATCCCGGGCTGGATATGCGAGAGATGCCAGTACATTATGGAGCGAACGGCTCCTCCCAGGAAATGCCCCCACTGCGGCGGGCCGACATCGGAGGTCGATGTCATTGAGGAGCTCTATGAGCTGGCCGAGAGAACGGGTGCCAGGACGGAGTTCATCAAGGATTCAGAGTTCCTTAAGTCCATCGGCGGGCTGGGGGCACTGCTGAGATACTAGTTTCATTCCTCCGGCGGGATGTCCGCATCCTCGGAGTAGATAATCTTCCCCATCCAGATATCGGACCTGACATTGGAGGAAGTGCCCTCCCTTGCATCGCACCAGATACCTACCGTCCACCCAGGTCCGGATGAGAGTGCTAGATAGTCCCCGATGAAGGGGCCCCTCGTGTTGTCCCCGTCGAACATAGTATCGCACATCCTGATGTTCTCGAATGTGAGCCCTCCGTCGTGGGAAATGGCGAAATAAACACCCATGAGATCGTTATTGGGATCGTCCCTCCTGTCATAGAACATGACCTGGACGGAGCTATCGCTTCCGACGGCCACGGCCGGGAACCATTGGTCGTTGTCGTAGGATCCCGTGAGATTGTTGACCCTTATCGGTTCGGTCCATGTGTCGCCCCCGTCATGGGAGCCTGTGAGAAGTATGTCTCCCTGACCGTTGCGGTAGTCGGGCCAGGCGATGTAAATGGAATCGGAAAAATTACCGTCGGTCCTGTCCACAGCCATGTCGCACATGGTCGGTGTCCTGTAATCGCCGTTCGGCAGATAATAAGGGAGCGGCGTGACGCTCGCAATGGTCCTGACGGGCTCGAAGCTGTTGCCGCCGTTGGTGGACCTGGTGTAGCGGAGTGTGCTGAGGTCGTACTCTATCCAGGCGACGTGAACAACACCGTCGCCGGTTACTTCTACCTGGGAGCCCTGTACCTGCCTCTCTTTCCTGGTAATTTCGGAAAGGATAGTGGGGAAGGACCATGTCTCGCCCCTATCGCGGGAGACCGAATGCAGCATCACGGATGAGAGGCCATACCACTGGAATGCGGTCCATGTGACATGGACATCCCCTGTTGTCGGGTCCACCGCTATCCATTCCTTATCGTGAAAGTTGGCCAATTGGTTCGACAGGCTGGACCTCGACTGTATGACTATGGACACCATGTCGAAGGTCCTTCCGCCGTCGTCGGAACGGGCAACGAATATGGCGGAACCCGGTTTCAGGATGTTCCCTATCTCCGGATTCCTCTGGAAGGCGATCCCCGCAAGATAGCATGTCCCATCCTGCCCGAACACAACTACGGGATCACCGCCTCCTGCGAAGGGCCAGAGCGGGGAGCTCCGGTCTCCGTCATATCCCGGGATGAGGTCCCTTCCCCAGGTCTCCCCCCCGTCGAAGGTGTAGTAGTAGCCGCACCAGGCGTCCCCGCTGGGGGTCCCGTAGTCGTTGGAGCCGGCAACGATGTTCAGGGGGTCCGTTGGATTTACCGCCAGACCGGGCTCGTTGTTGGCGGTGTCCAGGTCTGTGACCTTTGTGTTGGGGAACACGGCATAAGGCTTCCATCCTTCCTCCACCCCACCCTTCTGATCCCCTTCTTCACCGCCCCCGCCGCCTCCGAAAGCGTAGATGAGCGCTATAAGGCCCACGACAGCTGCGGCGACAACGATAATCGTGAGCATCTTCCTGTTTACGCCTGGCTTCTTTTCCTCTTCGGCCATGCAGTTCCAATTAATGAAGGTCATATAAAAGGTTGCGGTAGGGCCCTGATATCATGACCGCACCACATCCGCCCGATACATGGAAAAACTAAAATAATCATACAAGAATAGAAAGAATCGAGGGGTGCCCTGCTTTATGCCCCGAATAAAAGGGGAAATGACCTGAAATGAACTTTGACTGGCTCAAGGACCCGGTGCTTGGTTCGGACATAGTGATCCAGGACCTTCTTGTAGCTGTAGCCATCATGCTTCTGGGAATAATCCTTTCAATCATTTTCCCCAGGATCATGGCAAACAGCATAGCGAATATCTTCGCCAACATCGAGGAGAGCTCCATACTGGGAAGAAAGAGGAGGAAGGGCGAGGTATCCAGCGAGAGAGAAAATATCGAAAGGAGAATGAAGAGGACCGTGGCAGCCCCCGTCAGGAAGGGATTGATCTGGTTCTACCTAATTCTCTTTCTGGTCCTTGCAGTATATTCCATGAACATAGAGATGTCCACCACCTTCGAGCTCTTCCACAGGGATTACGAGGTCTGGAGATTGCTGCAGACGGGCGTGGCCTTCCTCATGGTCCTCGTTCTTTCCGTATTCGCGCTGGAGCCCATACTGAGGGCGACAATCTACTCATCGCTTGGAAAGAATACGACCAAATCCAACAAGTACAAGCTATTCAGGTCCCTGAAGGTTCCGGTCAAGGTCATGGTCGTCATAATCGGCCTCTACATGGCGCTTCTGATCTCATTCTCTTCGGACCAGCTCTCCCCCGTTCGTCTGGTGCTCGATATCCTGGTCTTCACCTCCATACTCCTGCTTTCCTACGTGGTCGCACAGATCGTGGTCACCATACTTGAGCCCCAGTTCCGCTCCGAGGAGAAATCCCAGAGGGATACCGGCAAGGCCATCGGCAGGGCCATCAAGATAGCTTTCTACGTCCTGGGTGCTGTGGCAGCGCTGCTTTACATAGGCATCTCTCCAGTCACCCTCGTCGGGGGCGGGGTGGTAACGGGTATAGTACTCGGTTTCGGACTGCAGGACACCATCGCCAACTTCGCCGCCGGAATACTGATAGTTATGGACAAGCCCTTCGTTATCGGGGATCGAATAAGGATCGATTGGGGGGGAAGGGAGACCTGGGGGGATGTCACCGACATATCCTTGAGATCGACCTGGATCAAGACCCCGGAAGAAGAGCTCATCGTCATCCCCAACAACGCCATTGCATCATCGCAGGTTTGGAACTACACGAGGGAGTCTCCGAGGATGGTCCTCCAGTTCGATGTAGGTATTTCCTATGATTCCGACTGGAGGCTCGCCGAGAAGCTCATCCTGGAGATCCTCCACAAGCATCCTCTTGTTCTCAACAAGCCGCCGCCGTATGTCCTGATGAAGGATTTCGGCGACAGTGCGCAGATACTTACCATCTGGTTCTGGATCCCGGAGGCCAGGGACAGGATCATCATCAAGTCCGACGTATTGAAGAAAATCAAGGATGCCTTCGATAAGAACGGCGTGGAGATACCCTATCCCTACAGGACCCAGGTTTACAAGAGGGACATGCCCAAACCGGAGAGGTTGAAGGAAGAATACAAGAGCCCGATCTATCTGCCGTCCACGGGATTCAGGAAGTTCAAGATACAGCACGAGGCCGCTGTGGAGGTGGATAGGGCGGGGAGCGTGATGCTGGCTCCCACCTCCGGATCATACACCGCAAGGTATTCGGCCCCGATCGTGATGGAAACGGCAAAGAAAATGGGGGCTGCGGTTGTCGCCTTATACATAAAGACCCCCGGAGGATCTGCTGTGGAAGGACAGAGGGCGCTCAGGATCTTCAACGAGGTCGCCAAAGCCTATGCAGTGGATATCAAGCTGCTCTACAAGGAAGGGGATGTCCTGGAGAACATCCTGGAAACCGTGGAGAGCGAAAGTGCGACCATAGTTGTGATGGGGTCCACCGAAGAGACGGTGCTCGGTAGGCTGGCCAAGCGTTCGGTCTCGAACGAGCTCCTTCAGCACCTGTCGATACCGACGATGATAATCCCCATATCCGAGAGGACAAGAGCCCTGCCTCCGGCACTTGCTGTGGAGCAGGAGTTCAAGGAAGGCGAGGTCGATTTCACATCCCTGGGAGCGATGGAGGAGCTCGGACCGAAGGTTGACGAAATGGAAGAGTGATCTGGTGATGGGAAAATGAGGAACGGGAAGCTCCTTCGAACCGTATTGATGTTCTTTCTGTCCGCCGTCATCTTCTTTTTAGCAGCTCTTCTTGTCACTTACACTTGGGGAACCGGTATAGGAAGGACCATACTGTATGTGATCGGATTCGCCCTGATCGGTGTGGGACTTGTTGTTTTGGTACGGGGTATCAGGGACCTCATGAAAGCATTGAGAGGATGAAGATCTGAATCCCCGCTTGTGAGTTCAGAGGGAGTAATTGGAATAGAGGAAGGGGACAAGATATTTCGCTGCTGCCCTCATACCACCCCCCCTTATCAGGGCGGGGAACGAGGACAGGAGGACTTTCCTTCTTGTTCTCCTGTCAAAGAACAGGTCCGGCTCGACCCTTTCCGAGATGATCCTCATGGAATTCACTACCTTGTCAAGGTCTCTGTCGTCGATGTTGTCGAGTATGCTCCGTCTTGTCTTCAATCTTGACCGTATGTCCGGAAGGATGCTCTCCTCCATCCATCTCTGATAAGAATCCAACGGTCTCCCAGATGAGATGCTCTCTCCGGCTTTCTTCCCTGAGAGAATCGCATTCATCATTCCGAAACCCAGCATGGGATCGGTCAGCCTGGCGGCTTCCCCCACGAGAAGTATTCTTCCTTTGCCGACCGGGCCTCCGGCAGTGACGGGAACCCCCCCTTTGATCATATTGCATAAGGATGCGTCCCCCAGCCTCCTCTTGATCGAAGGGATTTTCATGAACCTCTTAAGGAGCCGGTGAGGTTTGACGCCGTTTAAAAGGTGAGGCCTCATCGTTGTTACGACCGAAACCTCGTTTTCCGTGGGCAGAACGTAGGCGTACTCCCCGGGACACAACCCGGAACCCAGCCAGCACTCTGCGATCCCGGGTTCGAAACCGTGCTCCCCCCTGAAATGGCATCCTATCCCGACGGCGATGTCCCTTCGGCTCAAAGGGGCGGTTATCTCTTTACCGACCAGGGTTCCGATGCCGTCCGCTCCGATCACGATGTCCGCTCTTTCGGTCTCAATTCCGTTAGCTCCCCTGAATGTTAGCTCTCCGTTCGTTCCGGCTCCAAGGACCCTTGTCCCGCATCTAATCTCGATGCCCATGTTCTCCGCTGTCTCGAGGAGTTGATGGTCCAGGGACCCCGCTCCGCCCCTTCTGATAAAATACCCGTGGGGCCTCTTCATTTGGATATCGATGTGATCGCCTGAAGGACCGAAGATACGGGCTCCCTTGTAGAGATGCTCCGGAGCGAGGTCTAGGCCGATCCCTGAAAGGAGCTCCAGGGCATCGCCGCTCGAGGTGAGGTTCTGGAGAGCCTCGAAACTAGTGGGGCCCTTAACAATTATCTCGTCTCTTCTCCTCGATTCAATGATCGTGACTTCATGGCCTTCCCTTGCGGCTGAGATGGCGGCCGAGGAGCCGGAGAGCCCCGCGCCGGCGATCAGCACTTTCTTTTGGTCCACGTCTCTACCTGACATGAACGTGTACAATTGGTGTCGGACCCTTTTATATTATGTTTAATATATTAGATATGTTTATAAAGGAGTTGAATGAAAGATAAAAAGATCAAGCAGGTGAGCATCGAATTCTTTCCGAGAGACATGAGGAACCTTGGCTACCAGGAGCTCATTGAAGGGATCCAAAGCGTGACCGTGCTTTCCCCCGTATCCCTGATGCCGGAAAGGTCTGCCCTGATCGTCATTGTTAAATGGACCGGGAAGGAGGACGTTTCAAGATGGGAGAGCTACGACCTCATCGACAAGGTCATCGACCTCGGAAAGGTCAAGGACGGGTGGATGTACATGCTTCTCGGTAGGGAGGAGCCATGGTTCTATAAAATGATCCAGATGATCATGGAGGAGATGAGGGTCTTCTTCGACTGGCCGGTGATACTCGAGCCCGACAGGATCCGGATAAGGCTCATCGGGTACCACGAGGACATCTCCAAGGTGATGGGTCTCTTCCGGGATTTCAGGATGGAGGAGACCATTACATCAATAATCGATTACGATCCCTCCTTGGAGGGGGCGATGGCGAAGCTGACAGAAAAGCAGCATGATGCGTTGATGAAAGCCTATCAAAGGGGATATTTCGATGACCGGCGGAAGGTGACGCTCAACGATCTTGCGGAAGAGAGCGGGGTGTCGGCTCCCTCTTACATGCTCACGCTCAGGAGAGCCGTCAGGAAGCTCATAACGGCCTCCATGGTATGATCGGAGATCGACAGTTCCTCACCGGACGAGAATTCCCTCCATCCGGAGAAATGTAACAATTGAAATTCTCGTTCCACCATTCTCCATTGATACGAAGGAAGGTGACGGAATGGTCGATGTCCCGGACCCCGACAGGATCAGGGAGGTTGCCAAGGAGTTCGACGAAGCGGTGGAGAGCAAGGACATGGAGCTTGCCCTGGGCTTTTTTCTCCGACGACTGCGAGATACAGATGCTCGGACTGACGCTTAAGGGAAAGAAGGAAGCCAAGAAATGGCTGAAATGGCTCTTTTCGACCTTCGAGGAGATATCGTTCGAGCCCGTAACTATCATGGTGGAAGGGGACACCTTCTTCGAGGAGTTCGTGATCGATGCCGTGCTCCCCGATGGCAGACGGATAAGGTCCAAGCAGTCAGAGGTACTCGTTTACGAGGATTACAAAGTGAAAAGTCTGAGGATCTATTTCGACAGGCTGGATTTCGCGGATCTCATCGGCACCGGTCCTGTGAGAAGGAAGATCGTGAAGATGCTGAGGGAGGCATCATTAAAGGACCTGAAATGATTTACCCGGGGGAGCCGAATGAGAACACATCAAATTATCCGGTATTCGCTCATGGCAGTCCTTGGAATGACATTTCTGGCCGGGTGTCTTGACGATGGTTACGAACCTACACCCATGGACATCCAGATCACCAACCTCACGAACGGAACCATAACGGTTGACATTACATTGACAAGCGAGGAAGGATACGGGGTTTTCAGCGACACCATAACGATGAATGCGAACTCCAACATGAGGCTCGAGGATGTGGTCAAGTCGCTTGGGGTTTACGATCTCAGTATCACAGTGGACGGCGGAAGGACCGAGGTTTTAAAGGTAGGTGTGGGGGAGCACCTGGGGATCGTCGGAGTCACGATCGACGAAGACGATATCATGATCGGGCAGAAAGTGGAATGAGGCTGCAACCACAGTGATCGTACAAAAGGAGAAGAGCAACAAGATCCATTCCCATCTTACCTATAAAGGAAATATTCATTTTTTCAATTCAATAATTGAGGATAAACAACATAAGCAGCGCCTTTCACCCCAACGACTTTGCCCGTCACTTTTACAAAACATTCAGTATTGATAATTTAAGTATTACCAGAATCATTAATGGTCAATGCCCTCGGATGTGAAAAAAAAACAGGTTAAAATATCTTCTGAATTATTGAATAATCTGAAAATCCTGAAGCGCCAATTGAATGATGCTACTTATGAAGAAGTGATTTGGTATCTGCTTTCCAACAGAGAAGTTTGGATCGCTCATAAGAAAGGTGATGAGAAAAAATGGATGATCTCCTGGGGCAATGATTTTGAAAGCCTTATGGAACTCATTGAAAAAAGGGAAGGACCGTTGGAAGAGAATTCGTGGCAGAAGATACTTGAGCAAGGTTACGCCTCATTCAATGCTCGAATTGACGAGGAGAATAAGCTCGTGTATAATGACGAGAATGTTCTGATCGAGAACAGTGAAATTGATGAGTGGATCAGAGAACTTTTAATGTACCCGGTCGGAGACCGATCCATGGACATGGTCACCCAACCTTCCCTTTCCTTTGAAGACTATAAGAAAATGACTGAGGGGATCTCGATCTGTCCGGATTGTGGCTCACATCATTATGAGAAGAACCGTGGATGTGATATCTGTGGTTTCAAATGGTAGTTGACAATGATCGATATTCTTGTTATCTACCATTCATTTGTTCAGTTCTCTTACCGTCCCATCATGATCAAATAGAAACCCCTTATAACCATAGAAGAGAAATCTGAACAATGAGCGATCATCCTTGACGATAAGGATATAATCGAGAATTTCCGCCAATGTCTCTCCGAGGATTGCGGGAAGTTCGATACCATTTTCCTCAAATTGTTCTTCTGGCTTACTCACATATCTACAATTTTGACTCTTTTCTAGAGTCTCGAGTAGATCATTTAGATCATCTTCCTGCCCAAGAATTATCATTCGAAAAGGCCTCGGCATGTCAAACATGATCTTTCCGATGTCTCGCTGCCATTGAATGGGTATCATAGGGATTCTATCGATTATCATATTGAAATAATTTATGAAAAAAAGATTTATTTTTCTTTTCATTTCCTCTCTTTAATATCCACATCCAGTTCGTTATCTATATCTTTTATTCTTGTTATAATGGCCGATCTTATATCGAAATCATACAATACTATATCCCTTAATAAAGCGATCAATCTCTCCCTTTTTTTCATTGCCTCTTCTATTTCATGATAACCGGAGAGATCCGTTTCATTGATCATCTCTAGGATTAACAAGGAGGATGATTCTCTATCCATCATTCTCGCTTCCCTAAATCTGGTTCCAGCTCCCCCGCATCTTGGACAATCTCCTTTTAATTCAGGATAGATAATACTACAATAAACACAATTCTGCAGAGCCCCTTGCTGCGGTGAAAACTGCTCTTGATCTTCATCCATCATAATAGGTGATGTGAACTGTGGTTAAATATAGATTATTCTTAAGATGGATCGATCTGTTTGCTTGGGATATTGATGAAGTTATTTAATGGAATTAGAAGTCTCAAGGGATTTCAGGTATGGGATGGTTTTCATAAATAAACGGAAGATCGTGGAAAAGTCCCTGATCGAACCGATAGGATTCTTCCGATGACCATGAAGGTATTTCCTGCAGATGGAAGAAGTTGGCCGAATCGGTCGAGGCATTATCTTGGGAACTTGATACTTTCTCAAAACAATATCCGTATTGGGCAGAAAGAATGACGAATACCGCACCAATGGATTCTATAACATTGGAAAGACTGGCAGATGATAAGTAGTGCTCCCTGTCGCTGATCGCGTCATGACAAGCCCTGTACCATGATGGTATCCTTTGCCTTCGTATTGGATCGGCAAATGATTCAAAGGGAAAGAAATCATAGAATTCAATATTATTGCAGATCACATTGTAATGCGAGAGCTTCATCGGTCCATTCAAATCCGAGAATCTGATGATATCAGCACCCTCCACAGGATGATTGTTCGCACGGAGGATCTGTTTGCAGTTGGCATCGATCTCTGTGCAAGCCTTTAGAAGAAGATCGAATGTCCGCTGGGAGTAGGTTGACAAATTATCTCCTTCTGGTTCTATATACTCCAGCAGATGAAGGAGATCACGAATGAGAAAATCATACGATCTAATGAATCGTTTTCCTGCGGAGGTCTTCCGGGCTTCCATGAAGGGAATAGCTTCAAGGGTGCCTTCGATGTTATGGCGATATATATGCGGGTAAGGCTTACTAATTGGCATAATAAACACATTTTAAATTAATAAATTTCACATATATAATAATTAGTGCTTTCAATGAATTCATAGTGAGGTCAAAAACCTTCTTCCCGCTCTCTCATTTACTATTATTCCTCATCATCTTTGAGAAGCAGGTCCCAGCCTTCGCCCACTATTATGTCTTCGAAGGCATCCCCTGCTATGGATTCAGCTTTCTCCATCATCTGCTTGGCTTTTTCCTTGTTGTTCAAATTGTTGAAATATATTCTCATTATCGCCAGGTAGTCTCCGGATATCTCGGCGGTGGATTCGGCTTTCTCCAATATCTTTTCGGTCATTTCCTTGTCCCCGATCAGATAGATCCATTTATCTGCAAGATCAGCGAACTGATAAGAAAAATGTGTTATAGGTTCAGCCTTCTCCAACATCTGTCTGGCCTTTTCTTTGTCGCGAAACAGGTCCATCCAGATCTCTGCAAGGCCCATGTAATCCTCTGATATTTCTGCTCTAGACTCCGCTTCCTGTAATAGCTGTATCGCTTTTTTATTGTTATTAAACAGGTTCATCCATTTATCAGCAAGATTCATGTAATCATGGACATCATCAATTTCAGCCTCCGCTTTTATCAGAATGTGTTGGGCTTTCTCCTTCTCGTTGCATATTTTAATCCAATTATCTGCCAGGACTATGAGATCATAGGGCTCTTCCAACTTGTTTTCAGCTTTTTCCAATAACTCCTTGGCCTTTACTTGATCGCCGAGCAGTTTCGCCCAATTCTCTGCCAAACTCATGAGGTCCAAATAATCTTCGACCTTGGATTCCGCATCTTCCATCAGCTGCTTTGCATTATCATTATCCTCGAACATCATGATCCAGCTTTCAGCTAAAACGATGGACTCAAATGAATTCTTAAGTCGGGACCCTGCCTCCTCCAACATTCTTTTTGCTTTTTCTCTATCATTGAAGAGCGTTAGCCAGCTGTTAGCCAAACCTGTAAATTCAAGTGAGTCTTCAGCCTTCGAATAAATATCGTCAATGATCCGTTTTGCCTTTTCTTGTTCGTTGAACAATTTCAGCCAACTCTTCGCGATCGCTGTCAGCTCAGCGGGCACATCTGCTTTTTGCTCAGCCTTTTTCAATAGAGCATTCGGTCTCTCATCTTCATTGAGTACCAGGAACCAACTCTCTGCCAATTTCTGATAATGAAATGAGATGCATGCA
>JBLIRK010000027.1:0-45718 GCA_048569615.1 Thermoplasmatota archaeon | reverse complement strand
AGAGCGTTGGAGGAGGGATCGGTTTCGGGAATCGAGGCCGGGATGATATCGGGGTCGGGAGATCCTATCGAGGTGAACCTTAGTATCGACGCGATAACGGAGGAAGCAGGGGAGAGGATCGGATATTCCATAGTTATCAACGACATAACAATGAGAAAGAAAACGGAAAGGGAACTCGATCGACACCGCGAACACCTGGAGGAGCTGGTGGATCAGAGGACCAAGGAACTTACGAAAACCAATAAAGAACTGGAAGAAGAGATAAGGGAGAGAATGGAGGCGGAGGGGAAGCTTATCGAAAGCCAGAGGAAGATGTCCCTCCTTCTTGACAACCTTCCTGGTATGGCCTACAGGTGTCTGAACGACAGGGACTGGACCATGGAGTTCATCAGCGAGGGATGCCTTGATCTGACAGGATACAGTCCTGCGGACTTCGTAGACAATGCAAAGGTGTCATATAACGAGATAATTCATCCGGACGACAGGGGAATGGTCTGGGATGAGGTCCAGACCAGCATAGACAAGAGGAAACCTTTCAGGATCACATACCGGATCACCAGCAGGGAAGGCATGGAGAAATGGGTTTGGGAACAGGGCCAGGGGGTTTTCTCGGAGGACGGATCGCTCCTCGCCCTGGAGGGATTCATCACCGATACCACTGACAGGGTAAAGGCCGAGAAGGCACTGAGGGACAGCGAGGTCATGATGCAGTCGATATTCAAAGCGGCGCCAATCGGCATCGGAGTGGTCGTCGACCGGAATTTCATCTATGTCAATGATCTCATGTGCAGGATGGTCGGATTTGACAGGAAGGAGCTTGTCGGCAGGAGTGCGAGGATCCTGTATCCCAGTGAGGAAGAGTACAAGCGTGTCGGAGATGTGAAATACAAGCAGATAAGGGAAACCGGCATGGGTACGGTTGAGACGGTATTCAGAAGGAAAGATGGGTCCGAGATCGATATCCTCCTGTCGTCGGCGCCAATCGATCCCACAGATCTGAAAAACGGGGTTACGTTCACAGCCCTGGACATCACCGAGAGGAAGAAGGCCATGCGGGAGCTCGGCGACTGTGTGAAGACGAAGGATTGAAGAACACAAAGGGCCGCAATGAATCCGCATATTTACCGGCCGTATTTTTATATGATGATTGTATGTAAGTAACTACTTACTTGATTGTTTTCCCGGTGATGGCATGGATGATGAAATCGAGTTCACAGACACGCAGATTCGGATAATGGAAACCGCGCTCGAGCTGATCTCCGAGTACGGATACAGGGGGACCACCACCAGAATGATAGCCGAAAGATCGGATTTCAACGAACTGACCCTTTTTAGGAACTTCGAATCCAAGGAGATGCTCCTGAGAAAAGCACTGAGATACGAGCTCAACAGCGAGCGAATGCACAACGAGATACCGCAAAGATGGTCGGGGGATGCCGAGACGGATCTATTCGATCTCTGCATCCTGGTCCGAAACAACCTCCGCAGGAGGAAACACCTCATCAGGATCATGCTGAGGGAGCAGTCCTCCAATCCCGTCGTCGAGGAGAATGTTTCCTCCGTACCTCTGATCTGGAAGGAGATCATCGTGAAGACCATATCCGGCATAATCGAAGGGACCGCGAGGAAAGGAACCGATGTCGAGGTCGCTTCCCTTCTTATTGCCAGCTATATCTTGAGAGGTGAGATGATGACGGCCGTGCTGGGATTCGACCCGTTCGATTCCAATACTGACGAGAAGATGAAGGTGGCCGTAGGGATATTCCTCCACGGGATCATGGAAGGAGGGTCCGGATGAACGCTATTGTGATAGAGGGGCTTTTCAAAAGCTTCGGAAAGGTGAAGGCGGTGGACGGGCTCGATCTGCGCATTGAAAATGGCCAGGTATTCGGTTTGATAGGTGCAAACGGGTCAGGAAAGACGACAACTATCAAGATACTCTGCGGGCTGCTGAAACCGGACAGAGGTAAAGTATCCATTCTGGGACGTAAGGCGGGGGATCCGTCTATCCTCTCCAATATCGGGTACATGCCCCAGGAGACGGCTTTATATGAGGATATGACCGTCCACGAGAACCTGAAGCTTTTCGCGGGAATATTCGGACTGAAACGATCTGATTTCCTCCGGAGGGAGAAGGAAGTCCTCGATATGGTGAACCTCATTGACAGGGTCGATTTTCCCCTGTCGGATCTGAGCGGCGGTCAGAAACACCGGATATCACTTGCCGTATCGATGATACACAGTCCCGACCTCCTGTTCCTGGACGAGCCAACGGTCGGGGTGGATCCGCCTCTTCGAGCGGGTTTCTGGAAAACGTTCCGGGACCTGACCTCATCCGGGGTCACGATATTGATGTCCACCCATTACATGGACGAGGCCGTGAACTGCGATTCCATCGGGATGATGCGCCAGGGAAAGATCCTCGTCGAGGGACCCCCCGAAGATATCACATTGAGAGTGGGGGCGGATAATCTGGAGGACGCTTTTCTCAAACTGACCGGAAACGATAACGGCAGGGAGGGATCGAGATGAGGATCTCCCGAAGTCTGATGGTGACCAAGAAGACATTCTGGTCACTAAGACATGATAAGCGGACGGCGGCCCTGATAATCATTGCCCCCGTAATGGCGATGTTCATATTCGGGCTTGCCTTCAGCGGTGAGATCCATGATGTCGAGGTAGTGGTGCTGAATCAGGATCGCGGTTTCACCGTTCCCGGGACCAACACCACCGTGATGATATCCCAGATGATCCTCCAAAACGTCGATGGGGACAAGGTCAACATAAGATATACGGATGATCCGGGAAAAGGGGAGGATCTGGTAAGATCAGGGGAATGCAACTCCCTCGTCATCTTTCCGTCGAACTTCACTTCCGGAATCTTATCTCTCATGAACGGCGATCTTACGACACTGCCTGATAACTCCTCCATGAGGATCAGATCCGACCGGAGCCAGGTAAATGTCGCAACCGAGGTCCAGCGGGCGTTCGCTGACGCGGCGGTCAAGACAGCGGAGGATCAGGGATGGAGGTCTCCGCTGGACATTGACACCAGTGATCCCATCTACGGTGAGAATGCCCGGTTCATCGATATGTTCGTTCCCGGAATCATGGGTTTTGTCATTTTTCTCATGACAACCCTTCTGACCCTTGTTTCATTCGTGGGTGAGCGAACGAGAGGCACTCTGAGCAGGCTTCTTGCCTCCCCGGTAACCGAAGGGGAGGTGGTGGCCGGATACGCAGCAGCCTTCAGTATGATCGGGATGATCCAGGTGGGCATTCTGCTGACCATTGCGATCCTCGTATTCGATATCATTGTGGTTGGAAATCCTCTGATCGCATTCCTGCTGTGTTCCATCCTGGCCGTTGTGAGTGTCTCTCTGGGCATCCTGCTTTCAAGTTTCGCCAGGAGGGAATCCCAGGCGATACAGTTCCTGCCCATCGTGATACTCCCGGTTTTCCTGCTGTCGGGGGTGTTCTGGCCGATCCAGGCCCTTCCGCAATGGCTGAGGCCGCTTTCTTATGCCGTCCCGGTAACATACGCGGTCGATGCGCTGCGGTCGGTCCTCCTCCGCGGGTGGGGTCTCGGGGACATATGGCTGGACCTGACGGTACTGCTCGGATTCGCCGTTGTCTTTCTCTTCGGGGCCGTCGCATCATTGAAACTGACCATGAGAAAATAAGAAAAGAACCATGCTGGCAATCATAATACGATCATACCCTCACCTTGGTGACCATAAGTTCACCATGTTTCACTCCCTTTATGGCCATTATGTTCTGGCCGAGGTCGCGAACGTCCTCCGCCGGTCCTCTGACTATCAGCACCTCAAGGCACATATCGTGGTCGATGTGGACATGGGTTGTGGACTGGATCTCGTTCACATGATGATGCTGAATATGCATCAGACGGTTCGTTACATCTCCCTCGTGGTGATCGTAGATATATGTCAGCGTACCGATCACCATCCCTCCGATCTCATCGATATCCGCCTCTATTATGGATTTTCTTACCAGATCCCGGATAGCTTCCGATCTGCTCTGATAGCCTTTCCTCTCGATGAGCGAATCGAATTTTTCCAGAAGCTCCGGTTCGAAGGACACACCAAATCTTTCAACTGGCATGGGGGCACCGTGATCAGGACGGGTTTCTACCGATATTAAATATTCGAAATCCGGCTCCAATCGGCGGCATGTCATCTATTCATCTATCGGGCATACCTGCGCATAAGCGCCGTATTCATTTCGGAAGGTATCATTATATAGAATGGCCGATTATTCATAATCGAAAAAATTTCGTATAACCGAAAAGTTGGTGGAGAAACATGGCCGGGGCCAGGAAAACGGGACGGAACGAGGATTATCTCGAAGCGATCTATAAGATAGTTCAGAAAAAGGGATATGCCCAGGTCAAGGACATAGCAAAGGTCCTGAACATCGGACCGTCATCCGTCACGGAGATGATGAACAAGCTCTCATCCGAAGGGCTTATCAATTACCAGAAGTACGGCGCGGTTACCATGACGCCAAAGGGCGAGAAGATCGGAAAGAGAACCTGGTCCAAGCACGTGATCCTGCGGGATTTCCTGATGAAGCTTGACATACCTCAGGACCTGGCCGACGAGGAGGCCTGCATGATAGAGCATATTATCAGCGACGAGACCCTTGAAAAACTGACGAAGTTCCTCGAGTTCTCCAATATGGAGGATGATCCTCTGTGGCTGGATCACTTCCGTCACTACTGCAGCACAGGGGAATATATCAGATGCACCCGGGAAAACAGGGACAGCTGTCCGCTCCACAAGTTGAAGGGCGATTGATCTTCTCATTTGGTTTCCGGACCCATAGTTTGCAGAGCGGCCTTTCCCTTGTCCGTAAGTACGAATATTCTCGGATTCCCCGATGCCGAATGGTCCCTTTCCCTGCATTCGGATGCCGAAGGACAGCTGCCGCAGGAGCCGAAATTCGAACCGCAGACATCGGTAATATCCTTTACGTATCCCATCCTCTGGAGCATTTCCATCCTGTCGGCCAGGGTCGATTTCGTGATATCGAGTTCCCTAGCCACCCTTTCATAGCTGAATCCGCCGCGGGATATCATTTCCAGTATTTCGCGCATCATTCCGATCAGCCTTGATTTTCCAGCTGCATGTTATCTAACAACCGAGATATTTGAGTTTCCCCGATACGGCGGGACTGCGAAATGAAATGCCTCGGGCTCTTGATGCTGTCGGATATCAATGCTGACGAAAGTATTCTCAGTTCACGACCGGGCTCAGAATGGATATGCCGTCCTCTCCGATATCGATGAGATACTTCTTCCTCGAATGGCTCGTCGACCTCATCTTGATGACCTGGAAATAGAGATGAATGTCATGCTGATGTTCGATCGGCCCCATCTCGATGATACCGTCAGCCAAGAACATCTCGGCCCCCATACCCTCGATGATGTTCGAGAACCTCGGCGTCTCCATTATTATGAAGGATGTTAGATTGTACTCCCTGAGCTTCTTGAAGAAATGAAACATCTTGGATCTGAGGTTTTCCGTGTCGATAAGCGAATACAGGCCTCCGAGGGAGTCCAGCCCGAAAACCGTGAAATTATCCCCCTCCTTGTCCTTGAAGAACTTGATCACACCGTCCACCATATCCAGGAAATCCGGGTGGTCGGATCCCTCGGTTGTCTCGAACCTGCTCCTTATGTCGCTGTAATCGGATATGAGCAGGTTCTCCGGCACCTGGATCCCCAGAGAATCCATGTTCCTCAGGTGCGATATTGTGTTCTCCTCCACCGTGAGGTACATCCCGAACTCGCCCGTGTTCTGAAGGTACTTTGACAATATGGAGAAGACAAGTCCGGATTTGAGGGAACCGGGAGGTCCGTAGACCATTACTATTGCTCCCTGGAATATATCCGTGTGGAAAATGTTTTCCATTCCATCGATGCTGTTCCTGAGCATCCAATACACTCCCAGTATTTGGCTGTCGAACCATTGCCAAACCATGTTATATTACTTTCGGAAACGTTCCTTGAAGTTGAAAATACGGATAAAAGGTTGGAATAATTAAAACAGCGTTCAAGGTCCATGTTCCCCGCCACGCCAAAGGAAACGGTCGAGGAGATCAAGGAGTGGGTGGAACGTCTTGACATCGAAATGGCGGGATGGATCATAGTGGTCGAGGGCCCCAAGGACGAGAAAGCCCTCTTGAACCTTGGGGTGAGGGCGCCCATGATGCACATCAACAAGGGCGTCCCTCTCATGGACCTTGTTGATACCATTTGGAAGCAGTTCCAGAAAGAGGGACCTGCAAAGGGAATCATCATACTGACCGATTGGGACCGCACGGGAGGGCGGTTGGCTCGCCGTCTGAAGGAGAGCTGCCTGCATCTCGGCATACCCTTCGACCTCCGGGCGAGGAAGGACCTGGCGAAATTGACGTCGAAGTGGATCAAAGACGTTGAATCCCTCGATACAATGGTCGCTACGCTGTCAAGGCCTCAATGATGACCGCTGACATGGGAGAGCATCTTCACCGCGGGGCCCGCCCTATTCGAGCCCATCGTCCCGCTGTCCACCAGGGCCCGCCCGACCCCTCTGAACTCAGAATCGTGCCCCACAAGAACGATGTCACCCGGATTGATCCTCCCTTTCAGTTCCTTGATCCCCTGCCCGAAAACCGTTCCCCGGGGTGTGAAATCATCTATCAGGACCGTCCTCCCCCTCTTTTCCTCACCGAGCTCCCACAGAAGCTCACCCCCGGTGATGGTCGGCACCGGCCCTCCCTTGTTCAGATGGAACATCTCCTTCTTTCCCTTCAGCAGGACCCGCCCCCTTCTCGTTGTCCTGTAGTAGAGGCCCTGGACCTCCTCGGAGCTGCATCCGAGGGCCATGTCAAGCATGCAGGAGGTGTCCTGGCGGTCCGATGAAGGGAGCTCCGATCCCAGTGAATCGACGATCGAGGCCAGCTGCTCTCTCAGAACGATATGGGGGTCCTTTCCCGAAACCGCGGCGATCGAGTGGATGTCTATGAGATCATCAAGGAGGTTTTTTTCACCGTCTCTGAAGAAAATGCTGCCCTCGGGATGGAAAGAGACAACAACCTCGGGTGATGCCTTTCCCATGAGGTTCTCGGTCATCTCCCTTATCATACTGATCTCCTCCAGATGCCATTCACCGGTGACGGGGATGTCGTAGGAGGAGGCGGGATAGAGGTCCTCGAGCTCCATGGGGACAACGCCTAGGGGAGAGGTGAGGACGACCCTGTGGACAGCATTCCTCCATCCCTTTACGCTTTGAAGGGCGCTGACTATCCTCTGGTGCGTCCTTGATGTCGAGTAGGGCTTCCTCGCCGAGCAGGGAAGGAGCAGGAGAACCGGTCTTCGACCCCTGGGCATGTAATCTTCCCTGATCCTCCTCCTCCAGAGGGAGAAATCGGGTGCGTGGAGATCGTCCCTGTATGTGACCTCCACCCTGCCAATCTTGCGGTATGTGGGTGTCTTGCCGGAAAGCGAGGTCAAGGCTCCCCCTTCAAGAACACGAAGAGCCGCCATCCACTGGGGATTGCCCGACAGCCTCGACATCACTAGGTTTCTCAGGTTTCCCCCATTGAAGTGATGGACAGCTTCCTTCACCCTGGAGAGCATCATGCTGATATTGTGCTCCCCCAGAAGGATAGGGTCCGGATCTTTCGATCCCGTCATTTTCCTGCATGCATCGCATCCGCAGAGGTCCCCGGGCTCCATGTCCTTTCCAAGGGAATTGAAAGGCAGACTTGCACCCCTTGTCGTATACAGCCCTTTTGCGGCATCCGACCTGAATGCGATAGTGTCGGTCACTTCCACCCCCGCATATAACAGGAACTCCAGGTTCCCGGAGTCGGCCATGCCCGGTATGAAGAGCGGAGCGTGAGCGATCTCCTTATCCCTGAAGGCGCAGAGCGCCTTCACGGCCTTCAATGGATCCGTTGACAATAGTGCAAAATGGGGGAGCACTTCCATCTCCAATTTGGAGCCCCCCGCCTCGACCATATAAAGCCGTTTGGACACTGCAGCCGAGAGAGGTTCGATGCCTATTCTCTTAAGGACCATTATCAGATGCTCCTGAATGACTTCGGGCACCTTCCCATCATCTTCTACGATCAGAGCCTCGAATTCTTTCCATTCTAGCGATGGGCCCAGAAAATGAAGAATAGGGCTCCCATCATCCCACCCGCTGCCGTCGATGACCAGGGGAAGAGGCAGCCTGACGGAGTCCCTCTCGAAGGAGCCGAAACGGGAAGGACCATCCACAGTGCCGTACCTGTAGGTCCATACCTGGGATCCGGGGAGGTCTTCAGACATAGGACCTCATTGAATCCTTCTGGTATCCTTTCCAGAGCCTGTCCACCTTCTCCCTGATATCCGAAAGGTTGTCCACGGTGTCCGACGGCTTTCCAAGCTCCGTGGTCCTGAACAGGACCTTCTTGACCTTGTAGCTCTCGAACGGGAGGTCGTCCCTGTTCAGGGTCACCTTCACCATGTCCTCGATGAAATAGATGAGGTCCTGATATGAGAGCATCTGCTTGGGGATGATATGGACTGCGAAGACTCCTGCCGAGGATATCTCGACTATGTCCACCACCAGCTTGTCCTGTATCTCCTTCTCGATCTCGTAACCGTCCAGTGCATCGGCAAGGGCGAACATCTCCTTGCCCGTCAGCTCCTCTTCGGTATCGAAGGCAATTATGACATCCATTGGGTTGTTAACGATTACAGTCACAGGCCATTCCCTTGTCGATTGAAGGCTTATGATAACTTAATTGTTTCCATGGGTAAGGTGGATATGGATAGACCTTTTCACGTGTTGGCGCCTGGGAGCTCCTGGAGCTCGTAGTACACCGAACGGCCCTTCTGCTCCTTCACTATCATACCGGCCTTCTTCATCCTCTCCATATGCCAGTGGACGGTCGAAGGTGAGATGTTTAGCTCGTTTACCAGCTCATTCTGGCTCATCGGGCCCTCCTTCAGCATGTCCACTATGGTCCTCGACGTATCGTTCGACAGTATGGACCTAACCTCGTCCTCCAGGGCCTGCCTCATGGCCGCCCTGTACCCCATGGACGAAGGATAGTACCTCCGCTCCTTGGAGCCCTTCTCGGAGAATATCTTGCCGAGCTTCTCCAGCCTCATTATATGATAGGAAACGGCCCCCTGGGAGAGCTGGAGCTCCCTTCTGATGGAGCTCAGGTTGATGCCGGGATTCACCGTTATCAGGTCCAGCAGGTCGTTCCTGACCATGTTCTCGCCCCTCTTCGACCGAATGTAGATGTTCCCTGCAAGCAGAAGGAAGAGAACAGTCGAGAGCACGGCCCCGCTCAATACCGCGATCAGCCAAATCGGCGCGCTGTCCGCACTTTTATCACCCGGCACTGAAATTATCGGTGAGGACCCGTTCTTGACGCCGGGATCCTGAACACCGCCTTCCTCCGGGGAATCGAAAGGATCACCGACGATGAGATATATGGACGTAAGGGACAATCCCGCAAGTGAGATCATCAGGGCTGCGGCAAGACCTCCGGTGAGAATCCTTCTCGAAACCATGTATTCGACTTGATTAACATGCTTAAAAAGGTTTCCGGCCTGTCGCTCGAAAGAAGGTCAGTCATCGTCCTCTTCCTTCTTCTCACTCATCTCACCCAGCACTATGGATTCCCTCATCAGCCTTATGACCCCGGCGCAGGACCTGCAGCAGAGCTCGTCCTCTGAATAGCATCCTGTCCTGCATACCCACCTTCCGCAG
The DNA here is from genome assembly GCA_048569615.1 of Thermoplasmatota archaeon. Taxonomy (GTDB): domain Archaea; phylum Thermoplasmatota; class Penumbrarchaeia; order Penumbrarchaeales; family Penumbrarchaeaceae; genus JAYEPK01. Next base: position 35,942 of record JBLIRK010000027.1, on the reverse strand, counting down.
AAGGGGCACTGAAGGATCTTAGAGCCCTTGACGGAGACCTTGCACAGGTCGCAGATGTAGCCTTCCATCAGCTCAAGGTCCTCCTCGGGAGGATCGCCCTGCTTCCTGACAGGTTTTATCGTCTCCCTGACCTTGGTGAAGAGCTCCGAGCGCTTCTTGTCAGCTCTGCCCCTCACTTCCGCCTCCTCCTCTTCTCGGCGGGGAACTGCTCCGGGAAGAGCCTCCTCTCGCTCTCGCTGATATCCAGGATCCTGGATTCGGCCCAGCGGAGCTCGGCTCCCCTCTCGGCCCTTCTGAGCCGGTCTTCGAGCTCGTTGAGCTTGAAGAGTGTCTTCCTGGAGACCACCGCGTTGTCCTCCCAGATGCGGTAAAGATGCTCGCGCTCCCTGGGATCGAGCATCGTTATTGCGTCCCGAAGCGACCTCCTCTTCTGGTAATTGGCAAACCTCTGCAACTTCTCCCTCTTTGCCTCCAGCTCATCCAGCTTGATCCTGTTCCTGTGCTTGTCCCACAGGTTGACCACCCAAAGTATGCCCAGCAGGACCAAGGCAACTGCGAGTACGACTATGATCGGGACGATATTATCCTTCAGCGAATCGGTGGCGGAAAGGGGAAGGGATGAAGGATCCAACTGCAGCATCAGGATCCCTCCCCGAAGGTCATCTCGAGGAAACCGCACCATGGGCATTCCTTCCTGAACCTCTTGAACATGCCGCATTCGGGGCAGAAGCCCGAGCCCAGCTTGATGTCCTCCTCATCCAGGTCCGGGGCAAAGAGCTGCCTGTCTATGTCCCTGAGCTGCCTCTCGACCTCGGTCCTCTTGACCTCCTTGACGATCCACTTCTCCAGGTCGTCCATGGTCAGGTCCATGGCTGCCATGTCGTGGAGGTATGCCTGCAGCTTCTCCAGGTCTTTCTGGGTATAGCCGCCGAGGTGGGAGAGGCCGAAGGCCCTTATGATCAACCTTCCCCGGGAATTGACAACAGGAGCGGATTTGACGGTCTTCCTTTTCTTCCGGGCCATCTACCTCCCCCTCCTTCCCTTGTTGTGGCCCTCCTCGAAGAGCCTGTCCTCGTAGTTCTTGATCTTCTCCACAGCCTCGAAGAGCTCCGCTGTCTCGTTGGTCAGCTCAAGCCTCTTGGTCCTGGCGTCCGCAACCGTCATCCCCGTGTCCAGCCGGGATTTCAGTATCTTGTTGTCCTCGAGGGTGTCATCGTACTTTCTCAGGTCCTTCCTCGACCATTTCACGGAATCCTCTATCAGGTTCTCCAGATGGGCCTGTTTCGAAAGCAGGTCCATTTTCAGGAGCGCTATCTCCCTGGTGGCGTCCCTGACCCTCATCCTCCTCTTGATTATGGACGCTATCGTGTAAAGTGAGTAAAGGAATACCACCAGGACGATGGCGCCGATTACTACCAGATGGAGATAGTCGGTGATGCCAGACATCTTTTCCCTCCGATACAATCGCAGTACCTGGTTTTAATTCTTTCTGAAATTCGATTTGGATTATTTCGAATACTTTCAGGTTATGGGAGCCGTTTAATAATCGTTTATCATTGAGCATCACATGAGCACTAAGGGGCCCTATGGAATGGAGAAGGACCTTAAGGTCCTGAAGGGGAGGTCAGAAAGGCACAGCGCAAGGCTAGAGGGGCAGTTCCTCGGTCTGCTGCCATCTTCGGATATTCCTTCCGCCGAGGGGGAGAGGAGACATGTCGAGAAGGGATACATCGTAAGGTCTGTCAGGGACCCGCTGATAAAGATAGACCTCAAGGTCGCAGACCTGGAGAAGGACCGGGGTCCTTTCAAGGAGATGCTCAATATGCTGGGCCTTGATCCGAGGGAGGGCGATTTCGAGGTCCTATCGACCATGGACAAGGTCCTGAGGGCCCTCGCAAAGGCCAGGTTCAAGAACCTGGCGGAGCTGAAGCTCGACGGGGAGCTGGTTTACGATCATCCCGAGATCGAATGGGACCTAAGGGATGTGCTGAAGAAACTGAAGGAGCTGTCCGACAAGGAGAATTTGGAGGAGGCGGAGGCCCTGGTCATACTCAGGGAGGAAGGGGACACCCAGGCGAGGATCAAGGTGGATAAGGTCCATACCGAGCTCGGCCACGATATAACCATCAAGATAGACGGAGAGCTGGAGGGGGAGATGCTCCGGCGCATCATAAACTACCTGGAAGAGCACCTGGAGGTCCAGGAGCTTGTCCAGGGCTGAGCTATCGGTTCCTTAGCTTTCCGAGTATTGAGCCCAGCCTCGTTTCCACCTTGACATCCTGCGCCTGGATGGCCTTGAGCTCCCCGTGGTCCAGCCATATCCCGCCGCATGAATCGCAGTGGTCGACCTCCAGGTCGTTTATGAACTTCAATGAAATCTTCCCCCCGCACCTGGGGCATTCGGGCTTTCCCCATTCTTCCATCCCCTTAACCCTCCTGAGCATCCTGTCCGGTTTCCTGTCCCTGATGTACCTGTTGAGCTCGCCTTTGTCGAACCAGTAGCTGCCGCATTTGGGGCAGAAATCGATCACTATGTTGGGTCCCGGGATCTCTATCTCCTCCCTCTTCATGTAGAGTTCGCACCTGGGGCATTTGATCCTCTGTCTCATCTCCTTCTTATTGACCTTCATTGCGCTTCCCCCTGGAAATTGTGGAAATGGAATGCAATTGTAAATCGACAGCCGATTATTTAACATTTGGCAAGGGCCAGTATCCTCGCCCGACGATCAATCCGGACCGGAATAGTCTTCCCAGGGCTTTTCCTCTTCGAGGAGCAGCGTTTCCTTGATGAGGGACCTGAGCTCATCCAAACCGGTGCCGTCCGTGGCGGAGATGCTGATCAGGGCCGTGCATTGCTCCTTCAGTTGATCTGCCGTTTCATCGACTGGATCGAGCACCACCCCCTCCGGCAGGTCGAGGTCGGATTTGTTCACCAGAATGATGAAATCCATGTCGGGTACGGACTCGGCAAGTCCCTTCAGGAGCTCCAGCTGGGGCTCAAGGGGGTAGCCGCAGTGGCCGGTGGGGTCTATCATGTAGATGCAGGTATGGGTAAGGAGGGTCAGGGCAAGTATCGCCTGCTTCTCTATCCTGTTCCTCTCTTCGAAAGGTCTGTCGAGCAGGCCAGGCGTATCGATGATCTGATATCTGGACCGGTCCATATCGAAGTAACCGACAGTAAGCTCCTGGGTGGTGAACGGATACGATGCCACCTTCGGATCGGCAGTGGAGATGCTCTTCACGAGCTGTGACTTGCCCACGCTAGGATAACCTGCCACCACAGCGGTCGGGTGCTTTGTCGGGATCGACGGGAGCTCCTTGAACCTCTCCCTTGCAAAGGCAAGCGTACTGAGGTCCTGCTCAAGGTCCTTGACCATGGAGGAGATCCTCCCGAAGGCCTCTTTCCTCTTCATCTCCATGTAAGGGGCCTTTGATGTGCGGTCTATCTGACGGACGACCTTGGCCTTGATGATGGTGACCTGCTTCCTCACTCCGTCGATCCTTCCCAGTATCCTCTTGATGTCGTCTATGGATACCATAAGGTCGATAAGCGCCACATAGAAGGGATCAAGGTTGTTGAAGGATGGAAATGCCTTCACATAGCTCTCCAGAGTGGAATCTATGACGCCTGCGAAGGATTCAACCTTGCTGCGGTTCAGCTTCTGCATCCTGAACCGGTAGTCCGGGTCCGAGATCTGGACCCTTTTGGCCCTCCTGTTCGCCTTGTCCAGGATCTCCCGGGATGTTAGGATCGTCGGTATGTCGAACATCTTGCTCCGGGGGCTCGACAACACTTCCCGTATTAGAAGGTTCCGCAGCCGCCCGATCGCTGTCTCCTTCCTTCTCGGGAGGTGACTGGCCCGGAGGCGGAGCTGACTGGACGGGAGCCGGGGCCATGGGCAGCTCCTCCGGCTTGTGGTACGACGAGCCGTCCTGAAGCTCCCTCCCCGGAGGGAGAGCGGGTTTTGCTCCACCTCCGGAGGGAGGTAGCGACTGAGCTGATGATGGACCCATCAATGGAACCCCCCCCGGTCCGCTGAGGGCCATGGGCGGAGCCGGCATCATGGCGCTCTCGCTCCTCCTCCTGAGCAAAAGGAACGAAATAACGGCCATGATCAAGACTATCAGAAGGGCCAGGACCGCTACTATCAGCAGGAGGATCAGATCCGTGGATCCTCCGCCGCTCCCGCCCGTCCCCTGGGGATCCGCGGGCTTTTCCTCTACATCGATCTGCACGCTGGAATTGAAAAATGCCGTCCTGCCCAGGTCGTCAGTTATGGCGATGTTCCCCGAAACAGGCTCCCCGGACACATCGAAGACCGCACTCCATATGTTTCCAGTCTGGTCAAGTAACAGCAGCGACTCTCCGACAAACGTGCCGTTTCCGTCATAGAGCGTGATGAACACGGTTCCGGGAGAGGTCGATCCCAGGCCGGTTCCAAGTATGACCTCAGCCTCCGCGGTCAGGTTCAGGTCAACGAAGACCTCGGCCGAAAGGACGAAGGGCTTGTCCGCATCCAGGACCATCACCTCCTGAAGCATTTCCATGACCACGGCCCCGTCCCTGTCGGTGACACTGATCTGAAGATCGTATGAGCCGAGGAGCCACCCTATATCGGTGGTGAGCCTTCCCAAGAAGGTCCCTTCTCCCCTCTGGTCGAAAAGTACGTCCTGCTGGGTTCCTGTCAAGTTGCTGACGAGCTTGCCCTCCACCTGCATCTGGGAGCCCGTCGAGTCCTGGTCCCTGACCGAGGCAGTTATCGTCAGGGCATCCCCCCTCATCACTTCCACGGGCATCCTCTCCCCGGATGAGTGGGTGATGGTAACTTCCATCAGCTCGGGGGGTATGTTGATGACATCGAAAACCGAAGGTACGCTGAGGGTGCTTCCCAGACCTTCGTCGTCCCTGTACTTGACTGTCAGCGAATAGCTCCCGAGCCCCAATCCCGAACCCGGGATGCTCACCATCAGCTCCTCGCCGGAGCTGAGGGTGTACTCCTCGTCGTAGATCACCAGGTTCGATGGTGAGTTCACCGGCCCGGATATCGTAACCCTGAACATATCGGACCTTTGCCCCTCCGGATCGGAATATTTCAGAAAGATATTGTTCGACATCAGCCTGGTTATGTTGTCGTAAACGACCTCCAGAAGCTCTGCCGAGGGAGCCCGGTTGACCGAGCGGAGGGTTCCCGTCCACGCGTCCTTTCCCCCGTCCCTGTCCAGAACCATGGCAACAAAGGTCCATGTCTGGGAGAGCTCCTCCGGAGGCAGGATGAACATCAAGGAGGCGTTGTTGCTGTCGATCACATCGACCGATACCGGCTCAAGATCCCCACCCAGAGCTGATTCAGCCGATCCCGATACTGTCAGCGGCTCCTGAGGTGTGTCGGGGTCCTGCCAGGTAACGTTGAGGAAGACCACCGATCCCCTGCTCGCTTCCTGCGGATGAAGCTCCCCTGTTATCTCCGGTTGTGCGTTGACCACCTTGAAGGAGGCGATGAGGTCCTTTCCGGACCAGCTTCCGTTGGGGTCCGTATAAAGGGCCCTGACCGAATAGAAGCCGAGCTTGGCGTCCCATCCGGGAGTTAACAGGACATCGGCGGTAAGGAAGTTGCCGTCGTCAAAGGTGACATCGATCTCCGGCTCGATCCTGTCCTTGGAAGGATCCTCGATGTAAATGTCGAGGTTGTCAAGGGAGAGGTCCCCGTCGGGGTCCGCGAGGTTGAGCTCCAATACCTTCGTTGATGTCCTGGAGACCTCGTCCTCCGAGGTCCAGAGGTCGAGGTTGGGGAGCTGGTTGACGGAGAGCTCCACCTCGATATTGTTGTTGTACTCGTCGTATTCCATTATCTCGTCGCCCGGGTCAAGCTTCATGGTGAAAACGTGGGAGCCGAATATCTCCGGCTGGTCCGTGGAGGATATGCTGATGTTGTAGGTCCCGTTGGGGGCCAAATCGACGAGCTCCTCATGGATCTTTGCCACCCCGTCGATATACAGTTCCACCACCCCCTGCTCCACATTTCTATTTCCCTTGTTCTTGAGGTTGAATGAGAGCCACGGCGTTCCGTATTCGTCCACCCATGTCCTGATCGGATCCTCGTCCGGTGAGGGGCCCATATCCGGCCTCTCATTTATGAAGGGAGTGCACTTGGGATCTCCGATGACCGTTCCCATCCATGAGACATAGGGGGAGCCCATCCAGAAGGATTCTGCAAGGCTGAAACCGAGGTAGTAAGCAGGTATGAGTATGTGGGCCCTTGAAACGGCGGTAATGAATGGCTCCCAGGTATACCCCTTTATTCCGGTCACGCCGTCCCTTATCAGATCGGCGACCAATGACTGGCCGTACCATGTCCCGTATGTTATAGATCTTCCGCCCGTGGAGACGATCGTCTCGGCAATGGAGCCGTTGAGCCACTGGTTGTGGGGCCTTATGACCCTGAGGTAGAAGTTGTCAAAAAAGGCGGTCCCATCCCCGAGAAGCTCGCATATCATGCGGATCGTCGTGACGGTCGTGTCGTTCTCTATGGGATCCTGGTAGTAATCGAAGTTCCTGGTTCCTGTCCGGTTGGCGAGTTCGTGGGTCCATCTCAGTTTTCCGGACATATCGTAACCCTCCAGAAGTATTCTGGCACCAGGTGAGCCAACCCCCGAAATACTCATCCTGCCATCGGCTATGAACCTGTGGTCAGGGTAGTTTACTGGCACGTCCTGGTAGGCCTTGATGATCCCGCTTCCGGTCCTGGCCATCTTCAACGACCATGATCCCGAAGCGGACGTCTCCTCGGTCCTCTCAATAGTGCCTCCGACAGCTTCGTAGATCCAGCTAGAAGCCTGTGCATCCGTGCCGTACTCGAAACCGGTGTTGCTGGATTGTACCTCTCCCCAATCTCCATCGTTTGATCCCCATGAATAATATGCCATCGTGTCGGTCCATCCGGTCCTGAAGTCCCTCGTGGCGTCGAGGTAGCTGGGGTAACCGTTATCCTTCAGCCAGTTATCGGCATATAGCATCCAGTCATTTCCCTGCTTGTATCCTCCCGATCCGTTCTTGCCTGGATCCATATCAAGGAGGGCATTGCCCCTTACGCCGAAGGATACCGTGGCCTTGTCCACGAGCCCCTTGGCCTCCTCCACGGTGTAGCCCGTGAGCCTTGTCACGAGCCGGATGCCGAAGACCTCCCGGGAGAAGGGCTCACCGGATCCCGCATAGGGATTGTCCACTGTCCACAGGTTGTGAACCAGGTACTCGTCATCGCTGTCCAGGAGCATCAGTTCGGAATCCACCGATGCGGATTCATAATATTGCTGTCTGTTCATGTTGGTCTCGCCTGATGTGACCTTTAACGGTACACCCTTCGTTGTGACCAGATAATTGATCTTGTTCGTCAGTCCCCTCTCGGACAGGTTCTCCTTAACCTGTCTGGCAAGATCGTCGTACTCCGCGAAATCGATTATCTCCTTCTCGTCAACGGATATGTTGATGATATTGAGTGAGGGAAGCCCTCTTTTCATCGCGAAGTAGGTCCCGATCTCCTTTGACATCTCAGAGTTGTCGTTGACGATGAGGGCAACATCGTCGTACCTCACAAGGCCGTCGTATAGCCCGCCCGTGACGTTGGGATCCGGCGGGGACCGGGACGGACCCGCGTCCACGGGCATCATACGAACAGAAGGCTGGCGGTCCCCCGAAACCTGCACGAACAGGGTCGATAATATCAGTGCTGTCAGGATCGCCATGTTCGAGAATCGTCCGTGCATCGGGTGTCCTCCTGCCGAGGGAGGATGATATTCGACGTCCTAATAGATAATCATAACCCCTCATACTATCCGCGCCTCTCGACCTCCTGGAGTATCTTCCTTATATCCAGGAGGAAGGTGGAAAGAGGCGTTCCATCCTCCCAGTGCATGGAATAATTGCCGCCCTTGGTCAGGGTCAGGGGCTGTATCTTGCCGTTGAGATGCCTGGAGAAATATTTCAGGCCGTCTATATGGAGGGTGAATACCCTCCAGGGGTCCCCCCTGAATCCCTTGAACCTGTAGGCGTAGAGGGGGAACGTGTTCGCCCTCCTGCAGTCGTATGTGAACTGCTCCAGCTGCTCCTTGAGCCTGGGGCTGTTGAGGTAGATCTTGGGATGGATGGATGATTTGACCTCTATTGGGAAGGACAGCTCTCCCCTGAGGGCAACGAGGTCAACACCGAAGGAGCCGGCTCCCCTGATGACCATGAAGGGATACTTCTCGACGACCCCGTATCCAAGGCATTCCAGGGCGGAGCAGGTCTTCTTCATCTTGACCACTGCTTCCAGGTCGCCCTCCAGGAGCTTCTTGAGCTCCCGCTCGTAATCTACACCCATCCGATGAAGTCACGGAGGGCCGATATTAAAACAGAGAAGGTGGGAGATGTCCAAAACTATTCGTTCTATATCTTCTCGAGCCATGTGGGGTTCTTGACCTTCATCTCCTTGAGGCCGATCATCTGCCTAATGAGTTTTCCGGCAAGTCCCGCTGTGACGTAGGCCTCCACGTCCGGGGATACCTCGACCACATCCATGGCCATGGTGTTCTTGTATAGGTCCTCGAGCAGTTTCTGCACATCCGTCGAGGAGAGGCCCCAGGGTTCGGGCGTCCCGGTACCTGGGGCAAATGCCGGGTCCATTCCGTCAACGTCGATGCTCAGGTAAACGGGCCTGTCCCTGATGGAGAAGCCGGTATCCCACTGGTCCAGGATCGCATCCATTCCGCTGTGGCGGATCTGTCTTGCGGTGACGTATCTCAATCCCATCTCCTTTGCATACTGGACCTCTTCGCGGCAGCCGGACCTGATCCCTATCAGGCATATGGATTCCCGCCCCCATCTGTCGAATATCCTCCTTGATATTGAAGCATGGGAATGAGGGTTGTCCATGTAGGATTCCCTGAAATCGAGGTGGGCGTCAACGATCAGGACGAGCCCGCCCTTGGAAGCATGGCGGGAAAGGAACGCATTCATAGCTCCTTCGCTGACGGAGTGCTCCCCGCCCATGAGGATGGGCATCTTCTTCCGGTCCATGATATAGCCAGCAAGCTTGTTCACGTCCGAGATCATCTTTATCTGGGCCGATTCGTCGTTCGGGACCGCCATATCCCCCAGATCGCACATGGGGATGTCTTCAAGGTCAACGTCAATATCCATGAGGTATGTCTCGAAATTATAGGTCTCGTACCTTATCGCTGCGGGGGCTTTCTTCGTACCCGGACGATGCGATACCGTGGCATCGTAGGGAACACCGAAAATGATGTAGCTTGATTCCTCGAAGGACGAGTCGGCGTCGGCGAAATTGGGTTCGACCTTGACCAGGTCAATACCCTCGACGGTCATTTCTATCACTACTCAGACCCTGGTGATCTGGCGCTTCCCCATGGCTTCCTGATAGCTGATCTCCTGGCCCGCCTCGATGGTTTCCCTGAACTCCTCGGGGATCTCTATGTTGAACATCTCGAAGGTCTCCATGTCCATCAGCTGGGCCTCCGTTCCCTGGATGGATACAACCTGGGCGGTCCTCTTCTCGATCATGGGGACCTGGACCTTGTGGGTCACCGGGGCCACCATCGATCTCTTGTTCCCGGTGAATATGCCTATGGCGACTATCCTTGCTTTCGCCTCGCCGTGCTTCCCGGGTTTTGATGTGGTGAGCTCGATGATCTTGCAAGGCTCGTCGTCGATGACGACGTAGCGGTTGACCTTCAGTTCCCTTACCTGCTGCTGGGTCCAGGACATATCAGACACTCCATGGATGGTTTTGATTCGGTATCCTACCTACCTTTATAAAGATTGTTAAGTGGCGCCTCAGTTTGCGGTTAAATTACCCTCAATCATTCTGGACGAGCCCGACGATGAGAAGGACCAGACCGATTATAAATACCAACCCCGATGTTCCAAAGCAGCATAGCCAGTCCAGTCCTCCGACTATAAGAGTCAGTATGATGAAGCCGATGAACATCATGAAAAAGTAAATGACGGGCATGAAAACGCTCGCACCCATCATTATAGCCCCGGCAATTACCAAACCTTTCTTCATTCTCTTGAAACCCCCATTTATAGCATGCTGAATAATATATAAAAAATTAATTAAGTGAACTCCTGATCTATCACACGATTGCGCTGATTATTATACTGATAATCAGCCAGCCGATGCCTCCGAGCAGAATGTAGGCCGCTCCAAGACCTATGGCGATTATGGACTTCATGTCCTTCTTTTTCTTATCCTTGACAGAGACAAGGCTAACAACACCGAGACCTATGGCTCCAAGAGCGGAGATCCATCCTATGGCATAGGCCGCCCACCAGAACAGGCAGAAGCATAGTGCCGCAAACCAAATTATCCAACCGATGATGTTCATTATGACCATGGCGGCAAGGCACACCATGGCAACAATGCCCAGGATCATTCCGATCATGCCGAACTTGGAAGTGTCCATGGAGGTGCCTTTCTTCTTCTCCTCCTTCTTTTTCTTCTTCTTTTTCTTTCCGCCTTCTTCCTCCCCCTCCTCGTCCTCTTTATCTTCGTCCTCCTCCTCATCCTCGTCTTCGTCCTCGGATCCCTCTTCGTCCTCCCCCTCATCCTCCTCGTCCTCTTCCTCTTCTTTCTCTTCGGAATCCTCTTCGTCTTCCTCCTCTTCATCCTCCGGAGGAAGCGGAGCCTCCTTGGGCTCGTCAATATCTTCCTCATCCTTCTTCTTCTTGGACTTGCCCTTGTATTTCTTCTTGGATATCTTTCCACCGTCATCCGAGCCCTTTGCCATCTTCTTACCCCCGCTGGACGTATCAATTTACCAGATATTTAGCTTTTATACACATATTTCAATCCTAAGACCCGGAAGCGGATGCGATTGCAACAACAAAGACCATCAGGAACCAGGCTCCGAACATCACCCAATACACCATGGAGAAGATGATAGCGAATACTGCCTTTGATTTCTGTACCCCCGCACCCAGGGCAAGGGCGATGATTGCAAGGACCACCCCGGCAACCGAAAGAAGGGCTCCCAGCGGAAGCATCAAGCAGCCGATAGCCGCAAGGGTTCCTACCTTGACCCACATAACATCGACTGCCCAGAATCCCAGGAAAAGTAGACCAACAACAGCCGCAGCGATGCCTATCGGGGAGGCGACCTTCGCAACGGTCTCTCCCCTTCCCTTGGGAATCCTGGAATAAGTGTCGGTCATCTCTATCTTCTTGGCCTCCATCTCCTTCAGCTCTTCCAGCACCTTCTTGTTGGGGTCGTAGTCATAGCTAATTCCCCCGGAGATGGTGTACGAGTCCGCCCCAGGTTGATCCGAAGTAGAAGAAGGGGCCACGACCTGCTGCGATGTCACGGGCTCCTTATCCTCCGGCATCTGGAATTCTCCGAATATATCATCCAATCCTCTCTGTCCCTCAGTCATTGTATCACACGCCGGTGATCACTTCTTTCTGGGTTATTTTGCCCTCGGTGGATTTCTCCCTGCCCCACCTCTCCACGACATTGGAAAGCCTTTTAACACCCTCTACTATCTTGTCGTCATCTGCGTGGGTGAAGTTGATCCTCATGCAGTTGGTACCGGATCCATCATGGAAGAAGGCGGAGCCGATGACGTAGGCCACGTTCTCCTCTATGGCGTCCGAGAACATATCGGTGGTGTTTATGGATTCATGTAGGGTGGCCCAAAGGAACATCCCACCCTCAGGAACGGGCCACCTGATGTATTCCTTGGGCATGTACTCGTCCATGGAAGTAGTCATTATCCTCTGCTTCCTGCCGTAGAGATCGATTATGTTCTTCAGGTGCTCGTCGATATAGCCCCTCCTCAGATATTCCTTGGCGGCATGCTGGGTGAAGGGAGGAGTGCAGAGGTCCACTGCCTGTTTTGCTATTATCATCTTGTCGATGATCGGTTTGGGACCGTAGGTCCATGCTATCCTGAATCCCGGGACAAGGGTCTTAGAGAACGTCCCGAGATAGATCACCCTGCCTTCTTTGTCCAAAGCCGCAAGGGGGGAAATTGGATCGCCCGTATATCTCAGCTCGCCGTAGGGATCATCCTCCACTATCAGGAAATCGTATTCGTGGGAGAGGTCCACCAGCTTCTTCCTCCTCGAATGGCTCATGCAGACCCCGGCGGGATTATGGAAGGTCGGTACGGTGTAGACGAACTTCAGCAAAATTGAATGTTTCTGGGTGGTCTTCAGGTATTCCTCCAGCTGGTCCACCTTGAGCCCGTCGTCGTCGAGAGGTATGGATGCGATGCTCGGCTCGTAAACGTGGAAGGCGTTCAGGGCTCCCAGATATGTGGGAGCCTCCATCACGATGGTGGAGCGGCTGCCTATGAAAACCCTACCTAAAAGGTCCAATCCCTGCTGGGAACCCACGGTGATGAGAATGTTGTCCTTGTCCCCGTCGATGCCCCAGACCCTTTTAAGTCTTTTAGCCAGCTCCTCTCTGAGAGCGGGGACCCCCTCTGTGGATCCGTATTGCAGGATCGTGTTTGGCTGCTCCCTGAGCAGGTCGTTGACTATCTCCTGCACCTTCTCCACCGGGAATGCAAGCGGGTTGGGGAGCCCCCCTGCGAAGGAGATCACCTCCGGCTTCTGGGTTAGTTTCAGAAGCTCCCTGATAACCGAGGCTTTCATCTTGTTGGCACGGCCTGAAAAAAGGTTCTCGTATATAGGCACGGTCATTTTCTACCCTCCATTTGTCAAATTATCTATCCTCATACCTCTGGGAAGGATAAGAGGCGGTTCCCAATTAAGATATCGGTCGATGCCGATGTTTAACTTCAACCTGAAGTGAAGTTCGGAACCTATAGCTGGGCATTGAAAATTGGGTCTCCAACATAGTGGAGGGTTGCAACGGCCTTCCCGCTCCTGGCGGTCCTCATCTCCTCGCCGCCCATCAGGGCCCTGCCGACACAAAGAGGGCGGAGGTTCCTCTCGTCCCGGACCCAGACAAGGTCCTCAGGCTCTATACTGCTGTCGGCATCGACTACCCCGGGGGCCATCACATCGGCGCCGTTCGCCAGATACTTGACGGCTCCCATGTCAACAGTGATCCATTTCTTGGAAGGGGAGAGCTCCATTATGCCCTTTAAAGTGAGGAGCAGGCCCCCTTTCTCCTCGACCCCTATTATCTTCCCTGCGGTGATATAGGCGGTCTTTCCTTCGAGGGAGCACGTTTCGATATCGAGGTCCCTGCTTATGTCTATCCCCCATTCCTCATCCATCCAGACGAGAATCCTCTTTGCATCCTTGGAACGGAGTTTCGACCTTCTCTTCACCGAGAGCTCCTTCATGCGGATAATAGACATTTCTAGATAGATAACCATTCCCCACGGAATTAAATACAGGATTCCCATAACCGCCCATGGATCCCTTCGAACATCTGGAATCATTGGGCCAATTCAAGCTGAAGCCGGGGTTGGAAAGGATCAATCACATCCTTGAAATGCTGGAGAAACCCCATCTGGAGGTCCCCTCGGTCCATATTACCGGCACCAACGGCAAAGGTTCCACAGCTTTGATGGTCGAATGCATAATGAGCGAATTCGGACTATCGAGCGGGCTTTACACATCACCCCACCTATACGATGTGACAGAAAGGATCAGGTTCGATGGGAAAGATGTGGAGAGAAGCGTTCTGGGAGATGCCATCGAGAGGATAATGAGAATGGAAGAAGGCACCGACGACGGCCTCACCTACTTCGAGATGCTCACGGCCTGCTATTTCCTCCTTTCGAGGGAGAGATCCGTGGATGCCAGCGTGGTCGAGGTCGGCCTTGGAGGGAGATGGGATGCGACCAATGTGGTCCAGCCCCATGCCTCAGCCATCACAAGCATCTCCCTCGACCATGTCCAGCATCTGGGGGACGATGTGCTTTCCATTGCAAAGGAGAAAGCGGGAATCATAAAACCTTCCACACCTGTCGTCATAGGGATCGTGTGCAGGGGGGCCCCCGAGAGGATCCCTTGCTTGGAGCTGCTTCTCACCCAGTGCGATCGGAACGGCTGTCCGGTGGTCGTCATCACTGAGCCGGAGGAGATCGGCGCGTTGATGGAGCTCGTGGAATCCTTCGGGCTCCCCGATCACAGGTTGATCGAGGTGAGGTCAAGGACACTTGAGAACGGGGTCGAGGCGGAACTGAAGGTTGTCAGAGGGAGGGGAAACGGTGATCCATGCTTCGAAATGCTGGACGAGATTGCGGGTGGAAAATATTTCATTCCGGTTATCGGGGAGCACCAGGCCCTGAACGCGGCTTGTGCGGTACCCCTTTCCCTCCTGCTTCTTCCGGTATCCCTGGCCAAGAGGAGGTTAGAAGAAGGCGTCCTGGAGGACCTGAGTAATCTTGTTCAGAGCTGCCCCGACGAGATCTGGAAAGCCTTTTCAAAGGAAGACGTGAAGGAGAAGATCGCTGTTGGGCTCACCCGGTTAAAGGTCCCGGGCAGGATGGAGATCCTGGAGGAAGGCGGAAAGACCCTGATATTGGATGGAGGGCACAACGAGGAGGCCGCCGTTTCCATCTCGAACGCGGTCTGCTCTCATTTCGAAGGGAGAAGGATACGTCTTCTATTCTCAATGATGGCGGACAAGGATGGCCGGAGATTCGCTTCAGGCCTCCGGCTCCCCATCGAGAGCATGAACCTTGTGGAGCTGCCTTATCAGCGGGGAATGGGGATGAGGGGGCTGCTATCCGCAGTTTCGGCCGGACTCCCGTCCGATCCTGATATTCATGCATTCGACAGATTCGACGAAGGGATAAGGGAATGGCTGGTTTCCATCGATCCCGATAGGGATGTCGGCCTGGCATGCGGGAGCTTCTACCTTATCAAGATGATCAAGGACGTGCTTGGGCTTCAGAAGGTATAATCCAGCCACTCAAGGTTCTTCTCGACAAGGCCAATACCCCCCTTCAGGGCATTGACCAGCTGCGGTCTGAGGGCTGCCTTGGCCGCCATCTCGATCCTTCCCAGCTTCTTGATGTCCCGGCCGTCCACTATCTCAGTTATCTCATCCAGCGTCCTGTCGTTGAATGATGCGAGGAGATCCCTCCTCTTCAGATTGAGCCTTGAAAAAGCAGGATGCTCTCTGAGCAGTTTTTCCTTTCTTTCCAAGGCTTCCCCGTCCCCGGAAAGATATTCAACGGTACCTTTTCCCGCTTCCCTGCCGGATAGCATGGCGCAGTATATGCCGCCTTTTGAAACAGGATGGCAGAAACCTCCGCAGTCGCCGGCGGCCATGACTCCTCTGCCTGTGAGCTTGCTTAGGGGGCCGCCGTCCGGTATAACGCCTCCGTGGTAGGATATTACCTCCTTTCTGCGGATCCCCTGCTCCCTCATGAAAAGGTCCAATCTCTCCCCCGTGGATTTCCTGGCGCATAGGCCGATGTTCACCTCTGTTTCCCTGGGAAAATAATATCCGTAGCCCCCTTCGAGCTCTCCCTTGGTGTAGAAATTCATGACCTCGGAGGCATCCCTCCTGCGGATCTTTGCTCCCAATCCCAGCATGAACTCCACGTTCTCCGAAAGGCCGAATTTTTTATTCAGGTGGGACACCGGGCCGCATGCCAGCACAACAGCCCGGCAGCCGAGGCTTCCGTTCGATGTATTCAACTTCCAGCCATCCCCGATGGACCTCCCCGATAGCACAGTGGTACCCGTCCGTATCTCTGCTCCGGACTCCCCGGCCCTTCCTGCCAGTTCCTGGTCGAAAAAGTCCCTCCTTATGGAGCAACCGTCGGAGGACGAAGTCAGATACCCGCCGGAAGGGGAGTGGATCCTGTAGCTTCTGATAGGATGGACGATCCACGGACCATCATTCATATCTGAATAGGACAGGCATCTCCTGGATACTGCTTCCCCGCACTGTACCGGGTTGCCTATCTCCGGTTTAGACTCGAGAACAAGGACCGACAGGCCGCTTGCCGACATTTCAGCTGCGGAGGTCAGACCTGCAGGTCCCGCGCCTATTACTGCAACATCATATCTTGGATCGATCAATATATGGTGTAAACTGACATGAAAACAAGTAGATTGCGGTCCTTCAGGTTTCCGTTCTCAGGTGATCAGTCTTCGAATATGTCCTTCAGATATTCCTTCCCCAGGCTGGACTGCAGGGGTTTGTAGTCGCTGCTGATGTAGAAGCAGCGCATCTGAAGGGAATATAGGCTGTTATCCGTTCTTATCATTCGGGTCATCCCGGCCACCAACAGATACCATGAGACTGAGCGAATTTAAAGCTTTCCATTTAAAAGAACTGTAAAAAATCAATAGCTGGAAAGACGAAGGATAAAACTGCGTTTTATCTGGTTTCCGTTTCAAACAGCCGCATAAATATGTATGACAGGAAATAATTTATCACCTAATTACGTTGGGGCGGACGAATTCTTCTTCAGGAAGGGGTAAAATGAGACAGGCGGTCATAGTATCGGCAACAAGGACAGCGCAGGGTAAATTCTCGGGCACGCTGAAGGATTTCAGGTCCACGGAGCTCGGAAGCATGGTCATCAAGGATGCCATAAACAGGATCAAACTCGATCCGAAGATGGTTGACGAGGTCATAATGGGCAATGTGGTTTCTGCCGGGCAGGGTCAGAACGTTGCCAGGCAGGCTGCCATCGGGGCGGGGGTCCCTTACGAGGCGGGGGCGCTCCACGTTGACAAGGTCTGCGGCTCCTCCCTGAAGGCCGTGGTGCTCGCCGCCCAGGCGGTCAAGCTCGGGGACGCCGATGTTATCATTGCCGGGGGAATGGAATCCATGTCCAACTGCCCCTATATCCTGGACAAGGCAAGGTTCGGGTACAGGCTCTTCGACGGGAAGGTCATAGATTCCATGGTAAAGGACGGGCTCTGGGACGTTTACAACGATTTCCACATGGGGAACACCGGGGAGGTAATCGCTGAGAAATATTCCCTTACCCGGGAGGAGATAGACGAGTTCGCCACATGGAGCCACCAGAAGGCTGCAAAGGCAACGGAGCAAGGTTATTTCAAGGATGAGATAGTCCCGGTGGAGATCCCCCAGAGAAAGGGAGATCCCATAATATTCGACAAGGACGAGGGCATCAGATACGATTCATCCTTGGAAGCCATGCTGAAATTGAAACCCTTCTTCAAGGAGGGGGGAGTCGTGACGGCGGGGAACGCTTCCCAGCTAACCGACGGAGCATCGGCAGTGGTAGTCATGGGTGATGACAGGGCCGAGGAGCTGGGGCTTGAAGTGCTGGGAAGGATCACTGGTTATCATACATCCGGCGTGGAGCCCGCCCTCGTCATGGAGGCCGTTGTCCCGGGCGTCAGGGACCTGCTTAACAAGATGGACCTGACCATGGACGACATAGACCTGGTGGAGCATAACGAGGCGTTTTCATCGGCATCCGTCGCACTGATGAAGGCCCACAACATACCGAAGGAGAAGTTCAACGTCCACGGAGGAGCCGTGGCCCTGGGACATCCGATAGGCAGCAGCGGCTCCAGGATCCTTGTGACCCTTTTGCATGCCATGAAGAGGTACCACAAGAAGAGAGGGCTTGCGGCCATCTGCCTCGGAGGCGGAAATGCCGTGAACATGGTCGTGGAGAAATAAGGAGGGATCTAATGGAAGTCAAGAAGATGGGTGTAATTGGCGCAGGCCAGATGGGGCACGGGATCGCACTTGTATCCGCCCTGGCAGGATTCGATGTGGTCCTCAACGATGTTAAGGACGATTTCGTCCAGGGTGGCCTTGGAAAGATCGAGAAGTTCCTGGCCAAAAGCGTTGCCAAGGGGAAGATGGACGAAGGCCAGAAGAGCGAGGTCCAGGGAAGGATCAAGGGGACCACCGACCTATCGGCGATGGCTGACGCTGACATCGTCATCGAAGCCATAATAGAGGATTTGGAGATCAAGAAGGAACTCTTCGGGAAGCTGGATTCCATCTGCAAACCGGAGGCTGTGCTGGCCTCGAACACTTCGACCATACCCATAACCGACCTTGCCTCGGCGACATCCAGGCCGGAGAAGTTCATCGGGATGCATTTCATGAACCCGGTTCCCATAATGAAGCTGGTGGAGGTCATAAGGGGTCTCAGGACCGATGATGGGACAACGAAATTGATATTCGAGCTTTCGGAGAAGATGGGAAAGACGCCGATCGAAGTGAACGACAGCCCCGGTTTCGTTTCCAACAGGGTGCTGCTCCCCATGATTAACGAGGCAATTTACTGTTTGTATGAAGGGGTCGGGACCCCCGAGGCCATTGACGGAGTCATGAAGCTCGGCATGAACCACCCGATGGGGCCGTTGGCCCTGGCAGACCTCATCGGGTTGGATGTCTGTTTGAGCATCATGACCGTGCTCCATGAGGGATTCAATGATTCCAAATACAGGCCCTGTCCGCTGTTGAAAAAGTACGTCCAGGCAGGGTATTTGGGTAGAAAGACCGGAAGGGGTTTCTACGATTATTCAGAGGGGTGAGGAAAATGGGATACGAGAACATCATAGTGGAGAAAGATGGAGCCGTAGCTACGATCAAGATCAACAGACCAGAAGCTCTTAACGCTTTGAACGAGCAGACCCTCAGAGACCTGATGCATGCTGTCACCGACCTTGAGACCGACAATAGTGTTAGTGTTGTAATATTGACAGGGGAAGGAAAAGCTTTCATCGCCGGGGCCGATATCAAGCACATGGTCAACCTGACCCCTCTCCAGGCCAAGGTCTTTGCGGAGTACGGACATAATCTTCTAAATAAGATCGAAGCTTCCAGGCTCCCGTTCATCGCTGCGGTCAACGGGTATGCCCTTGGGGGAGGGTGCGAAGTGCTTATGGCCTGTGACATTGCAATCGCTACAACGAAGGCAAAAATCGGCCAGCCGGAGATCAACCTGGGCATCAGCCCGGGATTCGGGGGCACCCAGAGATTGACCCGCCATATCGGAAGGATGAGGGCGAAGGAGCTCCTGCTCACGGGCGACAACATCTCCGCCCAGGAAGCCTTCGAACTGGGACTCGTAAACAGGGTTGTGGAACCAGAGCAGCTGATGGAGAGTGCCAGAGAACTCGCTTATAAGATAGCATCCAAGTCCAATATCCAGATCTCGTTCATAAAGGCCCTTGTGAACAAGGGAGCTGATATAGACCTTTCAACTGCGAACTATCTGGAGATCTCATATTTCTCCTCCTCTTTCTCCACACATGACCAGAAAGAGGGCATGAAAGCTTTCATAGAGAAGAGGAAGCCCGAGTTCAAGGACGAATGACATGGCCGAAAAGGAGATCGCTGCCGGCGTGGAGCATGAAGTGCCGGCGGACCTGCGGAGGGTACTTACATCTTCACCTGACGTACTTTCGGCATGGGAGGATATCACTCCGCTCGCACGCACCGAATGGATCTGCTGTATCGAGGATTCGAAGAGACCGGAGACCAGGGGCCGGCAGATCGAGAGAACGCGGTCGGAGCTTCAGGAAGGGAAGCGCCGCCCGTGCTGCTGGGCCGGCTGTCCCCATCGTTGAAAGGACACGAAATCGTCTTTATTGCTACAGCCGGGGAGTGGAGATCATTTCAGCCCTGAATATACTCAAACCCAACGGATTCTTAGAATAGTGAGATGATCAGGTTAGAAATCGAAAACAATGTAATGAAGTAATTACATTCGATGTTTCAAGAGAGAGATAAGATGGATGATCCGGAAGCTTCGGATAGGCTGGGGAATCTAGGGTCTTGGCTTGTTGAACATCGGATCCTCTTGTTAATTCTACTAATAGCGGCCATTATTCGGTTGTACGGGCTGTCATTCGAATCCTTCTGGTTGGATGAAGCAATGACAGGTCTCCGGGCGAGGATGGGATACGTTGACATGCTGGATAGTTTTGCCTACAAGGACCATGTCCCCTTCTATTTCTCAATGATCTGGGTCTGGGGGAAGGTCTTTGGAACTTCAGCGGTTTCCCTGAGAATGCCTTCGGTCATCTTCGGAATATTGACGATAATTCCGATATATCTCATCGGAAATGGCTTCTCCAAAAGAACAGGGCAATATGCTGCGCTGATAACCGCCATTATTCCTACCTTGGTATATTTCTCACAGGAAGCAAGGATGTACTCCTTCATGGTCTTTCTATCTTCATTGTCGATCCATTTCTTATTGAAGAGCTTGAAAACTGAGACCAGAAGGAAGATGATTTTCAGGTTGTTGTTCCTTACTTCGAATATGATCTTGGTATTCACGCACTATTACGGCCTGGTGTTCATCGGAATGGAATGCATATCCATCTTTCTGATCGTTCTCTTCAGGTCGCATACAAATGGAAGAACCAAGGTATTGGATATCCTTAAGGAGATCTGGCCTGCCGTCATCTCGATCCTTAGCATCGTACCTTGGCTCGTATTCATCAAGATCAGATATCCGGGAACCGAGCAGACCACCGGGGGAGGATTGACGCTGTCAGGGGAGCTGATTTTCAATCTGTATCTATTCCTTGGAGGCTATTACCGACTCTTCTATGACCGGACTATGGGTTTGACATTGATCACTGGTTTGATATTATTCATATTGGCCATATTTGGAATAATGCTTATAATGATCAAATTTTTTAAAAAACGGGAACGCGGGAACGAGATGTTCGTGCTTCTCCCGCTGGTAGTTCTTCCCCCTGTTATGATTTATAGTGTTTCATTATACTGGCAGAATTTGTTCAATTACAGGTATTTCCTTTTCATGTCATCTGCGTACATCGTTCTTTCAACGGTCCCATTGACGATGAAATGGACCGACGCCGTTAAAAATTCAAGACTCGGAAAGTTATCAACGATCGTCGCCATCTCATCCATATGTCTATTGCTCCTTGCTTCGAATTATAACATGATCGAAAGGCAGGATAAGGATGATTGGGGGGGAGCCGTCGAATTCATCTGCGACAATCAGGGAGATAATGATCTGGTAATTCCCCAACCCGCCCATTATCGATATGCGATCTTCTATTACTCGGATGAATTGACTGTACGCTCCATTTCGGATAATTCAAGGAACGTATCCGACCTGTTCGACAAATACGATGCAATTTGGGTGATAACATTCCATTACAGGGATATCGACAGGTACGGTTTCACAAGATATCTTGATAATTGGTCCCGTGAAGATTACGATGACTTCAACGGTTTGAATCTAAGGAAATATTGGAAATGATCAAATCCTTCATATTAAGGAGCGACACCATCATTCTTAGGATTGAAAGAAACGATAAGCTTATCGTTGATGGCCCCATTCCCGAATTGCATCTCAGGTTAACATTTCAGGTGAGCAGATGGGCGAAAGAGAAGAGGACAGGGCTCTCCTAAAGGGGCTCGATGATGAGAAGTATGCCGAACTCACTTTCATGCATCTTCGGAACATGTGGGCGGTGGACGGGCTCTACTTCCTCGGCATCGAGGAGCGCTTCGGCACCGAGGCGGCAACGGACATAGATGCCAACGTGTGGACGATCATGGGAAAGATCGAATCCAGGAGGCTCCGGAAGCTCCTCGGATTGGGAAAGGACCTCGACTCCATGATTAAAGGGCTCAAGTATTCGGGATGGACCATGGATTTGGACGACAAGGAGTGGGAGGATACGGATGACGGAATCATCTTGAGGACCATTAACTGCCGCATCCAGCTCACTAGGCGGAAGGACGGACTCGATGTGTTCCCCTGCAAGAAGGTGAGATGGGGTTTCCTCAAGGCCTTCGCCAGGGAGTTTGACGAGAACATAGAGGTGCTCTGCGAGCAGTGTCCCCCGGACGAGCTCGAGGAAGGTAAATGGTGCCAGTGGAGATTCAGGATGAGGGAGGGGGCAGAATGAAGACCGCAGATGAATATCTTGACAGCCTGAAGGCAATGCGCCCCAACGTTTACAAGTTCGGGGAGCTCATCGAGGACGTCACACTGAACCCTTCGACAAGAAGGTGCGTCATGGGGCACGCGAAGATCTTCGAAAGCGCCCAGAAAGACGAATACAGGGATCTTTTGACTACGACCTCGTCCCTGACGGGGGAGCCGATATCAAGATACCTCTCCCTGGTCGGAAGCGCTGAGGATATGATCAAGAACGTGAATATGAAGCGCTTGATGTTCAACCTCACGGGGACCTGCACGGGGGGGCGGTGCGTCGGCTTCAATGGCCTCAACTCCATGTGGGCCACAACGTACGACATAGACCAGGAATTAGGAACAGATTATCACGAGAGAATGAGGAAATGGCTCATCGACGCCCAAAGAAGGGACATCACTCTGGCGGGCGCCCTGACCGATCCCAAAGGGAACAGGACCCTGACCCCTTCGCAACAGGATGACCCGGACATGTCCCTGCGCATCGTGGAGAGGGGGGATGACGGAATTGTGGTCCGCGGGGCAAAGGTGATGATAGCGGGGGTTGCTGCGGCGAATGAGATAATAATACTGCCCGGGACCGGTTACAAGGAGCCCGACGCCGATTACGCCTTGTCCTTCGTGCTCCAAAGAGACGCCGAGGATCTCACTGTCGTGGAGGCCAGGCACCCTTCCGATTCCAGGGACCACGAGTGCGGTTTCGACAATCCGGTGGAATACGGGGGCATAACCCAGGCATACCTTCTTTTCGACGACGTTTTCGTTCCGAAGGAAAGGGTCTTCATGGCCGGAGAGTGGAAGTACTCCATGAAGGCCGTCCTCAACTTCATTGCCCCCTACAGGTCCGCCATTGGCGGCTGCGTCGCAGGCCAGGGCGACGTCATAGTGGGAGCCGCGGCCCTGATGGCAAGGGCCAACGGACTCCACGAGAAGGTCTTCAAGGACAAGATAACCCAGATGATGATCAACAACGAGACAACGTACGGAATGGGCATAGCTGCCAGCGTGCTAGGGAAGCAGCATCCTTCGGGAGTTTGGATACCCGATGCAACCCTCTCCAACGTGAACAAGGTCCATGTCGCTACGCTCCCCTACGACACCAAGAGGATAGCCCAGGATATTGCCGGAGGCATCGGGGAGACAGGATGCATCCCCTCCTGCGAGGACATTCACTCGCCGCAGTACGGGGAGCTCCTGAGGAAATACCTCAAGGCAAACTGCGACGGCGACACAAGGGCGAGGATCGCCCGACTCATCGAATGGCTCACCATAGGTGGAGGGGTCCCTGGCTGCATGCACGGGGGCGGCTCCCCGGACGGAGCCAAGCTGGTGCTGAGCGCCAGGGCGGACCTGGAGAGCTACATAGACCTCGCCAGAAGCGTCGGCGACATAAAGGAGAAGATACCGGCCCCCGATAAGAAGAGATAGAGAAGACCGTCTCCGGCGAGTCCATTTTACCGTTCTTCCCGCCCGAGCATAAAAAGGCAACGGTTAAGTAAAACCGCCCTGTACCCTCCTCACGGCTTATCAGGGGAGCTCTATATGCTGGAAGAATGCAGGACCGAGATGGAGCAGGATTACGGTGAATTGTACAGGAACTTCAAATGGGAGGTTCCGGAATTCTACAACTTCGGATTCGAGGTCGTTGACAGGTGGGCGGAGGACAGGACAAAGCTTTCGCTAGTTTCCATACACTCCGACGGCGAGAAGGCAAGCTATCACACTTTCTACGACCTTAAGAGGCTCTCCGACAGGTTCGCCAACGCACTCCTGGACCTCGGAGTAAGGAAGGGGGACAGGGTGCTCGTCATGCTGGAATCCATACCTCAATGGTATGTTGTCCTTATCGCCATGTTCAAAATAGGGGTGGTCCCGATGCCCGGAACCGTCCTGCTCACCTCCAAGGACATCAAATACCGCATCAACAGGGCGGAGGCAAACATGGTGATCACCGATGTCAATCACGTGGGAAGGGTCGAGAGGGTGGCAGCGGAGTGCCCGACCCTGATGCACAAGGTAGTGGTTGACGCACCTGTGATGGAGTGGCTGTATTACAGGGACATCATGGACAAGGCCGATCCGGAGCTGGACATGGACAGGATCGAGAGGACCAGGTCCGAGGACCCGATGCTGCTGTATTTCACTTCCGGAACAACCGGACAGCCCAAGATGGTTCTCCACACCCATGCTTATCCCATAGGCCATCTCGTCACGGCAAAGTTCGCACAGGCCCTGACCTCATGCGATCTCCACTGGACAATATCGGAGACCGGCTGGGCCAAGGCGGCCTGGGGCAAGCTCTTCGGGCAGATGATCGTCGGAGCCGCCATAATCCAGTGGGAGACGCCGGGAAGGTTCGATCCCGACGGGCTCCTGAAGGCCATGGAGAGGCATGGCGTCACCACCTTCTGCGCTCCCCCGACGGTCTACAGGATGCTCATACAACAGGACCTGGCCAAGTACAACCTCAAGCTCAGGCACTGCATGTCCGCCGGGGAGCCGCTGAATCCGGAGGTCATCAAGGTATGGAAGGACACCTTCGGTCTGGACATCTACGACTTCTACGGACAGACCGAGACCGTCTGCGTTCTTTCCAACTTCCCCTTCATGAAGATCAAATACGGATCGGTCGGAAAGCCCACACCGGGTCACGACGTCAGGATAGTTGATGACGAAGGCAGGGAGCTGCCGCCCGGCGACGAGGGAAACATCGCCATCCATCTCGGGGGAACGAGGCCCCCGGGCCTCATGAGGGAGTACTGGAAGGACGAGCCCGCCATGGAAAAGGCCTTCCACCACGGTCTCTATTTCACGGGGGACCGGGCGTACAAGGACGAGGAGGGCTACTTCTGGTTCGTGGGCAGGGACGATGACGTCATCAAATCATCCGGATACAGGATAGGGCCCTTCGAGGTAGAATCCGCCCTCCAGGAGCACCCGGCGGTCGCGGAGTGCGCGGTTGTCGGAGCGCCCGACCCGAAGGGAATAAGGGGCATACTTGTCAAGGCATACATCATTCTGGCAAAGGGATACGAGCCCTCCGAGGAGCTCACCAAGGGCATCCAGGAGCATGTGAAGAACACCACGGCTCCCTACAAGTACCCGAGGCTTATTGAATACGTCAAGGAGCTCCCCAAGACCATCTCCGGGAAGATAAAGAGGAAGGAGCTGAGGGAGCAGTCGGGCTGAATCACTTCGTGGGCGGCAGGGCTTTCTTGGACTTCTTCTTCTTTCCGTCCTCCAGGGCTTCCCTGTCCTTCCTGGGACCCTTCAACTTCGCTTTTTCCTTCTCCACGACCTCCACGGCATGGTCCCTCTGCTTCTTATCGATCCTATAGTATGCATAGGCCATTGCGATTATGACAAGCACAAGAAGCACAATGAATACGATGAGCAGGGCAAAGGCATCCCCTTCCCCATTCTGCGAGTCGCCCGGTCCTATGCCGTCATCGTCTCCGGGATTCGCCGGGTTCACAACCCTGACAGAGACCCCTTTGGTATATGTGGTCACGCCGTCCACGGATGTTATGGTGATGTTCAGCGAGAAAAGTCCGACCTTCGCATTCTCGGAGACCTCCACGTGGAAGGTCGTATTGGCCGAGGAGCCAGGGGCGACCTCTATGAGATCGGCCCCAAGCCAGAATTCCATATCGGTCCTGTTGAGCGCTTCCCCGTCTATCCTGACCCTTATATTGTCGAAGGTGAAGCCCTTGTTGGAGATCTCGAGCTGGATCTGCTCCTTTGATCCCTGATACACCGTCACCGTCGACCTCTGTAGCTCAAGGGTCGGATTGTATATGCCGATCGAAAGGGAGAAATGTGAGATGGGAGCGAAGTCCTTGCCGTCCGAACAAAGGATGTCCACGTAGTAGGAGCCGGGAGAGAGAGTGCTGGTCACTGCGTACTTCGTTTCAGTGTAGACCGAGGTCCATTCCAGTCTGTCCGATCCCCCGTAATAGCTCCCTATCCTAATGAAGTAGAATACCGTATCTCCGTCAGGATCCGTCGCAGGGTCCCAGCTTAGAACGGGTTTCATGTTGCTTGTGGCCCTGGGATAGAATTTCTCCACGGGATTCGGCGGGTAGTTCGCGTCCGTTGATATCAGCAGTTCTATAGTTGTGTTAGGGCCGTCAAGGCCTCCGGCATGGGGCTGGACCGTCACTTCGTAGGTATGGCCCGGGGTAAATAGCTGGTCGAGATCGGGGTCCCAGTAGGTGTTGCCGAAGGTGATGGTCTCCCTCTCGGCGATGGGCTCCCCTGCCGTAAGGTCGTAGACGGTAATATTGTATGTAACAGCATCACCCTCCGGATCGAAGGATGGCGACCAGGTTATATGCGGTCTGACCGATCCCGAGATCCTTGGCTGGATGGACTCTATCTTGGAAGGTGGTTTGTCGATGACTGCTATATCTTTCTGCTTGATTATGATCTGGACATTGTTGGATTGTCCGGAATTTCCCAGAAGATCAGAAGCCCTGGCCCTGACGTAGTTTGAATATCCGTACTTGAGAGAGACCGAGAAGGAGATGTCATACTCTCCGTAATCCTCCTCGAAGGCCCCGCTGATGTCGGAAAGGTTGATCCAGGGACCGAAGTTATCCACCCCATTGAGGGAGTAGGAAACCTTGAAGGAATCCGGATCTATACCGGAGCCCTCGTCCTTGACCAGGCCGTTGAAGGTGACAAGGGTCTTATCGAAGGTCGTTCCTGACCTGGGCGATATGATCTCCACCTGGGGTCCCGTCGCGTCCACCCAAACCGGGTAGTTCTGGCTTACGGAATAAGGATCGTCAATCCCTCCGTTCCCCATCACATCCTTCGCCCTGAATCTTATGATACCATCCCTTCCCTCGAGGAAGGTCACGTTCACTGTATACAGGACAGAGGTGTTGCTGATGGGAACGGTACTTCCCTTTCTCTGCCATACATCCCAGCCCCCCTTCTCCTCCTGATAGGTCTGATAGAAGATTGACCAGGGATCGACGCCTGAGAGATCATCCTCGATGAGGACCTTGAACTGGATGATGTTGGAATCGATCCACTCCCCGATTTTGGGTTCAAGAAGTTTGAAGGTAGGACCTTGGCCGTCCACCTTCGGAAGGTTCTTCATTTCAGCCTCAACCAAGGTCCTGTTGCCCGATGAGGCCTGGGCGGAGATAAAGTAGAACAGGTCCAGTTTCCTGTCGACCTTCACGGTCTTCATGAAGACCTCGCCGTTCCTGTAATCGAAATCCGCGGGCGGATTCACATTGATCATGACCATGCTCATGTTGAAGGGGCTGCCCGGATAGGAATATAGAGTGTTGGCAGCGCTTCTGTAGAAAAGATTGAGCTTGGGATATCCGGGTGCCGGCGGATCGTTCTCAGCATCGAAATATGTCGCCTTGAATGTGAAATCGGTCCCCAATCCCCCCATTTCGGGATTTAAAACGACATTCCTCAGCTCCGGAGCGTAACCCTCCTCACCTGAAAGGGTCGTTCTGCAGTAATAGATCGCCTGATCGCCTGAGTTCCTGTTGTCCCTCCATGCGAAATGGGCAACTCCCCCCGGCCCGACCGCCACGCTCGATTGGTCCTGAGTAACCTCGGTTAGGGGATCGTTTACAGTATAGACCTCATCAAGAGTTCCGTTCTTGTACAACACGGTCATCTGGATGTCAGATTTCCTGTCGGATATGCCGGGGGAGGCGGTCCAGCTTATGGTAAGGTTTCCATCCTCATCCATAACGGCCCTTGGCTCGAACTGATGACCGGCGGTCTGGTTCGGATTCAGGAGCCTGTCGGTCTCGAATGTTGTTCCTCTGTCCCGGGAGAGTGCGCCGTAGATGTCCGATGATCTCGATCGGGGATCGGACCAGATAACATGAAGGGCGGTGCCGTTCGCGACGATATCCGGTTCTATCTGATCGCTCCCCGTCGGGTCCCTGCTCACCCTCATGGAGGAGTCGAAGGACCCGCCTCCGTCCAGGGATGTTGCCATGTAGATGTCAAGGTCCCAGGTCCTGTCGTCATCCCAGACGACATGGACCCTCTCATCGATCGGGGCGGCCACTGCCGGATTTCTGCACTTGAAGCTAGTGGAAACGTCGCTCACCCTCACATCGTCGTCGAAATCGGTCTCTCCGGGACCTCTGGTTGCATAATATATCTGGGGATTGTTGAACCGGTCCCTGTCGTCCTCCCACGCGACATGGAGGCCTCCCGAAGGGGCGACGGCAATGTCCGGATTGCGCTGGGTTCCCACAACAGAACCGGATACCGGCCTGCTTGTGGAGAAGGAGGCGCCGCGGTCGTCGGACTTTCCGATATATATCAGGTCGCGGCCGTCCCTGTCATCCTGCCAGACAACGTAAAGGGTGCCGTCATCCTCCAGGACCACACGGGGGTATTCCTGGTTCGAAACATCGTCCACGAGGGTCTGGGTCCTCTTGGTGTCGTCAACCCTTACCTCCGGACCGAAGGTCACACCCCCGTCATGGGAAGCCCTGGAATAGATGTCCCAGTTCCCAGACCTCTCATCCTGCCATATGATATAGACATCATTGCCGGAGCATACGATGTCGGGATGGGTCTGGGCAGTGCCGGAGATATCCTTATCGATCCTCTTGTCATCCTCGAAGCCTATGGAGGCTCCCGCATCCTGATAAGGCTCGAAGTTCAAGATCGGCCCGAGTGCCAGAAATGCTGCAAGAAGAACACCTAAAACAACGGTGGGATTCGACCTCATTTGTCCACCTCCCAGTCCTCGTCTTCATCCTCAAGATCAAGCTCATCAACATCCTCCAGGTCCTCGAACTCCTCGAATTCCATTTCCTCCCCCTCCATGATATCAACAACCTCTTCCTCCTTCGGAGGCTCGACCTCGATAACATCCTCGTCAATTACAGGTGCGGTGTCGGCGAAGAGGTCCCCCTCAAGCTCCTCCTCGTCGACAAACAGTTCCTCCCCCCAATCCTCCTCTTCCTCCTCCTCCCCGCCTTCGGGAAGCAGCTCCTTCGGTTTTTTGGTCTTCTTCCCTTTCTTCCTCTTCTCCATGTCCTTTATCATCCTCTCCTTGTCCTGCTCGGAGAAAACCTGTCCGCACATCATGCAGTATTCGTCGGTGGCCCTTGTCTCCTCTCCGCAGTACGGACAGTACGGGACGGCAAAGTCAGGCTCCCACTCGGCATCCACCAGCGGTTGCTCCTCTGTGACCTGGCCTTCTACCTGCCTCCTCCTGATGAGCAAATACACGAACATCCCCCCTATTATCACTCCGATGAGCAGGGCTATTATCAGATATGGGAGGGCCTTTTCCAGGATCTCAAGCCATCCCTCCTTTCCCTCGTCCCCGCTTCCATCTTCCTGCGAAGGTGCCCTCACCCTAAGGAGCACTTCCTCCGATATGGCCTTATTCTCCCCGTCGGTCACCTCGAGCCATATCTTGTGGACACCAACCTCGTCCAGGGAGATGTTGATCACCTCTCCGGATCCCAGAAAATCTGAATAGGGATAGTCCTCGAGGTCCGAGAACCATGTGAAGGTCAGGTTGGACCCCTCGGGATCGGAGGACGTCGAGCCGTCTAGTATTATCATATCTCCCCTGTAGATGAAATCCACGGCTGGTATTATCTGGAAAAGGGCGGTAGGGGGAAGGTTCTCGACGGTTACAATGACCTCTAAGGTGATGGTGGAGGAGATGACCCATCCGTTGCCTGCCTGGTCCATGGCCCTGAATCTGATCCTGTTGAATGGACCCTCGTCAAGTTCCACATCAATGGCGGCCTCGAACACGCCCGCTCCCCTGTCCTCCAGGGAATCCACTGGGAGCCATGGCGAGAAGCCGCCTACGCCGTACTGGATCCAACCGCTTATGGTGGAGAGTGAATACTCCACATCTGCCAATGAGATGCCCGATTCCTCCTCCTCGATCAGTGCGTTCACGGTGACATCCGTATCTTGAAGTTTCGATGTTCCGTTTGGATCGAAGCCCTGGAAGACCGGGAAGTTCCTATCGATATAAACTGAGATGATCTCGCTGGCAACCAAGTTCCCAGCTATATCCTCCGCGCTCCACTGGGCATAGCCCCATCCGCTGTAACCGGGCAGGAGGTCCACGGAGGGAGATGAACTCGCTCCGGACCCCGTGAGGCCCATGGGTATCCATGGAGAATCCCAGAACTCGTATTGGGATGCGATCCTGTAGGAGATAGAGCCAAGGTCAAGACCGGAAAGAGTGTCCTCGATATAGCATTCGAGGATGAAACCGTCTGGACCGACCGTCATTTGCTTGGCGGGCAATTCTATTACCGGTGAGTCCGTATCTACATTATAGGAATACGGAGGTGAAACGGAGGTAATGCCGACGGCATCATCGACCTTCCACTGGATGTAATTCCCGTATCCGTTGTCCATGGGCACAGTTGTATTGAACTGGTACCTGTCGCCAAGGTTCTTCACCATGGCCACGGACATCCAGTCGGAGAGCAGTTCGGAATCTGCCACATAGACCCGGTAGGCCGCAGTGTTCGGATCAAGTCCCGATCCCGTATCCCTGGCCTGGATGGAGAATGAATTGGTATCCTCGGCGATCCACTGCCCTTCCGCCGGGAACGGAGAAAGGAACCTTGGTTCAGCAACATCGATCAGGACGTCCAGATCCTTGCGGGGACCCCGGTTCCCTGCTTTGTCAAAGGCCGAAAGCGAAAGTATGGACGTTCCTTCCGGTAGCTGCAGCAGGTCGCCCGGTCCGATCATTATGGTGGATTCGATCAGTGCCCCATCGACATTTATGATCTCCAGCGTGTAGTTCGAGATGCCGGACCCGCCGAGGTCCAGCACCTCCAGCCAGGATACCTCTATGAAGATATCATCGTCATTCGTCCCGGAGCCTGCCTCCTTGCCGTCGGGGAATATGGTGAAGGAGGATATCTCGGGAGGTGCGATGGTGTCCACATCGAGCCGGAAGGAGCCGTTGCCCAGCCATTCCGCTCTGCCGGGAAGCAATGTCTGCCCTATGGTGAAATCAAGACCCGGTCCCCATATGCCATCCCCCGGAACCGTCGGGCCAAAGCTCACCTGGGAGCCGTTAATGCTGCCGTTGGATATCTTGAGGGCTCCGGGCGGCCTGAAAAGTCCAAGGGATATGCCTTCCGTTGCATTCGGACCCAGCGGGGTGCCCGTCATCCCGTGGACCAGTGTGACGTTATGGACACTGAAGACCGTGTCGTTTTTGAGCCAACCGGAAACAGGGCTGCCTTCCACGGTCAGGACCTTCATATTCGACAGGTCCAGGTCGAGCGTCTTGTCAACCATGAAGGTGTCGCTGAGATAATTAATGCTGGTTACTGATGCAGTGGAGGCCTCCGTGAAGACCTTGTCGGGTTCCGGCATGCTCCATCTCGGTTTCACGCCAAAATTGACGAACCATGTCTGTATGCCATCGTTCCAATGGTAGCTTGTGCCCTTGTCAAGCGAGAGGGCGTTCTCGAACGCCCCGGTGGCTGTCAGCGAGATGGATTCCGATGCAGCGTCGAAGCGGAGTACGGCGCTTCCCGGAAGCGAGGAGTTGGATAGAATGACAGAAAGGGATGTGATGTCGGTATATCCGGAGATCGATCTCCCGGAGAGCGAGAAAATGTAGGGACCCTCACCCGGTTCCAGGACTTCGACGGTCCTTCCCAGCTCCCCGGCTACAACACGGGCGCCTGATATGGATAGGGGGCTGGATTTGACCTCCCTGTAGAAAAGGTCCTTACCTTCCCAATAGAAAGCTCCGCCGGGAGAATTTCCATCCAGAAGCGGGTCCGCACCCGGAGCCCCGATGAGGATGTCGGCCTTGCCGTCCGAATTGACGTCCCTGGAGAAGAGGGAAGATCCCGCCTGGTCCTGATCGGAGAAGCCGGATACCACGGGGAGAGAGGTCGAATTGATCATTGCGTCGTCGGAGAACAGCTCAGACAGGAATATCGCCATGGAGCCTGTTTCTATACCGCTCAAGGGATCTTTCCACCCCTTGGCCCCTATGAAAAGATCGAGTCTGCCGTCACCGTTCACATCTCCGGTAGAAAGGGCCGATCCGAATTTCTGATCCTCTTTGTCCCCGAAAATGGTCGTATTCGCAATTGTCCTGAGGGATATGTTCGCAGAGGGCATCACGGATGCTACGTATTCACCTTTCAGGATGTACGTAACTCCTCCGTCCCTGCTTATCCTCTGGAAGCCGTCCCCTTTTTCGGAACCGAGGATTACCTCTGGTTTTCCGTCTCCGTCGATGTCGCCCGTTTCGATCTCGGTCCCCACCTCATCGAAGGGCCACGGTCCGAATATCCTGACCGAAGGTTCATGCACTAGGTCTATCTCCGAAGCCCAAGAGTTTCTTCCCTTCAGGATGTACGTGACTCCCTGCCTCGTTATCGATCCGGCCTGGGACTTCGGAGCCCCTATAAGAAGGTCGTCAATTCCATCATTATCGATATCGTCGGCGGCCAGGGTGTCACCTATGAATTCATTGTCAGCCGTTCCCATTATCTTGACATCCGCTACATTTCTGGCGGTGACCGAGGAACCGCTCAAGGGCCCGAACATGATGTAGACCACACCGGCATGGTACCTCCCGTTGGATTCAATTCCGGTATCATACGGGGTGCTCAATGCCAGATCATCCTGGCCGTCTCCGTTGAAGTCCCCGACCGCCACGGCCGAGCCCACCCTCTCCACCAGATATCCGTTTATGGCCAGGTTCGGTCTGCTCGACATGTAGGAGCGAGCGCCGCCCCAGTAGACATGGATGGTGCCGGCATCGGTAAGCAGGCCGACATAATCCATGGGGGCGCCAATGACGAGATCGGGGTAGTTATCATTGTTCAGATAGCCCGAGGTCATGACCTTGCCGAAATCGGACACATCCGCTGCATCGCTGTAGGACAAATCCGAGTCCGTGGAAGTAAGGTACCTCCCGCTCCATCCTCCGCCGTCTCCGAAGAAAAGATGAGCCGATCCCGGCCTTCCGTCGCCCCCAAGGGGATCGCCGAAGACCATGTCCTCATAACCGTCCTGGTCGAAATCATCAATGACCAGCGATGTTCCGAAGGCCGATGCGTCATACATTCCCACGAAGCTCGCCTCGAATGTCCTCTTCTGCGTGAACAGGCTCACCAGGCCCACGACCATGGTCCCGGCGACTTCCTCCTGGTATCCGGGGGAGGATATCATGATCTCCTCGAAGGGATCCGAATTGAACTGGAGCGGGACCATCTGTGTGAATGCCCCTGAGTATTGCTGGCCTCCCATGTAGAATGATGATCCGTCGCTTATATTGTAGCTGCCTGTGAAAGCGTTGTTCTCATCGAAGAGGATGGCCTCGCCCGAATCCGGTTTGAGGTTATCTATTCCGTCCCCGTTCGGGAGCGAGATAAGGAGTTCGTTCATACCGTCGCCGTCCTGATCGAAGACGGTGGTGGAGTATCCGAACATATCGGATGAATCTATTCCGTAGAAGGTCACATTGGCCTCTCCGCGGCCCAGGGAAACCGGGGACGCCAGCACACTTCCGAAATAGATATCGGCCTGTCCAGCCATTCTCCTGAAGCTCTCCCATGCAGGGGCATAGGGCAGACCGATGACCAGATCGTCCATGGGGTCCCCGTTCAGCTCCCCGCAGGAGACGGACGCCACTTCAAATCCGTCGCTTCCCAGGTCTATTGTCACATCCGGACTGAAATCGGCACCGTTGTGAACTGCTACAGATGAGCCCGCAGCAACACCTGGGAAGGAAGGACCTCCAAGCAGAGCTGCAACGTATCCATCCCCATCGAACCTGTAGCTGAACACCAAGTCGGCTGCTCCGTCTCCGTTGATGTCGCCCGTGTCGAGTCCGTTCCCTATATGGCTCGCAAATTGATCGGCGACTGAGACCGCAGCTCCGAAATATCTCACCAGGGATCCTGTCTGACGGATGTCTATCACTCCTATACCCTGGCTGTTGCCGGAAATGACATCGATCTCCCAGGAGCCTATGGCCTCGTTGCCGTATTCCGATCCAGGCTCCCTCTTTCCTCCCTGACCTTCGTTGCGGATGATGAGTTCCGGCTCATCATCGCCATTCAGGTCCCCTGCAGTGACGCCGATACCGAGATGATCCCCTCCGTCACGCCCGTATACGCGGGCAAACAGGGATTCGTCAACTATCTCGATCTCGGGTGTGAAACCACCCCTGGACCTGCCGGAAACGACGTAAACCTCCCCGGAGTCCCTTCTCTGTTCGGAAGGACCATCGGCTCCTGGCGCCCCTATAATGAGTTCCGCCCTGCCGTCTCCACTCATATCCTCGATGAATATCGATTGGCCCAACCTGTCATCGGCGTCCGAACCGTATATAAGAACGTCACAATCAAGATGGCCGAAGAGAGGGAATATCTCATCCGGGTCCCTTCCGAAATATATCATGACCGCTCCGGCATTGCCATATAGGTCCAGGTCGGGGCAGCCGACCGCAATATCCTCCAGACCGTCACCGTCGATGTCCCCGGCCGATAGGGAAGCACCGAACTGCGCCTGGGCCCGGGAATTGTAGATGCTCAGGGCATCATCCCTTCCGAGTACAGTATACAGATCGATATCAGTCGGATAAAAGAACTGTAATCCGGGTTCGCTGCTACCCGTATCCAGAACATACCACTGCATTGAGAGCGATAGTAGAACAAGCAGGGAAAATGCGATAGATTTCCTGGACAATTGACTTCCTCCTCCAGATCGACGAGAACCTCACAGCCGGCAGAGCCATGTCTAATAGCCCGCGCTAAGCGGATTTTCAACTCCTTATCATTATAAAAGAATTTTGGGTGAGATGTGAATCAATCCAGACCCTGGAGCCTATCTTGTATTGATAAAGGGCATCCTATATCAATCACTTCATCCATGGGCTTGCATGAAGGGCGGAACGCCTGTCAAGAGGTCCGAGATGACCAGGGAGCATCTTGGAGAGCGGATCATTGACGACAGGCCATATGTTCTTAGAAAAGCCTGCCATGGGGATCCGGTGAGATCTTTCTGGTTCGGAGGAAGACCACTTCCATTGTGTGCCAGGTGTGCGGCCATCTATGCCTCGATCCCGGTTGGAATTCTGCTCGGTCTTGTCCTGGCTTTCATCGCCAGACCTTCACTTCTGATCGTCACTTCGATCTTCGCCCTTCTTGTCCTTCCCGGTGCTCTGGACGGGCTTACTCAATATTGGTGGAAGAAGGAATCCAACAACCTTCTCAGAGCCTACACGGGCTTCCTATATGGAACGGGAATAGGCCTGGGATCGATCTACATCCCCATGGGTTTCCTGGGTATAATCTGAAGATTTCAAACTGCGTCAAGAGAACAGTTAGGTATTCAACCGACATGAAATTTCAGAAGAAGTTCTTGCACTTGGGGCAGTACCAGGAATCCACCCTTTCCTTGTAAGTCATTCCTGTGCCGCAAACCGGGCAGGATTCTCCCTTCTTCCCTGATGTACCCCTGGACATGAACATATCATCGTAGGATTGCTCTTCCACTATCCCGAGATCCTCCGGTCTCTGGAAGTCGAATGCGTCGTCCGATTTGGCCTTCTTAATCTTCTTCTTGGCCTTTTTCTTCTTTGGAGGGGCGCGCTTTTCCTCCTCTTCATCTTCAGGTTCGGGAAGCTTCACTTTCTTTTTTTTTTCTTCTTCTTGCGGGGAGCCTCGTATTCCTCTTCCTCCACCGGGCGCCGCTTCTTCTTCTTTTTCTTCTTGCGGGGAGCCTCGTATTCCTCTTCCTCCACCGGGCGCCGCGTCTTCTTCTTCTTTATCGGAGGGGGCTCATATTCTTCTTCCTCTTCCTCCTCCTCCTCTTCCTCCTCCTCTTCCTCCTCCTCCTCTTCGGGCTCCTCGCGGAGTACTCCCTTCCGGCCGCATTCATTGCATACGAATTTGAGCGGCCTCTTCTTGGAGGTTATCCTGATTATATTTCCACATTTACATCGGATCTTGAGGACATCTTCTTCCTCCTCGTCCTCCTCTTCTTCCTCTTCCTCCTCCTCTTCTTCCTCTTCCTCCTCCTCTTCTTCCTCTTCCTCCTCCTCGTATTCTTCCTC
>JBLIRK010000026.1:0-46272 GCA_048569615.1 Thermoplasmatota archaeon | reverse complement strand
CGGGATATCCTGGCTACCCCACCCCGCTATATCGTTTACCACACCCGGAACTGGCTTAGAACGCTGTCCGGGCATCGGGAATATATGGTGGTATGTTATAAATCTTTCCTGGAACCGTTCATCAGGAAGGAAAGGTTGGATTGGGGAGCGAAATCCTTGGGCTCCTGGTCCTTGATGAAGATCTTTGCCCCGGTGGGGCCCCTCAGGAAGATGCTCCTGTCCTCGATCAGCAGGCTCGATCCCTCCCTCAAGCCGACAACCGGTATATCGTTCAGCTCGTGGAACTGTTTGATCCTCTCTATCCTGGTCTCCCCCATGTGGATCGAATCCGGGTCGGGATCAACGTAATGAGGGTTAAGATCGAAGGGGACAAGGTTCAGAGCGTAGAGGCTGGGAGGATGCACGATCGGCATGTCGTTGGTCGTCTGTATCGTCGGACAGGCAACGTTTGAGCCCGCACTGGTTCCCATGTAACGGGCTCCTCTCTTTACGGCTTCCCTTATGGGATCCATCAGTCCGTTGTCGTAAAGCCTCTTCAGGAGAAGGAAAGTGTTGCCTCCTCCGATGAAGATGGCGCTTGCTTCCCTTACCTTCTTCGCCGGCTCGTCAAGGGCATGGATGGAGACAAGGGGGATGTCCATCATCTCGAATCGAAGCCTTGCCTTCTCAGCGTATATGTCCATATCCGCCTGGGCATAGGGAACGAAAAGGACCTGGTTGGTGTCCTCTCCGAGGAAATGCCTTATCTGCTTCTCGCAGTGGTCCAGATAACCGCTCCCGTGGCTCGTGGAATTGCTGATGAGCAGGAGCCTCTTCATTGTCCCTCCCCCATGTCGAATGTGAATCTTCTACCCTTTTCCGTTATGGAATAAATGATCCAATTCTTGACCTGCTCTCCTTTTATCATATCAGCATCCCGCAGCTGGGATAAATGGTAGGAGAGCTTGGAATCGGACATTTGCACCAGCTCCTTAATGCAGCACACGCATAAAGATTGTACCTTGATCAGGTATAGGATCCTTGTCCTCGAGGGATCGGAAAGTGCCTTGTAGGCCTTGCTTAGCTCTTCAATCTCGCTGTCCGAAGGCATTCTTGACCCGATTCCTTCGAGTCCTCCTTTATCCTCCACTTCATCTCTTATCGGCTCGGGAACCTCCATGGAGTTCACCTATTTCATATATTTTTGAAATAGGAATGTATTAATAATACCTTTCCATAATCTATTTCAAATCTATTTGAAACAGTTGGAAAAGGGCTGACATGTTGGAATACATAATCTCAGTACTCCTATCAGGATGGGGGGCGCTCC
Source organism: Thermoplasmatota archaeon (assembly GCA_048569615.1). Lineage (GTDB taxonomy): Archaea > Thermoplasmatota > Penumbrarchaeia > Penumbrarchaeales > Penumbrarchaeaceae > JAYEPK01. Next base: position 44,963 of record JBLIRK010000026.1, on the reverse strand, counting down.
TGGATTACATACTCAACCATACGCTGACCTGCCTGGTTCCAGCACTTTTCATTGCCGGCGCCATTGCTGCCTTCATTAAAAAAAGAGGCAATTATGAGATATTTCGGACCAGGAGTAAGAAGGTTCATCTCGTATCCCCTTGCCGCGACATCCGGTGTGGTCCTTGCGGTCTGCTCTTGCACGATTCTGCCCCTTTTCGCCGGTATCTACAGAAAAGGCAGCGGGATCGGACCTGCCACTGCGTTCCTCTACGCCGGTCCTGCAATAAATGTGCTTGCGATCATCTATACGGCCTCCGTCCTGGGGTACGATCTGGGAGCTGCCAGGGCAATTTCAGCGGTTCTCATGTCGATGGTTATCGGGGTCTACATGTCCCTTTTCTTCAAGAAGCACGACAGGGACCTCGCCAATAGGGCCCGCGGACCAGATAATCCGCAATACCCGGGCAATGACCGGATAAGACCGAGATGGACAATCTCATTGTTCTTCGCTTTGATGGTCCTTGTTCTCATCGTAGGGGCCTCGTCACTATTCTGGCCTGTAAGACTCGGGATCGTAACTCTCCTTCTGGGGGTTCTCGGAGGTCTCCTGTACATCCATTTCAAGAAGGATGAGTTGAGGGAATGGATGCTTGAGACCTGGGACCTGACCAGAAAGATCGTACCTATCCTGGTGATAGGGGCGTTCGTGATAGGAGCGATCTCCGAGATCATTCCGCCCAGCGTTTTCAAACCTATTCTGGGCGGAGAATCACTGATCGCCAATCTGACCGCTTCCGTCGTAGGTGCGATTCTTTACATGCCCACGCTCCTGGAGGTGCCCATAATCGACCATACCTTCGGATATTCCCAGGGATCCATGGGAGCGGGACCTGCCCTGTCCCTTTTGCTTGCAGGGCCGGCAGTCAGTCTTCCCAACATGATAGTGCTTTTCAGGATCATGGGTCTGAAGAAGACATTCGCCTACATACTCATGGTGATCTTCTTCTCGACCATGGCGGGCTATGTTTACGGCAACCTTATAGTTTGAAGGAGTGGAACAAATGAAGATCGAAGTGCTTGGGTCGGGCTGCGTGAAATGCAGCCGACTGGAAAAGAATGTGAGAAAAGCAATTGAAAAGAAGGGTGTAAAGGCCGATATATTGAAGGTAACGGACCCTATGGAGATCGCTGACCGGGGTGTCATGATCACTCCAGGTCTCGTGATAGACGGCAGGGTTGTCTCTTCGGGCAAGGTACCATCGGTAGATGAGATAGTTACCCTGCTATGACCCGGATAGCAAATAAATCATACATCGGCAATGACCCTGCAGGAGGATCCAATAATTGGAACCCGATACGACCGGAACAAAGTTATTACCGGTGGAAACATCCCGACAGAAGGAGATGGAAACCGGCATCCGCAACATGGTATTCGTGGAGGAGCAGAACGTTGATCCCGAAATCGAATACGACGAGTTCGAGGATATGGGCGTTCACTTCCTCATAATGCAGAACGGCTCCCCGGTCGGTACCGTAAGGTACAGGTGGAGCGGCAGGGACATCAAGATCGAGAGACTGGCAGTCTTGAAGGAAGCAAGAGGAGCGGGATTTGGCAGGTTCGCCATGACCGAGCTGCTTAAGATTGTTGAAGGACTTGACCCGGAGAGCATATACCTCCACTCGCAGACGTCAGCATCCGAATTCTATGGGAAATTTGGATTCATCCCGGAGGGAGGAGTGTTCATCGAAGCGAACATAGAACATGTGAAGATGGTCCTTAGGAAGGATGGTTGAGCAAATGACAGAGGCAAAGACCGTTCCGGAAAGGAGCGAACTTGACGAAAACAGCAAATGGAACCTTGCGCCGCTGTATGAAGCGGTGGAAGAATGGACCGAGGAGTTCAATTCGATAGAATCCAAATTGGAAATGATAGGAGAATACAGGGGCAGGCTGGAGGTGTCAAATTCGATAATTGCGGATTGCCTCCGATCCCAGGACGAGCTTTCAAGGAAGCTCGAGAGGGTCTACACCTGGTCCCATTTGAAGCACGACGAGGATCTTAGGGATACCGCATACCAAACGCTCCATGATAAAGCCGTGAACCTGGCTGTCAGGATAGAAGCGGAATCCTCATACATCATACCGGAACTCCTCATGCTCCCGGAGGAAAGGCTCTCCGAACTGATGTCTGATCCGGTACTTGAATTCGCCAGGGTTCCGCTGAGGTCTATTCTCAGACAGAAGGAGCATTTCCTTTCGCCGGAGGAGGAAAGGCTGCTGGCTCTGGCCGATGAGGCCCTTGAATCTTCTTCCAAGATATACAGGATGCTCAACGATGCCGATCTCACCTTCCCAACGGTTGTTGACGAATCGGGGGGCGAGGTCGAGCTCTCCCACGGACGTTTCGTCGGAATGCTCCTGAGCAGGGACAGGAGGGTGAGAAGGGATACCCTGGAGAGATTCTACACATCCTACGGCTCCCACAGGAACACCTTCACGGCAATACTGGAGGGGGAGCTCAAGAAACGCGCCTTCAAGGCCATGATCAGAAAGTACTCTTCTGCCCTGGAAGCATCCCTCGACAACGATGAGGTCAAACCGGACCTCTACAATGGACTGATCGATGCGGTCCGCTCCTCATTCCCCTCATTCTACGAGTATGTCGATCTAAGGAAAAGGGCTCTCGACCTCGATGAGCTGCATATGTACGATGTCTACACACCGCTTGTCAAGGAATACGAACGGAAGGTGGAATGGGACGAGGCAAGGAACATAGTCCTTGAGGCCGTCTCTCCTCTCGGAGAGATGTATCAGGAGATTGTTGAAGACGGCCTTTCGAGAAGATGGATAGACGTGTACGAGAACAGGGGCAAGAGATCGGGAGCATACTCCTCCGGATGTTATGATTCTCCACCGTATATACTCATGAACTACGATGGGAACGTCAAGGAGGTATTCACGCTTGCCCATGAAATGGGACACTCCATACACTCTTATCTCTCGAACAAGAACCAACCCCATATCACCGCAGATTATAGGATCTTCGTTGCGGAGGTTGCCTCGACGGTCAACGAGGTCCTTCTGCTGGGATACCTGAAGAAGAAATGGACATCGAAGGAAGAGCAGACATATTTGGTCAACCACCACCTTGAGAGCTTCAAGGGAACCGTCTACAGGCAGACCATGTTCGCCGAGTTCGAGAGGGATATCTGCTCCATGGTAGAGGCAAATCAACCCTTGACGCCCGACATCCTTGGCGAGCACTACGGTAAGCTCAATCGGGATTACTTCGGACCCGGCATGATCATCGACAGGGAAATCGAGCTCGAATGGGCAAGGATACCGCATTTCTACTACAATTTCTATGTTTACAAATATGCAACCAGTTTCTCGGTCGCAAATGCCATCGCAACCCGCATCCTGGACGGTGACAAGGAGCAACTGGATGCGTACATCGACCTCCTGAAGGCCGGCAGCTCCAAGCCTCCCGTGGAGCTGCTGAAGGATGCAGGGGTCGATCTGTCAACGCCGGCTCCAATTTCCGAGGCGCTGGATGTGTTCGCAGGGCTCGTGAAGGAGATGGACGGGCTCATTTAGGTTTGTGCCGGCCCCATTTATCAAGCGCCATTGCGAGCTCCTTCGAGGTCTCCGCCTTTTCCTCCAGGGAGATACCCTGCATCTTGGCCTCTATGGCCTGCATTGCGGCCTTAGCCCCCGCTCTCGTCCCCTTGGGATGGCCGTGTATCCCGCCGCTCACAAGGATGACAACCTCGCTCCCGTAGATATCCATCACATCGGGGACCAATCCCGGATGAAGACCTCCCGATGAGACCGGGAAGGCGCTCTTTATGGCACCCCAGTCCTGCTCCATTATAATCCCTTTTCGAGGTCTGGTTTTCCCTTCCCTGAGAACATCGGCAATGGCCTCCACTTCCTCCCGGTTCCCAACAAGCTTGCCGACGGCCGTCCCTGAATGGATCTGGTTGACTCCTGCGAGCCTCATCGTCTTTGCCAGGAACTGCATGGCTATGCCGTGTTTGGGATCCCTGGTGAAAGCTGCATGCATCGCCCTGTGCGCATGCATCGCCATTCCGAGATCGGTGAGATGCTTCCGGAGGCTCTGGACACCCGCATGCCCCACAACTACAACATCGATCATCGCATAACGGAAGCCGTATTCGTGGAGAAGGTCCGCCCTCCTCTTCATCTCCTCCACATCGGCCGTGATGTTCACATAGGCATCCTTGATATCTCCCGTTCTCGTCTCTGCCTTGTCCCTCATCCTGGCCAGGAGCCTCACTCTCCTGTCGAACTTGTTGAATTTTGTGGAGGTCAGGTTCTCGTCATCCTTGACGAAGTCAAAACCCCCCATCCAAGTCTCATAGCCCACCTTGGCATGCTCGGCAGCGGAGAAGCCTATCTTGGGTTTCGGAACAGCACCCGTCAACGGCCGCTTCCCTACCTTCATCATCTTCCTTATGCCCTTCATCGAATAGTTCGGACCCTTGAAGGATGAAAGGTATTTCGGGGGAAGGTTCACATCTATCAATCTGAGGTTCCTCACCCCCTTCATCCCAAAGATGTTACCCGCTATGCCCGAGAGGAGCTGGCATATGTTGCCCCTCTCCCACAGGTCAAGAGGATAGGCAACCTTCAGCAGGTTTCCATCCATTTCAAAGGCCGTGGCCTGGAGGCCCTTCATTCTGGGAGGAAGCTTGGAAAGGGTCGTCCAGGTCCCTGTGGAGCTCTCCGAAGCTATCCTTCCGGCTGACTCTTTCTTGGACATTCCCTCCGGTGGTTCGAAATAGAACAAGGCCGTGAGGTCGTCCTTTTGGGGTTTGTATTCAAGATCAACGAACTGGTCATACCAATCTATCTTTGCCATGGGATCACTTGTCCCGAATCTGTAATTGGTGGGATATTAACCTATGCATACCCCGTAAGCTCGTATACTACCTTCGAGGACTTTGTGACGCAGTTGTGCTTCATGGAAGCGAAATCCTTGATGGTGTTCCTCAATAGCGTCCTGTTCATCGCGCCCACGAGCTCGCCGATGGGCTGTCCCCTGCAGAAGAACTTGAATGTGGGGACGGAGTAGATGCCGTACCTCATCGCCAGGTCCTGATGGAGATTGGCGTTGACAATAGTCAGGGTGGCTATGCCATCCAGTTCCCCTGAGATCTTCCTGTATATTGGCTCCATGGCCCTGCAGTTGGGGCAGCTGTTGGTATAGAACATGACGACTATCAGATTCTCGCAACGGGAAGTGATCTCCTCGAACTTCTCCTTGTCGAGTTCCAATATCTCTCCTTTTTCCATTCAAGTCCCCCGATTTCATATAACTCTGAGGATACTTCAATATTGTCCATGGTTGCTCCATCGGGGACATGTTGGTTGAAAGAAGTCGTCATCTCCATGGGAAAATTATTTAAACCACATTCAATTCAAGCCTTCAAGCACAGAAAGAAGGAAAGGTAAGCATGGACAAGGAACGATTGGTCCTTGGTCCCGCGGTAATGTCCAAGGCGGCTGGAGGGATGGTCCCTCCGGCCCGGGATGCTATGCATCCCTTCGGGGGCCCTTTGGCAGACCTGAGCGGTCCATCTAAGGACCGGGGATCCGGGAGCTTTTCATCAACTCCGCTCGAAATAGATGCACCGCTGGGCCGAAGACCCGATTCCGGCATACAATTTTCCTACCCTTCTGTGTTTTAAATTCTCAGGTGAAAAACAATGAAAACAGAGATATTTGAAACGGATTATTCCGGAAAGAAATTGACCATCGAGTATGGCAAGATGGCTCATCAGGCAGACGCAGCAGTAACCGCCAAGATCGGTGAGACCATGGTACTCGCGACGGTCTGCATCTCCGATTCTGCAAGGGAAGGAATGGATTTCTTCCCTCTCATGGTGGATTATGAAGAGAGATATTCAGCTGTGGGCAAGATCAAGGGACCTAGGTTCCTGAAAAGAGAAGGAAGGCCTTCGACGGAGGCCGTCCTGACGGGCCGTATGATCGATCGAGGGATCAGGCCCCTCTTCCCCGACGGAATGAGAAACGAGGTACAGGTGATTATAATGCCCCTGTCGGTGGACGGGGAGAACAAGCCCGACATCATCGGCATGATCGCAGCAACAACTGCACTGGAGATATCCTCGGTTCCCTTAGACGGGCCGGTGACGGGATGCAGGATGGGGATGGTCAACGGCGAATGGGTGGTCAACCCGACGGTCGATGAGATCGAGTTCTCCGAGATAAACCTGGTCGTGATCGGAGACGGGAGCAGAATAACCATGGTGGACTGCGATGCCAGGGAGCTCGATGATGAGAACACGATGAAGGCCTTCGAGGAAGCGATGAAGGCCATGGACCCGATAACGAAATTCATGAAGAAGGTCCAAAAGAAGGTCGGCAAGGAGAAGAAGAAGAATGAGGAGCTGAAATGGAGAGCGAGCTTTTCCGATGAGGACTCCAAGATCATTGAGAGCATAAAGAAGAAGGCGCTCCCCGAACTCGACAAATATCTCTTCAACACCCCGAAGGGATCGAAGGGAGAGAGAAAGGCGATAATCCACGAGCTCGAGGAGCAGCTAGTCGAACACTTCAAGAAGAAGCTAAAGAAGAAGGACCAGACGGAAGAAGAGGTCGAATCACATATAAGAGTACTGATGGACAAATTCTTCTTCGATTTCATCGAGGAGCAGGTGACCATGGCGATCATCAAGGAGGACAAGAGGGTTGACGGGAGGAAGCTTGACGAGATCAGGCCGCTCTCTGCGGAGATCGCCCTAATACCCAGAACCCACGGCTCCGGTCTCTTTTCGAGAGGAGAAACCCAGATACTCAGCTTTGTCACCCTGGGAGCACCGGGGGATGACCTTCTCATCGAGACAATGGAACTCGACGAGAAGAAGAAATATTTCCATCATTACAATTTTCTACCGTTCTCCGTCGGAGAGGTAAAACCCATGAGGGGAGCCGGAAGAAGGGAGATCGGACACGGCGCCCTCGCCGAGAAGGCGATCCTTCCGGTGCTTCCGAGGGAGGAGGAATTCCCGTATACGATTAGGGTTGTATCCGAGGTAATGGGATCCAACGGCTCATCGTCGATGGGTTCCACCGTTGGCTCCACCCTGGCGTTGATGGATGCCGGGGTTCCTTTGAAAAGACCTGTTGCTGGGATCGCGATGGGGATGGCATCAAAGGACAAGGAATGGAAGATACTCACCGACCTCCAGGACCTGGAGGACGGGGCGGGGGGAATGGACTTCAAGTTCACCTCGACGAATATGGGGATCACCGGCATTCAGATGGATACCAAGACCCCGGGACTCACCCTGGAGATGATCAGGGCCACTTTCCCTCCGATGAGAAAGGCCATAACCGAGATACTCGAAGTGATATCCAAGACCATTCCCGAACCCAGAAAGGAGATCTCACAATACGCCCCGAGGATCATTCATCTGACCATCGATCCGGAGAAGATCGGGGATCTGATTGGACCCGGAGGGAAGACCATCAGGGGCCTCTGCGAGGACTACGGGGTCAGCATCGACGTCGAGGATTCCGGCAAGGTGCTAGTAACCTCCACCGACTCCGCCAAGGCAAAGGAAGTGGAAAGGGTCATAAAGAGCATTACCAGGGAGATCGAGGTGGGGGACATCTTCGAGGAAGCCACGGTGGTGAAGATCATGCCCTTCGGTGCATTTGTCAGCCTGACCCCCAAGACCGACGGACTTCTGCACGTGTCAGAGCTGGAATGGACCCATGTTGAAAAGGTCACCGACAAGCTGCAGGTAGGGGACAAGGTCCGGGTTAAGGTAATAGAGATCGACCGGGGCAAAGTGGAGGTGTCCATGAAAGCTCTTAAACCCCGCCCGGCAAACGTGGAGGCCAGGCCCCCCAGGGACAGGAACAGAGGCCCGAGAAGGCCCAGCAGGAACGGACCACCTCCGAAGGGAAAAAGGAGACCACCAAGGCAGAGGAACTAGCTCGACATTGATGTGAAACGCGGACCAATCGTACCTGTTCCGTAAATAATATATTGAAATTACGAAGGTTCCAATAGAATATTTAATACGTTTTCTTCGTACATTTAATATACCATCTATATTTTGCCCTCAGAAGGGAGGACAGCCAAGATGACGGGAACAGGTTCCGAGGTCATAGTCGAATCCAGGGGACTCAGGAAAGTATACGACACTGGATCCGTGAAGGTCCATGCTCTCAGAGGAATAGACCTGAAGGTTACCAAGGGAGAGATGGTTGCCGTCATGGGACCTTCCGGCTGCGGCAAGACGACTCTGCTGAACTGCCTTTCTGGTCTCGACGATACCACGGAGGGTAACGTTCTGATCGAGGGAGTGGACCTTGCGAATATGAAGGATAACCAGAGGACCGAATACCGTGCCAAGCACATGGGCTTCGTCTTCCAGTTCTACAACCTGTTGCCAGTTCTCACATCGGTCGAGAACGTGGAGATGGTCCTGCTCCTTTCGGGTACGTCATCCAAGGAGGCCAGGCAGAAAGCCAGCGAGGCATTGGCGGTTGTGGGCCTCAAGGGCTATGAAAAACACAGACCTTCCCAGCTCTCCGGCGGGCAAAGGCAAAGGGTGACCCTTGCTAGGGCCCTCGTCAACAATCCAAAGATAGTCTGGGCGGATGAGCCGACTGGGGACCTTGACAAGATGAATTCCAACGAGGTCATGGAACTGATGAGAAAGCTGAACAGGGACCTCAAGATGACCTTCATCATAGTCACACACGATCCCGATGTCGCCTCCAGATGCAGGCGGATAATCCACATGGAGGACGGGAAGATAGTAAAGGACGTTCCCATAACCGCAAAGGATGCACTGAAACATCCCGGCGGTCTGGATTACACTACGTGCGGAGAGAAGGACACCGGAGCGGCCAGGATATCGGCCCAGCAGAAGGCTTCTTTCTAGGGTGAGTTCATGAGATTCTTCAACTGGATCAAGGAACACATCGGAGAAGGCATTATCCTGCTAATCCTTCTGCTTCTGATCCAGTACCTTTTCACAGGTTTCCTCGTGCCGGACCTCAGGGAGCAGCTCCTGGTGATCATAGTGGTTCTGCTCCTGATCATGGGAATCGTTTTTCTCGTGATGGCACTCCGGAACAAGCTTCAGTTCAAGATGGGATTTCGTAATTTGATCAGGCACAAGAGCGATACCATCATAGCGATACTTGGTTTCATGATCGGCACATCCATAATATGCTCCTCTTTGGCGATCGGGGACACCATGGGGAACATGATAGAGACCCTGGTTTACGAGCAGTACGACCTCAGGGATGAATACATCACCGTGATGAACGAGACGGGCGCCAACTACATGTTCGACGGTGAAGGGGCCACCGTCATCTCCGATCTGATCTGGTCGATTAACGAAGATCGAGGGGAGCCTCTGATAGACGGTGTATCCTGGGAATTGGAGCTTACCGGATCGATTATCAACTCCAATACCCTACTCTTCGAACCCGTAATAGATTTCAGGGCCTATTCAAAGGAAACGGAGAGTTCCTTCGGCAGCCTCACAAAGGACGGTAAAAGGCTCGAATACGATCTGGGAATGGATGAAGTCTACATCACAAAGGAAGTTGCCAAACTTATCGACGGTGAAAAAGGTCATCAACTGGTAATCTCCAGCGGTGCACGGCAGAAGAACTTCACGGTTGCCGAGGTCATTGACAACGAGGGCAGGGCTGCATGGAGCCAAAACAGCATCTTCTTCTCCTTCGAATCGCTATGGGACCTCTATTCCATCGAGAACATAACAACTGAAACGCCCGGTTCGGGCCGTGACTGGTCGGGCGGTGCCTACAACATCCTGTTCATCTCAAATCAGGGCGGAAGGGTCCAGGGAGGAGAGCTCTGCGATGAGGCCGTGAAGGAGATCAACAAGAAACTGGAAGCAGTCCGAAATCCGGTGGACCAGAGGAAGTCCCTGGAGGTAACAGGCGACAAGAAGACCATGGTTGACATGGCGACCGATATGATGAGCCAGTTCACGACCATGTTCCTCGCCCTTGGCATGTTCTCCATAATCGCCGGAATCGCACTGATCATCAACATTTTCGTCATGCTCTCCGAGGAAAGAAAGGAGGAGATGGGGATATCCCGGGCCGTTGGGATGAAAAGGAGGCACCTCAGGACAATGTACCTTTTTGAAGGGACGCTGTATTCGCTCTTATCATCGTTTGTTGGGGTTATACTTGGGGTCGCTACCGGCTATCTGATCATTTTAGCAGTCCAGAAGATCCTAGAATCCTTCGCCGGTGATTCCTTTGACATCATCCAGTATTATACCGTAACCCCGGTCTCCCTTGTTCTCGCCTTTGTAGGCGGCTTTGCCATCACTCTGGGAACGACGATCTTCATCACACAGAGGATCGCCAAATTGAACATAGTTTCGGCGATCAGGAACACACCGGTGCCCGTGAAAAAGTTCAAGCTCGTGATCCTGGGTTGGAAGCTCTTCAGTGTCTGGGACGAGGAGAAGAAGGATTCCGACGGGAGCAGAACGGCCAAGATATTGAATTTCGTTCTGGACAAACTGGTCCTGCTCGGTTTTGCGATGGTGACGGTGGGAATATTACTGTATTACTACGGAACACTGAAAGAAGCGGCATGGCCGGTCTATCTTGGACTTTCTCTCTCCATCATCGGTCTTGGACTGCTGATCAGGTTCTTCGTGAATGAAAGGATAACTTACAATATCATAGCCATTCTCGTACTTGCTTTCTGGATCGCTCCCTCCCCGCCGGCATGGGAGAATTATTCGGGCAACCTTGAGATGTTCATTCTATCCGGTATCTTCATGGTCTCCTCGGGAGTGCTTCTCCTCGTATGGAACACCGATATCATACTCTGGATCGTTGAAAAGGCTGTCTGCACCGTTAAAATGTCCCCGGCCTCCATCAAGATGGCAATCTCCTATCCCATCAAGAAAAGGTTCAGGACCGGGGTGACCATCTTCATGTTCGCACTGATAATCTTCACCATCACCGGATTATCGATGATAGTCCATACTTTCAATGTCAACATCAAGGAGTTCGAGAAGTCGGTTGGGGGAGGGTACGAGATAATTGGGATCTCCGCAGCCTCCGGAATACCTGATCTTGAGGGGGGCTTGATCAATACAGACATACATGGCGACATCGACTGGGACAGGACCGTTTCGTTGAGCAGCGGGCTGCTTTTCGTAAATATCACACTTCCGGATAATAGCCATGAGGAGATCCCGGCCAGCAGTACCGGTGTTCCCGATAAATTCATAGAGAAGAACCAATACGGATTCAACGAGGTCGCATGGGACCTGATAGATCCTGAAAAGGAAACGAAACGGGAGGACCGCACCGTTTGGGAGGCCTTGAAGACAAACGGAAGCTGGGTCATAGTTGACAGCTCCTTCGGTGAAAATGAATTCGGCCCGCCCGGAATGACAGGACTGGCAGAGATCGGTAAGAATATCACCGTTGTAAGCGTGAACGGGACGGTTTACAACAAGACGGTGATAGGGATCTGCAAGCTCATCGGGTTCGTTTCGGTCTTCCAGTATGAGCCCTACGCCAAGACGGATTTCCTCAGCACAGAGAAATCCACCCACATGATCAAGATCAAGGATAACAGGGATCCGAGGGAAGTGGCCAATGCCATGAGGAAGGAGCTGATCAGATATGGTTTCTTCACCATTGTCGTTGAGGAGCTCATGCAGGAGATCCTCGAGGTCCAGAATAATTTCTTCAATCTTTTCAACGCTTTCCTGTCCCTGGGCCTTGTCATCGGAATTGTGGGGCTTGGCATCGTAACCCTCAGATCCGTTTATGAGAGAAGGCATGAGATAGGAATGATGAGAGCTATAGGTTTCAAGAGGCACATGGTGATCATGGCATTCCTGGGAGAATCCGGTTTCATCGCCGGATCCGGTGTGCTCATAGGTACGGCTCTGGGAATAATACTGGGTTGGATGCTCTGGAGGGACGGGTTGAGCGATGCGCTCCCCAACTTCGGAGTTCCATGGCTTAATCTGATATTGATAGGAGGGATCACATTCATCGTAGCCCTCCTTTCAACCATACCTCCGGCCTACAAAGCCTCCAGGGTCACACCCGCGGATGCATTGAGATACGAGTGATCTCAGAGTTCCCTGGAATTCTCCCACAGACCGTGGATATTGCAATAAGAAGTTGCGATCAGGGACTTGAATTCCGAAAGCGGTACATGGAAGCACGCACTAGGCTCTGTGAACGATGGGGCGAAGTTGACCTTCCCCAAGTCGATGACCATTCCGTTATCCTTGATACCGACCAGCTGGGCCCATGCAATATGATGCTCTATTGAGTTGGGATGGGCCACCTCCTTTCCAACGACGACCTTGACGATATCCTTTCCCTGCTTTCCCTCTCCCTTGAAAATTTCTATCTGGGGTACGTGCTTCTCCTTGCCTTCGCTCTCGGCGGTCTTATAAATATCGCAAACCTTCATCTTCATCACCTTTCCTTTAAGCTTTAACCGAACGGGTTCACGGACTTATATCGTTATTGATAAGTAACGCGGTTGAAATGTTCAGCTCGAAGGTCTCAAAGCACCGATACTTTTTATCTATGACCAGGACCATTAGGAAGCATGGACCGGAAGCTCCTGTTCGGCATTCCCATCACAATTGCCGCTCTGATACTCATTCTGGCTCTGGTCATAGACGCGGGCTCCTTCATCCACAGCGACAATCCCATCATCCTTATCGAATTCGACCACGAGGCTGCCGGCAACCATGTCAGAGAGCTCGTTCAATGGGGTCCCAGGATGTCGGGGTCCGAGGAGGAGAGGCTTGGAGCCGAATACATCCTTTCCCAGTTCCAGGAAGCTGGACTGGATGAAGCATACATAGAAACATACAGCGTCCCAATGTTCGAGGTCATTACCGCCGAGGTCAGCCTTGTTCCTTACATGAGGCCGCTTTACAATCTGCCAAATCCCCTGGGGAGTTCGATCCAATTCAGGCATATCGAGGAGTTCGTGATGCAGGGTTATTCAGGCTCCTACGGCTGGAACAGCTTCAGGGATGATCTGACGGTCTACAACATAGGTGATGGAACGGATGATTCACAGTACGCAAATACAATGGGACGTGTCTGTTTCATCGAGCAGACGGCGGATACTCCGTCCAATTCGGAGGTCTATGTCAAGGCCTACGAGGCCGGAGCGAGAGCCATTATCCTCCAAAACTGCTGGAGAGGGGAAAACATAGGGTACCTGCCCATGTTCAAGACGAACCAGAATCCGATACACTACGAGGACTATCCGGACATACCTTTCTTCATGGTCTCGAAGGATATGGGAGACACAATAATCGAGAACCAGCCCCAGCACAAATTGAGGCTGAACATCGATGTCAGGATAGGCAACATGGACATCCGGATTGTTGTGGGGGAGCTGACAGGTAATAAACATCCAGACGAATACGTTTATTTCACAGCCCACCACGACACGTGCTACAACACAATAGGCGCCATCGACAACACGGTGGGTCCGGCCCAGATCATCGAGATCGCAAGGTCAATGTCCAAGTACGATACCGACCGGACCATCCGCTTTCTCACTGTGGGAGGTGAGGAAGAGGGATTATATGGATCAACAGCCTACTACCAAGCGCACAGGACCGAGATAGAAGGCAATGTCCGGGCGGTCCTGAACTTCGATATGGCCCATACCGACACGGAGGCCATGTCCCTTGCCATGGTCACCAACAACAACGACACCATGAAGAAGCTCGAAGACATAGGAGGAAGACTCCTGGAAAAAGAGCCCGATCTCTCGAAATTCAAGATCTCCTACCATTACGACGAACTGGACATACCTTATTCGGATTACTACCCATTCACCAGCGGGGGAGCGAACGGGGTGGCAGCATGGGGATCGGGCTGCGAGGAGTACCATACCTACCTTGACGATCTCGATCACCTGAATCCCGAATCCCTGCAGGTCGAGGCAAGGATCCTGGGAAGCTATGCTTTGATCATTGCTGGATGACACAAAATCCATTTATACAAAACAGTTCCTTAAAGCCCCGTCCATGGGGGATAGCTATGAGATGTGAAAAACCAATAGCAGTCATTTTGTTGATTCTTATCTCCACAATGATCGTAAACGGGTCGCACTTTGGTAATAATGCTGCCGAAGGAAATGAAATACCATCGAGAGGTATGATGATCGAGACACCCGAAGGTGGGGAGTGGGTCGACGGTTTCCCGGATGAGGACTGGGTCGAAAGGACATCCGGAGTGGAATTCCTTAGCGGCGAATACAAGAACAAATACCAGGAAGAGATTGTGCTCTTCGAGGAGGACTTCGAATCCTACCGCAGCGGCCAGAACCTCTTCGGTGTCAACGGATGGATCGAAGATACAAACAGAGCGATATCCAGCGACACGCATCAGTTCACCGCGACAACATCCGGCCCGGGTACATCACCGTCAACTACTGTCGGCAAGATCTACAATCCCAGCAGCTCCTATTCATACATCCTTTCCAAGGAGATTAACATAACGAACGGAATACTGACCTGCTGGTTCTCCACGGACCACGTATGGTCCGATGCCGCTTCCGGAATGATATCACTAATGAAAAGCGGAAGTGCGACCCCTCAGCAAGAGGACAGGGTCGTGGGCCTGCTTATCAGGAATGGAGGCATTTACTACCGCACCACACCGACGGCATCATCGACCGTGATAATCGACTCGGGAATATCGGCTGACAAGTGGTACATGTTCGAGATCAGGTTCGACTGCATACTGGACAAGGCATCGATCTATATCTTCAACGACCTGGGAGACCTCATGGGGGCCGCGGAGAATACCGATTTTATCTCGGATGCGAGCTGGATCGGACGGGTCGAGCTCTTCACCGCAAGGGATTATTTCAGCACCTATGTCACAACATACTGGGATGAAATAAAGATAACACCTCCCCTGGGCCAGGAATTCGAGCCGGGTGCGAATTTCAGGGAGGATTTCGAAACCTACAGCTCAGGCCAGAACCTCTTCGGAGTAAACGGGTGGATCGAAGATACAAACAGAGCGATATCCAGCGACAACCACCAGTTCACTGCAACAACGATCGCACCACCGAACAAGCCCTCCATCAAAGTGGGCAAGATCTACAATCCGGACGATGCCTACTCCTACGTACTATCCCAGCCAATGGACGTCACCAGCGGTGTTCTCACATGCTGGTTCTCGGCAGATCACATTTTCCCCAATGCGGAATCGGCAATGATATCCCTCATGAAGAGCCAAAGCGCCACTCCTTCACACGATGACAGGGTGGTCGGACTCCTCATCAGGGATGAAGGGATCAAATACAGGACAACACCCACCGGATCATCCGAGATCATCATAGATTCGGGGATCAAAGCGGACACATGGTATAGGTTCGAGATACGGTTCAACTGCACGATCGACAAGGTTTCCTTCTACATATATGACCTGAACGGGGACCTTCTCGGAGCAGCCGCTGAGAAGGATTTCATTTCCAAAGCCGCATCGATAGGGAGGATAGAGCTCTTCACCACCAGGGACCAGCCGGGCCCGACCTATACAACAACGTACTGGGACGATATCGAGATCTACGGACTAACGTCCGAGAGAAGTGTAGTTTCGGACAAGATCAAGGTTCCGGATTCGATGAGCTGGTCCACTCTGATGATAGAAAAGGAAGAAGGATTTGGGGGGACGATAGACCTGGAGATATTGGATGAGTTCGACATGCCGATCACTGGGTTTTCGTATGATCCTTCAGCCTCGCAGCTTGACATATCCCCGTTATCCTCCCTCGGATATGACACAATTAAGCTCAAGGCTGACTTTGACGGAATGATCTGGAACTCGCCTACCCTTAAAGGATGGGGCGTGGATTGGAACGGGTCCCGATCATGGAGGGAATCCTTCCTCACGACCATTAACAGGGAATCCAGCTCCGGTGTTGATGTTGCTGGCGGCATGATACAGCTTGCGTCGGGGCAGACGGACGGGTCCCTTACGACGGAGCCTATATCACTTCCCGCAGGTTTTTACTGGAGCGAGATAGAGGCGCACCTGACGGCCGGATCTTCGGCGGATATCTACGTCGATGTCCTGGACGCCGCCACCGGTACGATAATACCCGATATGGAAGGATTCACCGGTGACGGAGAGGTTTCCTGGGATGTGACCGGCATCGATCCCCTTGCATATAAATCTGTCAAACTGAAGATTAGGCTGGTAGCAAGCGGGGGTGGTAACCCGACCATGGATTCCATATCCATTTCGTGGAGACAAAACCACTACCCAATGGTGGGATCTCTAATGATACAGTCCGGGATTCTCAGGACCGATGAAGCCCTGATCCAGATAACGGTCTCCGATCCCGAACAGGACCGATCGACCCTGGATGTGATGGTGGAATACAGGCTCGAGCCTGGGATGGTTTGGGAGGAGGGGATGCTATCGGCCCCGATCTTCAACGCTACTGAGGACCTCTGGGAATGCAGGTTCATCACGTGGTCCGATACTCCTGTCGGCAATTATTCCTTCAAGGTGACCGTCACTGACCGAGTTGCTTTTTCCGCGGTAAAGTTGTTCTTAGATGCGACAGTTGTCTTCAACAACATACCCAGGTCTCCGAGGATATCAATGGAACCTGAGAACGCCACCACCGAAAACACCATCTCCGCCGTCCTTATCGACAACGGCACAGATGTGGAGACGGAGGACCTGCTATACGACTACTTCTGGTATGTGAATGATGAGCAGATCACCGAACTGACCCGGCTGAACCAGACCGTTGATTTTATCGCGGAGATGTCCCCGTCCTATACAAATAAGCATGATACTGTGAAATGCATGGTCCGGACATACGACGGAATGGACCATTCCGGATCCTTTGAAGCAGAGGTCGTCATAGGGAATTCCAAACCTGTTCTATCGTCTGACTTCCCCTCTGAGATCATAATGGACGAGGATACCGAATATTCGAACCTGAACATATCCATGTATATTTCCGATCCGGAC
The DNA here is from genome assembly GCA_048569615.1 of Thermoplasmatota archaeon. Taxonomy (GTDB): domain Archaea; phylum Thermoplasmatota; class Penumbrarchaeia; order Penumbrarchaeales; family Penumbrarchaeaceae; genus JAYEPK01. The sequence goes on along the minus strand of JBLIRK010000026.1, from coordinate 27,911 downwards.
ATGGACGGGCTTGAATTCGATTTCACTGGTGGGGATGAGATAGGTGTCTACCTGTCCATGAACGGCTCAGTCCTTATTCTACCTCCTGTAAACTGGTCAGGAACCGAGAATATTACCTTTACGGCCAGCGATGGAGAATCCATACTGGAGTTCAATCTAAGCATCGTTGTCCTCCCGGTGAACGATGCTCCCGAGTTCTCTTCCCTAACATGCGACAGAGGGGAAGGATTTACCGGCGAAACCTTTCTGTTCACTGCTGAGGCCTCTGACATCGACAATGAAGAGCTGACCTACACCTGGATGGTGAACGGTGAGACTATCGAAATGCAGGATAAGACCATTTCCCTCAACTGGACAAAGGAATACTGGACCGAGACCGAATGGATGGCAAAGATGAATGAAAAGAACGCCACCGTTTCAGTCTTGATAGATGACGGGGAGTTCGAGATCGGACCCTTCGAGAAGACCGTCAAGGTAAACCTCAGGGACCTTGAGACATACAATGCGGCTCCGGTCATCAACGAAATAAAAAGCAGTTCATCTGAGATCAGGGAGGATGGATTCGTCATCCTTGAGGTTGATGTGGACGATGCGGACGGGGATGAGCTGACCATCTACTGGAGCCATGATAGGGACCTGCAGTTCAACAGGACGGGTGCAATTATAAACGTCTCCGGCCTGCTGCCTGGGGAATACATTTTCACAGTTCACATCCTGGACGGAAGGAACTCCGTTACAGATACTATCAAGGTAACGGTGACCGAAAAACCCGAGGATAAGGGGGAAGAGGGCGGGGGAGCATTGATGATGATCATCATCATAATCGTGGTGCTCCTCGTTGTTGCAGGTCTTTGTGCGGTCCTGTTCTTCGCGCTAAGGAAAAAGAAGAAGGAAGAAGAGGCTCCCGTCGAGCCTATGGAACCTTTGTCGGAAATTTCAGAGGGAATACCCGGTCCGGTCAGGGAAGGTGCGATTGGCGGTGCTTCTCCCACGCTCTCTGGCTCCCCAACAGCACAACAACCCCGGATACCTCCCGCCCAGCCTTTGGATCATCCGCAGGTATCTCCGCCACAGCCAAGAGCAGCACTTCCCCCGACTGGAGCAGCCCCTGTCCATCCAGCTCAGCAACAGGGTCCGGTCCCAACAACCCCCCCTCAGCCGATCCATCCTCCTATTGGACAGCAGCCCCCTCCACCGGCGCCACCATCTGTCCAGCCTCCTATACAACCACAGACCCTGATCCAACCGGTTCCTCAGCAGGAACCACCGGCACCCCCTCAAATGGATCTCCAGGGGCCTTTTATGCTTCCAAAACCGGCAATGCCGGCACCTCCTCTTGAAACGGGAGCAGAGGGGGCACCGCCAGCCCCTTCACCTGCCGAAGTCATACCTGGGCAGCAGGAACCGCCCGAACCTCCCGAATCACAGAAAAATGATGGCGATCCGGAGGAGCAGCAGAATTAGGGTCAGGATTCAATCCAATCTGTGCAGCCCGGCATCCAGAGCGGTTTTGACCGCGTTGAGATATTCGCTCCTGGTCGGCCTCCTCCCCATACCATCGCACTCCATGGCCCTGTATTCGGGTCTGTACTGGCCCATTATGTTCACATATGTATCCCTGGAGATCTCATCCGAAAGGAAGCGGACGACCTCTCCGGTGCCGGCAAGGCTGTTGGGAAGCACCAGATGCCGGACAAGCAGCCCTCTTACGGCAAAACCTCTTTCATCCAGAACAAGGTCGCCTACCTGCCTGTGCATCTCCCGGACCGCCCGGAAGTTCACCTCGGGATAGTCCTTTACATGAGACAGACGCTCCCCTACCTTCGGATCCGAATATTTCATGTCGGGCATGTAGATATCCACGACACCGTCCAGTAAACGAAGGATCTCGAGGGAATCATACCCTCCTGTATTGTAAACGATCGGAAGATCGAAACCTTTCAAGCACGCCTTCTCCAGGGCCTCAAGGATCTGAGGGACAACATGGGTGGGGGATACGAGGTTCAAGTTCCCGCATCCCATTTTCTGAACCCTCATCATTATTCCCGCAAGCTCATCGGCATCCAATGTTTCACCATTCGCATACTGGCTAATATCGTAGTTCTGGCAGAACCTGCAGCCCAGATTGCATCCCGAAAAGAATACGGTTCCTGACCCTCCCCTGCCCACGAGGGGCTTCTCCTCCCCGAAATGGGGTCCGTAGCTAGATACGACAGCTTTCCTTCCCACCTTGCAGAAACCCGCCTCATCCGAAAGTCGGTCGATACCGCATTTCCGCGGGCAGATATCACAATTCCCGAGCTTGGATAGTGCCGAATCCATCCTGTTCTTGAGCTCACCATTCCTGTAGAGTTCTACGTAAGCGGGCTCCTCCATCAACTTACATTACGCCCCGATTATCTATAAATATGTCCGACCGGGTTAATGCCGTCGAATGGTCCGTATATCGGATTTCATGGGGAAAAACATCTTCATCACGGGAGGCTCCAGCGGCATAGGTCTTGCAGCCGCAGGGATGTTTGCATCAAAGGGGGCCAATGTGGTGATCTCAGCCCGCAATGTCGAAAGATTGGAAAAAGCTGCTGGGAGCATCGACGGGAACGTGCATTGGAAGTGCCTGGATGTTACCGACTGGGAAGCTGTCCGGAGAACGGCAATTGAGCTTGCCGGAGAGCACGGCAGGTTCGATGTTGTGGTAAATTCAGCAGGCATCGTCCATCCGTCCGTACTCGGGGAGCTCACGGAGGAGGAGATACGTTCAATCATAGATATCGACCTTGTCGGGACCATGGCCGTCTGCAAGTCTTTCATGGAAATCATGAACAGGCCAGGTTACATGATCAATATCTCATCGGTTGCCGGCTTCGTGGGAATCTATGGTTATACCGCTTACTCTGCTGCAAAGTTCGGAGTCTGGGGCTTCTCCCAGGCCCTTAGAATGGAGCTTGAACCGGAAGGCATCGGGGTCGGTGTTGTATTCCCCCCGGATACGGATACCCCCCAGCTGGAATTCGAGAACAGGACGAAACCCGATGAATTGAAGGCCATCTCCGGAAAGATCAGATCCATTCCGCCGGAGAGGGTCGCCAAGGCGATATTCAACGGTATCCGGAAGGGTGATTTCCTTATCTTTGCGGACGGAAGCTCCAGATCACTTTTTCATGCGACACGCATAGCGGAGCCTCTTGTAAGGGGATGGATGGACAGCAGGATAAGCTCGGCGAGCAGGGAGAAGGGGGAAGGCAAACAATGAAGAGATTACCTCTTAAAGCAAGGTTGATCACGGCAGCCATCACAGCATTCCTGTTATTGTTGTTTATAGCTGCCACCACCCTCACACTGCTTGTTGTCAAAAGACCTACGTGGGAGCTGGGAGAGATCCTCATCGACATAGATGAGGGAGTCTGCAACATCTCCGCCGAATTCGTTTACAAACCCGAGATAGAGACCTCGAACGAGGATCTGGAACTCGTACTTGAAACCGGATCTGTTCCACTGGATTACAGCAGAGGTCGTGCAGAAACATCACTTGTGGAGGACCAGTTCAGGGAGATCATAATCAAGGAAGAAGCGCTGATAAGGGGAGAACTGGATGCGGAGGTGCTTCCCCTGATCGAGGTCCACAGGTCCGTCGACGAGATCATGGACCTATCCTTCATAGGGGATCTCCTAGATTCCATAGAAGTGCTCAATACGAATGTAACCCCCCTTGAGGTCACTTTGCTTGTGGATTTCGATATCTCTGCTTCCATAAGGGAAGATGTCACAATTCATATCAATGAGACGCCCGCGAAGATAATCGCCGGCCCGCTGGAGTACGAAATAATGGTACGGGAACTGACGATCTTCACCGACGATATGGGTCATGGGCAGGTGGAGATAAGGTCCTCTGCACTTCTTGCACTTTCCCTGTTCCCGGATGATGTCAATATCGATGCATGGGGTTTGATGGTGGAATTCGATATATCCGGATATCTGGATCAGTGAATGTAGAGACCGCCGTTGATGTCCAGGTCGGCACCGGTAACATAACTTGAATCATCCGACAGGAGAAAGACTATGGGAGCTGCGATCTCCCTTGGCAGGGCTATCCTTCCCAAGGGGACCTCCCTGGTCCTCCAGCTCCGCTTTTTCATCGTGTCCCCTGCCAAGATATCAGTGTCCACGTAACCGGGGGACACGGTGTTCACCCTGATATCCGGGGCCAATTCCTTTGCAAGTGATCTTGCCAGACCAAGGAGGCCGGATTTCGATGCCGCATAATCGGCCCCGTGCTCCGAACCCCGAAAGGCCAGCTGGGAGGACACCATCACAATTGCACCTTTGTCCATATATGGAAGGCAGGCCCTTACCGCTGTAAAAGCTCCCTCCAGATTTACCAATATGGTCCTCCTCCATTGCCCGATCCCCATCTCTCTGAACGGTGCTCTTTTGTAGATGCCTGCATTTATTACAAGCCCGTCAATACCATCCCCAGGGCCCATGGAGGAGAGCTCGCTAGCAGCGTCTGTCATCCCTTTCTCATCCGTTGTATCCACAAGGAAAGGAACGGCTCCGTTCCCGTGCTCCATGGCATTTTTCTGACCATGTATATGGGTATATCCGACGAATGCCCCTTCCTCCATGCATAGCTTGACGACTGCCTGCCCGATGCCTCTGGATCCTCCGGTAACGATTATTGTCCTGTCCTGCAGCCTGCCGGTCATCTTATCACTCTTCGTAGGGATTGGGCTCCCTGCAGTTTGGGCACTCCTCGAACCAGTACGGGTAGAACTCCCCGCAGCTCTCGCATTCGACCGCATCATCGGGATCCAGCTCTCCCTGGATCTCCCACTCTTCCTCCATCTCCTTGAACTCCACTTCATCCTGAGGTTTCCTGGAGACAAAGAAAAGGAGCACTCCCACAACAAGAAGGATTACCAGGGCGAAGGCCCCGATCAATGCCATCCAGACTGGAAATCCCATACCGCTTTCCGGTTCACTTTCATCTACCCAGGGATCGCTGCCAGCAAGGAACTCCTCCAGATTGGACAGCCCGTCGCCATCCGGGTCCTGTGACGCATCGCTGGGATCGAACTGGTCGAATCCCCACTTCACCTCCCATTCGTCGGGCATTCCATCGTTATCATCGTCATCGTCCATGAAATCCAGCTCACCGTCCCCGTCCGTGTCACGGGGGTACGAGGCTGCTGACAGACTGTCGGTTCCTGCCTCCATTTCCAGGATGTCGGAGAATCCATCTCCGTCATCATCAGTGTCCTTATTGTTCCCTATTCCGTCTCCGTCCGTATCCACCCATTCAGTGGGATCCTCAGGGAAATCATCCAGCAGGTTCTTCACACCATCGTTATCCGTATCATAATCCGGATCGAGCCTCGCAAAAAGCGAAATTGTATGGTTCAAGGGCTTGAAGCTCAGAAATATCGTCTCCACTTTGGTGTTGGAATCGAATATCCCCGTACCGAATTCCATCCACTCTCCCTGATCCCAGTAATACGCCTTCAATGAAAGGATGATTATATCCTGCCGGAAGTCCAGCGGCCATATCTGGACAACGGCTTCCCTTGGGCTTATATCTCCATGATCGAACCTGAAGGCGCATCCGATATCGAACATATCGCCCACCCTGGCCGGAGTGGTGTTGACCTCCATCATTGAAGGGGGCCTCCCCTCTCCCACCCCTCTTACCAGAGCCATCACCGAGCGGTTGTATGCAGATAATTGATAGGTCCTCTCCACCAAGGGAATGGAAACGTTCCCCTTCTTCATTTCGACGATAAAAGGACCCTGGACAAATCTGAACGTAACATTGTATGTCCCGGATCGAAGAGCGAGCTTCCTGCTGTAGATCACCGGTTCATATACCGGGGGAAGAAGGAATTGAGTTGTGAGATTGTACCTATAACCTCCGACCAGAACCTCCGCGCTATCGGGCAGATCTCCGTCAATATCACTGTAGGTTATATTGAACCAGTATGTATCCTCCGCAACCTTCACAACCATCGGATTTGAGAGTATCGGTCTATCATCCACCGGAAGCACGGTCACATTGAGAAAGGCCGTTGTGGTAAGATCCCTCTCATCCATTAGGGTCAGCTGGATCGTCCCTTTCCCGAATCTGTCAGCAAGGGGAACGACCGTTATGACATTTCCATCAAGTTTGAAGGAGAATATGTCGTAATCCTCCAATCTCGCAGAAAGGAAGAGCTCCTCGTCCCTGTCCGGATCAAAGAGATATGGTCCGAGGTCCATGGAAGCCTCCATATCCTCCATGAGCTCGAGGTCGGGCAACGGAAGGAGGAACTGAGGATTGTAGTAGACTGGCTGAAAATCCACTGCCAATTTCCTTGAAATAACGGATGTTCCGTCTGTTATATTCACAGTTACGTTGAATTCCTCCGCCGTACCGTCTCCATAGAGGAAAACAAGGGTTGTGTTCATCCTATCATAGGTGATGTTCTCAGGATCATCGGTGGTCACCTGGATGTTCTCGACCTTCGTATCTTCGTCGGTTACCTGGAGCTTCATGAGGTAGGGGACGTCCTCTCTGGGATAGGCGAACATGGAGGGGAATTGAACATGCGGCGGATCATCGACCGGCGTCACGTTCACAAGGATCGTATAATCTCTTGTGTCATAACCGTCGTCCAGGGTTATGGTCACGTTTTCCTTTAAAACAGACTCATCGGTGTAATGGAACTCCAATCTCGAATGGGTCCAGTTGTACCGCACCGAAGGTGTTGATGACAGTACATCAACCGATCCTATCCGATTGCGGTCAAGCACCTCCGTATATTTGTATGCCACAGAGTCCTCGTACAGGTTGATCCTCGAAGGGGGATTGGAAAATTCCGGAGGCCAGGTGAATCTCAGGTCCTTTGCATCCAAAGCGGTCCCGTTGAAAACGTAGGTCATATTAACAAAGTGTGTGAAGGGTGCGTCGGTCATTGATATGTGGTACGTTCCGTTCCTCCAATCCCTTCCATCCCTGATGAAGGCCCCTCCTTCCAGAAGGACCGGGATAACTTCTCCCGTCTGGTTCACCGTATAGCTGAGGACCAGGGCACCCTCACTGTTGAAAATCTCGATCCTTATGAAATCCTTGGGGCCCCCCAGGTGATCCACGACCTTTCCATAGAGATAATGGAACGTTCTGACAACGGAGCCATTGTCCGTTAGCTCGATAGCATCGTAATCAAGTGTCGAGTTGACTACAGTCAAAGCAGACGCCTTGTCGAGATGGAGGGATGTGTTATCCAGGGATACTGTCGAATTCCTGACCACCACATCCCCCGTTCCGGAAAGGGACAAAGAGGTGTTCGCACCTGCAATCCCGGTATTCTCGAACCTGCCGAGGGAACCGCTCAAAAAGCTGATGCCCTTCCACGAACCTGCGGTTTGAGGTGCCTGGGAACCTATTACCGTTATGGGACCTTCTCCCCCCACTAAAAACGAACCCTGGACAGAAAGCCCGGATCCGGGTCCCATTACCATCTCCGCACCGGGGAGCAGTCTGAATATCACACCCTGGAGCACTGTGACCGATCCGTTCAAATATATCGGAGAATCCGCCTGACCCAGGGTGAGATCGCTGGAGATCTCCTCGGGGATCTCGAAGCCAAATGGTAAGGCGATACCTTCCTCGGCGGTTATTGACGATGGAAAAAAGGCTGCAGATACTGTCACAATGCAAATCACCGCAACATACAGTTTATCCCGGTCATTTCCACGCAGGTGTATCACCCTTTGAAGGAGGAGATAATTCGGGTCAAAGTTAATAATCATTTGGCCCCTTGTTTATTCATACAATTTTAGATATTCCATATAGATGAGTGGTGTCCAGCATGGCAAAAGCTTTAAAAAGGCCGAAAAAACAAGGACAGATAAAATATATAAATACCGTCATCTTAGGCAGCCTGAGAGGCACTCTGCTGGACGAGGGGCTCGATCCCCCATTACGCGGTCTCGGAAGAAAACCTCGAGGAGGAATACTATGAAGGAACGGTCGATTATCTCCTTCGCCCTGATCATGTTATTTTTTGGGTCCATACTTTTTATCGGAGAAACGGGCCAGGGTCAGTATGTGGATACTTTCAACGGAAGAGGAGGGCCTACGTGGGATTATGTGACTCTCAAGGGCTCGGGATCTAACCTTTACGATTCTCATATGTATGTCGAGCTGGAGAAGAACGTTCCCATCTCAACTGCCTCGATGAAGGTTTCTACTTTTAATTCGGAGAACGGACCTTGGATCAGGGATCCCTCCATAGATGTGGGATTGGACTCCGAACCAGAATGGTCCTATACCGGCACCGGATACGGAGATTTCGGCCGGAATACGGTATTCAGCGATGATATCACGAGGAAGACGGCAACCTTCGGAGGGAACATGGACAAGACCCTGGGAAGGGTCATACTGCCATCGGAAGCGGAGGTCCTCAGCGCTGAAATGACCGTTAGGGGGAGGTTCGAACCAACTATCCCCAGCATGCAGACCCTTGCCCAGGGAGGAGCCATTTCCTTCACCCCATCCTCGATCAAGGCAGGCGAGCTCACCGGAGACAGCAGGAACGATTCCATAGTATCAACGGGAAATCCCGGGAACCTGTATATCTACATCCAGGGCTCGAACGGAGGTTTCACATCGAGCTCGCTTGGAATAACATCCGTCTATGATTTCGCCATACTCGACGTTGACGACGACGGGGACAACGATATCGCATATGCAAGGAGCACGGGAGTTTACTGGACGAGCAACAGCGGCACCGGTTCGTTCTCCGGGACTTATACTCTTACGACAAGCTTCGCCCCCTACCTTATGGAAGCGGCCGACATGGACGATGACGGAAAGGCCGAGTTGATATTGGCACAAAGGTCCTTCTCATGGTCGACCTCACAAGCCGCGATGGTGATGCTGAAGAAGAGCAGCGGCACGAACTACGATCTATGGCCTCTATTCAACACGGGATCTGGATCCGGCAGTTCGAACATCGACTTTCTTAAGATAGCAGATTGGAACAACGACGATTACCTGGATGTATTCGGGGCTTTCTCCGACAGGAAGGTGTACAGCTTCGAAAATCCCGCATACGAATGGTATTACAAGGATACAACCAACATCTCGACCAAGACAGATTGGGATGACGATCATCTCTTCACCGAATCCTACACCATGACCGGTTTCGATGTGGGGGATGTTGACAAGGACGGAAAGGCCGATGTAGTAACGGCACCTTATACATATTATTCCTCATCGGTTTATTATTACAGGAACCTCGGCTCGTCAAGCTGGACTTCAAAATACACGCTCCTCAGCGGATACGTCTATTACCCGAGGACCTGTCTTCTGGCGGACCTAAACGACGACGGATATCTGGATGTGTTCTACTCCGTGGGGAGCTATTACTACAATAACAAGATCGGATGGCTTGATTCCAAGAAATCACCGAACAAGAACTACTGGACCGATAATACACTGATGAGCGGACATACAACGACGGGGGAGGGAGGCTTCAAGGGAGATTTCGATGACGACGGCAGGACCGATGTCGGTCTTTTCTTCAGGAGCAACAGACAGGCGATCTACTGGTCGAACAAGGCTCCGCATACGGGAACCAAGATCTCCCCGGGTTACATCGAGGACGGCGGGCTTGTTGCACTCGCCGATATAGAGAACTGCGACGTGGACCAGGACGGGGATACCGATTACTTTGTGACCGCCTCCACGAGCGGAACCGTAGGATGGTACGAGAATGACGGCTCTCCCTTCAATGATCAGTGGGAATTCCACAGGATCAACGGGATCATGGTCGGAGGCGCCAGGGAAGTAGCCTGGGGCGACATAAACAATGACGGCCACATAGATGTTGCCGTCTCTAGCTACGACACGCACAAGGTCTACTGGTTCGAAAATCCCGGAGACCCTGAAGCCATCTGGTACGACCATTACGTCGGCTCAATGTACTATGCCATGGGGGTTGGTCTGGGTGATTTCGACAAGAACGGCTATCTGGAGATCGTGGTGAGCCCGGGATACTACTACTACGATGGAATCAAGGTCTTCTACCATAACGGCAATCCCGCGGGAAGCTGGAGCTCATACAATGCTGCGAGCAGCGTCTCATACTGCGGCAACATCAACATCACCGACATGAACCGGGACGGATATGACGATATAATCGTACCGGTGAACGGATGGTCAGGAGCCGCTAATATCTACAGGAACCCGATGCCCCTGAATCCTAGGACCAATGCCTGGGCGGCGATCAGCGCGGTTTCCGGTTTGAGCTATCCCCAAGAAGCGGTGCCATTCGATATAAACAATGACGGAGTGCTTGATATAGTGACCGCGTCCAATTACGGGACGGTCAAGTGGGGGATGGCTCCCAAGAACGCTAATGCAACCGGAGGGTGGTCCAGTTATGATATATCCACCTCAGGATCGGTTTCCTACCCCTGGGGGGTGGATGTCTGCGACATTGACGAGGACGGTCATGCGGATGTCTTCGTGACCAACCAGTACAGATGGGGATATTACACCAACGGGGGCCTTTTCTGGTTCGAGGAGCCGGACGATCCCACGGAAACATGGCAGAAGAGAAATCTTGATACGGGCACGAGATCCACCTACGGAGTGGCGATCGACGACCTGGACGGGAACGGGGTTCAGGAGATATTCATGACCTCATTCCTCGATAATAATCTCAAGGTTTCCAGGCCCACACTTGATTACCCGACAAATGTAAGGATCGACCTGGGTAGCGATGGTATCTACGATTGGACCAGGCCCGGACATTTGAGAGGGGTGGTCGATATTGACCTTGGTGTGCAGCTGCAGAGCGTACTCGACAATCCGCCCTCGGGAGTGAACGTGAACAGGGACCAGTACGGGAACAGCATTGTGAACATACCCTTCAATCTCGGAACCGATACCAAGGGCAGGCTGACGGGATATGATATCGATATCAGATACAACGTTACGTTCACCGTGGACAATGGCGGAGCCCTTAGGTCGGCGATCTCCAGGATTATCCCGGATTATCCAGACAACGACGATCCCAAATTGAGGATATACATCCTCTTCAAGGGAAACACACCCGGTACATCCGTCATTTCGGACGTATCCGTTGAGTACAACGCTCCCCCCAAATTGAAAGCCGCCCTGCCAAAGGAACTGGAGGTCAACGAGGATTCCCTGAAGAGGGGAGTCCTGGACCTTTCAAAATACTTCACCGATGATTATGATGCACCCCACCAGCTGAGGTATTCGGCTCAAATGATAGGCCCCTACGCGGACATGATGAATGCATACATTGAGAACGGGGCCAATCTCACCCTGGATTCCACCATTACCAAGGATTTCGACCGGGAATCATCCGTGAGGTTCATCGTATGGGACAACGGGGGACCCGGCGGGGTCCCACCCAGGAAATTCGTGACTAGCGAGATCAGGATAGATGTCAAACCAGTGGACGATCCGCCGGTTCTTGGCAACGGCTCTCTCCCAAAGAGACTCGTAGGGTACGAGGGAATGGAAACATTGGCCCTTGACCTTGCAGGTTTGAACCTTTTCAATGATCCTGACGATCCTCTGGGTATGAATATCAACTACTATCCGAAGCTCGATCCTGACGGCTCCTATCCCCAGGAGGTGGAAGGGAACGTTAAAGTGGAAATAAGAAAGACAAAGGTCTACATCCAGAGCTTCGGTGATTGGAATGGTCTCAACATACCCCTCAGGATCTACGGTTTCGACCGAGAAGAGCCGAACCTCAACGGGGATCCATACCAGACCACCTTCGTGGACATAATCAACATTAACGATCCTCCTCAGTGGATCGATATTCCAGCACTCTCGATAGTGGAAGACGAGAGCATGGATTCCATCATCGACCTCTCTCCGTACGTATCCGACATCGACACGGCCCCCAAGGATCTGACGTTCAAGATCCTTTATCAAACCAACGAGACTTTCTACTCCGTCAGACTCGATCCCAAGGACCGGAGCAAGGTCAACGTGGAGCCAAGGGTGGAGAACTGGAACGGATGGCTGACCGTGGAGGTCGAGGTTTCGGATGGAGAATTCCAGTCAACGAATTCCTTCCACATAATTGTCACGCCGGAAAACGACCTGCCCTCTGTGATGATAAAGAATCCCATAGAGGACCAGCTAATCGATCCAGGAGTGTTCTCCATCGGCGGAGAGGCCCGCGATGTGGAGGGCATCTCCAGGATTGACGTTTTCTTCCAGAACGAATGGAAGGAGGCAAACGGTAAGAACAGCTGGGGAGTGAACCTCATCGCCCCTGATTTCGGGGAGATCACACCGAAGGTCCCCATTCTTGTGAGAGCGACTGACACAAGCGGTGAAACGGCCTTCGCCTGGGTCAACGTGACGATACTCCACATACCACCAGAACTTCCCAGGGATATCGACGGTGACGGATACCTCAATTCGATCGACCGGTTCCCCAACGATCCTTCGGAATGGTCCGACAGCGATAACGACGGAGTGGGGGACAATACGGACCTGTTTCCCTATGACCCCCAGTGGTCAACGGACGTGGACTCCGACGGGATACCGGATGAAGCAGAGGAGCCGGATTACAAGTACGATCCGGAGAATAGGGAGGTAGTGGAGCCGCCGAGCAAGGACAACAAGTCAAGAACAAACTATACTGTCCCCATCATTCTCGGGGTGATCGCTCTGCTCCTTCTGGTGACGATGACACTGTCGATCATCGGATTCATCGGCAAGAGCAATGCTTCAAAGGACCCGAGAAAGACCATCGAGTACTACAACAAGACCGAGAGAAGGAGGGAGCTTTTCAGGAAATACAGTGGGAGGGAGATCATCGAGAAGATACTCACGAAATCCCAGAAACTCAAGGGCACGGGTCAGAGGGGAAGGCCCACGCTATCACCCGCTCCCATGATGATGCCGCCAGGCGGAGGACAGATCATGCCGCAACATTACCATCAGGGGGCCCCCGTCAGCAGACAGCTTCCTCCGCCCCCCGGGCATAGAGGTCCATTGCCCCCGGTTGGAAGAAGGATGCCACCGCCCCCCAGAAGATGACCGGAGTAGTCAAGCTCTCCCGGCAGAGTGGAGCATATTCCAAAGAGGATGCGATCAGTTTGAGGTCTGCACCGATCGATCATTTTTCATTTGTTAAGTGAAATGACATCTATCCCATTGAATGGTTTTTCGTACAATGCCAAATTACAGTCATAATTGGGAAAAATATCCTTGAAAATACTTAAAAATTAATATTAATACAAGCAATAATTAACAACCTCAAATATTAGAAAAATATAATAAGCTTGAAAAAGCAAAGCCTAGAAATTATATATATCTTAGTACCATTTTTTAAAAAGGAACCGCCAAAAAAATAACACCAGCCAAGCGGCTCCTAATAGAGGGTTAACCATGAGGACACGTCTCGCCATGTTCATTATTGCTTTGATGATATCAATGAGTCTGACAACCTTCCTGGACAACGTTGCGGAGGGAGAGAAGACCAACTATCTCTATGACAATACGGGAACCACCGTCACCGGAGGGCCTATCTCCATTACCGAGGGAGGCGGAGTGGATTCCAGCTATTACTTCAGGGTGGGAAAGAACGTTCCGATATCCCACGCATACTTCAACATATCCACTCATAACTCGGATCTGGGTCAGTCACTTCAGGATCCCTATGTAGATATCGGACTGGACGGACGATCGGAATGGACCTTCGACGATGTGGGCTACGGCAAGTTCGGGGAGCAGACCCTCTTCTCCGACGACAGCACGAAGAAGTCCATGAACATACCCAACGGCGGAGGATACAACACCGCGAACAAGATCCTTGTCCCCCAGGGTGCTGAGATCACGTCGGCGGATATCGGAATAATGGGGAGGTTCATCCCAAGGTCCGTATCACCGTACACGATAATGTCCGATCCTTCCAGCATCTCCCTTCAGGGCTATGCAATGGAGAACGGAGATATCGACCAGGACGGGGACCTCGATATCGTTGTATCGGACATAAGGAACGACAGGATACTATGGCTCGAGAATCCCGGGAATATGTCGGCTGAGTGGGAATCGCATACTGTCTACGATAACTATTACACTGACGAAGTCTATTCCCTCGACGTCGGGGATATGGACGGTGACGGGGACCTGGATGTCGTATGCACCTCCTACAGCCGCGGATATGTCATGTACATCCGGAACAACAACAAGGGAACTGGATGGACGATGTACCGGTTCTTCACGGGTTTCAGATATGCCGGAAGGATCAGGATAGGGGATATCGACAAGGACGGAAATCCCGATGTTGTCGTGGGTTGTTATTACTGCTATTATTATTATTCGGACGAATGGCTTTACTGGTTCAAGGCACCGAGCAACCCAAACACAACCTCGGGATGGAGCAGATACCAGATAGGCTCCTCACCATACTACTACATGTATGGATATCTCGGGATGGACCTTGCCGATATGGATGGTGACGGTTATCTGGACGTTGTCGCGAGCATGTATCCTCGCTACACTTGGTACAATTACAATCAGCTTTACTTCTATAAGAACCCGAAGTCCACCGGGAGCTGGCCCAGGACTACGATCGACAGCTCGGCCAACAGGATATTCAATGTGGACATTGCAGACATAGATGACGACGGTAAGAAAGACATTGTCGCTGCAACATATGATGGGAACAGGATAACCCTTTACAGACAGACCTCGTCCGGTTGGTCAGAATCAACGATGCAAGGCGGGATCTCGAATCCGAGGTTCGTGACAGTCATCGATTTTGACGGGGACGGCAAGAACGACACCCTGTACGGAGCTGGAAGCGGAGTATACGAGTTCGGTCTCCTGATGCAGGGGAGTAGCTACAGCTCTTGGACCAAGAAGATCATAACCCAGGAGATCATCAACCCGATGGCATTTTCGGCCATCGACATGGACGAGGACGACGACTACGACTTCATGGTGGCGGGGACCTCGGCATCGCAGCTTGTGATCATGGAGACTTTAAACCAGTCGAACTTCGAATTCAAGACCCACTGGATCGAGGACGGCGGCGTCAAGGACATCCGAGACATGGACTACACGGACATGGACGGCGATGGGGACCAGGACATGGTCATCATCAGTTACGCGACCGGATGGATGGGGTGGTGGGAGAACGACGGAACCCCGCTCAACGGTGCTGGGAAACTCCACAAGCTCGGTGCGCTGGGCAACGGGATCAAGGTCATGCTTGCAGATGTGGATGGTGATGGGAACCAGGATGTCGTGGCATTGAGCTCGGGGGGGGTGGTGGCATGGTGGCGGAACGGCGGGGATCCATTCGTTCCTTGGCACGGTTATATCGTTGCTACGGGCATCCCGAACGCATACAGCTTCTATGCCGGCGATTTCACTGGTGACGGTAAAGCGGATATCGTTACCTCCTCCGCAAGAGGTTGGAGCGGATGCTACATCAGGATATACGAAGCACCTTCGGATCCCACTCAACCAAACTGGGGCTGGAACTACGTTGTTACCAGCCTCAGCTACCTTAAGAACATCTGGGCCGACGATATGGATCAGGACGGGGACCTGGATGTGCTGGCCGTTTACGGAACTTACGGCTCGGGGAGCGTTGTTTATTACAGAAATCCCCTTCCCAACGGCAATCCGATGGGTGGAAGTTGGTCATCCGTTTCGATCGCCGGGGGTATGTACTATCCGGAGGATGTCAAGACCATAGACATTACGGACAACGGCTACCCGGACGTCGTAACAACCGGCAGCTACTATTACAGCAAGGTCAGGTGGTTCGAGAACAGGGGTGGAAGCTCTTTCACGGGGAGGGTCCTTTACACCGGTTCATACGATTGGAATCTCGCAGTTGGAGATATAGGCAACGACGGATATGCTGACATAATCTTCAACAGGGGAAGCTACAGCTCCCCATCCTCAATATACTGGTTTGAGGAACCGGATGATTATGCCGGAAGCTGGATAGCCCATTCGCTCGGATCCTATTCAGGCACATGGAGTCTGGGGATCGCGGACCTGGAGGGGGACGGAGTGGCAGAGATATTGTCCACTTCAAAGTCACTCGACCAGGTCAGGGCTTACTGGATAGAAGCCATCTTCCCGGAGAACGTTGCCTTCGACATCGGTGCGGACGAAGCGGACCCCGATTGGTCGATGCCGGGATATCTAAAGGGAAAACGACCCATAGAGTTCAAGGAAGCCCTTCAGGAGGTCATCGATAATGAGCCTTTATCCGTACAAAAGCTCACGGACCAGTACGGTACGACCATGCTTTCCATTCCCATCGAGATATATTCCCAATCCCTTGGCAAGATAGGTCTAGAGAAGATAAAAATAGTCTACAATGCCTCTGTCAAAATAGAACAGGACGGGTCCGGAGAGCCGCTCTCTAGGGTCCTTGACAGACTTATCCCCGATTACAATGACAAACAGAATCCCTACACTCGTAT
The DNA here is from genome assembly GCA_048569615.1 of Thermoplasmatota archaeon. Classification (GTDB taxonomy): domain Archaea; phylum Thermoplasmatota; class Penumbrarchaeia; order Penumbrarchaeales; family Penumbrarchaeaceae; genus JAYEPK01. The sequence continues at coordinate 11,420 of JBLIRK010000026.1, read as the reverse complement.
CTACGTAGGGGTGGGCGCCGTATCAATGGGAATGGCTTACTTGAACGACCTCTCGGTTGAGTTCAATGCCATACCTAGGCAGTCCAATCCGATGCCTGAGCTCCATGTGGACGAGGATACAAAGGAAACCCTTTCCTACGATCTCAAGGAGTATTTCAGGGATGACTACACTGCTCCCGAGGACCTGCATTACCGCATAAAGCTAATGGGACCCCGGGCGGACAAAATCGATGCCTATGTAGAGAACGACCGTATCGTTCTAGATTCGACCATCACTCCCAATTTCTACACCCGGACCGGAGAGCCGTATGATATCACCGCCATCATAGTTGTTACCGATACGGGGGGCCCGAACAACGTTCCCGCAAGGTCAATGAGCACTCCCGAGATCCCAGTATTCGTGACCCCGGTCAATGATCCTCCGACCAGGACTACCGAAGAGCTGCCTGTACTCTACGCATGGGAAGGAGAGACAACGGTCGTTGTTGACCTGGATGATTACGATCTCTTCGGAGATGTGGACGGGGATGCGCTCCAGCTGCGATTGGTACCGGACCTCGAAGTGGAGGGATATGATCCCAATGCCGGTTTCGAGATAAGATGGATCAGCAAGGACAATACGATCTCGGTTTCCTTGAAGGAAACGTCGGATTGGACCGGAACGATACCGGTAAGGATGTATGCAACCGACGAGAGCGAATGGAACTACAATCAGAATCCCTACGAGGATTTCCTGGTGGAGGTCCAGAACATAAACGACGGACCCAGCTGGGCCGCCGTACCGGATGTCACCGTCATCGAGGATACCCCCGATGACAGGATCATAGAGCTTACCCAGTATGCCCTCGACCACGACACACCCAGAAGCGAACTTTCCATAATTGTGGACACATGGACGAACCTTTCATTCCTGACCATCAAGGCAGAGAGGACACAGGACCATTTCGTCTATATCTCCTTCGAGCCAAAGATCGAGAATTGGATCGGAACATCCACAGTTGAACTCATACTGTCGGATGGGGAATATTCGGTGCGAACGACCTTTGATGTGGAAATCGAGCCAGTCAACGATCTTCCCTCCATCAGAATCATCGAACCCACCGAGAACGGGAGAATTGAACCTGGCACACTATCAATTGTGGGAGAATCCTACGATGTCGAATACATCGAATACGTGGAGGTATATTTCAACGGCGAATGGAACAGGGCTGACGGAACGAACAACTGGGGTTATACCATGGAGGCCGAGGGAAAGGAGGAGATGCAGGAAGGCATTCCCATCATGGCAAGGGTATTCGACGGCGAGGAATTCGCCTACGCATACGTGAATATCACGATCATGCCTAAGATAATAATCCCCGATGAGGATTTCGATGACGACGGCGTACCCAACAGACTCGATGATTTCGAATACGATCCATCCGAATTCAAGGATACCGACAACGATGGTACCGGGGACAATGCTGACCTCTTTCCAAACGATCCCCAGTGGTCGACCGACAAGGATGGCGACGGCATACCCGACGAGGCGGATGACTATCCGGAGGATCCGGAGAACAGGCCGCCGACCATTGTTACGGAAGGCGGAGGCGGAGGCAAGGAATACGATCTGATGATACCTATGATCCTCATCGTCATCGCCCTTATCCTGCTGATATTGATGGTTCTATCGGTGATCGCCTTCACAAGGAAGCGCGCAGTCACAAAGGACCCGAGGAAAATGGCCTCATACTATGCCAAGCAGCAGAGATGGAGGGAGAAGAGGCATGATTTCATCGAAAACCTGCCGCTCGCAAAGGCCATGGACAAGGTTTCCGGCCTGATAAAGGGAAGCGGGATCAAACCGACATCGAGCCTGCCCACACCCAGCAGGCCTGGAGGTCCGGTTCCCTTAATGTCCAGACCATCTATGGTCATGCCACCCAGACCCGGAATGCCTCCAACAATGCCTCAAATGGCACTCCCTCCCATCCAAAGACAGCCTCCAAATAAGGGCAATTGAAAAACAGCGGCACCCAGATCAGAAATAGACCACAGCGATGGGTATAAGGATAAGGTTAATAACAATGAAAATGCAGTTTCAAATCTCCTTTAATACTAGGATGGATAATTTCGTCCCAAGGAAAGGCTGACTTGAGGCACGGTCTAGAGTATATTGGAGGAAAGTCTATGCGCAAAGCTACAGTTATCTCAGCCCTAGCTCTGCTTGTCCTGGCGGGATTCGCGACTCTCTATTTTGGACCTTCATCAGGGGAAAAAACCGATTACATATACGATGAAACAGGAACGGCCGTGAAGGGGGGGCCCCTAAGAATAACCGAAACCGGGGGTGTGGATTCCAGTTATTATTTCAAGGTCGGAAGGAACGTCCCGATCAGCCATGCCTATTTCAACATATCCACCCACAATTCCATGCAGGGAGAGGCACTCCAGGACCCGTATATAGACATCGGGATTGACGGGAGGAACGAATGGTCCTATTCAGGAACAGGCTACGGCCAATTCGGAGAGCAGCATTTCTTCACCGATGACTCGACGAAGAAATCCATGAACCTTCCGTCCGGAGGAGGATACAATACGCAGAACAAGATCATGATTCCGGAGGGGGCCGAGATCGCCGAGGCCTCCATGGAGATAATGGGAAGGTTCATACCTGAGTCAATAAGCGCTTACACCATCATGACGGACCCATCCATCGTCTCCCTCCAGGGTTATGCCATGGAGAGCGGGGACATAGACGGCGACGGGTATGAAGACATCGTAGTATCGGACACGAGATATTCCAGGATACTCTGGCTCAAGAATCCGGGAAACACTTCCAAGAATTGGGGGGTCTATACCGTTTACAGCAGCTCCAACGTTCAGAACTGCTACTCACTCGATCTCGGGGACATCGATGGCGACGGGGACCTAGATATTGCCGCCACGTCGTACTCGAGGTATTATGTTATGTATATCAGGAACAACGGCCAGGGGAGCAGCTGGTCCGTTTACATCATCAGGTCATCCTACTACTATGCAGGGAGGGTCAGGATAGCCGATATGGACCAGGACGGGAATCCGGACATAGTCGTTCTCGCCTACTATCTTTACTATTATTACTCCTATCCCTTCCTCTACTGGTTCGAGGCGCCGGACAATCCGAACACTTCATCCTGGACCCAGCATCAGATAGCAAGCGCTCCGAGCTACTATCAATATCCCTACCTGGCAATGGATGTGGGTGATATTAACGACGACGGATACCCAGACGTAGCCATCGGCATGTACTCACTTTACTACTACTACGGCAATTACAACCATGTCTTCTGGTACAAGAATCCGAAAACGACCACCGGTTCGTGGACGCAATATACGGTGGACAGCAGTGCTGAGAGAGCCTGGACCCTGGACATCGGCGATATCGATGATGACGGAAGCCTCGATATAGTAACGGGTGCTTATGACGGGAACAGGGTAAAATTATACAGACAGACCACAAGCGGATGGTCGGAATATAATATAGCCACGCTCACGAATCCCACATATGTCAGGATCGCTGATTTCAATGATGACGGAAAGAACGATACCCTGGTAGGGGGTGGGAGCGGTGTTTTTGAGTTCGACGTCCTGATCCAGGGTTCGTCCTACACTTCATGGACCAAGAAGACCATCTCCCAGGAGGTCATCGACCCGATGGCCTTCGCCCCCGTGGACATCGAAAAGGACGGGGACATGGATTTCATGGTGGTCGGGAGGTCCGGCTCCCAGCTGGTCCAGATAGAGACCCTAAGCGTGGCAAACTACAACTTCAAACTTTCATGGATCTCGGACGGAGGGATCAAGGACATCCGGGACATGGACTATGCCGATATGGACGATGATGGAGACCTCGATATGGTCTTCATCAGCTACGGCTCCGGATGGCTGGGATGGTGGGAGAACGACGGTTCACCATTCAATGGAGTAGGAAAACTTCACAAACTTGGCGTACTCGGGAACGGGATCAAGATCATGCTGGCGGATGTTGACGGCGATGACGACGAGGACGTGGTGGCATTGAGCTCCGGAGGTGTGGCCGCATGGTTCGACAACCCCGGGGATCCGTTCGTCAACTGGCAGGGTTACATTCTTGCATCCGGTGTTTCAAGCGCATACAGCATGTACGCCGACGATTTCACGGGTGACGGCAAGGCAGATGTCGTAATATCCAGATATGCGACATCTGGAGCCTATATCAGGATATACAAGAGCCCAAACAATCCCAGGAGCGACTCATGGACCTGGAACTACATAGCCACTGGCCTTAGCTACAACAAGAACATCTGGGCGGACGATATGGACCTGGACGGGGACATGGATGTCCTTGCGGTCTACGGAAATTATGCGAACGGAGTGGTACTCTATTACAGGAACCCGACCGCCAACGGCGGAAATCCCATGGGTGGAAACTGGGGAAGTGTTTCGATCGCTGGAAGCCTGTATTATCCTGAAGACGTAAAGACTATTGACATCACCGATGACGGTTATCCGGATGTCATCACGACCGGTTCATATTATTATAGTCAAGTACGTTGGTACGAGAACCCAGGTGGGGGAGGGTCGTGGACACAACGCTCCATTTATACCGGAGCATACGATTGGAATATAGCCGTGGGTGACATCGGAAACGACGGTTATGCGGATGTTGTCTTCAACTACGGAAGCACAAGCAGCCCCACCTCCATCAGATGGTATGAAGAGCCCGAGGACCTCGACCAAGGATGGATACTCCACAATATTGGCTCATATTCCGGTACCTGGGGCTTGGGGATAGCTGATCTGGACGGGGATAGTATCTCCGAGATCCTTTCAACTTCTAGGTCGCTGGATGAGATCAGAACATATCGCGTTAATGCCATCTTCCCGCAGAATGTCGGTTTCGATATCGGTGCCGATGAGGCAAATCCGGATTGGTCACAAACGGGTGAGCTCAAGGGACCGCGAATGATCGATTTCAAGGATGCCCTCCAGGATGTCGTGGACAACCTTCCCTCATCAGTGGGCAGGACAACAGACAATTACGGAACGGGCCTCCTTCAGATACCGGTGGAGATATATTCGCAGACCCTTGGCAAGATAGCCATCTCGGATATCGATATCAAATACAATGTTACCATCAAGATCGACCAGGACGGATCCGGAGCCCCGCTTGCCAGGGTGCTTGACAGGATAATACCTGACTATGCGGACAGCAGCGATCCCTATATGAGAATATACATAGCGGTAGGCGCGGATTCCGGCGGAATGGCCTATATCGACGATCTGTCAGTTGAGTACAATGCCATACCCCGACAGTCAAAGGCCATACCAGACCTCTATGTCGATGAGGATGAAAAGGTAACGCTACCCTATGATATGAAGGATTATTTCAAGGATGATTACACGGACCCGTCCGACATTCATTTCAGGATCAAACTTCTCGGCCCCAAGAGGGAGAAGATAGACGCCTACATCGAGAACGACAGGATAGTACTGGATTCTACCCTAACCCCCAATTTCTATACCAGATCAAGCGAGCCTTACGAGATAACCGCGATCATCGTGGTGACAGATACCGGGGGTCCGAACAATGTACCCGCAAGATCCTTCCAGACGAAGGAGATCCCCGTTTTCGTGGAGCCCGTGAACGATCCTCCGACCCGAACCACGGATGATCTGCCTGTCCTTCATGCATGGGAGGGGCAGACCACTATCGTTGCTGACCTTGACGACTACGATCTGTTCGATGATGTGGACGGGGATGCATTACAGCTCAGATTGGTCCCTGACCTTGAGGTTGAAGGTTATGATCCGAATGCTGGTTTCGATATCAAGTGGATCACCCGGGACAACACGATATCGGTTTCGCTCAAGGAAACCTCTGATTGGACCGGAACGATACCGGTAAGGATGTATGCGACTGACGAGAGCGAATGGAACTACAATCAGAATCCCAACGTGGATTTCCTTGTGGAGGTCCTGAACATCAATGACGGACCAAGCTGGAATACGATACCCAGGGTATTCGCCATGGAGGATACACCCGATACCAAGATCATAGAGCTGTCGCAGTACGCCGTGGACCACGACACTCCCAGGAGCGAACTTTCCATTACCATCGACAGCTGGACCAATATGTCCTTCGTGACCGTAAAAGCGGTCAGGACCCAGGATAAGAGCACATACATCTCATTCGATCCGAAATCTGAGAACTGGATAGGATCGTCGACCGTTCAGGTAACGCTCTCCGACGGGGAATACTCTGCAAAGACATCTTTCATAATAGAGGTTCAACCCGTGAATGATCTGCCCTCGATCAGGATCATCGAACCCGTGGAGAACGGAAGGATAGAACCCGGTTTCTTCTCGGTCGTGGGTGAATCCAGCGACATCGAGGGAGTCCAGCGCGTCGATGTATATTATAACGGAGAATGGTTCAAAGCCGATGGGACAAACAACTGGGGATATACGTTCACAGCGGTAGGCGCGGAAAAGATCCAGGAAGGGATCATGATCATGGTCAGGGTATTCGATGGTGAAGAGTACAGCTACGACTATGTGAACATCACCATACTGCCCGAGATAATACCACCCAATCCGGATTATGACGGCGACGGCATCCCGAACAATCTGGACGATTTCGAATGGGATCCCTCGGAAACAAAGGACAGCGACAAGGACGGTGTGGGGGATAACAGCGATCCCTTCCCGTTCGACCCTCAGTGGAAATCGGACAAGGATGGCGACGGCATTGCGGATGAGGCGGATAACTACCCGGATGATCCCGAGAACAGACCCCCGATCGAGACCATGGACAGGGGTGGGAAGGATGAAGGCTACGATCTAACCGTTCCGATCCTCCTTATCTTGATAACCGCAGCCCTCCTCGCCGTGATGATCATATCCATCTTTGCATTCGTCAAGAAAAGGGCGGTCACAAGGGACCCGAGGAGGATGGCTGCCTACTATGCCAAGCAGCAGAGATGGAGGGAGAAGAGGCACGAATTCATCGAAAACCTTCCCCTCGCAAGGATAATGGATAAACTATCCGGGAGCGGTGGAAAACCTGTTCCCTCCAATCTGCCATCGCCCGGAAGGCCGGGCGGTCCCAGCCCATCCGTCATCAGACCTAATTTCAGGGCGCCTCCCCTTCAGGGTACGACCGTTCAAATGCCGACCCGGGCCCTACCACCTATCCAGAGACAACCACCCAACAGAAATGTTTGATCTTGGATCGATGATCAACTGCCATGAGCACGATGCCCTCCGGTGAAGGTTAAATAAAGGGAACAGATTCGGAAACAAGGGTCCGGGGGCCCTGTTTCCTTAGGGGTGCAGTGATGCTTGTGGATGATCTGATCTCGTGCGGGGCCCTCAAGTTCGGAGATTTTACACTGACCTCGGGTGCCAAGAGCCGCTACTATGTGGATATCAAAAAGGCCTCGGCCATGCCCGAGATCCTTCGCAGGATCACCCTCGCCTTCGAAGAGATAGGACCCGAATGCGACAAGGTGGCAGGTGTTGAGCTGGGCGCCGTTCCCCTGATAGTCTCATACTCACTGAAGAAAAATGTCCCTTTCCTGATAATTAGGAAAGGCGGAAGGGAGCACGGGACAAAGAGCAGGATCGAAGGAGAGATAGGCCGAGGGGAGCGGATACTGCTTCTTGAGGATGTGGTGACCAGCGGTGGCTCAGTGCTCAAGGCCGTAGACCTCATCGAGGAGCAAGGAGGCAGGGTTGTGGGAATACTGGCGGTTGTGGACAGGGAGGAAGGCGGGACCGAGCCCGTCAGCAGCAGAGCACCCTTTAGATCGCTGATCAAGGCCAGGGAGCTTCTGCAGATGGCCGTAACATAAGTGAAGGGATCGGATATCAGGTGATCGAATGAAAGTCCTAGTTGTCGGAGGAGGAGGAAGGGAGCACGTCCTCGTTTGGAAGATAAAGAAGAGCAGGTGGGTCAGCAAGGTATACTGTGCGCCCGGAAATGCCGGAATGAAGGGTCTTGCGAAATGTATTCCCATCAAGGCGGATAATATTGACGGTCTCCTGAATTTTGCCTCCGAGAAGAAGATCGATCTGACAGTGGTGGGACCGGAGGCACCACTTGCAAAGGGAATTGTCGACAGGTTCACAGAAGCAGGATTGAAGATCTTCGGACCTACAAAGGATGCGGCACAGCTCGAGAGCTCGAAGGTCTTCTCCAAGAGACTGATGAGCAAATTCGGCATACCAACGGCTGGATTCCAGGTATTCGATGATCCGAAGAAAGCCAAGAAGTACATAAAGGAGACCGGCGGGCCGTTGGTTGTGAAGGTGGATGGCCTGGCAGCCGGAAAGGGAGCATTTCCGTGTGAGGATGAGATGGATGCTCTCAAGGCCGTCGATCTCATAGCCAGCGGTGCCTTCAAGGAAGCTGGAAAAAAGATCCTTATTGAGGAATACCTGCTTGGAGAGGAAGCCTCTGTCCTGGCCTTCACGGATGGAAAGAACGTTGTTCCTCTTGAATCAGCCCAGGACCATAAAAGAGCCTTCGATGGTGATGAAGGGCCCAATACCGGAGGCATGGGGGCCTACTCACCCGCACCCGTTATGTCCGAGGACCTCTCCTCAAGGGTATATGACGAGATACTCGTACCGACGGTCAGGGCCATGGCAGCAGAAGGACACCCTTACAAAGGCATCCTGTACGCCGGACTCATGATAACCGAAGAGGGCCCGAAGGTGATCGAGTTCAACTGCCGTTTCGGTGACCCGGAAGCCCAGGCAGTCATTCCGAGAATGGCGACGGACTTCATCAAACCTCTTCTAGCCTGCTGCGATGGCAACCTGGACAAGGTGAAGTTCCGATGGTCCAGGAACAGCTGTGTCTGCGTTGTCATGGCATCGGGAGGATATCCGGGCAGCTACAAGAAAGGCCACCTTATCGAGGGACTTGACAAGCTTGAGAAAATGGACAATGTCGTGGCCTTCCATGCCGGCACTACATGGGGGGAGAACGGAACCGTGCTGACAAGCGGCGGAAGGGTGCTTGGGATCACAGCGCTTGGCCCCAATATCAAGGAAACTATCAAACTTGCCTACAAAGGAGTGAAAAAGGTGGAATTCAGGGATGCCTTCTACAGGAAGGATATCGGAAAGAAGGCGCTCTTTCACATAGATGGCATGTAGCGGAGCAGTATTCTTCCCGAAAGGATCAATTAACGTTCACTTCATTTTCAGGTTCCGCATCTGCAGAAGCCATAGGAGAAGCGGGAGTTGGAGCGGGGTGGGAGGATGCAGCTTGATGAGAAGATGTGACTTCAGGAGGCTCGGGCTCCTGGGTCTCCCCGGTCAATGCTCCCTCAATCGGTTCTGATGGGGGTGTAACCTCTTCGTCCCTGGGTTCGATCCCGGGAGGCTCTGCAGATCCTTCCGGCCCGGTTTCCTCCGGCTCAGGGTGGGTTGGGGATTGCTCCCCTTCGTCACTCCCATCAGAGACATCTTCCTGATCTTCAACCTCCTCCTCGTCCTCGCTCGCATCGTCCTCTTTTTCCCGCTCTTCGAATTGGAAAGCCTCTTCCTCTTCTTCCTTCTTCCTTTGGGTGATCACCAGGAAGACGATGGCTACGAGGACGATGATCACGATCGGTATCCCAATCGAAAGGATGATGACCAAGGGATTTACACCATCTTCGTCATCATCGTCTCCCTGGATGTCTATGAGATCGGATATCTCCACGGTCTTCTTCTCATTGGAAGTATCTGCCAGAATGAGTCCCTCGACCTCGATCCATACGTAATATGTAAGATGGGTGAAGGTCTCAAGGTCCACCTGGTTGACGGGTGCCTTGTAGAGACCGTCTTCCACCTTCAGAAGTATGAACTCCCTGGGCAGCCCGCACAGCTGGTTTCCCTCGTAATTGCAGGGCAGGACCTCACATTTCACCGTGGCGTTTTCAGGGACACCCTGCGCTTCCATGTAGATGAATATGCTCCTTCCCTCACCCTGGAGGTAGAAATCGGTTATCGTTACAACCGGAGGCCATCCGTCACCCCCGTCAGGGAGGCTTGCTATCACGACGGCGGTCCTGGTGTATTCATAATCCCCTACCGTGGCGTTGACGGCAAGATCAAAGGTTCCCGAAATATTTTCTGGCACGCCAATGGTGATGGTGTATGTCTCGAACAGCCTTAGCCTCCCTACGGGCAGGATTTCCCTTTCCGACAATGTTGGATCGAAGGTGATCTTCCTCGGTCCGGCTCCGAGATCACTGCCCTCAATGGCTGCCGTCCATCCCGATGGGAGGTCAACGACCTTGAACTCCACATCGGCAGTCCCGCCGTTGTCTGCCTCGAAGGCGAATGATTCCAAAGTCATTTCAACCTCTACTTCGCCCGGGGTTTCGAGCCTGAGAACAGGTGTTGTCTTCTCTTTCAGGAAAAGACCGGGTGAGGGATATGGGAAGAAGGAGGCAGACTGCACAACGTCACCGCCTTCCGTTGTCACGACGGCAAGATATCCCATACCTTCTGGGGGGAGTGGAATCGTCATGTTTTGATAGCTCCCACCTTCCAGGTTTTCGATCCCTCCGGAGGTCTGAACGCCCATGTATCTGTGAGCAATGGGAATACCCTGGTAGTTCCTCAGGTTCGAGAGCGGCTCAATCACGTAAACCACAACGGAACCGGAGAATGCATCCCTGTACTCGAAGGGGAGCGACAGGGAAAGTTCAGACCCTTCGTCCATGAAGCTGAACCGGGCGGAAACGGGAGCGGTCTCCGATCTGGAGGCGTTTTCGATCAGGGATCTGATCTCCGTCATGTCCGTCTCGAACCCATCGGAACCCGACTTGGAGAAAGCCCCATTATCCACGAAAAGCTCCGGTGTCCCTTCGAGGCCGAGCTCGTCTGCCTTGGCAGCGGATTCCTCATCCTCCAGCACATATACAACGAATTCGAAATCGAGCTCCCCCTCATGGTACAGCACTTCCAAGGTCTCCTCTACGTTCACACAGGGTGCGCAGGTTGTCTGTGTGAACATCTCGACAAAGACTCTGTGACCGGTCCAATCGGGTCTCTGGATGATCTCCAATTCCATACCGAACGGATGAACTGGCACTTTTAGGTCAACAGGTGCATTCTGGTCCCAATCCGCGGTTATGTTTATTGTGAGTTCCTGGGGGAGCGAGGTGTTCACCTGAAGTGTTCCAGGGTATCTCTCGACCTCCGTGAGATTCCCCACGGAGATGATTAAAGGCGCCGTCATGTTGCTGAGCACGATCTCCACGGTCACGTTGTAAGCGGGGGCATTTCCGGTATTCTCCACCTCGTAGGTGTAGCGGATCGTGTCACCTTCACTCACATCCATTGAGCCGTCGTCATCAATCCACAGCTCATTGGTCTTGGTAAGTTCGAGAGTAGGCGTCGGCACCGGAACTGTA
>JBLIRK010000025.1:0-46879 GCA_048569615.1 Thermoplasmatota archaeon | reverse complement strand
GCTACCGGTGAAACAAAAGAGGAGACCGAGCAGAATATGTATAATGCAATCGAAATGCATTTAGATGGATTGATCGAAGACGGTCTTCCCATTCCCGAACCTACCACATTCTCGGAGTACATTCTTATTAGCGATAGAATGGTAAATGCTGTTTAAAGCAAAGGATTTTATTTTTATCGTGAAAGTTAAGAACTAGGATTCATACAAGAAGATAAGTGGCCCAGACCGGAATCTACCCTCAATTGGGTCCAGTACAAGATTGAAGGACATAGGACCCAACTAGCACCGAATCAGTTGATATAGAATTGTATTGGCGAATCGGCTAAGTTCGAATCCAGCCCGCCCACTTATAAGTCATTATAAAATCAAATCAGTGGGCCAGGCCGGAATCTCACTGATAATTGAGCGTTAATCTGTTAGAGAGATTATTTCTTAAGCGCTCAACCAACGCTAAATCAAATTACAAACTAATGAACTGGTGATTTAGCTTGGTTCGAATCCTTCTGGCCCACTTACAAATTGAATATGAAGAGAATCAGTGGGCCAGGCCGAATCCGCTTATGGAGAATTTCAGGGATAAAATTGTAAGATAAACGGTCTCTGATCAGGTGTTCAGCATTATTTTTGAACTGTGATGACCTTTTGCATCCATACAACATCAACATCTTTTTCCTTTTTCCTGAAAACTTCCTCAAATCTTCCGACTTCTTTGAATCCGTGTTTTGCATGGAATCTTAAGCTTTCCTCATTCGAAGATGCAATGGATGCAAGAAGATTGGAGATTCCCATTTCTTTTCCTTTCCCTATTAAAATTCCAAGAATTGCAGAACCAATCCCCTGATTTCGATGTTCCTGGTGGATGAAATAGGTTACCTCTGCAGTTCTCTTGAATGTAGGTATCCTGTTGTGAGGATGGAGGAATCCGAATCCGAGAACCTTATCTTTTCCGTCAGATGCAACTAGGAACGGATATCCCGCGGTCATTTGTTTGAACATTCCGAACATCTCTACAGGTAAAGGGACCTCTGGGAATGCACTGTAGGAGTTCTTGACATAGTGGTTGAAAATTTCCATTATCTGTTTCGGATCCTCATCTCTGACATCTCTGATTGTAATTTCTTTCATGATGCTGTAAAGCCGCATGAATAGATTATTTTTCTACCGGATATATCCGGTATATTTATATTAGTATAATCAATGGCCTGTTTATGAGGAGAGCCGTCATCGAGATTGAGACAAATGAACGATATGATGGGATCATGGGTGAAGCCTTCAGTCATGTCGAATACTATGATATCATCGAGAATCTGAAGATAGACTTCCGGGATGGATCAAAGCTCCAGATACTTAATATCAGACTTAAGAAAGGTTCTTCACTTGAAGATGTGAATTTGCCCAAAGGTTGCGAGATCTTGAATCTACTCGAGAGGAATGGTTCCGTCTTCACCGTTCTTTATCGCGTAAAGGTCCCTCTGGAGAATCTACCAATATTCAAAAGCATGAACCTTGATGTTGTATTCGATACTCCTCATGTATTCCGGAAAGATTCATTGATAATCACTTGTATCGGGAAAAAAGATTCTCTTCAGAAAGTATTTGAGAATATCACTCCAGTAGGGTCCATCAGGAAGGTTTCGATCTCCAAAGCTATTTTCAATGAGGAAAATGTCTTCTCAATCCTAACTCCGAGACAGAAAGAGGTGATCCTAACTGCAAAAATGGAAGGATATTATGATCTTCCAAGGAAAACCGATATTGAATCACTTGCAGCGAGAATGAATATCAGTTCATCCACATTTTCCGAGCATCTCATCCGTGCAGAGAACAAGATCATGAAACATCTTCTTTGAAAGTCTATGAGAAATGAATAGTCAAGAATTTTATGGCTCGTCAAGAATAGTTGATGGGCCAGGCCGGATTCGAACCGACGACCCTCCGGTTATGAGCCGGATGCTCCACCAGGCTAAGCTACTGGCCCCTGCGGTTTCGGATTATAGGAGTAATAAAGGGTATTATTAAAAACATACGGTGAGGGAGCGCTCCCCTGACTACTTCTCGTTCATCATGTCGAATACCTTCAGGATCACGACCCGGATGTATTCCTTGATATTGGTCTTAACATCATAAGAAACAGGGGCGCCCATCACCGTTATTCTCGGCTGGATCGCCATTATCCATATCACAGGAGGAGCGTTCCCCGTCAATAATGCGAGCTCCAGCGCTTTCAACAGATCCATCTCGTGTATGGACCTACCCGACAGCACCTTCTTGGAGACCACATCCTCCGGCCTGAACATCTTGTATTCACCGGGAGCCCTTTCGATATTTGCCGCGTCTATGATGAGGACCTTGTCGTATCCTTCCATGTCATGGATTATCCTCATTCCCCCCGTCCCTTCCTCTATAAGCTCCACATTCGGAGGGAACTTGTTAAGCTTCCTGAGGTTCCTGATGACGATCGGGCCGATCGCGTCATCGCCCATTAGATCGTTTCCGACGCCTATGACAGCGACCTTCATTCGCTTCCCTGCATTACCTGAAAAAGGTATAGGAATATAAAGGGAACCATCATAATTGCTGTTAGTTCAAATAACCTCTTCCGCTGCGAAATAATTGAATTCCACGACCAGGTTGTAATCGTTCCGACCGTCTTCTCTTGTAAAAAACCCAGGTCCTATCCTTGGTTCATAGTCGCCTGATGAGTCCAGGATTACGGATACAAAGATCATGTCGATGAACTCCCCCCCTTCACCCAGATCGTAGCTAATCTCCAACCGCCCCTTGCCGTTCCTGGGATTGGAACCGCTCTCCTCTTTTTCCGAGAATGCATCGTTTAGCAGGAACGATGTGATGGTAAACATTTCAGATTGGTTCTGGAACCATATCTGATCCGGTTCATCCTCCCATACCAGTAAAATACTGATATCGACGATCATATTTCCGGAAGTATCTATCGTCATCTCCTCATTATCCCCCTCCATCAATATTCCTGTAGCGGACCAGGTTTGTGATTGAAGTTCCTCTAATATGGTTATTTCCGGTTCGGTCCGTTCCTTCGGACCCGTGGATATAAAATGCTCGTTGATCCGGATATAGGTGCCTATCCCTGAACCCGTGGAGAGTATGATCCCGACAATTGTGAATGTTATTAGCAACGACATCGGTTTGCCCATTCTCACTTGTAAACTCCTCACGATCCCTGGCTCCTTTCGTAGGATCTTTTTCTTGGCCACCTCCTTGTTTCCATGGATCGCCAGGGTCTCCTTATATGCTAAGAGAATGAAGACGAGCAGAATGATCCTGATCAAAGGAAATGCGAGAATTATCATGTAACCTATGATAAATAAAACGACAACAGGCAGATAAATTGCCGACCATAGGAGATCGGATATCAGTGAGATCAAGATGAAGCCTATTCCGAAAATAGAACCGAATTGGACCTGTCTCTTGCCGCTTAATTCCAGCAGGGGAAGTATCAGAGCAAGAATGTACGAGATTGTGGATATCCATCCTAGGGTCCCGCCGATGATGATCAATGATATATATCTGAAGAGAGCGAACTCGGTCGTTCCATCAATATAACCAGTAAAGAAACCAAGGGAGAAGGATACAGCGAAACATATCACCATGATCCAGAAGAACCTGAAGGCCCAATTCATGTTATTCCGATGTTTGTCACTAAGGATTCCCGAATCCTTCTTTAAAATGAACAAACCTCTTCCTAGGATGATTAGGGAGACAACATCGAATATCAGGAGTCCAAACGAAACCATGCCTACCAAACATATCGAGGTCCGGATCGAATCTGGCCTTAATTCGAAGAAGAACTGATAATATACCAGAAAAAGTACTCCAAATAATGAAAGAAAGACATCGATCGTGATTGAAGCTAGGACGAGCCTAAGTCCCTTCATCCTGTACGAGGCTCCGCTCGGCTGAACTCTCTCAATAGGATTCAAATTCAGCTCCCCTGATTCAAAGCATATGAGCTGGATGATAGATATTATTTTTGATTTTCAGTAAATTATTTGAACTTCACATCTAGATAATGCGTGGAGCACGAGATGCAGGGATCGTAGGCCCTAACGAGCATCTCCAACGTCAGCTCGATCTCCTTCGAGGGCTTTCCAACCAGCGTCGGCCCGATGGCCTCCATGTCCTTCTGGATGTTGCCGTGGTTCTGGTTGGTCGGGATTATGCAATTTGCTTTCACACAATTGCCAAGTTCGTTTATTGTATAATCATGGAAGAGTATGCCCCTGGGCACCTCCACTGCTCCGACTCCCCTGCCTGCCCGGACCTCCACATCGTTGCTCTCCTCCTTCAGGCCGTTTGACAGCAGTGTATCGATCAAGGATATCGAATCTATCAGCGAATCCATGATCTCGATCAGCTGGGCGATGCTGTTCATGTACGGATTGTGGCAGACGGGTTTCAATCCGAACATCTCGGCAACAGCCTTCCCCTCATCGGTGAGCTTATCGTAATTCAGGTTGAACCTGGCAAGTGCCCCCACCATGTACGAATCCCTTTTGTGCTTGGTGTACTTGGCCGTGGACTGAGGGACCACGTATTCATTGGTTATATCGAGATACTTCTCTGCCGGCCACCTTCCTCCGTCCGTGGAGGCGATGTCGCCCTTGTAGTAGGCATAGTGGTCATCGGCGGTCAATCCGATGAACTCTGTCTCCCTTGTGAAGTCCGGGAGCTTGTCGCTGTTCGCAAGGACGATCCCCGCCACCTCCTTTGTGACCTCGACCGCATCGAGAAGCTGCTTCCTGACGCCCAGGAGCTCCTTCTCTGTGGGAATTGTTGTGAATCCGCCTACCTCAAGTGTGATGGGATGCGTGGTCCTTCCGCAGGTGAGGTCCGAAAGGTAGTTCGCAAGCTTGTGGAGAGTGACTATCTTCACAACGGCTTCCCTGTGTGTCTTCACCAGCGGGACCACGGAAGGAGCCCCTAACAGGTCCGGAGCAACGAGATAGCCGACGTGCAGGGAATGGCTCTGGAGGTTCTCCCCATGGAGTGCCAGCCTCCTGAGCAGCTCAGTTTGCTCGCTTATCTCCACCTTCATGGCGGCCTCCGTCGCCCTTAAAGAAGCCAGGGAATGACCTATGGAGCAGATACCGCATATCCTGGAAGTGATGTGGGAGAGCTGGTGGTAGCTCTTACCCCGCACCATGGCCTCGAAGAACCTCGGGGCCTCATCAACTTCCCATAATACTTTCTCTACCTTGCCGCTCTTTGTATTGAATATGATGTTCCCGTGCCCCTCCACTCTCGTAAGGTGCTTCACGTGAACGTTGACATCCTCCGGCATTTCAATACACCCCCTTCTTGTAGTTGTACATGTTGAACCTTTTCATCATCTCGTCTATGCTGATGCCGTACTTCCTCAGAACGTCCTTTTCCGCCTCCATCTTGGGGTCGTCAAGGAAGCCCCTGCATCCCTCGCACCCGTCCCTGAACGAGGGGCAGATGGCGTCGCATCCGGCCCTGGTTATCGGCCCCAGGCAGAATTTGCCCAGCTCGAAGACGCAGATGTTCTCGTTCTTCTTGCACTCCACGCAGACGGGATAACCTGGGAGCTTAGGCGTCCTTCCCAGTGCTATCTGGGTGACGATCTTTGCGAATTCCACCTTGTTGATGGGACATCCAGGAATATAGAAATCAACATCAACGACCTCGTCCACAGCCTTGGTGGGAAAGACATCGAAGAAGGGATTCCCCTCGATATCCGCATCCCTGTAAACCTCTTCCTTGACGTTTTCCACTGACCACTGGTTCCGGAGCTTGTTGACTCCCCCGATGCAGGCGCAAGCCCCAAGGGCGACCAGGATCTTCGCGTTCTTTCTGATCTTCTTCAGCCTCTCCTCGTCCATTGGCCTCTGTATCGAGCCCTCGATGAAGGCAATCTCATACTCGTCTGAATGCTCCTTCATGGCCTCCCTGAAACTGACGACATCCACTATGTCGATGAGGTCCAGGATCTTCTCCTCCAGGTTGACCACCTGGAGCTGGCATCCCTCGCAGCTCGCGAAATCGAAGAAAGCTACCTTTGGTTTCATCAGAAAGCCTCCGGTACGTCTTTGACATCCTTGTATTTGAAGACCGGCCCCTCCAGGCATACGTATATGCCGTTCATCTGGCAGTGGCCGCATTTGCCCACACCGCATTTCATCCTCCTCTCCAGAGAGACTATAATGTTCTCATCTGGTACCTCTCTGTTCTTTAACTCCCTTATCACGAACTTGTACATGACCGGCGGTCCGACGATTATTGCAATGGTGGCAGAAGGATCGAACTCCACCTGCGGTATCAATGTGGTGATCACGCCTATGTTTCCGTCCCAGCACTGGCCGTCGGGACATCCGTCCACCGTGGTCTTGAGAACGGTGTCGATCTGTTTGTGCCATTTGTTCAGGTCATCATTGAAGAGGATAGCATTGGGCTCCTTGCATCCGTAGAGGATCGTGACCTTTCCGAAATCCTTCCGGTGCTCGAAGACATATTCTATAAGCGACCTAGTTGGAGCCAGTCCGCACCCACCTGAAATGAACAGAAGGTCCTTTCCCTCCAATCCTTTTACATCGAAACCATTGCCGAAGGGCCCCCTTATCCCGAGCTTATCGCCAACGTTCAGGGTTTCCATCTTGGTGGTGAGGTCACCTATCCTTCTTACCAGCAGCTCGAAGCTCTCCCCACCTGGAGAGGATGATACCGATATGGGAGCCTCCCCTACTCCGAAGATGGATACCTCGACGAACTGACCGGGCTTGTGGCCCAGCTCCCTGCCGCTGTCCAAACGGACCTCATAAAGTGTCTCGAGCTCGGTCTGCTTCTCCTTCCTGACTATGGTGGCGGGTACAGGGACCAGAAGATCGGAGTCTATTCCAAGGTGCTTGACATCCGGAATGGGAATGTTGCATTTTTCCTCCATTGAATAGGAGGCAAGCGTGTTCATCACTTCAAGCGGGTCTGCGATGTCCGGGAGGCATTGGGTCGCACATCTGCCGCATCCGACGCAAGCAACGAATCCGTTCCTCATAGGCAGGTACATGCCTTTTCTGTAGTATCTGTGCCTGTATCTCTCCCTGACCGATTCCCTGAAGACCTCTCCTCCGGCCACCGCCGTGAATTCCCTAAGAAGGCAGCCGTCCCATGTCCTCACGCGCCTTCCGTCCTTCATGTTAATGTCCACATCGTCCCTGACATCATAACAGAAACAGGTGGGACAGACCAAGGTGCAGCTGCCGCATGTAAGGCACTTTCTCGAGTTCTCCTCCCATATGGGGTGCTCGTAATTTTCACGGAGGAGCCCCTCCCATTCGTACTTGTCGATCTTCAATTTTTTAATGTATTTTTCCGGAAGCTCCTCCCTCAACCTTTGCACGGCCTCTATCTCCTTGGGATTTGCCTCCCTGGTAGTGGCGAAACGGGAGAGGAGCTCCTCTCCCTTCTCCGAGCCGACCGTCACGGCAATGCTCGAGCCGATATCCGTTACCAGAAGGTCGAAACCGCTCTCCACCACGTGGGTCCCAAGGCTTCCGGAGAAGGACCTCTCTGACACATTGAGGATGTCGGAGGCTATGATCAGAGTGTTCCTCCTTCTCGCGTCATAATGGTCATCTATATGGGTTCCCAGGTAGACTTCGTCCATCTGGTGTATAGCAAGCACATCGTATGGATGGACACCTACCAAGATCTTTCCGTCTGTGTCCTTGTGCGAGAGAAGCTCGAAGGGTTTCGAAATATCATATGAAAGAAGCTCTTCGTGGGGGGGCAGGAGCTGTTTCTTGGGAGGTAAAATGGTCACATCGTAATCCAGTCTCAGCTCGTCTGCGTTGTCGAGATGTCCGTACACGAATCTTGGCCCCTTGGCCTTCACGCCCATGACCTCCCTCTCGTCCTCGTGGATCAACCTGTCCAGAAATTCATTCCACTGTTCTCTGCTCATGGCCTTCATGGTGATACCCCGATTCCGGATTCAACAGGTGGTCAGG
Source organism: Thermoplasmatota archaeon (assembly GCA_048569615.1). Taxonomy (GTDB): domain Archaea; phylum Thermoplasmatota; class Penumbrarchaeia; order Penumbrarchaeales; family Penumbrarchaeaceae; genus JAYEPK01. The sequence goes on along the minus strand of JBLIRK010000025.1, from coordinate 38,876 downwards.
TCCATTTGAGTTCACGAACATGGTAATGTTGAAACAACCAAGCTGGACGGGTGGAACTCTTCATGGATAAAGTCCCCGTCCCGTGGACCAACCTGACCTCAAAATGCAAGTACGTATTTCTAATTTGCGTAGCCACTACAAAATGACGGGATCGTCCGTCGTACTTTCACCTTCCTCTGGACGGTCCTGTTTATATTCACGAAGCGATAAGAGCTTATGGGCTTCGCCGGAGGTCTCGATCTTCCCCCCGAACTCGTGTTCATGAAGGATGCTTTCAGGTCCTATTATTCCAACAATCCCGTCCAGGCGCCCGAGAGATTCACGAGAAGGGAATGGGGTTTCTTTCCCTTCGGGGGAAAGATGATGTTCAGGCATATCGCCTTCATCAGGAAGGACGATCTTGACGGCTTCTTCAAGGACACGGTTCCGATGCATGCCTACTATTCGACGGCCTATTACAACGATCCGTCCCTGCAGCCCATGGGGGAGAAGGTGAAGACCTGGATGGGAGCCGACCTCATATTCGATCTCGATGCCGACCACCTGCCCGATGCCGATGAGATGACATATACGCAGCAATTAAAGGTGGTCAAGGAAGAGGTCAAGAAGCTCCTTGAAAAATTTATTCTTGGAGATCTTGGATTTCCAGAAGAAAATACTCATTTGTATTTTTCTGGAGGAAGAGGATATCATGTGCACGTTAGAGATCCTAATATTTTAAATTTGGATTCTCGTGATAGGAGACAGATAGTAGACTACATCACAGGTAAAAACATAGATTTTAATATATTATTTCCAGAAAAAGTCAAGGATTACAATCCTAGATTTCGCTCTTATAAAATTACTAGAAAGTTTCGTAATCGGGAGTATGGGGGGTGGGTAAAGAAGACATATGAAGGTCGAGATGAGTTAATTCATTTATTGGAAAAATTACCCGATAAGAAATCTAGAATTAATACACTGTTAAAATATTCTAATAAGAAAAAATTGCAAATAAAGGAAAAAAAATGCGAAACAATAATTAATGATTTATTTTATGATGGTGATGGAAAAACCTATCAGCATATGATCGAAAAGGATATTTTTACACATACAAAACTTGATAGAATTGACAAAGAATTTCTACAACTTTCAGCAAGTTTCTCTTCACTGGATTTGAGTGGGGAAACAGACGAGCCGGTAACAACTGATATCAAGAGGCTCATTAGATGTCCGGGTTCCCTGCACGGCAAGACCGGACTCAAGGTTGTCAAGGTCCCCTTGGATGGGATCGATGAGTTCGATCCGCTGAGGGATGCGGTGGCGCTCCCCGATGATCCCGTGAGTATCGTATTAAAAGAAAGAACCGACCAGGAACTGGGCGGTGCCCATCATCATTTCGAACCGGGTGAGCAGGAGGTTCCTACCTATCTTGCATATTTCCTGGTGGCGAGAAGGATCGCGGTGATGGGGGATTCAGATACGGACCATTGAGGAGCGTTCGTCACCTTCATCTTCATCGCCCCCTCCTCCCTTCTTGAAGAACAGGATCAGGACGAACACAACGATCACGATGACTATGGCAATAACGAAGACCATCACCAGTGGAGAATCACTTCCGCTGGAGACATCATTATCATCATCGTCATCATCGCTTGATGAGGAGCCGCTCTTCTCGAGAAGAAGGTCTATTGAGATCTCGTGTTCGGAATAGGGCTCACCCGTATCAGGATCGATATCGGAGTAGGCTCTTATCTTCAGTGTGATCGTCTCGTCGTTCTCGATGACCTCCGGCGCCTTCATCAGAAGCCAAGACCTGTATTCCTCCCCCGGCTCCATGTAATCCTTGTGCTCCATTGAAAGGGAGCCGGTCCATCCCTTCGATAAAAGGTCCTGAAGTAGCGGCACTTCCACCGAGATGCTCTCGTAATCATTCCCGCTGTTGATGACCCTCAGAGTGTAGTTTATGATCTTATTTGCCGTAACCTCCAGAGGCTGGGTTGGGGTAGAGACCTCCACGAGATGATAGTATTCCGGTATTATTGTCGCCTTCTCGACCTCCTCGCCGGAGTAGTCCCCTGAGTAGGTGACAGTTATCTCGAGCTCCCCCGTGATGTTTGGACCTATGCCGGGCGGTACTGGGTATTTCTCCGGTTGGTTTGGATCGTAAAGCTCGGGGCTGACCAATACCGTGAAATCCGCCTCTTCGTCGAAGTATGTAAGGGTCGTTGTGTCGGTATCGGTGATCTGGTCAGGCAGCAGGTTCGAACCGTCGAACTGGACGCCGCACAGCCAAATGTTCCCAGTGGGCTCACCTTCCTGTTGTTCATAGAGCGCAACGGTGATCCGAACATCGACGGTTTCCCTCCTGTTCGAAACGCTCCCCTCCACCGTTCCCCGGATCTCAAGGTATCCCATATTATCGTCGGAGGGATTGACCGATATGTAGTAAACATCATTCTCGATGGACATCGAAGCGGAGGTGGCGGATGCAACCATTGCTGCCGGTATGATGAGCAGCAGGGCAAGTGCCGTAAAAAGCGGCCAGGGCCGTTTCATAGAGGTGAAAGGTAGATGATGATATAAAACATGGACGGGTACTGCATGAAAAACCTCTCCCATCGACACATATATTTCGAAAGACGGGGATAACCGGAGGAGATGAAGGAGGATAAGAAGGACAGCTCCTCGAAGCTGATCATCCAGGAGATAGGGGAGGTCCATGCAGCTGAGAAGGGATCGATAAGTCTGACTCGGCTCCCCGAGGAGTTCTACGATCGGGCTACCACATATCTGAGAACGACCCTTGCCAGGATAGAGAACATGAACATATCCAAGGAACAGGGTCTTACGGAGGAGGCCTACAGGCTCACGGAGGATTATAGGAGGACCAAGGATATCCTCTTCAGCATTTACAACACCAGGGAGCGCAAGATTGTCCTTATGGCGATGAACTCGTCCCGGAAGATCCATCAATCAACAGAGAACATGGTGCACGATGAGATGGACCTGTTCTTCTCATTGAAGTTCGAACTGGAGAAGATCCGCGAGCGTATAATGAAGATCGGTCAGGGAAAGCAGCAGGAGCCGATAAGGGGAGAGACGGGGATAAACACACCTCTCATGGACTATGGCCCCTCCGAGGAAAAGGAGCCGCTTTCAGCCTTTGAAGCGGGAAATCCTGAAAAACCCGGAAAAATTGAGAGGGGGGGACCAAGGAAGGAGGTATCACCTCCACCCAGTCCCATGACCGAGTCAGGAAGTTCCGGTGAAGGTCAATCCCAAATACCCCGGGGGAGCATACTTGTCAGGGCAGTGAAGGACATCGCCACATTCATGTGCCCCGACAACACAACCCTGTCGATGAGGAAAGAGGATGTGGCCCTCCTTCAGGAGGATGTGGCTAAGGTCCTTATCAAAGGAGGCTATCTTGAGCCCATGGGGGAGCTCGATTGAAGGGGCCCATGCCCGTCATACTGCACCTGTCCCAGGATGATCCCAGGAAATGCAGCGCCCGCAAGATGGCGAGATTCGGGAAAGCGAGGCTTATCGACAGGTTCCATGATATCACCCACGGCTCCCTCCTGCTCGATCCGTTTTCAAAGGTCGCCCTATCACCCGCGGACAAAGGCATCCTATTGACCAGGGGTCTGATGGCGGTCGATTGTTCATGGGAGGATGCCGAGAGGGTGTTCTTTAAGATAAAAAAAATCCAACGGATGGAGAACCGGGCCCTGCCCCTTCTTTTGGCTACGAATCCGGTGAAGTTCGGCAAGTGGGGGGAGCTTTCGACCTTGGAGGCCATTGCGGCATCCTACTTCATAATGGGTTACAAAGAGGATGCCATTGATATGATGAGGCTTTACAACTGGGGAGCCAATTTCATAGATATAAACCGGGAGCCACTGGAAGCCTATTCGGAATGCAGGAACAGCACCGAGGTCGTTGAAGTGCAGAAGGAGTTTATCTAGCATTGATCGATCAGATCCTATTCTTCCTTCTCGATATCCAAGGGACTGACTATCTTCGGCTTTGGAGCCCCCTTGTCCACTTCCGGGCCTCTGATGAAGGCTCCGCAGTGGGGGCAGAAATCCAGGTTCTTGTCCAGCCTGGATTCGCATTTGGGGCAGACGCCGCCTTCCTGCTCCAACCCCTTCTTCTTCGACCAGACGTTCCACAGTATCAATGTTGTGATTATCAGGAATCCGATCAGGGCTATCTGGGCTATCATCCATGTCGTATCATCCATGCCGAGCTCAGAATCCTTTTTCAGGTTCTTGGTGAGTACATAGTCGATGAACCTCTCCTTGCCCTCGCCTACGTGTAAGACCGTGAATGCACAGATGATATAGGATTCGGATGTGGATCCCAGAACGAACCTGGAGCGGTTCATGGTTATGTTCAGGGAGTTCTCCTTGAGGTCGATGGAAGATATATTTCCCTTCTCGACATAATCACCCTCCATCCATACCCTGTACGAACCCATTCCGTTGTTGTACTCGATAATGAAATCAAATGTGTCGGAGAGTTCGGGATCATCCCTGTTATATCCGCAGACATAGTAGGTATAATTACGGTCAACCCGTATCTTACCCTCCACGGTCACCTGGTAGGAAACATAGGTCTCGTTCTGGGTAATGGCAAGGGAGGATATGTCGACGTTGGGCCTTTCCTCGAAATCCTCCGCCTTTTCGCCCCCGAGGTCATATAGGTCCTGCAGCCGGGAAAGAGGTCCCTTCTTCAGGTCCGATATCACATCATTCTTTCCGTCTTTGAAGACCTCGTTGCCTGTGGACGCACCCTGGACCGTTGGAAGGAAGATCACCCCCGCTGCTAGCAGGGAGAATGCTAAAAGTGCGAATTGGTAGTTCGTGTACCTCCGGCTCAACACTTCAGGTTATTGGAAGGATATGTTTTAACCTATCGGTCCAGCGCTCCCTCTGGAATCGGATAAAAACCGTCCCTTTCTATTAAATATAAGAAGAGTTTTAGGGCAAAATCGTCCTCTTCGGGCGCGGGAACGGTGAATTCCACATGAAGGATGAAGATACGGCCGCTGGAAGTGATGGGGAAAGGTCCAGCGGTGGCTATGATGTCCATGCTGCAGAGGGGAAGTGGCAGGAATTCTGGCAGGAGAAGGAGGTTTACAAGTTCGACCTCGACTCAAAGAAGGAGCCATTCACCATCGACAATCCCCCCAGATACGCATCCGGTCCGCTTCATGCGGGTCATGCCGTTCACTACACCCACATCGATTTCGTAGCAAGGTACAAGAGGATGAGGGGCTACAACGTCATGTTCCCTCTTTGTTTCGATGTAAACGGAATGCCTATCGAGGTCAGGGTCGAGAAGAAGTACGACATCCGCATGAGGGATACGGACAGGCACGAGTTCATAAAGCTCTGCGAAGAGTTCGCCCGCGGCAACATTGCGGAGATGAGCAGGCAGTTCAAGATATTCGGTGAATCCATGGATCCTTCCGTCTATTACCAGACGGATGCACATTACTACAGAAAGCTTACCCAGATATCCTTCATTAAGCTCTTCGAGAAGGGAAGGGTGTACAAGGCCAACCATCCAGTGAACTGGTGCCCGAGATGCGGAACTGCGCTTGCCGAATCGGAGGTGGAGTACAGGGACAACATCACCAAGCTGAATACGATCCTTTTCACCGTAGCGGATGATCCTGAAAGGAAAGTGGAGATAGCGACCACCAGGCCGGAGCTCCTTTGCACTTGCCAGCTTGTTGCTGTCCACCCGGACGATGAACGCTTCCAGGACCTAGTTGGGAGGGAAATGATAACCCCCATTTTCGAGAAGAAGGTCCCGGTTGTGGCCGACGAAGCCGTCCAGAAGGAATACGGATCAGGTGTTGTTATGATCTGCACCATCGGGGACAAGGAGGACCTGAGGTGGGTATTCAAGTACGGCCTGGAACTGGAAAAAGGCATCGACGAGCATGGAAGGATGACATCCCAGGCCGGAAACTACGAAGGAATGGACCTGAAGGATGCTAGGGAGAAGGTCATAGAGGATCTAAGGGATTACGGACTGCTCGTAAAACAGGAGGACAATCCGCAGAACATCGGAACCTGCTGGAGATGTCATACGACCATCGAGTACCTCCAGGTCCCGCAGTGGTTCCTGAAGATCCTGGACATGAAGGAGGAGGTCCTTGATACCGCGGATGAGATCACATGGTGGCCCGAATTCATGAAGGTCAGGCTGAGGGAATGGGTCAATTCCCTTACCTGGGACTGGGTCATATCGAGGCAGAGGTACTTCGCAACTCCCATCCCGGTATGGGAGTGCACAGATTGCGGGAATCCCGTTCTGGCAGAAGAGGATTCATGCTATGTCGATCCGACGCTTGATCCCCCTCCGGTGGAGAAGTGCCCGGAGTGCGGAGGATCGCTTAAGGGTTCCGAGGAAGTGTTCGATACATGGATGGATTCCTCCATAACACCGCTCTACAACTCCTTTTGGCTTAGGGATCCAAAGCTCTTCGGCAGGCTGTATCCGATGTCTCTAAGGCCCCAGTCCCACGATATCATCAGGACATGGGCATTCTATTCCATCGTCAGAGGTCTCAAGCTCACAGGTGAGAGGCCGTGGGAAACCATAATGATGGGCGGTTTCATACTCGCACCCGACGGCACACCGATGCATGCCTCGAAGGGAAATGCAGTGGACCCGCTCGAATACCACAGGGAATACGGAGCGGATCCCATCAGATATTATGCCGCCACTTGCACATTGGGCAAGGACCACCCCTTCAGGATCAAGGATGTGAGGAGGGGCTCGCAGATAGTGAGGAAGCTCTTCAATCTCGAGAAGCTTCTCTCACAGGCATTCAGTGGCCTGGCACCGGAGGAGCTCCTCGCGGTCAAGGAGAGGGTCAGGAAGGACAGCTCTTTACTCCTTCCCGTTGACAAGTGGATACTTCACAGGTATTCCAGGGTCGTGGAGGAAGCCACGGAAGCCGCGGACACCTACCAGTTCGACAAGGTTGTGAAATCAGCTGTGGACTTCATGTGGCTTGAGGTCGCAGACCAGTATGTGGAAATGGTCAAGCACAGGTTGAGGAGCGGGAGGGAAGGAACGATATACGCCTCATATGTTCTGGGCCTCGGAATAGCCAAGCTCCTAGCCCCATTCCTCCCGCACATCACCGAGGATGCCTACCAAGAGCACTACCGGAAGTTCGAGGGGGACATTTCCATCCATATATCCAGGTGGCCGAAACCGGTCATGAAGGATGAGGACGGAGCCTCGAGGGGATCTATGGCAGCGGACATAGTCAGGACGATAAGGAGATGGAAATCCGACGAGAAGATAGCCCTGGGAGCCGAAATAGGGCCTGTCAGGCTGATCACGAACCGTCCCTATGATCTGGAGAATTCGCTTGATGATATCAGGGGAACCGTGAAATCCCAGGAGGTAACACTCGAAAGGTCCCAGGACCTTTCCCAGCAGATCCAGGGGATCAAACCGATCTTCAAGGAGATGGGGCCGAGGTTCAGAGACCGGATGAAGGCCGTGATTGATGTCTTCCAGGATGAAGCAAGGGGAAAGGAACTTGCACGGGAGATGGAGAAGGAGGGCACAATTACCTTCGATCCGGGCGATGGGAAGGGCATGCTGACCCTCGGAGGCTCCTTGGTAGAGGTCTTGAAGGGATGGATTTTCCAGGGCAGGTCCGTCAACTACCTCTCCACCGGGGATGTCATAATAATCCTCGAAGAGAAAAAATAAATAATCGTTTGCCCCGATTGGAAATATTTCTTACCTTTTTACAGTGGCATTGGCCCTGAAATGTTCATTTTTAACAGTTGACAGCGTCCACTCTCCACAATAGTGCAATATCACGACACTTTCGCACAATAATACCCATTTATATAGTATCAAAGTATAGGGAAATCCAGCTCTTATTAGTGTAGGTGAAATGGGGGCCCTGACATGTTTACATTTTTGGTTATATTTATCGGGGTTTTTTTCCTATACCTGCTGCTTGTTGCGGGTTCGGGAACCTTGGACGAGTACTTCTTCTTCTCCCTTCAGGAGCTCGTTGCCGGGGTCATCCTGTCCCTCATCACTGCGGGTATAACGCGTGCGTTGCTGGGCAAGGCTGAGAATATGAAGGTGCTCCGCCCTGACAAGTGGATACTCTTCTTGATATATGCCGGGTCCATCTTTCTGATAGCGATGACACTGGCCAACATAGACGTTGCATACAGGGTCATCACCGGAAGGATCAGGCCCGGCATAGTAAGGATAAGACCCGGGCTGAGATCGAATGTAGGCCGGACCATCCTGGCAAATTCGATTACCCTTACCCCCGGGACCTTGACGGTTGATGTTGACGAGAAGAGCGGAGATTTCCTGATCCACTGGATCAACGTCAAGGATATCGTGGATGAGGAGGAGAGGATGAAGGCGATCTGCGGGGCCTTTCCGAAATGGGCGAGGAGGTTGTCAGAATGAACTTTGGACATACGGAACTGCTTCTGATAGGAGCGGCTGTCATAGCCCTTTCGACGTTGATCGCCCTGATACGTCTGTTCCTGGGTCCCACTTCACCCGACAGGGTCGTTGCCCTTGATACGGTGAACACACTTGTTGTGGGTTTCATGATAGTCCTCGGTGCCTATTACGAGGAAGTGATCTTCATTGACATCGCAATAGTGTATGCGGTGCTTTCCTTCGTAACGACCCTTTTCATAGCCAGGTATATCGAGGGAGTGAAGGAAAAGGAGGTGCGCTGATGCATTGGACGTTGATCCTGATGATGATCCTGGGAGCAATCTCGATGTTCTTCATGTTCCTTGGGGTCCTGGGACTGCATCGGTTCCCCGATGTCTATACAAGGCTCCATGCGGCTACCAAGACGACCACCTTCGGGTCGATCTTCCTTGCGATTGCGGTGATAGTCTACGGAGGTTACAGGATATCACAGGTCACCGATGACAACGATCCGGCCTTTGTAACGCTGATCGCCCATACCATAATTGCCCTTCTGCTCCTCCTCCTAACGAACCCGACAGGCGCCCATGCCATCGCCAGGGCGGCAAGGAGGACCGGGGTGAGACCGGAACAGGCCGTGATTGACGAATCCGAGGAGGTGGACTGATGGAATTCTACGAGTTCCTCTATAACGCCGTCCATTTCATGGTACTGCTCGGTATAGTGGCATCGGCGCTGATGGTGGTAAAGTTCAAGGACCTGATATCGGCGGCCATAGCCCTTGCGGCATGCTCGCTTCTGGTCTCCCTTGAATTCTTCATATTGCAGGCGCCCGACGTTGCCATAGCAGAAGCGGCAGTGGGAGCAGGTCTCACCACCGCGATCATTATTTTTGCCATTAAAGGCACCAGAAGGAGGGAGGAGTATTGATAGGCAAAGGATGGAGGCTGGCTTTTCTGTTCCTTCTGATCTTCATGTTCGGCTTCGCCGTCTGGGAGATAAGGGACTTCGGCTACCCTGCGGGTGAGCCTGACCTGGACGATGATGGCTTCATCAAGACAGATCCAGCCACGGGAGAGGACCTCTACCTTCATGACAACAACGGGACGGTACCCGTTTACAACGAGATGACGGACGAGGTCGAGTGGAAGAGCAGGCCCTTCATGGACGGCCAGATAATCATAGAGTCCATCGATCCGAACGGAACCACGAACGCCAACAATGTCGTGACGGCCGTGGTCTTCGATTTCAGGGGCTTCGATACGCTGGGAGAGGCGACCGTCCTCTTCGCGGCTGTGTCGGGAGTGCTCGTAACCCTGAGGGCCGCCTTCCCCAAGAAGAAAGGAGGTGGTAAGGAATGAAGCAGATGTCGCTCGTTGTGAGAACGGTGACGAAGTTCGCTTTCGGACCTATTTTCCTTTTCGGAGCGTATATTATCCTCCACGGACACTTGACACCCGGCGGAGGCTTCCAGGGAGGCGCCATAATCGCTACTCTCATGGCCCTCTATTTCGTGGCCTTTGCCGCCTCCAAATGGAACAAGTCCATGCTGTCCGGGATAGAGAGCTTCGGACTGATCGTGTTCATAGGAACCGGCCTCATCGGCCTTATAGGTGGTTTCTTCTTCTTCAACTTCCTGGGCGGAACGGGAATACCGCTGTTCGGTGAGGAGCTAGGCCCTGGAAATTGGGATTGGGGAGGACTGTTCATTACGAATTCCCCTCCCCTTCTGAGCGGTGGGACAGTTGCCATCATGAACCTGGCAGTGGGTCTGGAGGTCATTGCCGCCCTGACACTCATAGTGGTGGTGATGGGCCTTTTCGCCTTCAAGGGCAAGGAGGGAGGTGAATAATATGATGGGCGAGATACCATACCTTACGGTCGTAGCCTTGATCGGCATAGGGCTCTATATCGTCATGTTCAAACACAACCTGATCAAACTGGCCATGGGGATAACGTTGATAGAGACCGGGGCAAATCTCTTTTTGATAACCCTAGCCTACAATAATGGCGACCGACTTTCAGCCCCCATCTTCACTTCCATGATAGTGGGAGGGGAGTACCCTGCGCTATCGCTTCCGACACCCCACGCCCTGACGCTGACATCCATCGTCATAGGCGTGGCGACGACAGCCCTTCTGCTGGCGTTCTTCATGCAGCTCTACAAGAAGTTCAAGGTTTCCACCACCGATGAGATGAGGAGGTTGAGAGGATGAGCTTCTACGGGTGGCTTATAGATAACGCACCGGCGCTGATCATCGCGATCCCGCTGCTCTTTGCCTTTGCGACCCCCATCATATCCAAGATCCACAGATATGCCAGGAATCTCTGGGTCCTGATGGCAGTTCTGCTCTCGGGAGCCATAACCTACATTGCGGCATGGGAGGTGTTCAAGGAAGGCGGGGGTCCCGATGCCACAATAGTCTACATATTCGGCGCCGGTGAGAACGGCTCGGTCATGGGAGATGCCTTCAACGCCCTGGAGAACATCAGGATAACGTTCTACATGGACGGAATGGCTGCCTTCATGGGCCTCATCATGGCCACCGTGGCCCTCGCGGCGGTGATATATTCCTATTCGTTCATAAAGAAGTACAGCGGGCAGGACAAGTACTTCACCCTGCTGCTGCTCATGCTCGCTGCGAGCTACGGAATGGTCTTCACAGGCGACATATTCAACCTCTTCGTTTGGTTCGAGGTTTCATCGGTGGCCATCTGCGGGCTTGTGGCCTTCAGGACCAACAGAGGAGAATCCTTCGAAGGTGCCGCCAAATACCTGATCTACTCCACCGTGGCCGGACTGTTGTTCCTGTTCGCCATCGGACTTCTGTACGGTCAGTACGGACACCTCAACATAATGTATCTTTCAAACGCGATCGGAGCGGACGGAACACTTCTAACGGTGGACAAGCTGGTCCTGGGAATACTTATCAGCGTATTCGCGCTGAAGGCCGGAGCGGTGCCGCTTCACATGGCGACACCGGATGCATATTCGGAAGCGCCCGCACCCGTCACGGCGATGATGGTGACCGCCTCCCAGGCGGGTCTTTATGCCGTGTTCAGGGCGGCATGGACGCTTTTCGGAGGCAACCTTCACACTCTGGTCACGGCGGAGGACGGCTCCTACCAATGGGTTGTTACCAACGTCGACAAGCTTGACCTCGTTCATGCGGCAGGTTATGTTCTTGTCGTTCTGGGTATCCTCTCGATGTTCGTAGGCGTTACCCTCGCCCTGGTCCAGAAGGACATAAAGAGGCTGATGGCATACCACGCCATCTCCCAGACGGGATACATGCTCCTTGGTGTTGGTATAGGCCTTGCCGTCTTCGCCATGGGAGGTGATACGGACTTCTCCGACTACGGCCGGATAGCCATGTCGGGAGGTATTTTCCACATCTTCAACCACGCCTTATACAAGGGGCTCTTGTTCCTGACCGCAGGTGCCATAATTTACAAGGCAGGCACCAGGGACCTCAACAAGATGGGAGGTCTGGGAAGGGATATGTGGCTGACAGCCATGTTCTTCATTATCGGGGCATTGGCCATCGCGGGCATACCACCTGCCAACGGATTCGCATCCAAGCTTCTTATCTACGAGGCAGCCTTCAGGTTCAATCCGGTGGTGGGAGCGATCGCGATGCTGGTCTCCCTACTGACGCTGGCCTCCTTCGTAAAGGTGTTCTACTCCGCCTTCATGGGGCCGAGGAATCCCGAGATGAAGACAGGAGAGGTACCCAAGGGAATGCTGCTCGGAATGGCGGTGCTTGCGGGAATGATACTCATATTCTCCTTTGCCCCATCCCTCGTCCTGGAGTCCATAGTTGACCCCGCGGTGACGGCGCTGACCGGCACAACCGCCACCATTACCTATCCGGGACTGACCGACGAGCCCGTAAGGGCACTCACTCTGCTCACCGGTCAGGGCGGCTGGAACGCGGTAATGTTCCTCTTCGTCCTGCTCATATCCCTTGTCATCGGACTCATCGTGAGATCCATGGGAAACAAGGGTACCGTCCCCAGGGGCGAGGGCAAGAAGCCTTACCTGTTCGGAAATCCAACGGAAATAGACGGAAGGCCCATCGTGATACCCAGCAGCAACGTCTACTGGGGTTTCGTAAGGGCTCTGAAAAAATACTACGACCCCATGGACCGGGCGCATTCGGGTTTGATAAACGAATACGTATTCTGGTTCGTGGCCACTGCCGGTGTGGTGATACTGGTGATGGTGTTCCTGTGAGGTGATAAGATGAAGCTGACAAAACACTTCGACAAGAGCCTTTGGGTCTTCCACGTCAATGCAGCCTCATGCAACGGATGCGATATCGAGATCGTAGCGGCGCTGACACCGAGATACGATGTCGAGCGGTTCGGGATAAAGCTTGTGGGTTCTCCCAGGCATGCCGATGTCCTGCTCGTCACCGGTCCGGTCAACAAGCAGATTGCAGACAGGGTGAGAAGGATATACGAACAGACCCCCAATCCCAAGGCCGTGCTCATCTGCGGGAACTGCGGGTCAACTTCCGGAGTGTATTACGACTCCTATTGCATTGAGGGCCCCTTCGACGAGTTCATCAAGAAGGTAGATCCCAATGCGATCATAGTATACGTGCCCGGCTGCCCAGTCAGACCGGAGGCCATAACATACGGTGTGGTCGAGGCATGGAAAGCACTTGAGAAGCTCAGGGGGGATGCCTGATGAAATACCTCAGGGGAGCGCAGATCGCAGAATCCTTCAGGAAGAAGTTCGAAAATGACCTTATCGAGGACCCTTACGTCAAGACCTATGCGAACGGCGTGAAGAAGACGGAATACGACCAGGTTTTCATCAGGGTCAAAAGGGAGCGGTTCCTTGAAGCCGTAGAGCATCTGATGACATTCGACTGGCCGCACCACTCCGTGGCATCCGGCTCCGATATAGGGGATGAGATCGAGGTCCTCTACCACTTCGAGATATATTCGCAAAGCCACGGCCACGGTGTGGTCGTAACGCTCGGATCCAGGGCCCCGAAGGATGATCCCCATCTTCCATCGATCTCCGACCTCCACCCGGCGGTGACCCCCACCGAGAGGGAGAAGCAGGAGTTCCTTGGAGTGGCCATCGACGGCATAAAGGACAACAGGAGGATGTGGCTCACGCATGCCGTTCCCGTCGGTGTCTATCCCTGGAGGAAGGACGAGTTCGGTCCGGAGGACCTGGTCAGAAAGATCCATGAGGATCCCTCCGGGGGAGGTGACGGAACCGATGTCATTGCGGACTACAGCCCCTTCCCGCCCGGAGGTCCGCCCGTTGCAAGGAAGAAGAAAGGAGGTGATGCCTGATGGCCGCCGCACCTCCGTATCCGCTGGAGATCGGACCCATTCATCCCGCTCTGAAGGAGCCCACACAGTTCAAGTTCAAGATACAGGGTGAGCAGGTCGTTGATGTGGATTTCCAGCCGGGTTTCAACCACAGGGGCATAGAGTACATGGGAATGAAGAGGAACCCGCTCCAGGTCGTCCATCTGACGGAGAGGGTTTGCGGGATATGCTCAGCGGCGCACCAGTTCGTTTTCTGCAGGGCTGTGGAGCATGCCTCCGGCATCGTTCCCACCGAAAGGGCGGATTATCTCAGGATGATCGTGGCCGAACTCGAGAGGGTGCATTCACATCTTCTATGGGCTGGAGTTGCAGGACATGAACTCGGTTTCGACTCAATCCTTCATTATACCTGGAAGATAAGGGAGGACGTGCAGGACGTCCTCGAATATCTCACAGGCAACAGGGTCAACCACGCTTTCTATATAATCGGAGGCGTCAGAAGGGACGTAACGAAGGAGGGTATAGAGAAATCGATTAAGATCCTGCAGAACTACAGAAGGCTCGAGGACACGGTCCTCTCGGTGTTCCTCTCTGATCCGACCATAGCCCACAGGACCCAGGATGTCGGAGTGCTCACCTACAAGAACGCCATGGGGCTCTGCGCCTGCGGACCTTTGACAAGGGGAACGGGAGTGAAGAAGGATATCCGCTTCGACTGGCCATATTCGGCATACGGTGATATGCTGGGTGATTTCAAGGCAGTGATCCCCTCGGACTACGGCTATCCGAACAAGGGCGATATCTACTCCCAGGTGATCGTCAGGCTCTACGAGCTTTACGAATCCATCAGGATGATCGAATGGGGTCTGGAAAATCTTCCCGGAGGACCCATAACCTCAGAGCCGAATCTTTCCGCGCTTCTCATGGCCAAGCTTCGGATGGCCGAGGGAGAGGGTGTCGCGAGGGTGGAGGCCCCGAGAGGGGAGGACATACATTATGTGAGGCTCAAAAAAGGCAAAATGGAGCTCGATTCCTGGAAGGTCAGGGTCCCCACATACGGGAACATCATGTCCTGGCTCACAATGTTCAGGGGGGCCCAGATCGCCGATATACCGATAATAATCGCATCCATCGATCCCTGCATAGGCTGCATGGACAGGGTCACGGTTGTAGATGCCGATACGGGCAAAGAGAATATACTGGACTGGAAGGTCCTGCATGAGATGTCCATCAGGAAACAAAGGGGGTTGAAACCTTGAACGAGCTGGCCGAGGTCCTGATAAAGATAGGTATCGGCATCGGTATCATACTGATAGCCATCATACTATCCCTGCTCCTGAAGGGTGTTGACAGGAAGTTCGCGGCATGGCTACAGGCCAGGGTAGGCCCCCCCATAAGGCAGCCCATATGGGACACCTTCAAGCTCTTCCAGAAGGAGAACGTTGTGCCCGAAAGGGCCGTCCCGTGGGTCTTCAACGGAGCACCGCTGTTGGCCTTCGTCGCCTCCCTTGTGATTCTGTTCTACCTTCCGTTGGGACCGGTGGAGCTCCGGGGAGCCGGGGGATTGGAGGCCAATAACTGGCTCCCCCCTCTCCTGGGAGGGTACGGCGACCTAATTCTTGTTATCTATCTCATGGCCGTTCCGGGCCTCATGATGTCCATTGGAGGTTTCGCTTCCGGTTCACCGCTGGCCACGGTGGGGGCCCAGAGGGAGATGGTCATGATGATGTCCTACGAGCTCCCCCTGGCGGTTGTGGTGCTTTCACTTGCCTGGAGGATATCCACCTTCGAAGGAGCGGGCGCGGCATTCGAGTTGAGGTCCTTCTTCGAATATCCCGTATGGGACAATGTTGGGATACTGGGAATATTCGGCATAGTTCTTCTGGGAGCCGTGTTCTTCCTCATCATCCCATCGGAGCTGTCCAAGATCCCCTTCGATGCTCCTGAAGCTGAGACCGAGATAGGCGGCGGCATAATCGCAGAGTACAGCGGGACAAACCTGGCGATGTTCTATCTTGCCGATGCCGTCAAGACGGTCGCCTTCACCGCACTTGCAGTAGCCCTCTTCTTCCCGTACAACATATCGCCGGTGTTCGGCCTCGAGGGATGGTATGCCTATGCGGCCGATATCATATTCTGGCTCATTAAGATCGAGGTCCTCTACTTCCTGGCAGTGACCGTAATAAGGGTGGGGGCCGCAAGACTGAAGATAGACAAGCTCTCGTGGTTGTACCTGATACCGCTTTCGATCCTTTCGGTGATCGGCGTACTGCTGCTTTACTTGGATACATTAGTGGGGTGATAAGATGGTGACGCACGCTTTCTTCGAGCTTCTGAAACAGTTCTTCTCGGAACCCGCCACCAACCTCTTCCCTGTGAAGAACGCGCCCAACAACGTCCACAGGACGCTCAAGGCCGTGGAGCAGGGAAAGGCAAAGATCAATCCTCCGGTGGAAGTGCCTCCGGGTTTCAGGGGCAAGATAATGTACGACAGGGAGGCATGCATCGGGTGCCAGATGTGCATGAAGGTCTGCCCCTCCGAGACCATCGAGTTCATCCCCGAGGGCAGGAAGGTCCAGTTCTATATCTCAAGGTGCACATTCTGCGCCCTCTGCACGGAGATATGCCCCAAGAAATGCATCAAGCTCTCCGAAGAGTTCCTGATGGCGGGTCTGGACAAGTACAGGGAGGATATGATAGTAAAGGACTCCGGAAACTTCACTGCGGCGGACAAACCCAAAGAGGCACCGAAACCCGAGGATAAGAAGAGGTGACTCCCGTAAAAGGGAGACGGTAAAACGGACTGCCCGGCTACCAGCAGTAATTCACAGTATCATCTTCGGATCTCTTCTCGTCCCTCGAATAGAGCGGTATATCTCCCGCTCTTCCGGCCATTATCATATCCGCAAGCTTCCCGCAGGATCCGCTCACATGATCGTTCATTTCCTCGAATAGTCCGGTGACCTTCACCTGTACCCCTATCAGCTCCACGGTCCGTACCTTCTCTCTGACGTATGCCATCACATAGGACATCGGAAGGTTGTGTGAGCATGGTATGGTCTCATCGATCAGGTCATCCGGGACCCTTCTCAGCTCCCCCGTTCCAAGGCCCATATCGACTGCGTCCACGAAATAGACGGCATCCGCGCCGCTCTCCCTAATGGGCTTGGTGAAGTTCTCCGGCATCACATCGGCGTCTATGAGTTCCAGCTGTACTTCTTCCGGGTGCTCCCCTTTTTCCATCCTCTTTTTAATAAGGTCTATCGTGTAGGGTCCGGCGGAATCATCCCCTCTCAGCCTGGATCCCACCCCGACAACCAGCACCTTCGTTATCCCAACCCCTATTGTTTTGGGACCTTCTCCCAGTCCGCGAGGAATTTCTGGATCCCAATATCAGTGAGCGGATGATGGAGCATCTGCTGAAGGACCTGGTAGGGGATCGTTGCAATGTCCGCTCCGGCCTCCGCGGCCTCCAGAACGTGGATGGGATTTCTCACGGAGGCAACGATTATCTCCGTTTCCATTCCGTAGTTCCCGTATATGTCCGCGATCCTTCTGACCAGCTCCATGCCGTATTCGGTGATGTCGTCCAGCCTGCCGACGAAGGGTGAGACATAGGTTGCACCCGCCTTTGCCGCCAGCAGCGCCTGGTTGGCGGAAAAGACAAGGGTCACATTGGTCCTGATGCCGGCCTCCTTGCACATCTTCACGGCCTTCAGGCCCTCACCGGTCATCGGTATCTTCACAACAACGTTCCTGTGGATCCTCGAGAGTTCCCGGGCCTCCTGGAACATGGTCTCAGCCTTTTCGGTCACGGCCTCAGCCGAGATGGGGCCGTCCACAATGGAGCAAATCTCCTTGACTACCTCCTCGAACTTCCTTCCCTCCTTTGCCACAAGCGAGGGGTTCGTAGTCACACCGTCGATCACCCCCAGGGAGTTCGCTTCCCTGATGTGTTCGATGTTCGCCGTATCCAGGAAGATCTTCATACTTGCTCACCTCTTCAGTTTTACTGCTTTCTCCGCGTTATCGACTATGTTCTCGACCGTCAGGCCGTATGCTTCCATGAGCTCCTCTGACTCCCCCGATTCCCCGAAGACGTCGGGTATGCCCACTCTTCTCTGGGGGGTGGGTTCCAAGTCAACAAGGACCTCGGCTACCGCGGAGCCCATGCCCACGATCATGTTGTGCTCCTCCGCGGTAACGATTGCCCCGGTCCTCCTGGCTGATTCGATTATCATGTTCTTGTCTATGGGTTTAATGGTGGATAGATTCACCACTCTTGTTGAGATCCCTTTCTTCTTAAGGATCCCGGCAGCCTCGAGGGCCTTGGATACCATCAATCCCATTGCGATTATGGTGACATCCTCCCCCTCCTGGAGCAGGTCCGCCTTTCCTATCTGGAAGTCGTAACTCTCATCGTAGATCAACGGCGTGTCGGTCCTTGCAGTTCTGATATAGCAGGGGCCGGGTGTCTCGGCCACCTTGAGGACCGCTTTCTTGGTCTCCCAGTAGTCTGCCGGTGCGATCACGGACATATGGGGGAGCACCCTCATGAGGGCGAGGTCCTCGTGCATCTGATGCGAAGCTCCGTCGCCGCCTACGGTGATCCCGGCATGGGTAGCCACGATCTTGACATTGAGCTTGGGATAGGCGATGGACTGCCTGATCTGATCGTAAGCTCTGCCAGTTGCGAACATTGCAAAGGTCGAGGCGAAGACGATCTTACCGGTGCTTGCCAGCCCCGCTGCCAGACCCATCATGTCCTGCTCTGCAACGCCGGCATTGAAGAACCGCTCAGGGTAGGCCTTGTCGAACATCGCGGTGGTGGTGGACCCTGAAAGGTCGGCGTTCAGGGCCACCACGTGCTGGTACCTGCCGCCCAGCTCTACGAGGGCCTCCCCGAATCCAGGCCTCATGTTCCTCAATTCCCATTTCAACAGGCATCACCTCCCAGTTCCGATAAAGCCTGCTCAAGCTCCTCCTTGGTAGGGGATTTGCCGTGGAATTTCAGTGAGCCCTCCATGAATGATACACCTTTTCCTTTGATCGTATTGGCTATGATGATAGTGGGTTTGCCCTTATAGGTCTCGGCCTCCCTGAAGGCTCTGAGAAGCTCCTTGAAATCATGGCCGTTGACCTCGATAACATGCCAACCGAAGGCCTTGAACTTGGGGAATACTGGCTCGATGGACATTATCTTCTCCGTCGGGCCGTCGATCTGGAGCTGGTTCCTGTCCAGGACTGCGCAGAGGTTGTCCACCTTGTAATGGGTGGCCGCCATGGCAGCCTCCCAGACCTGGCCCTCCTGTATCTCCCCGTCACCCAGGAGGCAGAAGACCCTGTAATCCCTCCTGTCCAGCCTTCCGCCAAGTGCCATTCCGATCGCTATTGAGAGGCCCTGCCCCAGGGATCCCGTGGACATATCGATCCCGGGGGTCTTGTTCATGCTGGGGTGCCCCTGGAGCCTGCTTCCGAGCTTGCGAAGGGTGAGAAGCTCCTCCTTGTCGAAATAGCCGGACATCGCAAGCATGGTGTACAGGACCGGTGCTCCGTGTCCCTTGGAAAGGACGAACCTGTCCCTGTCCTCCCAGAGAGGATTCTCGGGATCGTGCCTCATGACACGGAAGTAAAGGGAAGTGAGTATCTCCACAGATGAGAGCGAGCCCCCGGGGTGTCCGGAACCTGCTTCATGGGTCATCCTAACGATCCATCTCCTGGCCTCCTGCGCCAGATACTTGAGCTCCGGCAGGGAGGAATCAAGGTCCTGGAGGTAATCCATCCTATCTATCGGCAAAGACATCAACTCCCATCAGGAATAACGAAAACTGCCTCGGGGAACATTGGTTAATGGCGGTTCAATAATTAAGTTTGTCCCATGCTGGTCTCCTAGTTGAAGGAGGTTCATCAGGAGGCTTTCGGAGCTTCGAACCACCCTTTTATTCGTCCTGTCCCGTCCGGTTTCATGAGCACCTTCCCCTCCAAGGAAGAACCATGGATCCGCTCCTCCCAGAATTTATCTATGAGCTGCCCCGGAAGTGCAATTTCCCTCCGGAGCTCGACAAAGAGCCTTTTCTCCTCTTCATCGACCCTGACGATGTCGCCCCATTTTAACCGGAAATCACCCTCTCTGTGGTTTCCAAGGGGAGGGCCCCAATGGATGTATTTTTCAGGGAGTTCCGTCGGAACTGTCGAGGTCACGAACAAGATCACGGGAATTTCGACCGGTCCGGACCATATGTACCGTGCTTTTAGGAAGCTCCTGTCTATGTTGGCGCCGGGGGGGAAGATCAGGAGGAATTCGATCCTCACTTCATCGAAGCCCTTTCTTCGGAGGTGGGAGCCGAGCTTCCTGAGGGTGCTCCTGAGCTGGGTAATGACGACTCCCGGGTCACCCCCGGGCAGGTCGAGCACCCTGGGCTCTCCGGAGCTGAAGAGGTCATTGAACCTCTCTTGCTCCCCCGTTGGTATGGGTCTTTTTGAAAAGGGATGGAAGAGCTCCCTAAGGGGAGCCCTTCTCAGCTTCCTGGAGGAACTTATGAGATGGGAGAGCGTCCCCGCCGAAACGGGGGATGCAACGTTCCTGCCGGAATCCACGGGATCGACCACGATCCAGACATCGTTCCCGAACCTTGACCGGTACGCATGCTTCAATTCCTCCAGATCGATATCGTTGTCCCTGAATCCTGGAAGCAGAACCTCGACAGGATCGCATCTCGCCTCCTGGACTAGCTCCCGATCCACAGGCACATCCACCCCGGACCTGAGACCGGCCAGATGGTCGATGGTGCCCGAGAAGGACGAGAACATCATGATCATCAGTTCCGACATGTAACCCGAGATCCCCTCGACGGTATCCTCGGCCCCGTATGTTCCCGTTCCCTTGAGGAATGACTTGAGGAGGACCACCTCCTCCTTCTGTTCTTCGAGAAGGTGTTCCTCGATATACTTCGTGTGCAGCGGAGTTCTGTCCACGGCCGTATCGACCTTTCCGCCTTCCCCTATGTCTATACAGGGAACGACATCGCAGGAAAATCCCCCGAACCTTCCGGTCAGGTAGGGATGCTGTGTATATCTCTTCTCGGGTTCGGTCAGAAGGAGCTCTCCGACCCTTATGCCCTTCTCCTCCAGTTCTGTTCCGTCCGTCCCGCTGGGGAACAGCAGAAACAGGTCCAGGTCCGGGTCATTGGTCATGGTTCCCTTTGCAACCGATCCCACCAGCCTCGGCTCCACGTCATGGAGTCCCAGGTCCGCAAGGATCTCTGAAGTTTTCCTGACCAGCGCCCCAGCAGTCCTTTGGATCTCAAGCCTCTCGGCTTCCGAAGGGAGGATCATTTCCAAGACCTCCGATCTCAGCTCCGGCGGCAGCTGGAACGGACCTTCATCCCGGGTATCCATGCATCATCGAATGTTTTTTGAACTATTAAACCATGCTTCGGGCAACGGAGGTCTATTATTGGTAGAGGTCACCCTGTTGGAAGCCGGTCCCTTCGACTGCAACATCTTCCTGCTGCGGAAAGGGGAGACCTCGTTGCTTTTGGATTCTGGCTCGGGCTTTTACAGCAACGACCTTTTGCATAATATCAGGAGGTCCCTCGCTGGTTCGGAGCTTTCCGGCATAGTGCTTACCCACGAGCATTTCGACCACAGCGGGGGGGCGGGATATCTCATGGACAAACTGGATACAAGACTCTATTCTTCCCCGGAGTGCGCAAGGGCTCTCAGGGAGGCGGACGGCAACCTTACAGGCAGTTTCCTGTTCGGCGCCCAGATGGAGCCCTTATCCGATATAGTGGAGATCGGAAGCGAGCTCAAAGTGGGCGAGATCGAGTTCGAGGTCCATTCCACGCCCGGACATGCTCCCGGCCTCATCTGCCTCATAGAGAAAGATGGGAGGAAGCTCTTCTGCGGGGATCTGGTCTTCTGCGATGGTGGGGTCGGCCGATGGGACCTTCCTGGAGGGAATCTCTCTCTGCTCAAGGATTCGATAGACAGGGCTTCCGGGTGGGATATCTCCGCTCTCTATCCAGGTCACGGAAGATACGAGGAAAGGGATCCTGCGGGCCAGATCCAATTGGCCCGTACCATGATCTCCCCGTTTTAACCGAAGATCAGCATATAGAATACGAAAAGGAGACCGAGTGCGAGGAAGATCCAGAAAAGGATCATGCCAACGGTTAAAAGCGTCTGGAGCCGGGCAGCTTTATCTGGATCATCATGTAGCCTTCTCAGAAAGGGATCTGCTGGTGGTCTCCCCCAACCGTCGCCTGCCCTTCTGGAAGGAACCCTGCCCATGCTCCTTCAGTGAACCGAACCTAGAAAAAGCTTTACATCGGATGTCATTTGTGCGAAGGTAAGGGAAAGGTTTATCTGGACCGTTCTTCTACATATCCAAGTAGACAGCTTGATATCGAGGCACCTGAATTGAAGGAAAAAGAGGACAAGCGGCATTCCGTGGCGGAACTCAGGGAATGGCTCAAGAATAAGGGTATCGGCTCCACCAAGGACATCAAGATACCGAAGTCGATGATGAACCAGGTCATCGGACAGAAGGAAGCCGTGGAGGTCGCCAAGAAGGCCTCCGAGCAGAGGAGGCATCTTCTTCTCATAGGGGATCCGGGAACGGGCAAATCCATGATAGCCCAGTCCATGACGGAGTACCTTCCGCCGGAGGAGATGGAGGACATCCTCGTCTATCCGAACCCCGAGGACCCAAACGAGCCAAGGATAAGAACGGTCCCCAGCGGCAAGGGCAAGGAGATCGTGAAGGCCCAGAAGGCCCAGGCCCAGGTGAGGAAGGAGAAGAAGAACTCCTGGAAATTCCTCATAATCGGCGTCATACTCATGATAACCTTCGTTGTCTTTCTCATCGAAAGGGACATATGGGTCCTTCTGATAGGCATAATGATAGCCGTAGGGATCTATTTCTTTTCGAGATTCATCTCGATGTCCAGGAAGGATGACGAGCTCATACCAAAACTGCTCACCGGCAGCGACAAGACATCCAAGCCCCCGTTCATAGATGCCACAGGAGCCCATTCGGGAGCCCTGCTGGGGGACGTCAAGCACGATCCATTCCAGTCCGGCGGACTGGAGACACCGCCCCACGAGAGGGTCGAGGTGGGAGCCATCCATAAAGCCCACAAGGGAGTTCTCTTCGTGGACGAGATCAACCTCCTCAGACCCGAATCCCAGCAGTCCCTACTTACCGCCATGCAGGAGAAGAAGTTCTCGATCTATGGACAATCGGAGCGGTCCGCCGGTGCAATGGTGAAGACCGAGCCGGTTCCCTGCGATTTCGTCCTCGTCGCAGCGGGGAACCTCGACTCTGTTTATGGGCGGATAGGTCCTGACGGCGAGCGCTACGGTGGGATGCACCCAGCCCTCAGGTCAAGGATAAGGGGCTACGGTTACGAGGTCTTCGTCAACAACACCATGAAGGATACAGAGAAGAACAGGATGAGGATAGTCAGGTTCATCGCCCAGGAAGTGAAGAAGGACGGCAAGATACCCCACTTCGACGCCGGCGCCATCGCGGAAGTGATCAGGGAAGCCCAAAGGCGCAGCGGCGTCAGGGGCCAGCTCACCCTCCGCTTCAGGGAGCTCGGAGGTCTGGTAAGGGCGGGTGGCGACCTTGCTAGGGAGAAGGGTCATAAGTTCGCCACCAAGGACGATGTCATCAGAGGCAAGTACCTGGCAAGGTCACTTGAGCAGCAGGTGGTCGATCACGATATCAAGAAGCGCAAGGAGTACATCAATATCATTCCCAGCGGGTCCAAGATCGGGGTCGTGAACGGATTGGCGGTAATGCAGGGCGACGAGAGCATGTCGGAGATGTCCGGTCTTGTCCTGCAAGTTGCAGCGGAGGTGACACCCGCCCTGTCAAAGGAGGAGGGCAGGATAATCGCCACGGGGAAGCTGGGGGAGATCGCCAGGGAATCGGTCCAGAACGTTTCAGCCCTGATCAAGAAGATAACCGGGAAGGATGTCACCACATACGACCTCCACATCCAGTTCCTGAACTCCTACGGCAACGAGGGGGATTCGGCTTCCATAACGATCGCCACTGCGGTGATCTCCGCCCTCGAGAGCGTACCGGTCGATCAATCCCTTGCAATGACGGGGTCCCTTTCGGTCCGGGGGGATGTACTGCCGGTAGGCGGGGTCAGCGCCAAGATAGAGGCCGCTGCCAAACTGGGGATGAAGAAGGTCCTCATCCCGAAGGCGAACAGCAAGGACGTCATACTGGAGGACAAGTACGAGGGCAAGATAGAGGTCATACCCGTTGCCAACATCAAGGACGTCCTGAAGTATGCCCTTGTTGCCGATATAAAGAAGGATTCGCTCTTCACCCGGCTCTCCAACATTATAAAGGATGCCGACCTATCCCTGGGCAAGAAGGATCCGCAGACCGCCTGACACTTTCACCACTCCACATCGTCATCATCCGTTGTTGTGAATGTAATGAAGGATCAGCCGGCTCCATCTAGTATAAGTATAGTTTATTTTAAATAAGAAGAATTATTAGAGGGTCAGCATCCTGATGGGAGTCCCTTTCCGACGGGAAGCAGTGGTATGGACCACGAATAAAGCTAAATAAGAAAAGCCTATTGTGGCGTAAGCCAGGGGTAGTGCCTGGTATAAAATGGACGTGAATTCGGAGGACATCTGATGTCAAGAACGGCGCGAAGCAAAACCATGGGCATCTTTTTGGTGCTCTCCTTGGCCCTCGCGGGCATTCTATTCCTACCCGCGGGCGCTTCGGCAGAGGGAATGGCTAACCTGAAGGTTAGGGTGATCGAGAAGGATTTCCTTGAGAACATCGAATTTGCAGATGTTTACTGCGTGAACGTCCATACGGGGGATATGTACGATCTCTTCTGGGACAGCAAGGATTCCAGGTATGAGGCCGATGTTCCTGCGGGCTCCTATCATGTTTTCGCCTCAGCGGAAGGCTACGGCATGCAGGAGGAACCGCTCGTGGTCCCGGGGATCACCTCCGAGGACGACGATACGGTCCAGATAATCAGGCTGAAGTACATACCCGAGGATATCACACTCGAGTTCAACGTGGATGCCGCCAGCGACGGCGAGGAGCTGGAGAACGCAAAGATCCACGTCTTTGCCGGCGGGAGCGCACACCTGATGGCCGCGACCAACCAGACAGGTTACGCAAAGATCAAGGCCCCGGAGGAGACAACCCTCCATATTCTCATTTTCTACGAGGGTATGAAGACCTTCTCCACCAGCGGCTCCTGGAACACAAGTCAGGAATGGAACGTCAGCCTCGAGAGGCCCTCTTCCAGGGTGAACTCATACAAGGTCATAGGCTTCGTGAAGAACGGGACCAGGAACGTGGCAAACCTCGATGTCCATGTCTGGGATGTCGATTTCGGCCATATGGTCCCCCTCGAGGAGGGTTTCGAGGGAGCTCTCTCGCTCCCGCTCTACATGGGGAATTTCCATGTTCTTGTCGAAGCAGACGGATACGAGCCCCTTTGGCTCCCCGATATCGACCTGACGTCGGAGACCTTCTACACCCCGGACAACGACGAGGAGACCTTCGAGATGCACAAGATAGGGACCAAAGCCTCCATGTTGACAACGATCGAGCTGAACATCGATGTTGCGAATCCGGTGGTCACCACGGTATGGACAATGGATGCAAACTCGGTCTTCTGGGGAACGGAAAACACCTTCGGTACCCCCAGGATGCAGATATCGGGGCCTTTCTATTCCAATGACTGGCTAAAAGCAGAGACCCAGGAGGCCAACGATACCAGGGACCTCCTCGAGTCCTTCGGCCCCGCCTACATGACCTCCGACAATCTCTTCCAGGTCAACGGCGAGCATTTCACCGCCGACCTCGACAACTATGATGTCGAGATCATGGGACTTTCCGGTGATGTTCTGGCCATGGACGTCAATCCGACCATAACCATGACACAGCCCTACACTTCCGAGATGGAGATCGAGGAGGATGAGAACATAAGGGTGGAGATATTCACCCTCATGGAGGATGAGACAATAGTGGTCAAGCTTCCGGATAACTACGAGATACTTGGCGACTTCGATGACGACGTGGCCGAGCACATGGACGGCAACCCCTCCATTCTAAAGGTCTACGAGCCCCTGGAGTTCAACGCCAAGGTGAAGGCCAAGCCAACATCCGCCTTGAAGTTCACGAATTACTACGATTTCTACGAGAAGGATGACAAGGAGTACATCGTAAAGCTCGATACCAACGTCACCCTGTCCGCCAAGGACTCGGAGGACCTCGTCGGAGAGATCGTCGAGTACCAGTGGAACCTTCCGGGGTCCGTCAAGGTCTGGGACGATGACCAGGAGAAGCTTGTCGCCCTTGGGGCCCTGAACATCAAGGAGATGGAGATGATAACCATCCAGTTCACCCAGGACGGCTACCACAATGTAACCCTCAAGGTAAAGGATTCCGCAGGGGACCTTTCCGACGCGGATTGGATCGTTCTAATACCCGACAGCACCAAACCCACCATCGATGATTACACGATGAAGATCAAGTCGAACCTGGAGAACGTCACCTACGATCCTGGGACCGGTAACTTTTCGATAGATGAGGATGTGGAGTTCTATCTTAACGCCTCTACTGCAGGCGACGGTGAGCACGGTGTCATAGGCGACTACGTTTGGACCTTCGACGACGACTCGGGATCCCTCAATGGCGAGGTTGTGACAAAGAGATTTGCCGATCCCGGTTTCTACAATATCCAGCTCAAGATCGTGGATACCGTGGAGAACGAGCTTCTGGTCCAGAACAAGACCATAATAGTCCATGACACGACAAAGCCCATGGCAGTCATCAAACCGCTGCCCGATGTTGACCAGGGAGACGAGGTGGAGCTCAACGCCTCCCAGTCCTACGATCCCCGCACCACCGGCAACCTCGAGGATGACATCGTTGCATGGACCTGGTATATCAGGAAGGATAAGGAGAACTGGACCGTTCAGGGTGATGAGGACCACCCGCCCATAGGGACCGAGAAGATAATCGAGTACACCTTTGACAAGCCGGGTTCTTTCATCATCAACCTCACAGTGGAGGACAAGAGCGGTCTGAAGGGATGGGTCGAGAAGATCCAGTTCGTCAGCGGTCCAGACCTCCAGATAAGAGGAGTCACCTTCAGGGATCCCGATGAGAACCACATGAACGAGGGAGAGAGGACCAAGATATCCATCGCTTATGCCAACGAGGGCACAGTGGACATCAACGGGACATGGATTATCAGAATGACCGACAACGGCAAGAAGGTCAAGGAGGAAGAGATCTCAGGTATTCTGAAATCCGGTGAGGTCAGCTATCTAAACTTCTCCTACAAACTTAAATCCGGTGAGAGACAGTTCGAGGTATACCTTGACTTCAGCAAGGAAGACAGCAACGGAACCATACCGGAGATGAACGAGGAGAACAACTTCTTCGAGACCACCGTGAAGGTTGAGGCATCCGAACCCTTCATCCAGCCATGGATGATCATAGTCGTGATCCTCGTAATCATCGCAGGGTACGTGGCCTACATGAAGTTCACAAGGCAGGAATGGGGCTACGAGCCCATCCAGAGATGGTGGGAGAAGAGGAACGCCTGAAGAACCTTAAGGATGCGACGGATAACGGGGAAGCAAGTTTCCTGCTTCCCCTTTTTTTTTTATTTTTTCACTTCAAACCTGGCTGTGGACCGTTAAGAGAAATGGATCCATAATGCCCTGGTTCAGGCGAATCTCTCGAACCTGTCCTTCTTGGCCTTGCACACCGGACAGATCAGGGGCGGCTCTTCCCTTGCACAGAGATAACCGCAGACCGAGCATCTCCAGACGGGAAGCGGGAACTTCGATGATACACCTCCCTGGGAAGCGATCTCCTTATTCCTCTCTTCCTTCTCCTTCCTCAGCCTTTCCCTCTCCTCCTCTGAAGGCCTTCTCTCGGGGATGGGCTTTGGCTTCTTTACCCCCGACCTGATCTCGTCATTTACGTAAAGGGCGCAGTAGCAGGCGCCGAACTCGTTGAGGTCGGGATCCCTGTAATCGCAGGGACAGATGATGTCCCTGTCCTTTTCGATATCGCCGTCCGCCAGCCGGCACGGGCAGGCCCTGTAGCCGTAGCGCCTCTCGTTCATCATAAGACCCCAGACGAGGTCCTTCGTGAACTCCTCATCCGGGTTGAGGTGGTATCCTCCATCCTCCGCGTTCTTGTCCAGCTTCCTGAATATCCTGTCGATCTCTTCCGGAGAAGGCTCAAATGCCTCTTCAGGCATTGCCCAAGGCCTCCCGGATCTCATCTTCCTGGAAACCTACGATAGACCTGTTGTCGTTTATTACCATGGTTGGGAACGAGCATCTGGGATTCCATTTGGTGACCTCTTCCTCCACCTCGTTCCTGGTCTCCCTGTCAAGGAGGTCCACGAAGATATATCGGTACTTCACTCCAAGATCGGTCAGGAGCTTCTTTGTTCTCTTGCACCAGACGCATGTGCTTATCGCATAGAGCTTGATGTCTCCTTTGTCATATCCTTCCACTGTGGTGAGCTCGTACACTTTGCATCCCTCCGACGCTCGATTCAGATTCGCCGTGTGATGGAACGGGCTTTGATATAAATTGCTTTTCCCAGAAGGGAAAGCAGGAAGACCACCCCCATTATGATGACTATCGTGGCACCGGTGGGAGTATCGAATTCCAGTGAAAGTATGATCCCTATGAAGGTCATGGCCAAACCTGACAGTGTTGCGGTGATCATCATTGACGACAGCTTTTTTGTGAATAGATTGGATACGGCCGCCGGTATGGTCAGCATGGCCAGTATCAGAACGACCCCTACTACCTTTATCAATATCGTGACCGTAAGTGCTATCAGGACAAGCAGAGCCATGTTCATTCTGGATACCTTGATACCGGTAATCCTGGCGAACTCCTCATCGAAGGCCATTGCCTCCAGGTCCTTGAAGAAGAAGAGAACGAAACCGAATATCAGGACCAGAAGCGCACCCATGATGTATAGGTCGTTATTGCCTATTAGAAGGATGTCGCCGAAGAGGATGGATTCCGGTGATACATACGTGACCTCGTTCCAGTTGACCATGTTCATGAAGAGGATACCGACAGCCATCCCTATTACCCACAGCACGCCGATGGTCGAGTCCTCCCTGAACCTCCTCTTGACCGGCTCCAATCCCAGGAACACCGCTGCTCCCACGGCCACCAGGACCGCTCCGAACATGGGATCGAACCATTTCAGCCCGAGGTCCTGGATGTAATAGCCTATGCCGATGCCGCCGAATGTAGTATGGGCGATCCCTCCTGCGATGAACACGTTCCTCCTCACGACCACAATGGTTCCGATAACGCCGCATGCCAGGGATGCCAGGAATCCCGCGATGAACATCATCTGGACAAAGCGCAGATCCAGGTATTCGATGAACTCGAACAAGAATTTCACCTTAGTTCTCCTTGTCATGCTCGGCCAGGACCCTGTGGGGTATTCCATGGGCAATCAGGTCCACCGGACACTGATAGCTCTCCTCCAGCATCTCGGCCGTCAGTTCGGGGCCGTCGCTCACGAAGATGTGCCTGTTCATGCATGCTACGGTATCCACATGCGAGGATATCACCCCAATATCGTGGGTCACAAGGACGATGGTCCTGTCCCTGTTTATCTCCCGGAGCAGTTTGTATATAGACTCCTCCATCTTTGCGTCGATCGAAGCGGTCGGTTCGTCGAGAAGGAGGACCCTGGGGTCCATCGCAAGGGCCCTGGCGATGTAGACCCTCTGCTTCTGACCACCGGAGAGCTCGTTTATCTGCTTCCTGCGGAATTCCCACATGCCCACCTCCTCCAGGGCCTTTATGGCTGCTTCCTTGTCCTTCGGGGAATAGAATGGCCGCAGGCCCTTGTTCCTCCTCCTTCCCATCATGGCAACGTTCATTACCGTGATGGGGAAATCCTTGTCAAATGTGGTATATTGCGGCACATAGCCGACATGCCTTCTGCCTTTTTCAGGAGGCTCGCCGTATATCCTGACCCTGCCCTGCATGGGTTTTATTAGACCCAGGATTACTTTGAGGAGTGTGGATTTGCCCCCTCCGTTGGGACCTATCAATCCGAAGAATTCGCCGTGGTCGATCTCAAGGTCCACATCCTTTAAAATGGCCTCCCCGTCGTATCCGGCGGTCAGTCCCCTGATCTCGATTGCCTTGCTCGTCATGATAGCCCTCTGTCCATCTTATCCGCGACTTCAAGGATGTTGTCGATGTAATCCTCTGCCAGGGAATCCACCATCACCACTTCGCCGCCGATCTCGTCTGCGATCTGCCGGGCGCCGGAGGTGTCGAATTGCGGCGAGACGAAGACCACCGTTATGTTGTGCTCCCTCGCTTGATCTATTATCGCGGCTATGCCCTGGGGGCCTGGTTTCTTTCCCTCCTCCTCGATAGATAATTGGATGAGGCCGAATTCGTCTCCGAAATACCCCCAGGCAGGATGGTAAACCAGGAACTCCTCTCCTGCATGGGGATCCAGCTTTTCCTTCATGGCCCCTATGGCTTCTTCAAGCCTCCCGATATACGCTTCGTAGTTTGAATCGTACAGGTCCCCGTTTTCGGGATCGTGCTCGATCAGGGCACTGCGCACGTTTCCGGCCATTATTTTCATATTTGACGGCGAGAGCCAGATGTGCGGATCGGTGCCTTCATGGTCGTGATCGTCCCCGTTTTCCGAGGTTATCTCTCCCTCTTCGACGGAATGGTCATCGGCCCCGAGATGCTCGTCGAAGGACTTTACATCGATCCCCTTCGATGTGTCTATGACAACCATGTCCGGATTTGTTTCGGTCAATGTACCGATATGGTTCAACTCGAACTCGACCCCGGACCCTACCTTGAAATAGAGGTCCGCCTTGGTTATGTCAAGCAGCTGGCCAGGGGTGGGGGAATAGCCGTGGGGGCTCTGTCCTTCGGGTACCATGACCTCCACCCTTATACCGCTGCCGGAAATGCTTTCGACCATCTCTTTCTGGGGAAGGACGGAGACCACGACCAGATCGAAAGCTCCGTCGTCCCCCCCCAGACAACCTGCGGCCATCAGAAAGGCGGATGATATGATGATAACCGAAACGGCAAAGGAGATCTCTCTTGCTGCCAAACTTTTCACCCGGTATGATTTAATAACATATTGATAAATAATTATTAATAATTGATGGTTGAATGGATTGTATTTTAATAAATATTGATTTATAATGAGGTAGATTTTATTAACCTGAAAACCTCTGTTCATACCGGTCATTGAAATGCCCGTGATATCCGTATCCGTTACGGAGAAGAACCTGGACGTCATAGATCGGATGCAGGAGATCTACGGCCTGTCAGGTAGGAGCGAAGCGGTCAGAGCATGCCTCAGGACTGCCGAGGATGAGGTCAGGGACAGGGAAGGATTATCCGGGCATATCGAGGGTGTTCTGATAGTCGTTCACGAATCACATTCGTCCCCCGACCTGGATGATATAAGGCATGTGTATCAGGAGCTTATCACAACCCAGATACATTCCCACCTCAAGAACGAGAGATGCCTGGAGGTATTCATCGTCAACGGTGAGGCCGGGAGGATAAAGGATATGATCTCACGATTCCGGGGAAAGGATGAACTGGATTACGTGAAGTTCGTCAAGAGCTGATATCCACTCAGGGTCTGGTCCATTTCAGTTCAAGGTAAAGCGGGCCGTCTCCCTCGTGGTGGGGAGCCCCTATACCTTTTGCCGGCATGGCGAACAGGAACCTCTTTCTCACGGAATGACTCAGCCTTATGGGTCTCGAAAGCTCCTCCCAGGTCATCGGCTCATCGCCCGTTATGCAGTGTACGAGGAACAGGGAGTGTTCGTCTATCGACATGCCGGGATAGACCCTGAAATGGGATCCGTATTTGAATCCTGTCTTCACGAGGCAGCCTCTTGCCCTGAGGTCCTCGAAGACGAAAGCCCTGTCCTTGTCCGCCTCGCCTGCGAAGAGCATCCGGTCTTCCTCGGGAGAGAGTAGAAGGGATCCGCTCAGTTTTGTTCCCAGGCTGTACTTCTCTCCGATCCCGATGGCATTTTCGCCGCTTATGAAAGCCCCTCCTCCTTCAACGGGCATCCTTGCAACGGATAGCTCTTCCCTCCGGACCGGAGCCATTTCCGATCTTTCCGCCTCCTCCAGGGCCGGTGAAACGAGGTAATGTGTCACGTCCCAGTCGCTATCGACCACGGAAGCCAGGGACTTCAACCTCATGTTCTGCCTGCTCCTTGCCTCCAGCCAGAGCTCCCTTGCCGTAACCATGTCATGCTCGCGGTAGACCCTGACCCAAGTATCGGCCTTCCCGGTAGCTGGCCTTTTTCCCCTGGGGAAGACGGTCCATGTTCCGTAACCCTGCCCCTTTACAACCATCGCCCTATTCCTGAGGTCCCGGTACACCATCAAGTTGCCCAGGAATCCCGGATCCCGGTCGATACCTCTGATTATCAGCTCCGAGAGGGAGGCGGATCGCCCCTTCTTACTCCTTCTGACCGTTATCCTACCCTCTTCCATAAGGTAGGCCGCCTCGACGAGTGAGAGCTGAAGCCCTCCTCCCTTTTGAGGCTCACCGTAACTGCCCTTGTTGATCAGGGTGGAGGCCGTGGCCCTGTCCTCGATCACGACCCTGTCGCCGGAGATGCAAGGCTCCATCGAAGGCAGAAGGCTCTCATTCGGCATAAGTCTAACTACGCCCAGAAATCGTCGAGCCGTCATTGTCCATGAAAAGGTTTATGTCCGATAAACAGATTAGAACGGTCCAGAAGGTCAAAGGTCTGGGGGGTAGGGAATCAGCGAGATATCCAGCACAATATCCAAGGGCCTGATTAGGGTAAAGGAGGAGAGGTTGAAAAAGCTAGTTCTCCTTAATCCCGTTCCGAACCATGTAGCGATAATAATGGACGGGAACAGGAGGTTTGCCTCCCAGGAAGGAAAGGCGCCCCTCGAAGGCCATCTTGCGGGAAGGGACAAGCTGGAGGATGTCCTCGAATGGTGCGTCGACCTTGGCATCCATGTCCTCACCGTATATGCTTTCTCAACAGAGAACTTCAAGAGATCCAGGAAGGAGGTGGAATCGCTGATGGCCCTCTTCGAGGAGAACTTCCTCAAGATCGCAAGGGACGATCGAGTTCACAAGAACAAGATACGGGTCACGGTCCTCGGACAAAGGGAGCTGCTGCCACCTAGTCTCAGGAAGGCCATCGAGGAGGCGGAGGAGACATCGAAGCAGTATAACGAATACTTCTTCAATCTGGCCGTTGCCTACGGCGGAAGGGAGGAGCTGATATATGCCATAAGATCGATGGTCACCGATGCCAAGGAAGGAAAGATAGAGGAGACCGACATCGACGAGAAGCTGGTCTCCAATTATCTCTATACGGCGCCGTTCCCGGATCCCGACCTGGTCCTGAGGACTTCGGGGGAGGTCCGGATATCCAACTTCCTTCTCTGGCAGCTGGCCTATTCGGAGCTCTATTTCTCCGACATCTACTGGCCCGGTTTGACATTCACGGAATTCCTAAAGGCCGTCAGGTCCTACCAGCTCAGGCAGCGCCGCTACGGGAAATGATCTGAAAGCCATGAGGAAAGGGAGGATCGAATCTTCAATCGATTATGTCAAGGCTGTTCTCTATTCGGTTGAGCTCGACCCCGGAGCTCTTCGATCCAACCAGTGCTCCCCTGTCGTTTGCGATCATGGAGGCTCCCAGATGGGGGGAGCCGAAATTGGCAGTGGAGATGTAGGGCTTGACCCCGAAGACTTCCTCGAGGAGCTGCATGTCGTCGGGGGAGGCCTTTGGATGCACGACCATTCCCTTGCTGTTGAGTACCGCGATCGATCCGACCGTCTTGATGCCTGAAATGGCTCCCCTGACCACCTCGACGTCAAAGGTATCCTCCAGGACTTTGATGGAGCCCTTTGGAATATCCGGATTGATCAGGGCCTTGGTTTCAGAAAGAAGAACATTGTTCCCCCAGGCTGTGAGGGGATCGTCGGATATCACGATCCTCACACCCTCCAGGAAATTCCCATCCCTGCCGTCAACGGGCGGCTTTGCAAGCTCTTCCTCGCTGTAGAAGAATGGGGCTATCAGTCCCTTGGAGTTCGCCGCCACCAGGGATCCGTGGAGGTTGGTACTGCCCGCAGAGGTCCTGTGCACTTCAGCCCCCAGCACCTCACGGATAAGCTCTATGATCTCATCGCCTGTCTCGATGGGGCAGATCACGATATTCCCCATGAGCCTGCAGAAGACCCCTATGAATGGGTTCCCGTTGAGATTGCAGGTTCTTATGGCCATCAGGGGCAACCCCGGGTCCTACTCCTCTGGGAGGGTGACCTCGACGAGGTCCTGGTCCTTGAACTTCGTAGCCTTTACCTTGAGCTTGTTGGGAGGATTCTGGATTCCCCTCTTCCAGATCGTCTCGTTGATGGGGGTATCCAGCCATACATTGTCGGTCTCTACCTTCATGTGCCTTGCCACGTGTGCCCTCACCAGTTTGATGGCGAGTGGAGCCCTTTTTGTTCTCGGCGCATCCGCCAGTTTCCGAAGCGGCACCGTCATGATCCTTTCTTCCATGTCCTCTGCCATTTACAGTCCCTCCCATCTACTTCTTAAGCTTGCTCCTTCTCCAGGTGTGGCGTTTCGGGTGCGTTGTGAACCTTCGAGCGGTCCTCTGCATCACCCATGCCGGTACCCGGCGGTTCATGTTCGTGGCTTTTATCAGCCTCTTTTTCTTTCCAAAAGGTTTGCGGCTGGACATGGTCCTACTTCCTTGTGATGTTGATCTCCCTTTTCTTGGGTTGTATCTGGCTTAACAGCCTTTTGAACGTCTGGTCATCTATTTGCTCCGATATCCTTCCGGACTGGTAGAGCATTATCAGCTGGGATTCGATGGATTCCGCCATCTCGGGGTAGGCGAGTTTAAGCCTTCCTAGCCTCTCCTTGGCCTCCGGAGTGAGCACCATCCTCAGGACCGCCTGCTTCTGAGCCTCCACCTTCTCCCTTTCCGCCTGGACGGCTTGCTCCTTCTGACCCTGCATCTGGAGCTGGGCGAGGCGTCTCTGCCTCAGGGCTTCCAGTTCGGGGTCCTCATCGGTCATGGAGCTGCACCTTAAGTCCTATCAGTATTTCCCCAGTTCGGGCATGTCCTTGATCATATCCTGGAGGACCTCGCGGGCGATGTTATCGAGCAGGCTTCGACCCTTGGGTGTGATCTCCCTGCCCTTTCCCTTGGTGGTCTGGACGAGTTCGGCCGATTCGAGCTGCTTCAGGGCATTTCTGACAATGGAGCCCGAACCGTAGGCCACACGGTTGGGTTTGGAGCCCCTATCCTTGGGTCCGCAGAAGAGCGCTCTGAGGTGCATGGTGCCAATGGGTCCCCTGGTATAGACCTTCCTTAGGATCGCGGCCTCCCTGGTGTACCACCAGTCGCCCTCCATTGGAGCCCTTTCCTTGTGGACAGCGGTCTTTGCGAACTGGGCCCATTCCGGAGGTTTGCACTCCTCCATGGACTTGAGCTTCTCTGCGGTCTTCCTTATCAGCCTGTCAGCGGGCACATCATATGCAGTGGTCATCTTCGTCCTCCAGTGGATTAAAGATGGGGACACCCCTACTAGTAGGGGATGTGGAAGGGCTGATACATGCTCATTTATTTAAACGTTTCTTGCTCCCCGAACAGGCCAGAATGATGTGCTATTGACGGATCGGGCTCAGGTGCTACCATTTCAGCTCCCCTGCGCTGTCCTGGTCCGCATCATCCTCCTCTCCCTCCTCCCCTTCCTCGGAGCTATCCTCCTCCTCCCTCTGCCTCTTTCTCCTTCTGACCATGCCCCTTATGATTATGAAAGCTACGAGGAGAACCGCAAGCCCAAGAAAAGACCATCCGGAAACGAAACAAACGGTGACATTGTTGAAACCGAAGTAGGGGCCGATCTCGATCATGAGGAGCACACGGTCTCCTTCCGCAGTGCCGCTGTCTATCCGGAGTACGGGATATGAATCCTCTATCACAACTTCAAGCTTGCCTGCCCTGTCGTTGCTGTCGTTTCCCATCCAGGCTTCGATCCCCACCCCCGAGGGAAACCTTACTTCTATATCCATGTCCCAATCGCCCACACTGCTGAGGTCCACGGTCTTCTGGACCGTCCTGACCTTTATCAGAGGGTCCATGTGGTGGGGTATGAACCTGTTTCCGGCCATGGTCGATGAGGTCATAGAGCCGTCCAATCCTTGAGCCGTACCACTGGCAGCAACGCTCACGAGTATGGGGGTGGAATCATCCATCGCATCGTCCCTTTCGTACGAAAGCGTCTCCTGGTCGAGTTCCACGGAGATGTCGAGGTCCTCTTCTCTTACCAGATCGGACAGAAGATCCCTGATCTCCTCCTCTATCTCGCCCTCGATATCCGAGATGTCGGCGATCCCCATCTTCACAAGGAGCCTTATCACGTCGGAGTTGAGAAAATCGATGGAATAATCCAGTTCGGTCTCGAAGGTGAACTCTTCCGGATCGTATTTCAAGACATGGATATCCAAGGCCGTTTCCGAATCCAGGGAGATCTCCATATCGGAGAAGTAGTGGGACCTTACATCGCTGATGTCTATCCTTGAACGTATGAGGACGCTCTCTTCCGAATATCCAGGTGCAATTGCCGAGCTAATCAGCATCAATCCCGATGGATACTGGTAGGTTCTCCTCCCGGAATCCACCGAGACCGCCTCTTCTCCGTCGAACACGAGGTCCTCTGGAAGGGTGATAACAACATCAAATCTGTCATCGGTAACGGGCTCGAGCTCCCTCCAGATCTGGAATCCGCCATGCAGCAGGTCGATGACATCAAGGAGCTCGTATCCATCGAGGACATCCATCAATACAGGCTGGGATATCGAGACATCGAAATCGAGGCCTGCTTCCGTACTTAGATCTTCAAGCAGCCGATCCCCTGACCCCGGCTTGTCCGGGACTGCTGTTCGATCCAAATCGGCTGTGACCGACATCTCCTGGTCCTCGAGGGAGGGCGAAATACTCTCTTCCACCTCCCCAGCGATCATCTCCTCGATCTCCAGGATATCATCCTCATCCAAAAGCCCCTCTGCAATTGCCCATCCCATGAAGCCCGAACCGACGAAGTTCGGCGGGGTCATGGACCCGGGGAGCCCCTGGAGCCTGTCAACATCCGAGAGCTGGACCGATTCCACATGGACGTTTCCTGTCAGGTCCACTTTATCGAGCTGATACCAATCAAGGGTGAATCCTCCCTCGACACTTTCCTCGCTGGGAATTGATGCTTCTTCACAGAGGACCCTGAACGGGAAGGTCCGGGAGAACTCGCCAAGTTCCGAGTCAACGACAACTTCATAATATCCCCCCTTATCATCGAATCCGCTGCTGTGAAGCACAAGCGAAACCGCCCCGTCCCCGACTGCATCGATGGCCGTGGGGAAGACATACCTGACCCTCTGTCCGGGGTCGGCTCTGAGCGTCAGTGTTCTCGAAAAATGGAAACCTCCGATGAGGAGGCCGGAGGCAACGTAAGCATACCTCTCCTGGGATATCGAGGAAATGGTTTCCTCGTCCATGATCTGCGAAAGGTCCATCTTTCCCGTTAGCTCCGAATACTGGACGACGGGATCGCCTTCGTCCGCGGATATCGAGAACGTGCTGTGATCAAAGGAACTCGATGCTATCGAGATCGCATCTCCTCCCATGGAATTGGTTATTAGATCCAGGGTCCTTCCCCTAAGCTCTCCATCCAAGCTGGACAGTATCTGCTCCTTGTCGGTCTGGTACATCGACCTTAGATCAGTGGCGTTCTTCATTGTACCGTTGAGGTTGACCGTGAAGATCTGCATGGTTACGTTGATCCTGTAGTTGAGCAGGTCATCGAATTCGGCCCTGGCCGCGATCCAGATCCTTTCCTGCGCCCCAGGCGGAGCACCCTCCGCAGGGCTTACAATAAGCATGGGGGAAAGGGAACCAAGAACAACGATTATCAAGAGAACTGCCCCAGCTGTTCTGGAAAGAAGCGGACTATTCATATTGAATGAACTTTTACCTCAGTACTAAAGGGTTCCTGTCACATTATTAAATGTAAAGACGATTGAAGGTGGATGAGCAAGCTGGTGGAAAGGAAGAGGCTCACCCTAATATCATCAAGGGAGAACGCGGAGCTCGTTAGGTCCATTGTTCTGGAGAACGATCTTTTCGATCCGGGGAGATCGATCCATAAAAACGGCTCCGTCCACTTCCCGATCCTCCTTCCCGATGGATTTGGTCTGGACCGCATCAGGGAGCTTTTCGGAAGCCTGGCAGAGGTCTCTGCGGATATCTCGATAACCCCTCCCAGGACCCCCCTGAAAAATCCCTACGACTCCGCAAAGGAGCTGCTCTCGGAAGAGCTGGCGGCAGGCGATCTTTCTCTGCTTCCGGACAGGTGGGAAAGGATCGGTGACTGTCTAATAATGAAACTTCCGGATCAACTGAGGGACCGATCGGAGATAATCGCCCGGGCTTATCAGAGAGTGCTAGGATGCAGATACTCGCTTTTGGACAGGGGCGGGATAAGGGGCGAGCTCAGGGAGCCTGATTTCGAAGTGATAACGGCCCCGAAGGACCATCTATGGGAGGTTGTCCACCGGGAGGGTGCGATAGAATACCTTCTCGATCCAAGGAAGGTGATGTTCTCCTCCGGGAACGTTGACGAGCGGCTCGGGCTTCCGGAAAGGGTCCTCTCCGGGCCAAGGGCCCCCCGATTCGAAATGGAAGGGTCCCGGCTCCCCGGGGAGGATGAGATCGTGTTGGACATGTTCGCGGGGATAGGTTATTTCTCGCTGCCCCTGGCAGCCCGTTGCTCTCCGAAGATCGTCATCTCCATCGAGAAGAACCCAGTATCATACGGCTATCTTGTGAATAACACGGTCAGGAACGG
Source organism: Thermoplasmatota archaeon (assembly GCA_048569615.1). Classification (GTDB taxonomy): domain Archaea; phylum Thermoplasmatota; class Penumbrarchaeia; order Penumbrarchaeales; family Penumbrarchaeaceae; genus JAYEPK01. Next base: position 144 of record JBLIRK010000025.1, on the reverse strand, counting down.
GCTCAAGAACAATGTCCTGCCTGTGCTAGGCGATAACAGGACCTGCTCTCCCGGGGGCATCGCCGACAGGTTGATCATGGGCTACGTGGGAGGAACCGCGGAATTCCTTGGACCGGCCTTGAGCTTCTCCCGTCCGGAGGGCTG